>CAVWIP010000016.1:0-215603 GCA_963755125.1 uncultured delta proteobacterium
ATTGGCGCACGTCCTGGACACTAATCTTGTCCAGGAAGAAATCGCCAAAGGTCGGGAGAACATGCACGTCAAGGATGTCGGCGTATTGGTGCTGAGTTAGCTACCGAAAGCGGGTTCCCTTTGATCGGCGTACCCACTGTCGTCCACGCACCAGGGGGTATGTCAACGGCGGCGGAAAAAATGAGAGCTACTTGATCCAGAACGCGAGTGACGCGGGATTTCTGGCCAAGTTGAACATAATTCAGTGCGCCGCAGATCATGGTGTCGCCGGTCCGGCCCTCGTGAACAGGGACACCACCGGACAACTGGGGAAGTCGTCTTCGAGGCGGCGGAAATGGAAGCAAGCGATCATCAGCCTACCAACCATGATCTGGTCCAGGACGCGATGTGATAAACTCTTCCCGTGGTTGGCGCAGTCGGGCAGCACGACAGGATCGAAGCGGAAGTCTACCCGGTCCCGCTACCCACTTCTGCCTCAGCTGGTTTAGGCAACGCCATATTGGCTTGAGGTGAAGATGAACAGCGCTCTCAGCTCATTCCGACGGGTTCTGATTTCTGCGACTATGATGACGGTCTTCTGCGCGGGTTGCAACAATGGGCCGGATTGCAACACAGGCAAGTCTTACGGTGGTACGCGTCCTGGGTCGGATGGAACCGTCACCTACGGGCAGCCGCCCATAAGTCAGCCGTTCGTCGGGGCCGTGCCCGATCCGTCCTCCTACCCTTGCATGCAAGCGCCAGCCACATGCACAAGCGTTTCATTTGGGTGCAAGGGAGGTGGGCCGATCAATATCGACGTCACCGTCGCACCGTTCCAGAATGGGCAGGTCGTTACGTTGCCATCGCCGGACGTGACGGTGACAGCATCGCTCGACGACTCGGCTGCCGGCATTCCCTATGACGGTGGGTGGAACGAGAATCTCACTCTGCTCTCTGGCTCCCTCAATGTGACCGTGACACTTAACAACTTCGATGGCTACTTTGATATGACGTTTGCGAGACCCAACGGCGGTTCCGTGGTGATTCAGAATGCGCGGGTCGCCATGCTCAATGCGACATGGACGGAAAACACGATCTGTTATTGATGCTCAAATAGCGCCGCTACTGTCGGGTCAGGACCATGGTTCCCTGTGAGACGCCCGCCCCATTGCTCGGGGACGAGAGCCACAGTGATCTGGTTGCCTGAAACGCAGCAGGGGTCTTCGATAGGGGATGATCCGTTGTCGGTTGGTCAATCCCGCCGCAGGGGAATCGTGTGCGGAGTCAAGGAGGGATCGGGGAGAAACAGAGGGAATCCTGGCAGCTGGCGACGCTGCCGGTGACCTTGTCAAGATCGCGGAAGAGTGTAAAAGCCGAAACCGTATCCATGACCAAAGCCGACCTCATCACCGTCATCGCCGACAAGCTCAAGTTCCCTTGGGCACGTGCTGAGCTGCTGGTCGATGTGGTCTTCGACTGCATGGAGCAGTCAATGAGTCGCGGCGAGAAGATCGAAATTCGAGGCTTCGGCAGCTTCACCGTGCGCCAGTACTGCGCCTACAACGGTCGTAACCCGCGCAGCGGCCAAGTGGTCGCGGTCAGGCCGAAGCGCCTACCCCACTTCAAGGTCAGTACGGAAGTCGCAACCCGAATCAACTATAGGCGCGGGAAAGAGGTGGAAGCAACTGTGCCCCCGGCCAGCTACTCAACCTGAGAACAGGAACGCAGGACACGACGTCATTGCAAGTTCAGGACGCGTGGCTCAGTGGCCGAATGTGCTCGCGCATTGCTGGTAGCAGGTATTGAAGGGACCGCCGACGCAATCGCAGTTCTCGCAGAATGCACAGCCGACGTCGCTGCATGAACTCACCTGGGCAAGACATTGAGTGACACATTCGATGGCAGGCCAGGTGCACACCCCATCGAAGGTCGGGCCGCTGATGGCTGGACAGAGGCCCGCAACGCGAGCCTTTGCGTCCGCACAAGTGATGCCTGCGTCAGGATGCGGGGCACAGATGGGACAACCGCAGGGTTCCGGATTCGGCAGGTAGCCATAAGTGCAGGCCATCGTCGGGCACATCACGTTACAGATCACCGGCGTGTCTGGCTTCCCGCCGTCCGTCGCTGCTCCACTATCCACCCTGGAAATCGGCGGGCAAACAGGACAGGTCAACGCGGAGCACATGACCGGTGGACACGTCGGAGGGGTGTCTGGACCGCCAGCATCCTTCGCCACACTTGCGTCAGGGGGCGGAGCGCAAACGGGACAAGTGCAAGGATCGGGATTCGGCAGGTACCCTCCCACACAGTCCAGCATCGGGCACGCAATCCGACAAGGTGGCGGCCCATCCGGCTTCCCACCGTCCACCGTCGTTCCACCGTCCACCGGAGCGCAGATGAGACAGCCGCAAGAGTCGGTGCTCAGTGCGTACCCGATCGAGCATGGTGGCCCCTCGATAGGACAATCGACTAGCTCACAGTACGACGGGTAGTCTGGACCTCCAGCGTCCTTTGCAATTCCGGCGTCAGGAGTCGCCACGCAGATCACGGCACATCCGCAGGGGTCGGGATTCGGCTGGAACTCTCCAGCACAGGCCGGCATGTGGCAGTCGATACGTGAGCACCCGCCTGTTCCTCCCGTGTTACCGCTCGCCCCAGCTATTCCAGCACCCCCGGCTCCACCGGTACCAATGGTGCCACCCGTGCCGCCGGTTGTTCCGCTGTCGATGGTGCTGCCAGCCTGGCCGCCCTTCACCACACCGCCCGCGCCTGCACTACTCCCTCTAGCCTTCAGACCGGAGCTGCTACACGCCAGACCCACCAAGCCAGCCAGAACAAGTCCTACGCCGCATGTAGACATCTTGAACATGGAGTCCTCCACTTGATCTACGGTAGCAATGTCCGTGCCCCAGCCTGGACCCGCTGATGGCGGACGGATTTTCCCCCAAACACGTGGAGATGGGCACTGGCAGCAGGGGTGAGACCATGGCCATGGAGTCCGCCAGCCCTCAGAATTCTGAGCCTGCGCAGCATCTGCATCAGCGTTGTTGCGGGAGAATCGCCCGTCCAGGCGCAGCGCCAGATTGCGGCACGTAATTTGCTGCCGTCGAACACACGGAGGCCCCCATGTTCAAGATGCCAACCGGTGTTGCAGCCCTTGTCGTAGCTGGCTTGGCGTGCCTGGCGTGCACCGACGGGTCCAGTCTGAAGTCTCGTGGGGGCAGCGGTAACGGCGGGCAGGCGGGATCGAACACCAGCAGCATCGGCGGTCAGACCGTTCCTGCTTCGGGCGGGAGTGGCACTGGCGGGCAAGGTGACTGCATCTCACTTATCGATCCGACTTGCCCGCTACGATGAAAGTGCGGGCTGCTATGCAAACGACGATGAAACTCTTGCAGACTCGCTTTGATCACAGGTTTGACCTGCGTGGCCCCGAACCGGGCAACCCCGGGGTCCAGTATGCGACGGTGCCACCGTCCGCCACGATTTGAACGCAGCCAATCGCACGGTGGAGACAACCTTGTGGTGTTGTGCCACGGCGCCATCCTGTCTCTCGACTGCAACAGACGCAGCCGCGCCTGATGCAGATGGGGTAGCCAACCCGGATGGCTCGCCCACGCGCATACCGCTCCTCCATCGCCCTGCCGGCAGCACCTGCCCATCAGAACGCGCCCCCGGTCCCCTCCAATGCGACTGCGAAGGCTCTGATGGTGGTTGTTCATGTCGCATCGGCGAGTGTGGCCAAGATTCGGACTGCTCGGCGGGTACCAACGGTCGCTGCCTAGAACTGGGCCCCGCCGTGTACGCGTACTGCGTCTACGACACGTGTTTCAGCGATTCGGACTGTCCCAGCAACCAGCCGTGCAACTGCCGCGCGTCAGCGTCGGATTACACGGCGAATACGTGTCTCACAGGGAGCAACTGCCGCGTCGACTCAGACTGCGGACCAAGCGGCTACTGTTCGCCCAGCCAAGTCGGCGTTCTCTGCCAATGCTCGTGCAACCCCGTAGTGTCAGACGGCGGCTGCTACGAGCACGCACCGGATGGCACCTGGACGCAAGTTCCCTGCTCTTGCGGGGATTGCGGTCATGGCTACTTCTGCCACACACCCCAGGACACCTGCTTGAACGACAGCGATTGCGCCAACGGGGATGCGCGCCAGCTCTTTGCGGACACGGCGCGCGTGCGGCATCCCAAGGACAAGGCCCGCGTCGAAAATCAGGTACCGTACGTGCGCGAGCGCTGGTTTGCCGGCGAAGCTTTCAGCCCCGACCTTGTGGAGATCCGCCGGCAGGCGGAGGCGTGGTGCCGGGAGGTGGCGGGTGCGCGCGTGCATGGGACGACAAGGCGTGTGCCGCGCGAGGTGTACGAAGCCGAGGAGCGAGCGCACATGCAGCCAGCACCCGAGGGCGAGTACGACGTGCCTCACTGGTGCTCTCCCAAAGTGCACCCTGACCACCACGTGCAGGTGCTCAAGGCGCTTTACTCGGTGCCCACGCGCTACATCGGCAAGATCGTCGAGGCACGGGCCGACCGCAAGACGGTTCGACTGTATTTGGGGGCCGAGCTGATCAAGGTGCATGCGCGCAAGGCCCCGGGCCAGCGCTCGACCGATCCGCAGGACTTCCCGCCAGGGAAGGCGGCGTGGGCGCTGCGCGATGTGGACAGCGTCGTACGCCGAGCCCGTGGGTACGGCGAGAAGGTCGGTCAATTTGCCCAGCGCCTGCTCGAAGGTCCTGTGCCCTGGCTCAAGCTGCGGCAAGCCTACGGGCTTTTGCGCCTCTGCGAGCGATACGGGCAGGACCGGGTCAATGCCTTGTGCGAGCGCGCGCTCGCCTTCGATGTGATCGCGGTGCCGCGTATCGAGGGAATGCTCAAGGATGCCCGTCGGACCGAGGAGGCCGCTGTCGCCACGGGCCGCGTGATCGTGTTACCCGCACGCTTCGCTCGCGACGCAGCCACTTTCGCCACCCGTGCAACTGTCCCGCCCGATGGCCAGACAAACACGGAGTCGGGAGGTGAGTCATGAGTGCCCGCACCATCAGCCCCGACCTGGTCGCCTCGCTCAAGCGGCTCCGCTTGGGCGGCCTCATTCCTACGCTGCCCGAACGCTTCACCCTCGCGGAAAAGGAGGACACCCCCTACGAGGACCTCCTGCTTCTGCTGCTCACCGACGAGATCTCCCGTCGGGACAGTAACGCCGCCCTCCGTCGTGCGGACCAGGCCGGCCTCGATCCGGACATGGTGCTTGAGCGGTGGGACAAGACCGCGAAGGTGACCTACGACCGACGGGTGCTCAATGAGCTGGTCTCACTCCGCTTTGTCGAGGACCATCGCAACGTCGTGATCCTCGGCCCGGTGGGAGTGGGCAAGACCTTTCTCTCGAACGCGCTCGGGCACCTGTGCTGTCGTGCCGGCTTCAATGTGCGGCTGTCGCGGGCCGACGCACTCCTGCGCCTCTTCAAGCAGAGCCGCATGGACAATTCCAGGGAAGCCCTGATGACCCAACTGGCCACCGTCGACGTGCTCATCATCGACGACTTTGCGCTCGAACCCATGAATCGCGAGGAGAGCCGCGACATCTACCAGCTCTTTGTCGAGCGTAATGCCCGTGCTTCCACGATTGTGACCAGCAATCGCGACACAGTCGAGTGGATCGCCACTTTCGACGATGCCCTTTTGGCCCAGAGTGCCGTCGATCGTTTCAAGAACAACGCCTTCGACCTCGTCGTCGATGGCGAGTCCTATCGGTCACGGCTCAAACCCAGCATCGACAAGCTGCCACCTCCGCCTGCGGCTCCGGTGAAGAAGGTGCCCATCCATCCGCGTACCAAAGCTGCGGCCCGCCGCCGATGACACCACCGCGCACGTCGGGCCCCTGCCGGGGCCCTCCGGGGTCGACCTAAAGGCCAATCTGTGGCATGAGATCAGCCGGTCCTTCGATGCCCGTCACCTGGCCCCATGACCCTGGCGAGACGTGGCCCCATCATCCTGGCGAGTGACACAACTGTCATACGTGCACCCGCATCCCGCCGGGCCGAGGGACCCGGTGCACCGTCCGTTGATCCCGGCATCCCCGCAATCGCCGTCGCTTGAGCATGCCCATTGGGATGGGTACGTGGAAGTCGGACAGTTGCCATTGCAAGAGCAGGTCCCCGCTGGCGCAGCTTGCGTGCACTCGATGTCGCTCGCCCGGTGGTTTGTTGGTACGCGCCCCAGGATAGCGCCGTCGGAAGGTGCCGAACCGGACTGGTTGCTACACGCCACCAAGCCAGCCAGAAGAAGTCCTACGCCGCATGTAGACATCTTGAACATGGAGTCCTCCACTTGATCTGCGGTAGCAATCTCCGTGCCCCAGTGTAACACCGCTGATGGTGGACCGATCTTCTCGAAGACACGTGCAGATGGGCGCTGGCAGCAGGGGTGAGATCATGGCCATGGAGTCGGTCAACCCTCAAAATTCTGAGCCTGCACTGAATCTGCCTCCGCATTCTTGCGAGAGAATTAGCCGTACAGCCGTAGTGCTAGACTCCGGCACGCAAATTGCTGCCGTTGATCATGTGGAGAACTCCATGTGCAAGATGTCAATGGTCGTCGTAGTCATTCTTGGAGCTGGTCTGGTGGGATTGGCGTGCACCGACGGGTCCGGTCTGAATCCTCGTGGGAGCACAGGAGGCGCTGGGGGAGAGGCGAAGGGCGGGCAATCAGGCGGCGGCGTGACTGGTGGTTCGGGTGGAATGATCGGTGTCGGCGGAGTCGAGGCTGGCGGAACCGGCGGTACCACTGGCTCTGGCGGTATGACCGGCGCGGGTGCCATGGTCAGCACAGGCGGCACGAAGTCGACCGGTGGAACAACGGCCGCCGGCGGCAGCAGTGGCTCTGGCGGCGTAGCCAGTAGCGGTGGAACCACAACAACTGGCGGAACGAACAGAACCGGCGGGACGAGTGCGACAGGTGGAACGAACGCGAGCGGTGGAACAACTGGCGCGGGCGGCGTAACCAGCAGCGATGGAAACAGAACGGCTGGGGGAACGATCGGGACCGGGGGAACGAGTGCGACAGGTGGAACGAACGCGAGCGGCGGAACGAACGGGACTGGTACAGGGTGCGCGCCGGGCTGGACGCTCTGCTGCGGTCAGTGCCTCAGTCCCTCGGCTGGCCTCTGCGGGCCGTGCCTGGCATCGGGCGGTGCGAGCGCGACCGGTGGGACCCCGAGCAGCGGCGGCATTGGCTCCGGTGGAAATGGCAGCGGTAAGGTTCCCCTCCAACACCGGAGCACGTCTGCGTCCTGCCCCTCGCAGCGCGGTCCTGGACCGTCTTGCGTTGATACACCGTGCTCTAGCTGTTCCTCCGACTCCCAGTGCACAGACGGAGTGAACGGCCGCTGCTTCCCCTGGGAAGGCCTGGTCTCACAAGGTGGATGTTCGTACGACGAGTGCTTCACCGACTCGAATTGTGGAGCGAGGACACCCTGCCTTTGTCGTAGCTCGTCCACGGACAACAGCGCGAATATGTGTGACATTGGAGGCAATTGCGCCGTGGACTCGGATTGCGGCCCAGGCGGATATTGCTCACCCTCGATGGAGACCTGCTACTCTACAAATCCCGAAGCCGAGGTCGAGGGCAGGAACTATGGCGGTCCGAACCCCTACTATTGCCATACGGCATCGGACCTCTGCATCAACGACTCGGACTGCGCTCCGGTCGATGCGGGGACGGTCGCGAACCCCTTGACATACACGCCCTGCGCTTACAACGTGCAAAACACTCGCTGGGAGTGCACCCAGTTCACTTGCGGTCTTCCGTGACCCTCTTCGTTTGGCGGCGGCACGGGTCCGAACAGTTCACCTTCGAGAAGGCACCGCCACCTTGCCAGAAGCACTGGACCAGACTCGGCCTTGGCCTCGAACTTGCTGATATCCTGCCCACTTGATCCGGAGGAAGCCATGACTCGATGGATTCGACCTGGGACCGGTTGTTGTGTTCTTCCCGCGCTTTTCTTCACCGCGCTTGCTGGGTGTGGTTCAAGCAACTCAAAACCCGCGCCCATCACCACCACCCCCGATGCCTCTTTTCCTTCGGACGCCGTAGGTGTGGCTGACACCACGCCTGTTCCGGTGGGAACAGTTGATGCTGGATCTGCCCCGGACATCGTCACCGCCATGTCTTCCGTCCAGCGCATCGCCGATCCACAGGTGCCGCCGGCTGACACCACCACCCTGGCTTCCGACAACGCCGCTTTTGCGTTTGCTGCCTACCAACAGCTCATCACCGCGAACACCAACCTGGTCTTCTCACCAGCCAGCATCTCCATCGCCCTTGCCATGACCTATGCTGGCGCGGCAACCACGACAGCGACCGAGATGGCCAGCGCACTTCACTTCACCCTGCCACCCGCGCAGTTGCACCCGGCGTTCAATGCTCTGGACCAGACTCTGGCCTCACGTGGTCAGGGCTTCCTGGGCGGTGATGGTCGCCCCATGCAGGTAGACATCGTCAACGCGCTTTGGGCCGAGAAGACCTATACCTTCAGGTCTGACTTCCTCGACACTCTGGCGGAGAACTATGGCGCGGGCGTGAACCTGCTCGACTTCTTCAATGCTCCCGATCCATCGCGTCTGACCATCAACGCATGGGTGGCCAACCAGACTGACGACAAGATTCAGAATCTGTTGCCGCCCAGCTCTATCGATAGCTCGACAGAGCTGGTTCTCACCGATGCGGTCTACTTCAATGCTGCATGGAACGCCCCGTTTGACGCGAACAATACCCACGACGGCCCATTCACTCGTCTCGAGGGCAACACCGTGACTGTGAGTTTCATGAACGCACAGCTCCCCCTCCCTGCAACCAAGGGGACGAACTACGTAGCCGCGTCCCTGCCCTACGCCGACACGCGGCTCTCGCTGGTGGTGGTGGTGCCTGATGCTGGCCAGTTCAGCCAGGTCGAATCCTCTCTGAACGCAACCACGCTGGCGACGCTGGTGGCGGGTTTGATCAGCCAGCCGGTTATTCTCACGCTTCCCCGCTTCAAGGTCGAGACAGCGACGAGTTTGAAGCTACTCCTCCAGGCCCTGGGCATGACATCGGCCTTCATCAATGGCACTGCCGATTTCTCGGGTATGGATGGCACGCAAACCCTGTTCATCTCGGATGTCTTCCACGACGCCTTCATCAATGTTGCGGAAAAGGGTACCGAAGCCGCAGCCGCCACAGCAGTCGTCATAGATGCAGACGGCGGCGTCGCCCTCTTCATGGGGCTACCGGTCGATGCGACCCGTCCCTTCATCTATTTCCTGTATGACCAGCCCACCGGTGCCATCCTGTTCATGGGCCGGGTTCAAGATCCTAGCCAGAACTGACCAGGGATGCGCTTCATGCGGCTCCATCTCCGCCGGAAGAACCAGGCAGAGTTCGCACCGGAAGGGTGTTCATCCCTTGCGCCCAGTGTGCCCTCGGACCACTTTGCTGATAAATCTGGCACCCGCCCGTGGCTGCGCCGGGGTCTGTCTTCATCCCGCCGCAACCGCGCCGAGCGCGGGTGAAACGCCGCGCTTCCTCGCCGTCGTCTCCAGCCATGCTCGTCCCGGCAGCGTCAGCCATAGAGTCGAGCCTACGCCTTGCCCTATCGTTCGCCAAGCGGCCAGCCGGCTTTGACCTCCCAGGTCATGTTCCCGGTGGACTTGATCTGCCAGGTCATGTCTTCGCTGCTGACTTGATCTCCTGGATCATGGTGAGCCAACCGGGATGCCGGGCTGGTGTGCTGGCCATGCTGGAGAACTCGGTGTTTTTCTTGCCCGCAGTTCACCTTGACACTCATCGAACGCGGCAGAAGAGTGGCGCGGAAGAAATGGAGGCAACGATGCGTTGGTACCACTATGTGGCGTACTTTTTCGGGGGCGCGTTCCTCGCGAACACGCTGCCCCACCTGGGCAATGGGATCTCAGGACACCCGTTCCAGAGTCCGTTTGCGTCGCCGCCAGGTGAAGGCTTGTCCTCCTCGACGGTCAACGTCCTGTGGGGGCTCTTCAATCTGGCCGTCGGCTACTTGCTTGTCTGTCGCGTGGGGAAATTCGATCTGCGCAAGACCCGCCACGTGCTCGTCCTTGGGGCAGGTATCGTGATCATTTCGGTCATGCTTGCCCATGCGTTCGGTCGGTTCCACGGCGGACTTTGATCTGGCCGACAGGCCCTGCCGTATCTTTGCGTGCCTCCCACCGCGATCATCCACCTGGACATGGACGCGTTCTTCGCGTCGGTGGAGCAACGCGATTCTCCTGACCTGCGCGGCAAGCCTGTGATCGTAGGAGGCGACCGTCGTCGTGGAGTCGTGCTGGCGGCATCGTATGAGGTGAGACCGTTCGGGGTGTACTCGGCCATGCCCATGGCGGTCGCCATGCGACGCGCACCCAAGGCCATCGTGGTTCCGCCGCGCATGACAGCGTACGAGGAAGCGAGCGATGCCGTCTTCGCCATCATGAGCAAGGTCACGCCGCTCATCGAACCGGTCTCGCTTGATGAGGCATTTCTGGACGTGACGGCATCAGTCAAGCTGTTCGGCACTCCCAGCCAGATAGCCACCAACCTACGGGCGCGGATTGCATCTGAGGTTGGGTTGCCATCATCGGCTGGAATCGCGTCGGTGAAGTTCGTGGCCAAGATCGCATCTGACCTGGCCAAGCCGAACAGGCAGAAGGAAGTCGCCCCGGAAGAGGCCCGCAAGTTTCTCGCCCCGTTGCCCGTCGGACGTCTCTGGGGCGTGGGTCCGAAAACCGAGGCTGCTCTGACAGACCTTGGGCTTCGTACCGTCGGGCAGATTGCAGCTTCTGATCCAGAATGGCTCGACAGGCGCATCTTCGGTGGGCGCGATCTCTGGGAACTGGCATGTGGGATCGATCTGCGACCAGTTGTTCCCGACCGCGAGGCGAAAAGCATCGGTGCCGAGGACACATTTGACGAGGACCTGGCTGGCACGGATGCACTGCTGCCCCATGTGCACTCGCAGGCTCTGCGTGTGGGACGGCGTCTGCGACTGGCGGGCAGAAAAACAACGGTGGTGCAGCTCAAGCTGAAGCTGGCGGACTTCACGCTGCTCACGCGCCAGACCACGCTGCACGAGCCGACCGACGATGGCCAGGAGATCTATCGAGCCGCGAGCACTCTCCTGCTGGCGGAGAAACTGAAACAGAAGGTCAGGCTCACGGGTGTATCGGCGCAGTCGCTCGTTGGTGAAGGCGGGCAGCTGCCACTTTTCGATTCCGACCGCCGCATCGGTCGGCTCAACGCCGTCCTCGACCGCATCCACGACAAGTTCGGCTCGGCTGCGCTGACCACGGCGGACCTGCACGAGACACCAGGCAAGAAACGGGAATAGCGGTGACGACCTGCTTCCGAATGCTGTGTTGAGTTAGCTATGTCCGTTTGAATTGATGGCGGCCCCATGAACCTGGGTCACGCGCAGTAGGGGATAGGGTAGGTCGGCTTGGTGGTCTACCTCCACCGCAGGGACCACCGGTGCCACAGGCGGGAGCGCTGGTACCACGCCCTATTGCTCGGTATAGAATAGAAACCTAACTTGCTCCGTCCAAGCTTCAGGAGGAATCTGATGAAACGCGTCGCAAAGCTATTATTCGCACTCTTGATGGGGGGATTCGCTCTGTCGAGCTGCTTCGTGCGCCCCGCACCGGTGTACGTCCAGTCTGCGCCACCGCCCCCTGCACCCGTATATGTTCAGCCGGCACCGCCCCCTCCCGAGCCGACCTATCAGGCTGCGCCACCGCCGCCCGTGCAATATGAGGTCGAACCTCAAGTCGTTATTGAAGTTGCGCCTCCTCCGCCCACCGTCGAAGTTCGTTCCCGGCCGCCAGGTCCTGGGTACGTTTGGTGCGAAGGCTACTGGGATTGGACCGGCTCCCAGTGGTACTGGATCAGAGGATACTGGGCACCAAACCGTCCTGGGTATGTCTACGTGCACCCACGCTACGTCCACGAAGGCAACCGCTGGGTGTACCATCGCTCCTACTGGAACGGGCCGGGCAACCATCGGGATTACAACTACGCCCAGCCTGAGCGACCTTGGCGGCCTGCTCCACCGCCGAGTGCAGGCGGCATGAACCGTGGGGTCTCTCCGGCTGCTGAGCGTGCTGAGAGAGAAAAAGCGGAGAAAACTGAGAAGGCTCGGGCGGCAGAGGCTGAAAAGGTGGAGAAGGCCGAGAAAGCCAAGAACGAGAAGGCCGAAAAAGCTCGGGCTGCGGAAGCTGAGAAGGCCGAGAAAGCCGAGAAGGCCAAGAACGAGAAGGCCGAGAAAGCTCGGGCTGCGGAAGCTGAAAAGGCCGAGAAGGCCAAGGCTGCTGAGAGAGAAAAGGCTGAAAAGGCCGAGAAAGCCAAGAACGAGAAGGCCGAAAAAACCGCTGCTGCTGAGAGAGAAAAGGCCGAAAAGGCCAAGGCTGCTGAGAGAGAAAAGGCTGCGAAGGCCGAGAAGGCCAAGGCTGCAGAAGCTGAAAAGAACGCCAAGGCCAAGAACGAGAAAGCCAAGAAGACTGGCAAGGACAAGTAGGTAGCTGAAGACCGAGACGGCTCGTCAGGCATCGTGCGCTACCTGGCAGGGGGTCATACATACCGCTCCTCGGCGGGGTGATCGTGGCTTACGTCTTTGTCCCGCGTGCGCAGCGGAATCCCAGATCGAAAATGCGGATATCAGGGGCGAGCCCGATGCGCATGGCCGTGCGAACCCTGGCCGGATCGTTGTCGTTCCAACCTCCGCCACGGATCGCGCGGGGCGCTGCATCGGATTTGGACCTTTGCGAATTCGTAACCAGTTTCTCACCGTAGTCGGCAAAGGTGTCAGCAGTCCATTCCCAGACGTTGCCCGCCATGTCCAGAACGCCGAAGGGACTGGCGCCCTTGGGATAGCTGCCCACGAGTGCTGTGACTAGCCACCCGTCATCGCCCGCGTACATGGCTTCCCATGCCTCATCAAGGCGTTCTCTTCCCATCCACGCGCACTCGGCACCACAGGCGTTCAGCCGGGTCGCATCCGGCTCCTCATTGCCCCAGGGATAGTTGCGACTGTCGTTACCGCGGGCTGCGTATTCCCATTCTGCCTCGGTGGGTAGGCGGCCACCGGTCCATTGGCAATAGGTGGTGGCCTGATTCCAGTCCACGCAGTTGATCGGGTGCTGGTCCAAGCCCATCTTCCCCCATGTGCAGAACTGACTCCATTTCGTTTTGTCTTCGGGCGTGTAATCCCTCCACTCGACCGTTGCGGTCGGGGCGCGACAGCCGCCCGCCTGCACGCAGGCGAGGAAGGCAGCGACGGTCACCTCAGTCTTGTCTATGCAGTAGGCTGAGAGCGACACTTGGTGTACAGGCCCGGCGTCCAGATCGCCATCCCCCATCGAGAACGTCCCGCCAGGGATGGACACCTGGTTCGCTGCGCAGCCACGCACCGGCTGGGGAGCTGGATGCGGCGGCGAGGGCTTCGCCGTCCCTGGTTCGAGACTTTGGGGTTGCGCCGATGGGACTGGCGGCGCCGCTGGGCGACGCCCGACGTTGTTGGCCACGAGATTGCGACTGTGCTCATGCAGTTGGCGCAGGAGATCACTCGGGCTCTTGCTTTCGATCTGGTCCGTGGCCAGCAGAGTGCCACCCTTGGTCTCATACAGCTTCAGGGCGATCACGAAAGCGGGATCGGTCCACGCCACCGAGCCGGACACCACGAGGTCCGCACCGATGTTCCGCGCAGTCTCCACGTCGCAGTCTCCCTCCGCGCAGCCTTTCTTCCCCATTTTCTTGAGCAACACCATCATGTTCTCGCGGGTCATCACATCAATCCCGCGCCCTCCCAGCCCCTCGACAGCCCCGCTACGAACCGCGTCCATAAGACTGTCCAGCACGTCGGCCTCAATCTTCGCACCCTTGAATTCCAAGACTACCATCCGTTTGCTTGCCGTCTGGGAAACCGCCGAGTGCCCGACCAGCAACTCGCACACGAGGCCGATGAAGGTGGCCAAGTACAATGACCGAGGGAGAATCCACATGGCCGTACTCTCTCACGTCGCCAGCGGCCCGTACATGACTGGCTGGCTCTTGGCTCCGCGGGTGCCGACGGTCGCTCTTGCTGTGGCACCTCTCCGCAGATTCCTGCCGGCCTCATGAACCCGGGTCATGCATACCCGGGGGCTGGGTACGTTGAAAGTACAACGCAGGCGTTCATTGACAGGCGCTAGAACAGTTGCTATTTCCACTACGAACCTCGGCCCCTGCTCTCCCACGGACGACTATTTGTTCACCGGGGGGGCAACTGTCTCACTCATGTTGGCACAGAGGGCTGTCTTTCGACTGCACCAGACGCAGCCGCGCCTGATGCAGCCGAGGTGGTCAGCCCGGATGGCTCGGCTGATGAATTGGGCAACGACTCCTGCGTTACACCTACAGAAGGCACGGCGTGCTCGGCCGCCGCAACGGTGTGTCTGCCCAATTCGTGCTGTGGGATCTACTGGGTGTGCACCAATGGGCGATGGGCCTATGGGATTCCCTGTCCCTGCGTCCTCATTTGACCGGCACTGCGTCGATGTCCACACCACCACCCAGCAACTACGATCCTTTCCAGTACACTCCCCCGGGTGGATAATAGAGCATCCAGGGTTCCTGTCTCACGTGCAACCGGAGGCACCATGTTGAATCGTATCGGTTCTGCTTTCGTGAAGTTGACCGTCGTGTCCATGTTGGTCATTCTCATCGGTGCAATCGGGTGCAGCAGTGATGGGAGTGTCAAGTCTGACAGCGGTGGTGCCACCAGTTTTGCGCCGACGGGCAGCATGACTGCGGCAAGGGAGTTTCACACGGCGACGTTGTTGTCGAGCGGCATGGTGCTCATCGCCGGCGGAGACGATGGCCACGGCGATGCTCTCGCGAGTGCGGAGCTGTACGACCCGACGGCCGGAACATTCACGGCCACCGGCAGCACGACAGTGGGAAGGTACTACCACACGGCGATGTTGTTGCCCAACGGGAAGGTGCTCATCGTCGGCGGAGACGATGGCCACGGCGATGCTCTTGCGAGTGCGGAGCTGTATGACCCAACGGCCGGGATATTTGCGTCCACTGGCGACATGACCGCGGCGAGGGAGTTTCACACGACGACGTTGCTGGTCAACGGGTTGGTGCTTACCACCGGCGGATTTGATACCGATGGGAATTCCCTCTCAAGCGCAGAGATGTACGACCCAGCGACCGGGATATTCACGGCCACCGGTAGCATGAGCCAGCATAGGGTTGGCCATACAGCGACGTTGCTGGTCAACGGGGTGGTGCTTATCGCTGGCGGGCTTGATGCCGGCGGGAATTCCCTCTCAAGCGCGGAGCTATACGACCCGGCGACCGGGATATTCGCAGCAACTGGCAGCATGGCCGTGGCAAGGTACGTTCACTCGGCGACGTTGCTGGTCAACGGGATGGTGCTTATCGCCGGCGGGTTCGATGCCGAGGCGAATTCCCTCTCAAGCGCGGAGCTATACGACCCGGCGACCGGGATATTCGCGGCCACCGGCAGCATGAACCAGCATAGGGTTGGCCATACGGCGACGTTGCTGGTCAACGGGATGGTGCTTATCGCCGGTGGTGCCGAACTCGTCAATGTGACTCCGGATCTGTACGACCCGGCGGCCGGGACATTTGCAGCCACTGGCGACATGACCACGGCGAGGGAGTTTCACACGGCGACTTTGTTGTCGAGCGGCATGGTGCTCATCGCCGGCGGAAACGGGCTGGTGCTCACCGCCAGCGGGCAAGATGACAGCGGGAATCTGGCGAGCGCGGAATTGTACGAATAGCCTCGACAGCCTCTACCAGCCGAAGATGCGTCGGCCAGGGAAGCGCAGGTGCTTTTCGCTGCGTCGAGTAAGCTTCACAATTCGGGTCCCCTTTGATCCGCGTGCCCACGGTCGTCCACACACCAGGGACCCGGTATGTCGAGTCTCGAAGCCGTGCTAGTGTTCTCGCCATGAGACTTTTCGGCGCACTCCTCTTCGCCATCTGCGCACTCTCCCTCCTTCCCGCTTGCAGCGGCGGCGGATGCCACGGTACGCAGGAGAACTTCAACGTGACGCCCTCGGAGAGTTGCCTTGAGCCCGTGCTTGATGCCTGCGACGCTGAAATCGGAGCGCTGACCCTGCAGAACAACTGCTCCGACGCACTGGTCATACCCGATTCTGGCGGAAGCGCCGGTGCTCCTGACACGGGCGTCGTGGATTTCACACAGGTCGAAGTGACTATTGCTCCAGGCGAGAAGGCCTATTTCAGTTGCACCGCTTTCGCCGATTCGTCCAATAGTAAACTATGGCATGTAACGATTCCCGCCCTACTGGGCTCGACATCAATCACGATCTCCTTTGATATTGCGCGGTAGCTCGTGCGCGACGGCGAAGTCGTGTGAGGCAATCTTCTCATCAGCGTCATCACCGAAAAGTAGCTTCGCCGTGCGCCAGTACCGCGCCCACGACAGTCGCAACCCGCGCTCCGGCTGGAGCGGACGCGAAGGCCAGAGGTTGGCCACGCGCCCACGGCGGCGAAAAGCTCGGCCCACCCCCTGAACCACCAGGGCCAAATTCAAGCCGGCTGAGCCTGCTTGAACGTGGAGACGCCTTCACACATCCTCGTCGGTTGACGTTGAGCGGTACTTATTGATTCACCCGCCAGGCCCACCGCCGTCGTACAATGGGTATTTGTGGGACGACGGTTTACGTGGTGTGCCTTGGGACGACAGACCGCTCGGCAGACACGGCCCGCAACACAGGAGAAACTGACATGAGGCGATCGACATGACTCAAGCTGCTCAGAATCCGTGTTGGGTCCGAATTGGCGTGGGCATCTTATTGGCCATCGCCTTGGATGCCTGCTCAGGGGGCAGCGGAACAGCCAGTTCCGGTGGAAGCACGAGCCCAACTACTGCCGGGTCAGGAGGCGTAGCCGGCGCGGCCCAGGGAGGTGCGGTTGGCTCGGGTGGGTCCAATGTTGGAGGTGGCGGAAACGCTGGAGGCACTGTCAGCGTCGGTGGGACCACGAGCACTGGCGGTACGACGAACGCCGGTGGCTCCAGGTCGACTGGTGGAACCACCGGCATCGGTGGAGCTACAGCTACTGGCGGCACGGCCAGCGCCGGTGGGTCGAGAGCAAGCGGCGGTACCACCAACGCCGGCGGGTCCGGGTCGACTGGCGGCATCACCAGCATCGGTGGATCTACTCCCACGGGCGGGACGACCAGCACCAGTGGCAGGTCAACCGGAGACACCACCGACACGGGAGGAACAATAAGTACCGGAGGCAACGCCGGTAGTGCGACGACCGGCGGCACCACTGGTACAGGGGCCTCGTCCGGGACATGCCAGCCGGCTACCTGCGGGTCGCACAAGTGGGCCTGCTGGCCGATGCCCAACGCGGCCGGCAGCGGGCTGCCCAATCCCGCAAGCTACACGGCGGTGGGCACCGAAGCGGTGCTCGACAACGTCACCTGCCTCACCTGGCAGAAGACCGAGGGGTCGCCAGCGGCCAGCACGTTTAGCGTGGCCATGCCGGATACCCTCGCCAACAACATTGCGTATTGCGCCGGCCTCGCCAGCAGCAGCTATGCAGGGTTCAGCGACTGGCGCGTTCCGACCCGCGTTGAACTGGCATCCATTGTGGACTACACCAAGACAACCGGTGAAGCGGTCAATGCGACGTTCGCTTGGGCAGTGGGCAAGGGCACGTATGATCGCACCTTCTCACTCTGGTACGAGACCATCGCAGGAATCAATAACGCCGACCTCGGCTGGGTGTACAACCTGGGCACAGGGACGTACCCCGGAGGCGGTGGGCTCGTGAGCAACGCCTACGCTGAAACGAGCACAGCCAACGTCCGCTGTGTTCGCGGCAATGGCGCGGGCGAGACGGAGATGGAGCAGGCGGTGGAGCCGCCCAATCACTACACGGTGGCCAGCGGCGAAGTGACGGACAACTATACTGGCCTCATCTGGCAGCAGGACGACTCGAGTGCGAACAATGGGGCGCAGGTGGCATGGTCGGCTGCGGCAGGCTACTGCTCAAGCTTGACTCTCAACGGCCACACATGGCGCGTGCCGAGCCTCAACGAACTCGCCACGTTGGTGAACGAGGGCAAGGTGCAACCCGCTATCAACACAACCGTCTTTCCGGGCACGCATCCCACATCAAGCGACTCGGGTTGTAAATACCAAGGTCAGACAACGTGGTACTGGGCAAGTGAGCCCCTGGCCACGGAGACAACCTATGGCTGGGGTATCGACTTCTGCGACGGGTACACGGGCGCCAACAATGCAACGTCGGGCTGGAATTTCTACACGACCGCGTGGGTGAAGTGCGTTCGGTAAAACGAGAACACAGCGAGTCGATTGGGCCACATGTGTCTTCCGGTGGATTGCCCCTGCAGCCGGCACTGCTGGCCAGAGCCTGTCATGCTCGGGGCATCACCACTTCCCGTGATTTCCGCTTCCTACTACTGGCATCCCCCATCACCGGCTCTCGCCACGCGTCGCCTAGAAATAAAGATTCAGGACAACGCTGTCTGACGGATCATTCTGGTTCACGAGTGTGGCAGCCAGGTGCCCGTGGGTCAGATAGTTGATTAGAGTGCCCGGAACAACGTGCGGAGAAACGGATGTCGGCGTTAGTTGCCAGTTGCCCTGGGGTGGCAGACCGAGTCCGGCAGGCACGATCAAAGTGATCGCCTCTACCTGATCTCAGAATGTCAGTCTCGGGATATCTTCAATGAGTCGAGCAGGCCTGGGAGGTGCCCCACCAGTAGATGGACGCATATGTGTACGTGCCCGCCGTGACCTCGAACTGGTAGCGGCCATTCACTGCGGTCAGGGCGCTGCCGCAGGAAACTGCCGTCCCGTTTACACTCACCGTCCTCCCGTCGTCATTCGAGCAGCCCCAGCCGGCAATCTCGTCACAGGTCACGAAACAATATGCGTCAGTCGTGCCGAAGTTGCCAGTGTTCCCACCGCTGATAACCGAGCAGCTAGAGCCGACCTCGTCTCCTGCGTCGCTTGTGGCCCCGTCCTCGAAGATGAAGGAATCCACCAGTCCACTGTCCGTGGCGACATCTAATGGGGCATCGACGACAACCGCTGGGGCGTCCTCCCCAGCTGCTGCATCGGCAATGATTCCCCCACCATCGCCTTCTGCGGACGCATCGGGTTCGGCATCCTCGGTTCCAGCGTCCGTCGAGGTTTCAGTACTGCCTCCACTGCCGGCCGTTCCGCCCTGACCACCGCTGCCTGCGCTGCCGCTGGTGCCACCACTCCCGCCCGTTCCACCACCGCCGCCGGAACTGTTACTCCCACCGGAGCCGCCGCTTCCAGCCCCGCCGCCACTTCCGCCGGAACCGCCACTCCCAACGATGGTGCCGCCACCGGAACCGCTGCTCCCAGCCACGCCGCTGCTCCCACCGGAGCCGCTGTTTCCAGCCGCACCGCTGCTCCCGCCGGAACCGCTGCTCCCAGCCGCGCTGGTGCTGCCACCTAACCCACTACTCCCGCCGGTGCTGTGTCCCGCTACGCTACTGTTGCCGCCGGAACCGCTGCTCCCAGCCGCGCTAGTGCTGCCACCGTGCCCACCGGAGCCGCCCGTCCCCGTGTGCCCGCCAGTTCCACCAGACCCACCCCCGCCGGAGCTAGAGCAACTGGCCGTAGCAGCGGCTAGAACCATCACGAACACGTACCCAGTGGTGTAAGAAGAAATGCGTTTCACGGCGCGCTCCTTGTTTGTTTGCCGGCTCAACACCCGATGTCGCGCAACCGGGAACGTTGACGGCTGAAAACCTGTCCATCGGGCTGATGTCACGATCAGTCGTGTTCGGATTTGGTCAGTTCCGCGCCGCCACAGATTTAGTGATGGGCAGTTCCCCAGTTAGCTATGTCCCGACGAATCGAGGCCGGTCCCATGAACCCGGGTCGTGCATACCGGGGGTGGGGGACCTCGGCGACAAGAAATAACGCAGGAAATCAACTCGCCATGGTCTCCTCTTCCGCTGGCGGCCTTGCGGATCTGCCTCTTCCGCAGCCGACCGCCGCGAAACGCGGCCCAAAGACCGCGTACCTGCCTGAGCGTATCCGACGCAGCATGAAGGGGAGCGGGCTCGTTTCTCCTGCCAGACCCGGCAGACACAGTAGCACCTTCCGACATGGTCACAGAGTGACTGTTGCGCATCTGTTGCGTAATTGACTCCTCGATCGTCCTTGAAAGCGATCCCCCGTCTGCTACGGTCAGCCACTTTTCGGCCCCGCCACCGTCGGTGGGAGTCACAAGGAGTAGTACCCGATGTACCTTGAAAGCCACAAACGATATCGCCTTTCCCTTTTGGCCGCGTTCTTCACTGTTGGCGCGGGCTGCGCAAGCGGCTCCGGCCCCAAAACCACCGCGAGTTCAGGCGGTGCCACGACCTCCGGCGGTAGCGGCACCACGGCGAGCGGAGGTGCTACCGGCTCGGGTGGCGCGACGAACAGTGGCGACACGACGGGCAGCGGCGGAACCGGGGGAAGCGTGGTCGTAAATGGCGGTACAGGCCCAGCCAGCTTCCACTGCGTGAACTGGGGCGACCCAAGGGACAACTTTGTCGCCGGTCACCTGCTCCTCGACGGGATCACTTCGGACACGGAAACCTACGCAGGCGTCACGACCACGGCCAGCCTCGTTCTGGGAGCCTTCATCGACATCTTGAAGGCCAATTCCTTCCGCATGCCCATCAACGAGTCGACCGCTCTCGACAGTTGGTGGAGTTCATACAAGGCCATCATCGACGTCGGCATCGCCAAGGGAATGAAGGTGATCATCAGCTACTGGGCGGCAAACAAGTCCATTGGCATGCCGGCCGACATCCCCACGTGGTACAGCATGTGGAAGGTCGTGACTGACGCCTACGTGAACAATCCGCTGGTGTATTATGATATCCATAACGAGCCCCACGGATACACGCCCCAGGCGTGGATTGCCCAGGTCAATGCCTGGATTGCGCAGTTCCCCAACGTGCCTAGCCAACAGATCATCGTGGCGGGAAGTGGCTGGGACGACAACGTCGCGGATGTGGCCCCTTCCTTCCCCAACCTGATGATGGAGGTGCATGACTATGCGTTCAACAACACGAACCAGACGACCGTGGCGGCGTGGACCAGCGACGTGCTGAACCGTCTTGGCGACGCCACCAGTCGCACCATCGTCGGCGAGTGGGCGGCCACGGTGACGGGGGTGGACTACAGCACCGGGGTCGACGGCGACAACAACAAGTCCTTTGTCGTCGGTGTCGCCGACGCGATCCATGACAACAACATGGGAAGCTGCTGGTGGACAGGTCTGTGGAACCCCAACCCAGGCGCAGGCTTGTGGACCCCTGCCGGAACCTCGCCGGACCTGCTCCTCATGACAGGGACCGGCAACAACCTCACGTTCACCATCCAGGGTCAAACCGCCCTCGACCAGGTTTGGCACTCGTGGGGCCTCCAGTGAGCTGAGTCCGCCGGCCGGTCACGTGCGTGCTCACGCCAGGGTCAGCAGGGTCAGCTACTCCAAGCAGTAGCCCGTGTTGTCTGTGAACCCTGGCACCTCCAAGCAGGGGAGACTCTTCGGGCAGGCAGAATCCACCACATCACACAGGATCATGCAGACGGTGCTTGCTTTTCCTCCGTTCCCACAGTAGTAGCCCTGCGCGCAGTCGGATTGCTGCCCACAGTTCGCCAACTCACCCCCGGTGCCAGTCGGTGCCAGACAGATTCCAACTCCGCGTGCCCCCGGATAGCAGACCAGCGCCGTGTTCCCACAGTCTTGCAGCAGTGGATGACAGGTCGACCCGCTCCCTGCCGAATCGCTCCCCGGGAGGGTAACCACACCGGAGTCGACCACGAAGCGGGTGGGCGGAGTTGCATCGATGGGCGGAGGTGGATTCGAGACGGCAGTGTTGTCATGCGCCACGCACGCAAGCGCCACGGCACATCCCCCCACGAATGCAGCCGCCAAGCCTCTCAAGAATCTAGGGTGCATCTGCCCTCCTGCCTTCATGACCCGGGGAACATGATACCGCTTTTCGGATGCACAGCGGGTCATGTTCACCGTGGACTTGATCTGCCAGGTCATGGTTTCGCACCCGCCAGACTCACCGCCGTCATACAATGGGTAGCCGTGGGATGACGATTTGCGCGCTGAAGCCTTGGAATACAGAGCGTTCGGCAGATATGTTTCGCAGGACACGAGGTGGCGAACATGACTCAAACTCTTCAGCATCTGTGTTGCGTCCGAATTGGCGTAGGCATCTCAGTGGCCATTACCTTTGGCGCCTGCTCAGCAGGCAGCGAAACCGCCACTTCCGGTGGAAGCACAAGCCCAGCTACTGTTAGATCAGGAGGCGTTGTCAGCACGGCCACGGGAGGTGCGGTTGGTTCGGGTGGGTCAAACGTTGGAGGTGGCGGAAGTGCCGGAGGGACCACGAGCGCTGGCGGCACGACCAACGCTGGCGGGTCCAGGTCGACCGGCGGCAGCACCGGCATCGGTGGATCTACTCCCACAGGCGGGACGACCAGCGCCGGATCAGGTACCATCAGACCGGACGCAGGAGTCGGAGTGGACGGAGGTGCCGGAGGCGACGGCGGTTGGTGGGCTCCGTCAGCGGGTGACATTCCCTGGCAGTGGGAACTGGACCATGCGCTCAGTCTTTCAAGCGCCGCAGACATGGGCACAGGGGAAATCACGTACACCGGCGCCGCGGCAGCCCCTCCGGTGGTCTACGACATCGACGGCTTTGACAACCCGGCAAGCACGATTACCGGACTCCACGCCCTGGGCGCTCACGTCATTTGCTACATCGAGGTGGGTGCTGCGGAGAACTACCGCCCGGACTATTCGCAGTTTCCTGCTGCGGCTCTCGGTTCCACCGTTTCGGGCTACTCGAACGAGAAGTATCTCAACATCAACGATCCAACCGTTCTGAGCGTCATCAAGGCGCGCATCGACATGTGCGCGGGCAAAGGCTGCGACGCGATCGAGCCGGACATCGACGACTCCTACGCGAGCAGCACCGGTTTCACGATCACTCAGGCCCAAAACGTGACCTACGACTCCACTTTGGCGACGTACGCGCACTCGAAAGGATTGGGCTGGGGACTGAAGAACGGAGACGACCCCACGTTCGCGAGCCAGATGCTTCCGCACGTGGACTTCGTGCTCGACGAGCAATGCTTCCAATACTCGACGTGTGCGGCTTTCTACCCATCGTTCCGGCAGGCGGGCAAGGCCGTGTTCGAGGTGGAGTACCAGGATCAAGGCGGTCTGTCCCCGTCTTCCTTTTGCCCAACCGCCAACGCCTACGGCTTTAACTCGATCCAGTTCACCACGCCCCTCGACGGCACGTTCAGGGTTCCTTGTCGCTGACCTTCGCTTCGCAGCGTCCTGGCCGCGATCCGTTGAAGGTGGCCACCGGAAATCTGGTTCACGCTGGTACCCGGTCAGGAAGTAAGCTGGGCTCTTCTCCCGCCGCCACGCTGTCGGCAAATTCGAGGCGAAAAAGCCAGAGCGTCCCCTCTGGCCGCCGTAGGCTACCGAGCAAGGTGGGCTGATAGCCCACAGCGAGATGCGCTCCCTGGGGTGGCTGCGTCGACGGAGATCATCTCCAGACACACGACGCCTGGCGAGACTGATTGCGTCGGTGCCGTGTTCACCCCCGAGCACCGCCTCAGAAATCTGAGACCTGGCCGTCATGTGGTTCATGGAAAACACCAGCGATTGCCTCAGCACGCCTGACATCATGAGGACTTGGTGAGCCTTCAAAGGCTGAAGGAACGTGGCACGATCATTGCTGCTATTGGCAAAAACAGGCGCAGAAGTCATTCGGTATCGCGAGGCGCAAGCATAGGAGCCGACCATGAAAGAGAAAGACATTCGAGAGCGAATCCACGCCTTCCTCAGGGACACAGTACGGTACGTCGTGGTGCCAGCTTCGATGGGGCTAGGGCTCGCGCTGGTGGGGTGCAGCGATAGCTCGTTGAACCTCAGCCCGGACGGCTCGGCGGACACGTCGCCTATTCCTACCGGCTCGGGAGGCTCTGGGGGAACGGGCACCTCCACCAACATCGGAAACACGAGCACCGCGACCGGAACCAGTACTGCGAGCGGCCCGGTGGCTCTCTACATGGCGATCATGCCGGATGCGGCGGTCGCGCCCGACGGGAAGGCTTCTTCGACCAGGTCGGCAACGAGTACCGCTACCGAGACAGTCACAGCGGTACCCGCCTACATGGCGATCATGCCGGATGCGGGGACAACGGGCACCAAGACCGCCACCGCCTCGCAAACGTTTGGCTATATGTATATGGCGATCATGCCGGATGCGGGAAAGGCCGATGCAGGTAGCCCGGGGACCGATGCCTCGCCTGTGCTGAAGTACAGTGCGGCGATGCCAGACGCCGGAGGAAGAGACGGCGGTGCGGTGGCTCTGTACATGGCGATGATGCCCGATGCGAGGTCCGCCCTGAAGGACGATGCGGCGATACCGGATGCCGGGCTTGTCGTGGCGGACTACATGGCCATGATGCCCGTGGAACCCTCATCTCACGACGCGGGTCGTGGCATTGTGGCCCTTTATGCGGCGCCAGTGCCAACCAACAAATAGTCAGACAGAACCCGTCCGGCACGCTGAACGGCCCGCACCTTCTCGAGTCGGTCGTGCTTGGACGGGCTCAGTCGACCTTCAACTGGCGACGAAGGATCTTCCCCGAGGGACCTCGCGGTAGGGCCGCCACGATTGTGATGCCGGCTGGTCGCAAGACAGGCGGAAGGCACGTCTTCAGATCCTCCGCAATAGAGACTTGCGAAACATCCCCAAAGCCCGTTCGCAGCTCGACAAACAAATGGACGGATTGACCGTACTCAACGCTTGGCACCCCCACCGCGGCGCAGGCAAGCACGTACGGTCGACGGTTGACCGCGTCCTCGATGGTCTTGGGAAGCACCTTTTCCCCACCGCAAATGAGAATGTCGTCGGCACGCCCGTCCAGATACAGGCCGCCCGTCCTCGCCAAAGTGGGCGAGATCTCCGGTATCGACCGCCTCGCTTGCATCCGCCTGGCCTTGCACCAGTTCACCACGCACACGAAGTCGGCCGATTTGTCCCGAACCGACGGGTGCACCGTCGCTGGTCTGCAAATCGACTGAGACCCCGGGCAAAGTCCGGCCCAAGGACGCGGGTGCGACGCGAAGATCTTCGGGGGTCGCGAGAGAAATCAGGCCCGCCTCGGTGGAGCCGTAGAGATTGAACAGAACCGGACCCAATCGTTCAAGTCCCTGCGTGGCCAGGCCGGCGGTCAGCGGCGCCGAGCCACAGATCACCTGTCGCACGGTTGTCGTGCCGCCTTCCATTCCGCCTTCGAGCAGCCTGTGCAGAATCGTGGGTACCAGGACCACGACCCGGATTTCGTTCTGTGCGATGCAGATCAGCAGATCTTCGGCACGCGCCCGTGGAAAAATGAACAGGGGAGCGGCCAGGGCGAGACTCATTCCCAGGGTTGCCAGGCCGTGTCCGTGCAGCAAAGGAATCGTTAGCAAGGTGGGCTCCCCGCGTTTAGGCTGAAGCTGGTCCAACAGCGCGGTCACGGTGCGAAGGATCTGGCGCAGGGTGGGGCGGTGCCGAACCGCCCGGGCCGGGGCGCTGGTGCCAGAAGTCATGATGATGACAGCGCCTGCTTTCCTGACAAGACCAGGCATCGGCCCTCGTCGCCCAAGCCGTGGCAATTGGCCCAAATTCTCATCGACCAGTGCGGCCGCGGACACAACACGCCCCCTGAGTCCAGGGAACCGCGCCTCCAGGCTCGTGACCTGCGGGCGAAACTCGTCGTCGCAGATCAGAAGATCGAGGCGTTCGCTCTCACACAGGTGTGTGACTTGTTCCACGGCGAACGTCGTGCTCAGCAGTACGGCGTCCGCGCCCGCGCGGCCACAGGCCAGCAGTGCTTCAACAAAGACCAGACTGTTTCGGCACAAGATGCCTACGCGGTGATGGGCGCCAAGGCCCAACGCCTGGGCCATCTGCACCGCGCGTCTTTCTAGCTGGCAGAAGGTGGCTCGCCGATGCGGATCGACAACGGCCACGGCATCGGGGAAGCGTCGCGCGTTCCACGCGACCAATGTGAACAAGGAACAGCCGCGACGAAGCAGCGTCCACACCAGACGCAGGATGGCCGCAAAGGGATGAGCACCCAGCAGCCCTGTGCGGCTCAAAGCGCGAAGGGCAGCTCGAATGACAGCAATCGACACGGATTGCACCGGCGCCTCAATGGTCGCGTCGCTGGTCCAGGACCGTCAGGGTACGGTTGACCAGGGTTCCCAAGCAAAGCACGGCAATCTCGCACCACCACAACCACCAAGGGGCGATGCGGTCGACGGGCTTGACCGCAGCGCGGGCAATAACCTGGGCGGCCTCCAAGGGCGTGAGGGCGGGAATCCGGTCGTAGATTCCACTGGGGGCGATCATTCGGGTGCGGACCAATGGCATGTAGATCGACGAAACGAAAATCTTTCGCGGACGCAGTTCGCAGGCGATGCTTCGCAACCAGACATCGAATCCGGTCTTGCTGCCCTGGTACGCTGACCACCTGGGCGCACCTGGCTGTCGGGCCGATACGGTTGATACGTTGATGATCTGTCCGCCCCCTTGTTCGATCATGCGCGGCAGGAGCGCCATGATGAGCGCGGCTGGACTGGAGAAATTGACGGCCAAACAGCGCTCCAGATCGTTCCGCCCCCACGCATCGGCGATACGCCGCCGGATGGACTTGCCTGCGTTGGAAATCACCACGTCGATGCGGGGGTGCGCCGCCTGGATCCGGGCGGCCAAATCCGGCATCTGGTCCGCATGATAGAGGTCGCCGGGATAGGCAAAGGCTTGCCCACCCCGCCCACGGATTTTTTCGACCAATTCCCCAAGCTTGTCCTTGGTTCGTGCCACTAGAATCACCGTGGCCCCGGCATCGGCAAGCAGATGAGACGTGGCCTCTCCGATCCCGTAAGAGGCGCCGGTGATAACGACGGTCTTGCCCGCAACCGCCGAACGGAGACGTCTGGCGCTAGCACATCGAGGTGGCGAGAGCAGGATGCGGGAAAAGAGCGACACGGGTCGCTGGAAGGCTACTCTCGGGGCCCTCGAAAGTCACCGCGTCGGCCGGCGGCCTGTCTCACTTGCGCACCGGCGCCTCAGTGGTTCGGGTGCGCCGGTGCAGATGCCGCTTTGCTGGTGAAACCGGGAAGGAAGAGGAAGTTGGGGACCTTGGACCAGTCGCCGAGATAGATGTGGGTCTCGGTGCCGGCGAGCGCCTTCAGCGCCTCGTAGCCCTGGAGTTGAACCGCCAGCGGCGTCAGCGTCTGGTTGCGTGCCCTGGCCTTCTCGGCCAGCGCTTGCGCCTCGTACTTGGCGGCGTCGGCCTCGGCCTTGGCGCTAATGACCTTCTTGGCCCCCTCGGCCTCCTCGCGCAGCTTCTCGAGCTCTACCTGCTTCTTGGCGAGCTCGATCTCCTGCAGCTTCTCGCGCAGGGTGGCTTCGGCCTTCAGACGCGCCTGTTCCGCCTGGTTGGTGACTTCGAGCTTCTTGCGCATCGCCTCGTTTTCCAGCAACGTCTTCTGTCGGGCGGCGTCCTGCTCGGCAGCGAGCTTCTCGCGTACCGCAGTCACGATCGCGTCGGCGTACTTCAAGGACTCCAGTGTCACCGAGGCGATTTCCAGGTGCTTGCCGGCGATGCGCCGGCGCAGATCGCGCTCCACCTCATCCTCCACCTGCTCGTTGCGCTTCATCAGGTCAAGGTAGCTGTGGCGCGCGAAAACCCCACGCGCGGCACTGCGGAATTCCGGTCCGATCACCTCGTCATAGAAGTTGG
The DNA here is from genome assembly GCA_963755125.1 of uncultured delta proteobacterium. GTDB lineage: Bacteria > Myxococcota_A > Polyangia > Fen-1088 > Fen-1088 > Fen-1137. Next base: position 27,906 of record CAVWIP010000016.1, read on the forward strand.
TCCCGATCTCGGTGTCCAGCTCGTACAACTCGGCGCGCACCGGACGGTAGATGACGGCAATCCTCAGCTCGAGCTGCAAGCCCTCCGCAGAAGTCGTGTGGATCTCCTCGCTGCGCGTGGAGTAGGTGACGTCGAAGTCCTCCATGCGACCCAGGAATCCGACATAATGCAGGCCAGGCCCCACCGGCTCCCGTTGCAGGGTGCCGCGGAACCGGTCGAAGTATAGACCGAGGTGCCCAGGCTCGACGGTCGAGGCGCACGCCGAGAACATCAAACACATCACTGCCACGAGTAAACGCACGATGACCTCCTTTAAGGTTGAACGCTGTCGAGCCATCCGGAAAGATCCTGCGCCATGCGCTCCAGACACTGCGTGCCGACCTTGGCCGGGGAGTCTAGCGCGCCTTCGGTCTTGCAGTACCCGCGCGTCTGGCCCAGATGCATGCGTCCGGACTTGGTGCGCAGGGTGACGCGCGTCTCCAGCTCCACCGTCAGCAACCCGTCGTGCCGCTCAGCCTGCGAGCGGATGAGATCGACCTGCATCTGCCAGCCGCCTTTCCGGTCGTTGCGATGGCGCTCCGCCCAGTGGGCGCATGCTGCGCTGATGGAGTCGCCAACCGCGGGGACAACCTGGGAGAAAGCCAGGCGTGCGCCCGAAACCGGCAGAGGATCGGCAGCGCCAGCGTTGACGGGAACCACCTCGAGATCGCCGCCGCCCGGCGACGGCGCCCCGAGGGGACGAAGCTCGACCATCTGAACGCTGCACCCGACGAGCAGAAGCACGCTCGTCCAGGCAGGGCACGATACCGCACAGGGAAGGCGAAGCATGTCTCGCACAGTGTAGCAAGCCTTTGAACACAACGACGTTACCTTGTGCGTGGCCGGTTGTCTCGTATCGTCAATTTCACGCTGCCACGATCTTGACGGACGACTGCCCCGCCAGCGCCGCCGTCCCTGTAGATCGCGATCGGCTCTCCCTATTGCTGCTATCATGGTGACGATGCGTTTGTGGCTGTGCATGGGTTTCTTGGCGGGCTTCATGGCTGCCTCGCTGCCAGCGCGGGCAGAAGGTGAGGCCCTGCCGCAGATCCGCATCAAGGTCGGCGAGGCCTACCAGCTCCATCTCGGCTTCATCATCGTGGGACTGGTGTGTGACGACACCTCGCTGGTGCGTGTCGAGGACGGCGGCGATCACCTGCGCCTGGTGGGCCTGGCGCCGGGCCGGACCAATTGCGGCTTCTGGAGCAACCCTCAATCCCCCACGCCCTCGAGGGTCTACGAGGTCGTGGTCACGCGCGCCCCGCCCGCCAGACGCTGATCGCGGCTGCGCGACCAGCCCACCGACGCGATCCTCTTCGTGGGCCGGGTTCTCGATCCCAGCCAGAACTGACCAGCGACGACCGGATGAGCACGAACACCACCTCATCCCGGCCTTTCATCCCTCCCTACGGATGGCCGTCCCTCAGACCCCGCCCAGAATTAGCACACGGTAGCGTCCCGGTGACCATGGCTTGTGCAAAACAACAGACGGTTGCAGCATCTGCACATGGGGTGCGCTCGCATCTTGCTCCTATCTGCTCTCTTCGCCGACGCTGGTTCGTCGCCAGGCTTGCAGAGCGCGCCGCAGGGAGCGGGCACTGCGCCCCGCATCCAACCCGAACCGGTCCGCGATGCAGGGGCCAGCCTGTCATCTGATCAGGCACGCGACGTGTCCGCTCTGAGAAAGGCCGCTGACCAGGGACACGCCGAGGCGCAGTTTCAGCTCGGTTTCGCCTACGACTACGGCCGGGGCGTGCCGCAAGATTTCGCGGCAGCCGCGCGCTGGTACAGAAAGGCCGCCGACCAGGGACACGCTAACGCGCAGGCCGGCCTCGCCAACGCCTACGACTACGGCCAGGGCGTGCCCGAGGACCACACTGAGGCCATCCGCCTCTACAAGAAGGCCGCCGATCGGGGAAGCGTTTGGGCGCAAAGCCACCTCGGCGACGCCTACTCCAAGGGAGAATGGGTGCCGCAAGACCTGGCAGAGGCCGCACGATGGTACAAGAAGGCGAGCGACCAAGGCGATGCCGCCGCGCAATCCAACCTCGGCCTGGTCTACGACAACGGCTGGGGAGTGCCCCAGGACCACGCCGAGGCCGTGCGCTGGTACACAAAGGCTGCTCACCAGGGAGACACCTTCGCGCAATTCTCGCTGGCCAACGCTTACTACCAAGGCCGGGGCGTGGCGCAAGACCAGGCGAAGGCGTATTTCTGGGCGAATCTTGCCGCCACCCTCACCGAAAACGCAGAGCAACACTCCTTCGTCAAGCTGCGCGACTCGATAAGCGCAAAACTCTCCCGCAGTCAGTTGACGGCCATCAACAAGAAGTGTCGCCAGTGGATGGATGCATTCGAGACGCGCAAAGGTGCAAAGTAGCTTGTGGCAGGCAAGGCTATTGGTATAGCTGCGCGCTGGCGAGATAGCCTGTCACGCCAGCGCCGCCGGCGATGAGCACCGTCCCGGCCGGCAGCAACGTCGCCGTGTGACTCCACCTGACCATGGTCATGCTGCCGGTGGCGGTGAAGGTTCCGGCCGCCGCGTCGTATAGCTCCGCGCGCGCGCTGCCACTGTTCCCGCCTGCCATGAGCACCTCCCCGTCGTCCAGCACCGTCGCCGTGTGCGCCAGTCTGGCAATGGTCATGTTGCCGGTGGCCGTGAAAGTTCCGCCTGCCGGGTCGTATAGCTCCGCGCTCGCGAGAGCGAGGTTGCCGTCGGTTCCGCCGGCGATGAGCACCGTCCCGTTGCCCAGCGACGCCGCCGTGTGGTTCTGCCTGACCACGATCATGCTGCCGGTGGCCGTGAAGGTTCCGCCCGCTGGGTCGTATAGCTCCGCACTGGTATCGCCACTTCCGCCGGCGACGAGCACCATCCCGTTCGGCAACGAGCTCGCCGTGTGATCAGCTCTTGCCACTGTCATGCTGCCGGTGGTCGTGAATGTCCCGGCGCCTGGGTCGTACAGCTCCGCGCTCGCAAGAGGCTCAGGAGATGTGTCTCCATCAGGTTCGTTCTCCCCGCCGGCGATGAGCACCGTCCCGTCGGGCAACAACGTCGCCGTGTGATTCCACCTTCCCGTGCTCAGGCTGCCGGTTGCGGTGAATGTCCCGGCCGCGGGGTCATACAACTCCGCGCTCGCGAGTGCGGTGCTGTCATCGGGGGTTCCACCGACGATGAGCAGCTTTCCGCTGGGCAACAACGTCGCCGTGTGCCCTGTCCTCGCCGCGATCATGCTGCCGGTGGCCGTGAAGCTACCGGCCGTTGGATCATATAGCTCCGCACTCGCGAGTGCCGCGAGGTTGTTGCCGTATCCTCCGGTAATGAGCACCATCCCCGTGCGAAGCAACGTCGCCGTGAAATCATCCCTTGCCACCGTCATGCTGCCGGTCGGGGCGAAAACTCCTTGCAGCGCCGTCGCCAGTGCGGCGTCGCCGCCATCTCCGCCGCCCGGTGCAACGGGCGCGTCGCTGCCAGCCGCATCGCCGGCATCGCCCACGGTCCCGGCGTCCAGCGATGGCGACGCGCACACGCACGCCGCGAAGGTGCCTGCCGAATTGCACGTCTGCGCGCCCTGCTGGCCGCTGGGGCAGGCGCAGGCGACGCTGTAGCCGGGCACGCACTTGCTGGCGTCGGCCCCGCCGCATCCGGCAAGTAAGGCGAGAAAGACACTCGAAAGCACGAAGCACGGTCTGGTGATCATGCGGATCATGGTCGCTCAGCCCGCGCCCTCACACAAGAGGACAAGGTGACGCTCTACTTTGCCAGCGGCTTGCCACCGCGCTGGTACTTGACCACGGCGGCCTCGTGCTCGGCCAGGGTGGCCGAAAACTGGTGCGTGCCGTCGTTCTTCGACACGAAATACAGATAGGGGCTGCCGTCGGGGCGCATGACCGCGGCCAGCGCGGCCCGACCCGGGTTGGCGATGGGGCCAGGCGGCAGGCCTTCGTGCGTGTACGTGTTGTACAGGTTGGCCTGGTCTTCGAGCTGGATGCGCCGGATGCGGCCATCCCACTGCGCGCAGGCGGGCGAAGCCTTGCCCAGCAAGACCGGCGCGACCGTACAGCCGTAGATGATGGTGGGGTCGGTCTGCAGCAGCTTGGGCCGGTAGCTCGGCTTGGAAAGACGGTTGATGAACACCTGGGCGATGCGCGGCCGTTCCTCGGGCTGCCCGGTTTCCTTTTCCACAATTGACGCCAGGGTCACGATGCGCGCGTCGTCGAAACCCAGCTTGTTCTTCAGCATGGCCATCCCGCTCGGATTGGCCACGCGCAGTTCCGCGAAGACCTGGCGGTGCCGCCTGACCAGCGCCACCAGGGCGCGCGCCGCCGGCATGTGCGGCCGCAGGTGGTAGGTGTCGGGGAAGAGGTAGCCTTCCAGCGTGGGGCTGGGCAGTTCCAGGCTGCGCGCGAAAGCCGGATCCATGGCCTGGGCCAGCAGTTCAGCCTTGGGCGCGATGCCGGCTGCGTCCAGGATGTCGATGACCTCGAGCACGTTCTTGCCCTCGGGCACGGTGACCGCCACCAGCTCGTCGGCCGCGCCGCGGATCATCAGCTCGACCAGCTTGCGCGGCGTGACCGGCGCCTCGATGCGATAGTGGCCGGCCTTGAAGCGCGCGGCGACCCCGCGCTGGCCGGCGTACAGACGGAAGTAGCTCGGGTTGTCCAGCAGCCCCGCAGCAGCCAGCAAGTCGGAAACCTGGCGCGCACCCGCGCCCTTGGGGATCTCCACCTCCACCGTCCCACGCGCGGAGCCAGTGGCCGTGTCCGGGTAGCGCACGATCTTGCCGGCCACCGCCAGCAAGACCCCGCCGCCCAGCGCGGTGGTGAGCAGGAAAACCAGAAGGGCCCGCCGCATCGGCTTTGTCATCGCGCCATCTCCTCTCGGTGTGAATCCAGCCAGCGCTGCAAGATCACCGCGGCGGCCAGCTTGTCCACCACCTGCTTGCGCCGCGCCCGCGAAACATCCGCGGCCAACAGCGGCACCTCGGCCTCCACCGTGCTGAAACTCTCGTCGATGAGGTCGACCGGCACGGCCAGCGCCGCGTGCAGCTTCTCGGCAAAGGCGCGCGCCCGCAGCGCGGCTGGTCCTTCCTGGCCCTCGGGATCAAGGGGCAGGCCCACCACGATGTGCCCCGCGCCCGCGGCTTGCACCGCGGCGGCGATGGCCGCGATGTCGCGGCTGCCACCGTGGCGGGCGATAGTGGCGTGCGGCTGGGCCGTCAGCCCCAGGCCGTCGGACAGAGCCACGCCGATGCGACGCGACCCGAGGTCGATGCCGATGACCCTTTTCATTGCAGGCGCGCAGTCTACATCGTCTTTCGCGAATCTTGGCGTCGCGGTACAACTGCACCCATGTCCGACCAAAGCAAACCGCCTGTACAGGGCCAGCAGATTCAGATCGACATCGATGAGGGGACCGCCCAGGGTACCTACACCAATCTCGTCTTCATCAATCACACCGACGCCGAGTTCGTCATGGACTTCGTGTTCGTCCAGCCGGGTGTGCCGCGCGCGCGGGTGCGCTCGCGCATCATCTCATCGCCTCGCCACGCCAAGCGGATGCTGCGCGCGCTGGAAGCCAACATTGCCCGCTACGAGCAGGTCTTCGGCAAGATCGAAGAGGAGCAGCACAGCGAGCCCAGCCTGATCAGTTGAGATGGAAAGCTAGATGACCGCGCCTTCCAGCGCTGCCAGCGTGCCCGCGTCGGCGTCCAGCTCGACGCGCGTTCCGTAGGGCAAGGCGCGGTTGCGTCGGCCATGGCCGATGGGCGCGCCCAGCACCACGGGGATGCGCAGGCGGCCCAGCCGCTCGCGCAACACCTGGCTGGCCGTGACAGACGCCAGCTTGCATGAGGCGGGCTCGTCGCAGTCGATGAAATCGCCGGTGAGCAGCCCGGCCGCTGATTGCAAGACCCCAGCCAGATCCAACTGGGTCAGCAGGCGATCGAGTCGGTAGGGGCGCTCGCCCACGTCCTCGAAGAACAGGATCGCGCCCCGCAGGTCAGGCAGATAGGGCGTCCCCAGCAGGCGCGAGAAGACCTCCAGGTTGCCTCCCAGAAGGGGCCCTTGCGCGTGACCCTTGACCAGCGCTTCCAGGCCCGAGCACAACAAGCGCGCGTCCGGTTGTTCCAGCGCCGCGAAAAGCGCGTCGTGATCCTCCGGGGCCAGGCGCCCAAGCTGCGCGATCACTGGCCCGTGGATCGAGGCCAGGCCCGCCCGTGCCGCCTGCGCCAGCAGCAAAGTTCCGTCGGAGAATCCCACGATGGGCTTGGCCGCAGTCCGCAGCAGTTCGGGCTCGACGCCAGCGAGTATGCGCAGAAGCCCGTAGCCACCACGGCCCATGATGATGGCGCGTGCGTCGGGATCGCGCAGCGCCGCCAGCAGTTCGGCCAGGCGAATGTGGTCCGGCCCGGCGCAAAAGCCGGTGGCGCGAAACAAGGAAGCCGGATCGTAGCGAAGCTGGTAGCGGGCCGACAGCACCGCCGCGCCGTGAGCGAAGTCGTCGGGAGGGATAGGCCCCGAGGGCGCCACCACCCGGACCACATCACCAGGCCGCAGATGCGGGGGCCGGAGCACGGGAAATTACCTAGCGGCGCCGCTTGGTGCGACGCCGTCCACCGGAGCCTTGTACCGGTCGCGCGGGTGGCAGATCGCCCGCGATGGGCGCCGCCACCTCCCCGGACCCGGACGACTCGTCCGATGCCTGGACGGCGTCGGAAGCTGCTTCGGGACCACTGGCGGCTGCCTCTTGTGGCGCGCCGTTGGCACCGGAGCCGCCAGCCGTGGAAACCGACTCGGGAACAGTAGCGCTCTCTGTCGCTCCCGCAGGTGCTGCAGCCTCGGCCGGGGCTGCCTCCGCCGCAACCGGCTGCTCCGCGACAGACGGCGCGGCCTGCTCCACAGATGAAACCGGCGGAGAAACCGATTCCGCGGGAGCCGCAGCCGGGCTTGCAGGCACCACTTCGACAGCCGCGGCCGGCGGTGCGACGGCAGCAGGCGCCTGCGTGGCTGCCGCGGCGCTGGCGGGCTTGGCCGCGGGCGGCGGCGGGATCCACATGGACGCACCGGCTTCGTCTGACCGGGCCGGCCGCACCTGCATTCCGCTGCCTGTTCCGTCGGCAGATTCCACCACGCGCAAGACCCGCACGGTAACCAGCTCGTCTGGCGAACGCAGGCCCAGCAGCGTGCCCACCGGAAGCGGATCCTTCATGACGACGAAGAACTCGCCTCCTTCGCTCTCACGAACTTCCTCGCTGCGAGCTATCACAACGCCTGCGTAGCAGATATCAAGCGGCGCTTGCATGGCGGCGTCAGTCTACAGGGGTGGGCGGCATGCGAGCAAGCGCCGTTCGCTCTACTTGCCTTTCTTGCCGGCTGCCGGGGCGCCACCCATCATCTGCGCCGGATCGAATGGCTTGGCCGGCCCGGTGATGCTGGGCTTGGCGCCGCTGCCGGTGGCGACCAGTTCCAGGGTGGCAGGCGGGACGGGCGGGTGGCTGGCCTTGCCGGTGCTCGGCTCGGGCGTGGTCACGAACTTGACCAGGCCGAGCGGCGGAACCTCTTCGCTGACCCACACATCGACGGTACCCACCGACGTGTGATCCCGGTAGTGGGTGGTCTTGAATGATCCGGCCGTCACCTTGATGGTTTCCTTGCCCACCAGGGTCTTGGGGTCGGGTTTCTGGAACTTCTGCGTGGGCGCATCCGGCGGCGCCTGCATCGGGTCGCCGTCGCCGATCTGCATGACGATCTCCTTGACCGGCTTGGCCGCGCCGATGGGATCGGGATCGAGAACCATCTTCAGGGTGATCTTGCCCCCCATCCGGGCGGCTGGCCCGCCCTGCATCGCCATCTCCACCATGGTCGAACTGGCGTCACGAGCCACCAGCGCCCAGCGCGACTTCATCTTGACGTCCCCAAAACTCATACCGTAGTCCGCCCAGCTTCCGACCGCGGCCTTCTTCAGATCGACAACCAGGGGCAGGGACTGCGGTGCCCCGGCGGATTGGGCCACCGCAACCGCGGGCAGCAGGACCAGGGCAAGGGCGATGATGCGTTTCATGGAATCTCCTTCTGTGGGTGCCTCTCCCATGGCCTGCGACGCACGCAGGACCGCTGGGACAACCTCTTAGCCTTGTCTAGCGCGATTGCAGGATCAAGGCGACAAGGAAAGGCGCTCCCCACACTTCCGCTTGCGCTTTCCCGTTTCACGTCGATGATCGGGTGAAATCCGTGAAAAGGAGTGATCTCATGCGCAACATCCTCACCGCCGTTTTGGCGCTCAGCCTTGCGGGCTGCGCGCCGTCGATCAACCCCCAGATGAAGGCCGCCACCGACAGCCTGGCGGGCTCGTTCCAGGCACAAGGCCGCAACCAGGCGGCACCAGCGGTGTACGACCCCACGCCATGGGCCGTCGGGCAGTGGATCGTCCAGCGCACGGTGGACGACAAGGGCAACGTTGCCATCCAGCGAATCAGTGTCGTGGCTGCGGAGGGCGATGGCATGTGGTTGGAATTCGACCGGCAGGACTACTTCCACCACAACATCACCAAGATCCTCTACAGTCACATGCCGCGCACGGTTGACGAGGCCGCTGACGTCCTTTTGAAGGTGATCACCAAGACCGACGACAAGCCAGCCCAGACCATCGACTTCGCGACCATGCCTCTGGCCGCCCTGATGAAGAATCAGTTCAAGGCAGTGGCTCAGAACGCCGTGGTCTCGGCCGACGTGACCCAGGCGCCCAAGGAAACCGTGACCGTTCCCGCAGGCACCTTCCAGGCCTGCGCCAAGTTCGCGGTCCAGGTCTCGGTCATGGGCGTGACCCAGAAATCGACGTCGTGGTTCCACCCGGCGGTCCCCATCAACGGGTCCGTGAAGGGCGTCTCCGACGACGGCAAGTGGTCGGTCGAGTTGCTTGACTACGGCACCAGCGGGGCCACCAGCAAGCTCTAGCACTACGACATCTGGCTGCCGCCACACACCGGTAGATAAGTGCCGGTGATGAAGCGCGACCAGTCGGCGCAATAGAAAAGCACGGCGCCCGCCACGTCCTCGGCCTGGCCAAAACGCCGCAGTGGTGTGTGCGCGGCGACCCGCTCGCGCATCTCCTTGGACATGAATGCGATGGCGTCGGTATCGGTGGCGCCGGGCGCGACCACGTTCACGCGGATGCCACGCGGACCCAGTTCCAGGGCCAGCGACTTGGAAAATCCGTCGAGCGCGGACTTGGCCGTGGAATGGGCGACGAACCCAGGGCCCGGCACGCGCGACAGGCCGCTGCTGATGGTCACGATGCAGCCCGCCCCGCGCTGGACCATGCCCGGCACCACCGCCTGGCAGGGGTGGTAGAGTGCCTTCATCTCGCCCAGCACCTTCTTCTCGAAGTCCTCCCACTTGTACTGTACGAAGGGCGTGACCGGGAAGTGGATGCTGGCGTTGATGACCAGAATGTCCACCGGGCCCAGCGCGGCCTCGGTCTTCTCCAACATGGCCTCCACATCCTCGCGTTCGGTCACATCGGCGTGCGCCAGGATGGCCTTGCCGCCGGCGCGCACGATCTCCTCCACGACCTTCTCACCCTTTTCGCGGCTCTGCGCATAGTTGACCGCGACCTTGGCGCCGTGGGCGGCCAACAGCTTAGCCGTAGCTGCGCCGATGCCTCGACTGGAACCGGTGACGATGGCGACCTTGTCTCGCAGAATCATGGGCACGCTCCTGGGGAAAAGGGAAACGGTTGCTGCGCGTCGGAGCGTAGCACGACCGCGGCCTTCCGGCGGGGGCGCGTGGGCTGTCCCAGCCCAAAGCTTGCACGGCATGAAGTCTTGGTGGTAACACCGCAGGCATGCACCCGAGACACGCGGTCTTTCTCCTGGGGGTCGTCGCGGCGCTGGGCTGTGGCACGTCCGGGCCACCGGCGCTGGGTGGCTCGGGACCGCCGGTTCGCGGCTCGCTGGACAAGAAGGTCATCAAGGAAGTCATCCAGGAACACCACCGCGAGGTGCGGGCTTGCTACGAAGTGGAACTGGTAAAGCAACCCGACCTCGCCGGCCGCGTGCTCAGCCAGTTCACGATTTCCGGCACAGGCAACGTCGTCGCGTTTGTCGTGCGTGACTCGACCGTGGGCAACCCCGCAATCGAGGACTGTCTGCGCAGGCACCTTTTGACCTGGAAATTCCCCAAGCCTCGCGGCGGAGGCAACGTCGACGTCGTCTACGCGTTCAACTTCTTTCCCAGTCCGTAGCCCGCGCGCCATCGCGCGACACGCGCCTGAAGCGTGCTAGATACCAGGTCGCAGTTGGACTTCCAAGTGGCCCCAAGGAGACACCCATGGCACTTCCCCGCATGGCTTTCTTTCACGATCGCGTCCTGCCCTACGCCGAGGCGAAGCTGGGTCTTTTGACCCACGCCCTCAACTACGGCACCGGGGTGTTCGCCGGCATTCGCGGCTACTTCAACCAGGACGAGGGCAAGCTCTTCGTGTTTCGCTTGGCCGACCACGTGCGGCGCCTGCACGATTCGGCCCGCCTGCTGCGCATGAGCCTGGCTCTCTCGGAAGAAGCGACGGCGACGGCCCTGCTGGACCTGCTGCGCGCCGAGGGGTTGCGCCAGGATTGCTACATCCGTGCACTGGCCTTCTATTCAGACGAGGTGATCGGCGTCCGTCTGCACGGACTCAAACCGGTCCTCGCCGCAGTGGCCGTGCCCTTCGGCCTGTACATCGACAAGGCCGAGGGTGCGCACTGCACGGTCTCGTCGTGGCGCCGGCCCGACGACAACGTCATGCCCCCGCGCGGGAAGATCACGGGCAGCTACGTCAACAGCGCCCTGGCCAAGAGCGACGCCGAGCTGGCCGGGTTCGACGAGGCCATCCTGCTTAACCGCGACGGACGCGTGAGCGAAGGCTCGGGCGAGAACATCTTCCTCATCCGCCGCGGGATCGCGGTCACGCCTTCGCTCGATCAAAGCGTGCTGGAAGGCATCATCCGCCGGTCGCTCATCACCCTGCTGCGCGACGAGCTGGGAATGATCGTCGAGGAACGTCCAGTCGAGCGCGGCGAGCTCTTCCTGGCCGACGAGATCTTCCTGACCGGCACAGCCGCGCAGATCACCGCGGTCACGCGCATCGACCACCGGCCCATCGGCACCGGCCAGATGGGCAGCGTCACCACACGCCTACGCTCGCTGTTTTTCGACGTCGTGCGCGGCCGCGCGCCCAAGTATCGGACATGGTGTACGCCGGTGGCGTGAGCCAGCAGGTGCGCCAGGGCTTGTGACCGGACCTTATCGTCGCGCCCAGTGGCCGGGGCGCCACTGCCACTGCGAGCCGACCGGCTGCCAGGACGGCGGCACCCACACCCAGCCGGCGCGCGGGGCTTCCCAGCGGCCCGGCGCCCAAATGTACTGGTGTCCGTTCCAGATCCAGTCACCCGGAACCCAGATGTACCCGTTCCCGGGCTGGCGGGACATCCTCTCGACCCGGCGAGGCGGGGGCGGCCCGATGGTGATGGTGACTGGCGCCGGCGCGGCCGGCTCGGCGTAGACGGGCGCCGGCGGCGGCGGCGCGGCGGCTGGCGCCCAGTGTCCCGGGTAGAGAACCCACTCGCCGTTTTCCATCACCCAGCGCGGCTCGACCCAGACCCGGCCCGGCCCAGGCGGCAGCATCCAGCGGCCCTCTATCCAAACGTGCCGGCCATCCTGCCAGCCCCAGTAGCCACGAACCCAAACGTGTCGCGGCGACGGCGGCTCGGTCCGCATCTCAGCCCTGGGTGGCGGGGGAGCCATGCGCGCCCGGAACACTGCCGCTGCCGCGTTTTCATTGAACTGCTGGTGTTCGCGCGCTTCCCGTTCACGCACTTCTCGGTCACGTTCGGCCGCAGCGGCGTGGTCCCGAGCTTCGCGCTGGCGCTCAAGATCCATGCGCTCGCGGTCCTGGACTGCGCGTTCCTGATCGCGCACCTCGCGTCCGCGCTCGCGATCCTGCCGTTCACGCTCCAGACGCTCACGGTCGGCGCGCTCGCGATCCATGCGCTCGCGATCCTGCTTTTCGCGGTCCAGACGCTCGCGGTTCTGGCGCTCGTGATCTTGGCGCTCGCGCTCCTGGCGTTGCTTGTCATCCTTCAGGCGCTTCTCGGCCTGCTCGCGCTCGCGCCGCCGAGTCTCCTCGTCGTCCGCCCGCGCGGGCAGCACTGTTGCAAGGCCGAAAAGGATAGCCGTCGCTGCGACCCAGTTTCTCATGACATTCTCCTTGGGTGCGTACTCTATGGACGAGCGTGGCCCTGATTCAATTCGATTTTTTCAGCATCGGCTGCCGCCCTCGGCGCTGCGCATCAGACAGCGCGCCCTGAGTCGGCGGCCCATGGCGAGGTCGTTTGGGTGGACTGACTTTTGTGTCAGCACGCCCATCGCAATTGGAATCTATCTTCTCGCTCGCGGCATCTATCAATTGTTGGAGTTCGTTGTTTGTGTGCGTTCGGGCGGCTTTTGAACCGTGGAGGGTAGAATCATGAAGCTGCGGCTTGTTAAGAACATGTCCGAGGAAAATCTGCTCGGGATGGTCGGACTGCAACGCAAGCACCCGCTGCGAACCTGGCTCAAAGGCAGCGGCCTTGTGGGACTGGGTCTGGCGGTGGGCGCAACCATTGCGCTGCTGCTGACGCCCAAGTCAGGCCCCGAGATCCGCGACTCGATGCTGGGCGGCTTGCGTGCCATGCACAAGCGCGCCGTGCGAGCCGGCGCAGATCTCACCCACTGAAGTTTGAGGCAGCGGCGCATTCACAAAGAACCCTGGCTACCGCCGGGGCAGTCGAGCACGGTGTGCAGGTTGCAGGTTTCGAGAAGCAGCTTGCGCAGGCTGACCGAGGCGTTGTCGGTGTTGGACAGGAAGGTGTTCTTGATGACCACTCCGCCGCGTCCGCCGGCCTTGAGCATCCTGATGAAGTGCTGCAGGAACAAAAACGCGGTCTCGCCGGTATACTTTTGCCCGCCAGCGCGGCCTCATCGGCCTGGTCCTGCTCCAGCCCGTCGAGGTATTTCAGGAACAGCAGCCAGGAGGTCTGCTCGGTGTAGTCGAGTTCGGTGGTGCAGCCCGCCTCTTTCCAGAGAACGTCGTCGATGTTCTTGAAGGCTTGTTCAAACACAGGCACCTCGTCGGGGCCAATGTATCACCGAAACGGCGACGGACGAAGGCCGGATGGCCCGGTCTACAGTACGCAGCCGGCGACGGTGCCTGTGTCTATCGTCTGCGTCGTGCAGCCTGACAGGCCGACGGAATGGCAGTCGAACGTGGCAGGGAGCTGCGATGTGGATAGGTCGCACGGGGTATCGCCCACACAGTCGAAGAGCCCGGCAGAGTTGGTACGGCAGGTGCGTTCCTCAAGGCCACAGTCGTGGGAGACCAGGACGTTGCCATCATTCTCGCAGCTCACCAGCAGGTCGCCATTGCAGCTCGCAGGCGTGCTCGCCGGATCGCAAGAGGCTATGCCTGCGAGCCGCGCCGCTGACGTCATTCGGTCACTTTCCACTGCGTTCCAGCTTGGCCCCAAGCACTTTGGTGAACTCGTGCGTGGACACAACCGTGGCTTGCCAGGGGAAGACCTTCTCGGTCAGAACGCGATGGACTTCGTCGTCCATGTCGGCGCAGGCGTCGGAGACCACGACGAGCTGGTAATCCATGTCGGCGGCCCAGCGCACGGTCGAGAGGACAACGCCGCTGGTTGAAATGCCGAACATTGCCAGCGTGCTGATGTTGTTGGCGCGCAGGATCGATTCCAGGTCGGTGGTCGAGAACGCGCCCACGCGGCGCTTGGTGACCACGATGTCGCCCGGCTGGGGCGCCACCCGCGCATCGATCTCGGCCCCTGGCGTGCCCTCGCGCAGACGCCCCGACTCTTTCAGGCCGGCAAAGCGTTTGTTCTGGCGACTGACCTCGGGGTAGCCCTCGCGAAAACGCACCACCACGTAGATGACGGGCAAGTGGGCCTGCCGCGCCTGCTTGAGGATTGCGCTGGCATTGTCCAGAATCGCGACTTGCGTTTTCTCGGGTAGCATGCCCAGGATTTGGTTTTCGTAGTCCATGATCAAGACCGCGGTTCGGCCCCGATCGATCGAGAGTTCACTTTTTGCCGGGTTCTTGGCCGCATCCGGTTTGTCAGCGGCCATCGCCGGGGTTGCTTGCAAGCTGGGAATCGTGGCTAGGGCTGCAACGAACAACGCGTGGTTCACAATGGTTTGCATGAATCGTCTCATTTTCGTCTTCAGGATCACAAGCTACACGATCGTGGCGAAGGCTTCGAACGGCAGGCGCGCTGGACGCTCCGTTTCGGCGGCAATCTGCCAGGCCGCCAGCGCCGGCGAGATCTCCTGCGTGTGGCCGCCCACGACGATCAGGGTGATCACCTGAGCACCGTCGGGCAACGCCAGAGCCTGCCGGGCGGCCTCGGGGTCGAACCCGGCAATGGGATGGGCTGACAGGTTCCTCTCGGTCGCGGCCAGCATCAGCAAGGCGGCGGCCATGCCGGTGTCGAATTGGTAGTAGTCGCGGCCCTCTGGCGTGCGGCAGTCGAGATCGGCTTGCGACCACACCACGACGATCAGCGAGGCCGCCTTGGCCCAGGCCGCATTCCCTGGTTTCATGGTTGCGACCATGCGCTCCAGCACGGCCGGACTGCGCACGAACACGAAGCGCCATGGCTGCTTGTTGGAACAGGACGGGGCCAGCCCCGCCACGGCGGCGAGTTCCTTGATCAGTGCCTCGTTCACCTCCACGGGCGCGAACGAGCGCAGCGACCTACGTTGTTTCACGACTTCGGCGAATTCCATGGTGTCCTCCGGGCAGCAGTCTAGCGGAAGTCGGATGCGCTCGCCCTGCTGGCGCGACTGCGCTACGCTGGCGGCCGGTGAGATTGAGCAGTCTCCTCGACGCGGATTCCTTCCGGCGCCATCGCCTGGCCTACGCCTGCGCCGCCGGCATCGTCGTGCTTGCTCTGATCGAGACTGCCAACGCATGGCTGGCGCCCCTGCGCGCACCGACCGACCGCGATTGGCGTGCGCTGGCCGCCGAGGTTCGGGCTGGCTTTCAGCCTGGCGATCTCATCGTCGCCGCGCCTGCCTGGGCCGACCCACTGCTGCGCATGCACCTGGGCGATCTGATCCCAATTGCCGTGGCCGGCCGGCTCGATGCCGCCCGTTTCGGCCGCATCTGGGAAATTTCGCAGCGGGGGGCGCGGGCTGGGGAAACCGCAGGCGGCCACATCGTGCAATCGAGCCGCCACGGCGCGCTCACCCTGCGGCGCTATGAACGGCCAGCAGCCCGCGTGTCGTTCGACTTCGTCGCCGAGTGGAGGCGAGCCGCGGTTTCGCGCGTCGCCGCCGACGGCCAGGTCAGTGGCTGCTTTCGCGCGCCCGGCAGCTTCGAGTGCCCGGAATTGCCCGCTCGGTCGCTCAAGCCCGAACTGCTGGAGATCGACACCAGCCCGCACCTGGCCCTGACCATGCTGCCCACGGGACAGTCGACCACGGTGATCGAATTCGATCGCGTGCCTCTCGGGCGCGAACTGGCGGTGGGGGCCGGCCTGCACAACGTGTGGCTGCGCAAGGCGGGCAAGGGCACCGTCAGCCTGCGCGTGCTGGTGCAGAGCCGCGAGTTCGGCCGCATCGAGGCTGGCAGCATGACGGGCTGGACCCTGCGCAAGTTCGACACCTCGACGCTGGCTGGACAGTCGGCCAGCGTGCGCTTCGAGATCACCGTCGACGATCCCAACTCGCGCACCCTCGGTTTCGCGGCGGAGGCGCGCAGTTGATGGCCGAGCTGGGACAAGCGACCCGCCGTCGCTGGGGACGCCCGTGGATGGTGCCGCTGGTGCTGGCCCTGGCCACCAGCGGCTGGCTGTTGGCGGTCGAGGGTCGGCAAGGCTTGGCCCGCGACGAGGCGCAGTACTTCCGCGCCGGCGAGCGCTACTGGGGCTGGTTCGAGGCGCTCGGGGATGCCCTGCGTGCGGGCAAGCCGGGGCAGGCTTTCTCGCGCGCCGTGGTCGACAGTTTCTGGGGCGACAACCACGAACACCCGCCCTTGATGAAGACGCTGTACGGGCTGTCGTGGCGCCTGTTTCATCGCTGCGACTGCACCGGACCGAAGCGCGGCCTGCACCCGATCGCGGTACACAAGCACCGGACCCTGCCCCTGTTCGCGCGCGAGTCGACCGCCTTTCGTTTTCCCGCCATTTTGCTGGCCGGCCTGGGTGTGGCGCTGGTGTACGGATTCGCGCGCCGCTGGGTGGGGCCGTGGGCCGCGGCGGGCGCGGCCGTGCTCTCGGTCGCGCAACCGCACTACTTCTTCCACGCCCAGATCTCGTGCTTCGATGCGCCCATCGCGGTCATGGGCCTGCTGGTGGCGCTGGCCTACTGGAAATCGCTGCGCTCGCCCCGCTGGGGCGTTCTGTGCGGCGTCTTCTATGGCCTCGCCCTGGCCACCAAGCACAATGCCTGGCTGATTCCCTGTTTCCTGCTGGTGCACCACCTGTGGATGCGGCGATGGGATTTTCTCCGTCTGCGCCCGCCGCGCGTGCCGTTGGCTTTTGTATCAATGGCCACGCTGGGCCCCATCGTCCTGTTCGCGCTCTGGCCCTGGCTGTGGCACGCGCCGCTGGCGCGCACGCGCGAATGGGTGCAGCGACACGCGCAACACGAGCACTACAACTTCGAGTACCTGGGCCAGAACTGGAACCTGCCCCCACCGCCGGCGCAAACCGGTCGTTGGCTGCTGCGTGCGACTTTCCCCTTCGTGTCGACGGCGTTCACCGTGCCGGCCACTACTTTGGCCCTGGCCGCTGCAGGTGCGGTGGTGCTGGCCCGACGCCGCCGGAAGAACGCAGCCAGCGACGAGCCCCCTCTCATCAATCCCGAGCCGCCCGAGCCGGGCGCGCGCGCCTCGTGGCTGCGGCCCGGCGCGGATGTGGACCTGGCGCCGGGCATTTTCCTCGCGGTGCAGATCCTGGGGCCGCTTGGAACCCTGGCGCTTCCCTCGACGCCGATCTTCGGCGGGGTGAAGCACTTCCTCACCGCGATGCCTTTCCTGGCCATGGTGGCCGGCATGGGCCTGGCCTGGGTCACGCGCCAGGCGGCGACGCTGGTGCGCGCCGCGCGCCTGCGCCGGGCCTTGCCCGCAGCCCTGGCATTTGTGCTGTGCCTGCCGGCGGTGACCGAGACCCAGCGCTCGCATCCCGACGGCGTGGGCCACTACAATCTTTTGGCCGGTGGGTTCGCCGGTGGCGCTTCCCTGGGCATGAACCGACAGTTCTGGGGCTATTCCGTGCTGCCGCTGCTACCCTGGATGAACGCGCATCGGCCCGCATCCAACCGCATCTACTGGCATGACGTTCTTCACGACGCCGTGATGATGTATGTTCGCGATGACCGGGTGCCGGTGGGGATCGGCGATGTGGGTGTGGGCGAGCCCATGGTTGCGCAGTCGGATCTTGGCGTCGTCATCTTGGAAAAACATTTCGCGGTTTACGAATATCTGCACTGGGACGCCTATCAGACCACCCGGCCGGCCCAGGTATATGCCCACGAGGGCGTGCCGTTCGCCGTCGTCTATCAGCGCGCGGCGCCCCCGCCGCGCCAGGAGCCGTTGCCGCCATGAATCGGTTTGAACGCCTTTTCTCCAGCCGCTGGGGGCTGGTTCTCATCTACGTCGTCTTTCTCGGCGCCTACCTGGGCGCTTCCGACGGGCGGCTCCGGCAGCACTCCGCCTACAACCATTTTGTCTACCTGGCCGATGGCTGGCTGCACGGTCGCCTGGACCTGGCCGCCAACCCGCCCAACGAAAACGACTGGGCGCGGGTCGAGGTTCTGCACCTCAAGGATGGCCGCACCCTCAAGGGCCAGTTCCGCACCACGGGCCCCACCGATCGTTTCTATCCCCTGCGCGGCCCATCGCTGACCGTCGACAAGGACGACATCGTCTCGCGTTCCTGGATCCGCTACGTGTCTTTTCCACCGCTCCCGGCGGTGCTGATGGCGCCTTTCGTGGCCATCTGGCACCTGGCCTTCAACGACGTACTTTTCACCGTCATATGGGCAGCGTTCAATCCGGTTCTGCTTTTCCTGCTGCTGCGCAAGCTGCAACGCCGTGGCTACAGCAAACGCAGCGTGACTGACGATCTCTGGCTGACCGCGCTGTTGGGGGCCGGCTCGGTGTATTTCTACAGCTCGGTGCTGGGCCAGGTCTGGTACACCGCCCATGTCATCGGCGTGACCTGCGTGATCGCCTACGCCTGGACCGCCATCGAGGCGTCGCGGCCAGCCCTGGCCGGGCTGTTCGTGGGCTTGGGCTTTGCCACGCGCACGCCGCTCGGGTTCATGTTCCCGCTCTTTTTCTTTGAAGCCGTGCGCGTGACGGGCGGCTGGGATCGCCTGCGCCAGTGGCGGAAACAGGGCTGGCCCGCCGGCCTGCTGGGAAAGTTCCTGCGCTTCACCGGGGCCGCCGGCGCGATCTTGGCCGTGCTGCTCATCCACAACTACTTGCGCTTCGGCAAGTTCTACGTCTTCGGCCACGAGTACCTGAACATCGCGTGGCAGGACCGCATCCAGAAATGGGGCCTGTTCAACGTCCATTTCCTGGCGCGCAACCTGGCCTGCGCGCTGGTTCTGCTGCCGCGCTTTCTCGCGCAATATCCCTACGTGAAGGTCGGGGCGCACGGCATGTCCCTGCTGGTGACCTCGCCCAATCTGGCCTACACCGTCGCGCCCGCCGAGCGCAGCCCGCTGGCGCGCAGTCTGTGGATCACCATCCTGTGCACCGCCCTGCCCTCGCTGCTCTACCAAAATTCCGGCTACATCCAGTTCGGCTACCGCTTCAGCCTGGACTACATGGTGTTCTTCATCATGCTGCTCTCGGTGGGGAATCGCCGGCTGACCGCGCTGTGGAAGGTGCTTTTGATCTGGGCGGTGGCGGTCAACCTTTTCGGCGCCATTACCTTCGATCACATGACCCAGTTCAGCTACGACGATTCCTTCTTCCCGCACGGAAACAACTGAACGGCGGCCTGGAATTCCTGCGCGGGCGCACCCGACGCGGCTTCCCCACTCCGAATTCCAGGAGTATAGGCATCAAGGAGGGCCCCCATGGACAAATACATCGGAATCGACGTTCACAGTGCAAGTTGTACGATCGCGGTGGTCGATGCGCACGGCAAGCGAGCGGGTTTGCACGTCGTGGCTACCAACGGCCAGAAAATCGTGGAGTGTCTTGCTGTGATCCCAGGGCAGAGGCATGTGTGCTTCGAGTAAGGGACGCAAAGTGGCTGGCTATACGAGGTTCTGGAACCGCACGCTGTCGAAGTTGTGGTGGCGGGTGTAGCAGGGTCGCGGGGCGCGAAGGACGACAAGCGGGACGCTTTTGGACTGGCCGAAGATTTGCGGCTGGGAGCGATCAAAACCCGGGTGTTCAAGAGTGGCGGCCCGTTCAAACCATTGCGCGAACTGGCGCGTACGCACCGGATGGTGGTTGCGGATGTCGTGCGAACGAAGAATCGGATCAAGAGCGCGTATCGGTCTCGTGGTGTCCCGGTCGCAGGCAAGTCGGCGTACAGCTCTGCGGGTCGCGAACAATGGCAAGAGCAGTTGCCCGAGGCATACCGCGGGCCGCTGCTCACACTGTATGCGGAGCTCGATGCTTTGGAGGAGGTTCGCAGCGACGCGGAGAAGGCGCTGGTGCAGGAGGCACGCAAGTTCCCCATCACCAAACTGCTCGCGACCTGCCCAGGTTTGGGCGCCATTCGCGCCGCCCAGTTGGTGCCCATCGTGGTCAGCCCGCATCGCTTCCGAACCAAGCGCCAGTTCTGGTCCTACTGTGGCCTGGGCATCGTGATGCGTTCGACGTCGGACTGGCTTCCAGATCCGCCAGGAACGTCGACAAGTGTTCCTGTATCGTTCGGTAAAGCAAAGTCGTTTCGGGACGATGACGCTCGAACGCGCCCGCGGTCGCGTGGGTGTGACAGCTTGCTGCTGCTTGCGTGATAAGCACCAGCAGGGGTTCTCGGCAACGAGGCGATATTGATTGCTAGCAAAACGCAGCATGCAAAGACACCGGCTGCCGAGCCAGTGGCGTGAATTGCGCGAAAGTCTTAACCTGTGCCCATGATGCCCACCTCCAGAGCACTCTGCCTCTCCCTTGGTTTTCTGAGCATCTCCTGCGCGACGGCGCCCCAGCCGCCGGCCAAGACCGAGGCACCGCCGCCTCCCGCTCCGCGCCTGGAAAAGATGCACGAGCCGCTCGAGGTGCGCCCGCTGGAGCTGTTCTTTTCGGGCGTGCGTGGCATCGCCAAGTCGAGCGAGTCGGTGACCATCGGGAACACCGGCGATCAGTCGGTCGCGGTGGACGACCTGGTTATCGTCGGGTCGCAGGCCGCCACCTTCAAGCTGGCCGACCTGCCGCCTTTGCCCGCCCTGCTGCGGCCCAATCAGTCCGTGACCGTAAGCGTGGGCTTTGCTCCGCCCGCTGCCTCCGAGCCGGGAGTGCACCACGCGCGCCTGCGCATCGTACGTTCAGGCGACGACGACGGCCCGCCCTGTGACATGTCGGCCTTGGTCACCAAGGGAACTGACCTGGCGAGCGAGCCTCCGCTGCATCAGATCCTCGAGACGCTGGGCTACGCGCCCGACGTGGGGCCGGCCGGTCCGCCGGCCTCCGATGCGAAAGCTGGAGGCGAGATGAAGACGGGGCTGTTCCAGCACGCCAAGACTGGCAGCGTGGGTCTGTACGTGGTGGCACGCTACTCACAGGACGAGACTTCGTCGTTTGGCGCGTACACCGTCGAGAACGGAAAGCCGGTCACCCGGCCGATGGGGAGCATCGCCAAGGGACACAACCAGACGCTCAACCCCGAATTGCAGGGCGAAGGGCAGACAAGCTTCGACCCGGGCGACGCGGGGTTCGGAATCTTCGTCAAGCTGCCCAAGCGGACGCTGTACTCGGAGGACCAGCGCAACCCCGATGGCGCCAAGCATGCGATGCGCGTCTACCCGCTACGCAGCCGAGGCGGCGCGCAGGTCCCCGACGCTTTGCTGGTCGTGGTGGACGAGGACGGTGATGGCGATTTCCAGGATTACGTGTTCACGCTGGTGAACGTGAAGCCCGCCCCGTAGGGGATAGCTGCTTTCACCAACCCGCTCAGCGCCGACGACCGCCTCCGCGCGAGGAGCCGCCGCCGGATCGCGCGGCCGGCGCGGCCGGCGCCGCCGGGGCTGCAGGTCGATACGAGGCGGCTGGCGCAGCCGGAACAGCCGGAGCGACGGATCGATACTCGATGGCCGGCTCCACCGACCGATATGTGGCGGCTGGCTCTACCGACCGATACGGGCTGGCAACCGGAGCGTTCGACCGCGGCGCAGCCTGCGAGCCGCGCCAGCCATTGGCTGGCTGGACAGACTGCGAGCCGCGCCAGCCCGGCGAACCGGCCGAGGAGGATCCGACGACGTGCGAGGACGGCGGCACGCGGTGGATGGGCGGCGCCACAGCATAGCCGTCACGGTAGAAGCGGCCACCGACGTAGTACTGGGGGTAGTAGCTCCGGTAGTAGTACGAATAATAGGGCCAGTAGGCCCAGAAGAACGGGTCATAGGGCCCTTCCCAGTAGTACCAGGGCCCGACCAACGTGAAGTGCGGCGACCAGGGCCGCCACAGGTGCCGGTGAGGTCCGATCATGAAGCACCAGCCGCCGCCGTAGGCGTCCAGGATCGGGTGCGCCCCGTAGTAGCTGTAGGTTGGGCCGACGTAGCCAAAGTCCTGCGGATCCCCGACGAAGTAGTAGCAACCGTCTCTCAGTTCGAAGAGCCGCAAGTCGAGAGGCGGGTACGCGTGCATGTGCGCGCCCGGCGTGTCGTCCCAAGACTCGCCGACTGAAACCCGCGTGTCCACCGGATGCGGCCCGTAGTAGCAGTATCCGCCGCCCGGAACGGATACTGCCGGTCCCTCGACGTTGGGTGGAATCGGCGGAGGCGAAGGATCTGAATCGGCGGCGGTGGGAGGCGGTGGGCCATACTCCGGCGGCACCTGCTGCCCTTGGTTGGCAGGCCCAGCTCCAACATATTCATCGATCTCTTCCTGCGCGACCGCTGCCCGGCCCAGGCCCGCGACGAACCAGGGCACCAGCACGATGGCAAGCGAGCCTGCATGACATGGCATGGGCGACCTCAGAAACAATTGTATTCCTCACAGATGGCTCCAGCAATCGGCAGGCCAAGGCGCAGGGCGGCTGGGCCATGCGCAGCCGCGAGTGCTGCCGGCAAATGCTAGCCGTTTCGAGCCAGCCTCGGCACCCGCTGCCTGGTTTGGATGGGCCCATTTCTGCCGTTATGCACCAGAGCGTGACAAGAATGCGCGCCGGTGGTGTGAATCTGCTTCACGGCCGAGGGGATGGGAGGCAGACTCGGGCCGCCCGTCAAGGGCGAGAAGGACACGACCATGGCCATAGAAACCGAACTTCAGGATCTGCTCAAGGCCGCCATGCGCGCCAAGGACAGCCGCACGGCCGACTGCATTCGCATGATCAAGACCAAGCACATGGAGCGACGAACCGCAGCCGGATTCAAGGGTCCGCTCGACGATGCCCTGTGGCTGGACGTGATCACCGCCTACCAGAAGCAGATGCGCAAGGCCCGCGAAGAATACGCGGCGCTAGGCGAACGGGGAGCGGAGCACTTGCCCCAGATCGACTTCGAGATCGAGTTCTGTGCGCGGTTTCTGCCCAAGGCGGCCAGTGACGACGAAGTGCGCGCCGTGGTCAAGGAAACCATCGCGCGCCTTGCGGTCAAGGATCCCAAGCAGGCCGGCAAAGTCATGGGCGAGATCATGAAGGCGCACAAGGGTCACTTCGAGCCGCCGACCGTCAAGCGCATCGTCGAGGAAGAACTGAAGTAGGCCTCCTGCGATCACGGCCGGGCCGCGCCATATTCTCGCTTCAACGACGAAGCGTCGGGCTCTCGCGGCATTTCGACGAAACACAAATCGCGATGTCCCTTTGCATCCGGCCGACAAGCCGGGCTGCTGGCAAGGAGGGCCGAGAACCGGACCGGAATGTACTGATGTACTTGCGGACCGGAAGCGCAGACCCGACGCAGCCAGCGGCCCGGATCGTCGGCCGTCGTCTCCTCGGTGAGATCACAGCCGCGCTTTCAGCACGGTCAGGATCATGCGCGTCGCGGGCGACTGGTTCAGCGTGTAGAAGTGTACCCCGGGCGCGCCGCCCAGGAGCAAATCCACGCACTGAGCGGTTGCCTGGGCCACACCGAGTTGGGCCACGGCTGCCTTGTCAGCGCGGCGTCTTTCCAGCTCGGCCCGCAAGACAGCCGGGATGCTGGCGCCGCACATCTGGGTCATGCGCTGAATCTGCGCCACGTCGGTGATGGGCATGATGCCAGGGATGATGGGCACGGTGATGCCGGCCGCGCGGGTGCGCGCCACAAAGTCGAAATAGAAGCGGTTGTCGAAGAAGAGTTGGGTGATGATGAAATCCACGCCGGCGCGCACCTTGGTCACAAGGTGCTGCATGTCGAGCGCCAGGTCGCGACACTGGGGGTGGCCCTCGGGATAGCCCGCGCCGGCCAGGCACAAGCGCTGACCGTAGCGCTGCCGGATGAAGGCCACCAGATCCGAGGCGTGCGCGAAGCCGCCGGGCGGCGCCGCGAAGTTGTTCGCACCGGCGGGTGGATCGCCGCGCAGGGGGATCAGGTTCTCGATTCCGCCGTCGACAAGACGATCGATCAGCGCCGCGACCTCGGCCTGGCCGGACGCGATCCCGGTCAGGTGGGCCATGGCGAGGAGGCCGTGCTCGTGCTGGACGCGGGTCACCAGATCGACCGTGCGATCGATGGTCGAACCGCCGGCGCCGTAGGTGACCGAGACGAAAGCCGGGGCGAGGTCGGTCAGCTCGGCCAGGGTGTGTTGCAGGGTCGCGACGCCCGCCTCGGTCTTGGGAGGATAGACCTCGAACGAAAAAAGCGGGTGGCCTTTGCCGAAGAGTTCACGAATCTTCATAAGTATTTCTAGTCGCGCGCACCGGCGCCCTCGCCCAGCCGTTCCAGCCTGGCAACCGCCGTCTCGGCGTCAATCACGATGGTCTCGCCCCGTCGTTCCGGTGCTTCGAACATCACCTCGTGACAGATCTCCTCGACCAGGGCGCGCAGCGTGCGAGCGCCGGTCTTGCGCCGCAAGCAGAACTGCACCACTTCGCGCAGCGCCTGCTCCTCGAAGCGCAGGTCCACGCCGTCCATCTTGAGCAAGGCCTGATACTCGCGCACCACGGAGTCCGGCGGCACGGTCAGGATCTGGAAGAGATCGTCTTGTGACAGGGGGTCCAGCTCGACCCGCACGGGAATCCGGCCGAGAAACTCGGCCAGCAGGCCGTAGTCGAGCAACTCCTTCTCGGTGATGGGGGACTGGCGCCGGCCATCCACGCCCGCCTGGCCGAACCCGACCGCGCGGCTTTCCTGGTACAGGCGCAAGTCGGTGAAGGTCCCCGCGGCGATGAACAGAATGTCCTGGGTGTCGACCACGGTGAAGTCGTGCTTGTTCCAGTGCTGGGTCAGGTTCTGTGGAACGAAGACCTCGCGGCCCTCCAGCAGCTTGAGCAGGCCCTGCTGGACTCCTTCGCCACCGATGTCGCGCGCCCCCGCGCCGGTGCGCGCGCTGTGCGTGCGGCGGGCGATCTTGTCGACCTCGTCGATGAACACGATTCCCCGCTGCGCCTCCTGCACGTCCTGGCCACACTTGTGCAGCAGCTCGGCGATCATCACCTCGACGTCCTTGCCGTAGTAGCCGGCCTCGGTGTACTCGGTCGCGTCTGCCACGGCAAAGGGCACGTCGAGGAATTCGGCCAGGGTGCGCGCGATGTGGGTCTTGCCACAGCCGGTGGGGCCGATGAGCAGCAGGTTCGACTTCTTGATGAGACGCTTGCCGGCCGTGCTCTTGTGCTCGCAGCGTTTGAGGTGATTGTAGGCCGCGATGGCCACCATCCGCTTGGCGCGGTTCTGGCCGATCACATGGCGGTCCAGATATGCGACGATCTCTCGCGGGGTGGGCAGCAGGTTCTCGGCAGCTCGGGGCGACGTCTTCATCGCGGCGGAGCATCGCACGCCTGCGCGGACTCCGCCAAAGTGCGGGTCTAAGTGGGCGGATTCACTGGTAGTACTCTAATTGCCCGGCGTCGTTGACCCGGATGTTACGGTGCCGGTGAGCCCCGGTGAAGCGCTCGATCTCGCGAACCCAGTCGGAATCGGGGTAGTGGTTCACCATCTGCTCTGCCTCGCCGCGCGCCTCGGACGAGGCGCCCTGGCTGGCCAGCGCGTGGATCAGGATGGACGTGCGTTCCGGGGCATCGGATGTGTCCGGAAAGCGCTTGTTGCCATCGCGGGCAAGCTCGATGGCAGCGGCGGGATTGCCGTCCTTGATGCTGCGAAGCCGCGCCATGAGCTGAGTCTCGCCGAGTGGACCCGAGGGAGCAGACGACGAAACCACGGGCACCAGTGCCGGCGGGCGAGGCCTGGGGACCGCGGCCGCCGGTTTGACCGGCGCGGAGGATTCAGGCGCGTTCTCCTGCGCCGACTCGCCGGGCTTGGGCTGGTCACACCGGCGAGCGGCCGTCACCAAGGCAACGGCCGCAACGCCGCCAACGATCAAGGCTCGAACCGCCAATTTCTTCTTGGACCTCTCATTCATCAGGGACAGCTATTGATTGTCGCGGTCTGCGCCGTGTAGAGGTTCTGCATCGGCGTCTGCATGTCCGGCCAAGGCCAGTCTGAATCGTAGGACCATGCCCACGCGCCATCGTAGCCATTGGAAAAGATCTTTGTGTACAAGTCGTTCAGCGCGGTGCCATCGGTGGCGGCGGCCGCGAACTCACCCATGACGAGTTTCTTGTCCAAGGCCCAGTGGGAAGCCGGGTACGTGAAACACGAATCGGAGGCGCCGTTCGATGTGTAGTAGTGGACCTCGTAGAAGTCGAGGGTTCCGTTCGTCTTCCCGCCCGCCGCGACCAACTGCGAATCCGAGTAGTAGTTGGTCTTGCCACTCGCATTCGAGCAGTAGTCGAAGGTCTGGGAGCCATTGGTGACGAGCACGTTCGGATCAGCCGCGTGAATCGCCGCTGCAAACCAGTTCACGGTCTTTTGAATGTACGCTTCCGTGGTCCTGGTTCCCGAGGTTGTCCAACCGTTCTGACCCATGCCCTCTGGCTCGTTGAAGATTTCGTAGGAGTACAAGCCGGGAGTGCCCTTGAGCGCGGTGACCAGCGGAGTGAGGTAGTTGGTGATGTAGGCTTGGCGGTTGGTGTCGTTCGACAGCAGGGCGGCGTTGTTTGCCAAGGTCGTTGCCGAAATACTCTCGCCGCCCTGGAGCATGTCGAACGACCACAGGCTGATGTTGACGGCCACCTTGTTGGTAGCCGCGGCATTGAGGATGGCCTTGACGCCGGCGGTGTGGGACGCGGGAAGCTGCACAGCCAGGCCACTCGAGTCGTAGCCAGGGGTCACGGTTCCGTTGGTGTGGAACCACCAACGGATCACGCGCCCGCCGGCAGCGTAGGTGTTGCTGAAAATAGTATTGAACGTGGTGAGGTTCGGGTTGGGGACGTCATTGGCGAAGTTGACCCAGGCCACGTTCAAGCCGCTGGCGAAGGTGCAGACGCCAGGACTGCTGGTCGATCCTCCTGCGCTGGTGGAACCGCCCGCGACCGTGGTGCCTCCGCTGCTCGTCGAGCCGCCAGCCCTGCCCCCGCTTGCCGTAGTTCCCCCGGCGCTGGTGGTGCCGCCTGCGCCACCCCTGCCCCCGGCTGCCGTGGTTCCTCCGGCGCTCGTGGTGCCGCCTGCGCCACCCCTGCCTCCGCTGCTCGTGGAACCACCAGGGCTTGTCGCGCCAGCCGTGGCAGTCGCACCGGCCGAGCCACTGGTTCCGCCTTCCGCGGTCGACCCGCCCGCGGCTGTCGCGCCTCCACCGGGAGATCCACCCTCCGCGCCTGTGGTCCCTCCCGATCGGGTGGTTCCGCCCGAGCTGGTGCTGCCACCAGAACTGGTCGAGGCCGTCGTGCTGCCACCAGAACTGGTCGAGGCCGCCGTGCTGCCGCCAGCGCTGGTCGAGGCCGCCGTGCTGCCGCCCGAAACGGTCGAGCCGCCTGCGCCTGTCGCGCTCGTCGAGCCGGTGGTTCCCGCGGTGCTGTGGCTGGTGGCCGCGGTAGTCCCGCCGGTGTTCCCGGTACTGCCGCCAGCGGCGTCGGCCTTGCCGGTCTCATTCTCACTGCTGGAACAAGCGCCAATGCTCAGGCTCAGGATCGCGACGAACAAAAGTTGCTTCTTCATGGCTCCTCCGAAAAGACAGAAGTCGACAAGACTTGAAAAGGGAATGAAAGCACAAAACCCGGCCAAAAAGCCCGCACTATCGAAAAAAATCCACATCCGAACAGGGGGTAGCCTGGCGGCAGCGCCGCATCAGGATGTCAGTACGCAACAATCTCGTCGACCGCCAGCCCGGCGGTCGGCGACTGGTCCTCGATCAGCAACACGACCGACCGGCCGACAAGATCGCTTGTGTCCCAGTCGACCACAGCGGCAGCGCCCGTCGGTGATGCCGTGCACACGAGCTTGCTCTGGTCGAGCAGAGCCACGCGCAGCGCCGGATCAACAGGACCGGACAGCGCGAAACGCAGGTGCGCCCGGTCAACCGTGAAGGGCGCGGAACGCAACGCCCCTTGCGCAGCCGGGCCCAGCCGGCTGGAATCCGCAGCGAAACGGCCGTACATCCCAGGAGGCGCGGGTGCGGGTCCGTTCCCGAAGGCTTCACCCTCGGCGACGAAGATCTGCCATGTGCCGGTTTCAAAGTCGGCCAGACGGCGTGCTTCGTCCGGCAAGGGTGGCGGTGCCAAAGTGGGAACCAGCAGCGCGCTGGGAGAAGTCTCGGCGCCGGCGAACATGCGCACCGAATCCACGCCCTCGCGCAGCGGCTGCCAGACATGGTAGCGCGAATCGACAAAGGGAAACTCACCCGGCAAGGTCTTCCAGTCCAGCACGATGGCCGAGAAAAACTGGTCCCGCAGCGCCTGATCCAGTCCTTGGGGCCGTCCCAGGCCCGCGCTCACGTCGCGCACGCCCATGCGGTGGACGAAGGTCCGCTTGCCCACCAGCGCGCCATAGTAGGTGTGAAAGGGAATGAAGAGATCGCCCGGCACGCTAGCCAGGCGATCGAGCAGGCGCCCGGCGGCCAGATAGTCGGACGGCCGGGGAAGATACGTCGCAAGTTTCGGGCGCGGGATGTGCTGATTCTGCCAGGCCAAGCCTAGCAGGACCGCGCAGGTCGGCACCACGAAAAGCCATCGCCGGCTGTCGAGACCGTGCAGCAGCATCCGTCCCGACAGCACGGATGCGGCCAGCACGGGAAAGAAGACCGCCGGAATGTAGGCGTTGCTGAACGCCCATTGCGTCGAGAATCCAACCGCGGCAGCCACCTCGCCAGCCAGCGCCGCCACCCACAGGATGATGTCGTCCCGGCGCAGCCTGCGGCCGCAAGCCAAAGCCACGGTGGCGACGATCAGCGCCGCAAAAACCGGCCAGAGATGCTTGAGCGTGTCCGGCACCACCTTGGCAAAGACCACGCCCCAACGGTAGCCGTGGCTCTGATGCAGCTTGAAGATGTACGTCCAGAACCAACCGCCCGAGGTCTTCACCAGAAGACCGATCCCCGCTGCCAGGGCCGCCGCCGCCGCGGCGCCATAGACTAGAGCGCGCCGCCAGTTGACCATGAGCAAGCCCACGCCCAGACCCACGCCGATGATGCTCGCGGTCTGCTTGCTGAAGAATGCCGCCGCCATCACCAGGCCCGCGGCCGCCGCGCTTTTCCAACCCTCACCGCGCAAGACCAGCCACAAGACCAGCGCTTCCAATGCCAGCAACAAGCTGTCCGAGCGCACCAGATCGAAGAAGCCGCCGGTAAAGGCGAAAGCCGCCATCACCGCTGCGGCGCCGGCCACGCCGACCAGCCCGGCCAAAAGGCGCCGGGCCCGCGCCAGAGCGCGCGCCTCGCCCGCCACCAGCGCAACCAGCAGCACCAGCGCACTGAAGAAGGCCAGCAGCGAAACCACCCGCCCGAGCAAATACCCGAGAGGAAACACGAACGACAGCAGGGCCAGCAGCGCCGGATACAGCGGCGTGTAGAGATAGGGAATGAAATCCAGCGATGGCTTGACGTAGATGCCCTGCCCTGCCGCGATCCGCTGCGCGTGTACCAGCATGCCGCCTTCCATCCACTCGAGGTCCAGGGGGAAGCCGGCGCGGCCCGCGAACAGGCGCAAGTGCCAGCCCAGTTGCACCAGCGCCGGCACGGTCGCGACGACCAGCGCGACCACCAGCAAGGCGCCGATCAGTCTGTCCCTGGTCCTTGCAGTCATCGGCTACCCTCGCAGCGACACGACGCTGACCCCGTCGCCGCCCTCGCCCTTGCCGCCCGGCCGGAAGCGCTCGACATAGGGCGAGGTTGCCAGGTACTCGCGCACGACCTTGCGAAGCGCGCCGGTGCCGTGGCCGTGGATGACGAACACGGTGTCGGCGCCCTCCAGGGCGGTGCGGTCGAGAAACGTCTCCAGCTCGCCCAGGGCTTCGTCAGCGCGCTGGCCGCGCAAGTCCAGCGTGTTGGCGCGGCTCTGCATGGACTCGGGCTCGTCTGGCTGCTCGCCGGCCTTGCCGAACGACGTGCTGGCCTTCTTGCTGGTCGCGGACACGCCCAGCGCTCGACTGGCCAGGGCCTGGCGTAGCCTGTCCACGTCGAGCGGCGGCGCCTCGGGCAGCGATGCGGTGGTCTCCTTGGCCTTGCGTTCGAGCGCGACCCGCGCCGCCTCCACCGCCTGTGCCGTCCGCGTGCGCTTGGCCTCGCGCACGATCTCGGCGATGGCATCGCGCGCCTCCCGCACCGCCGCGTCGATGGCCTCGCGCGAGCGCACGGCCAATTCGCGCTCGCGCCGACTGAGGGCGGCGGCCGCCGCCTGCGACGCATCGGCCTGCGCGTAGAGATCCTGCTTGGCTTGCTCCAGCTCGCTCCGCGCCGTCTCCAGCGCCTGGTTCGATCGCTCGAGGGTTTGCTCGCGCTCCTGCAGGTTACGCAGCGTCTCTTCCAAACCCAGGTTGCCCGCGTCCATGAGCACGCGCGCCCGGTCGAGCACGGCTTTCGGCAGCCCGATGCGCGCAGCAATGTCGAAGGCATACGAGCGGCCTGGCACGCCATCCTTGAGCCGGAAAGTGGGCCGCAGCTTCTGCAGGTCGTATTCCATGCCTGCGTTGCGGAAGCGCGTGTCGGTCTCGGCCATCGCCTTCAGGCTGTCGAAGTGGGTAGTCACCATCGCCAGGCCGGGCGCATCGGCCAGCACCTCCAGCATGGCCCGCGCCAGCGCCGCACCCTGTTCCGGGTGGGTGCCCACCATCAGCTCGTCGCAGAGAATCAACAGGTTCTCGTCGCTGGCGGCCTGTGAAAGATCGAGAATGCCCGACAGGTTGGCCAGGTGGGCCGAGAAGGTCGACAGATCGCCCATCACCGACTGCTGATCGCCGATGTCGGCCAGCACCTGGTGAAAGAAACCCACCCGGCTTCCCGGCGCGGCCGGCACAGGCAAGCCTGCGCGCGCCAGCAGCACGGCCAGACCCACTGACTTGAGCAGCACGGTCTTGCCGCCGGCATTGGGTCCGCTGACCACCAGCACCTTGGCCTCGCTGCGGCCCGCGACCTGGCCCAGCACCACGTCGTTGGGCGTGACCTTCGACCGCGATTCGACCGCGCGCAAGGCAAGCAGCGGGTGGCGCAGCGACTGCAAGTCAACCATGGGCTGGTCGACGATCTCCACCGACGCGCCGTCGTAGGCCACCGACAGGCGAGCCGCGGCGGCCAAGACGTCGAGCCGCGAGAGAATGTCGCGGTCCTGGCGCAGCCCCTCCGCAGACTGCGAAACCACCGCGGCGAGTTCTTCCAGGATGCGGCGGCTCTCGCGCCGGATCTCGATCTCGGCCACCTTGAGCCGGTTGTTCAGCTCGACCAGCGCGGTGGGCTCGACGAACACGGTTTCGCCCGTGCGTGAAGTGTCGTGCACGATGCCGAGGCCCATGGACTTGAACGAGGCGCGCAAAGGCAGCACGAAGCGATCCTCGCGCAGGGTCACGAACTGATCTTGCAAAAAGGGCGCGTACTCCTCGGACTGCAGCAGCCGGTCAGCCTCGCTGCGCACCCGGGACGCCGCCATGTCGCGCTCGCGGCGAAGACGACCCAGATCAGGCGAGGCCCCGTCGCGCAGCTCGCCGGCCGCATCGAAGGTCTCGCGCGCCATGCGGGTGAGCTCGTCGTGGTAGCCCAGGCCCGCGGCCAGCTTGGACATGCGCGGCGCTTGCACGCGCGGATCCTGGCCGGCGATGCGGCCATAGAAACGGCGTGCATTGGCCGCGGTCTCGCAGAAGTCCGCCACCTGGCGCAGCTCCTCGGGCCCGAGCGGCACTCCCTGCGCCACTGCCTGCAGGTGTGCCTCGATCTCGGGAAAGCCCAGCGCGGGCAACGACTCGCCCAACCGCAACAAGCTCTGCAGCTCACTCACCTCCGCCATGCGCTCGCGTGCCTCGGCCGCTGATTCACACAGGGGCAAGGCCTGGCACGCCGCCGCTCCGTGGGACGACTGCGCCTGGCTGGCCAGCCGCGCGCACAGCTCGGGCCAGTCGAGAAACTCGCGGTACTGGCGGGCAAGTGAATCTTGGGCGGGGTGGTTCATTTCAAATCATTCGGCTCTGCCAGGGCCTTCCACTCGATCCCATCTATCTCTCCCAGCGTCTTGCCCGCGATGCCTTGCAGATCCCCATACATGCCCACCGTGGCGTTCATGACCTGCTCGATCTGCTGCTCACGCTTGGCCCAATGCTTGCCAATCGCCTTCTTCTCGCGGTCAAGATCCTCTCGCATCGAGGAAAATGCCTCCACGATGGCCTGCACTCGCTGCCGAAAAGCGGGGCCGGTCAGGTAGCGGTAGACCATCTCCATCTTGCCCTGCTGGCCCTCGGTGGCTTTGCGCGCGGCCGCCACCTCGATGAGCGAATAGCGCAGGGCGATCGCGACGGGAAGCACGGCGCGCGGATGGGTCACCCAGACTCCGTCGACGAAGTCGAAGGTGTCGACGCCCTTGGGAATCACCTGACTGACCAAGACCGAGAACTCGGCTTTGGCGGTGCGCTGGTCAGCGCGCAGCTTGGCCAGCCAGCCGTCGCTCCAGTTCTTGGTGCGCTTGGATTCCCACAAAATGGTTCCGCAAGCTTGACCCATGGGCCCCACGACCTGTTGGACCACATCGCCACCGTGCTCGCCCTTGGGCACGGGCTGGATGGTGTCGCAGGGAAACTTCGTTTTCAGCAACGCCTCGATTTCCAGTTCCTGCACCTCGCCCTGAAGTTGCTGCGATCCTTGCTCGGCCCTGCGCTTCAGCTCCTGGATGTGCCGCTGCAGGGAGGCGATGGTCTCTTCCTTCTCCATGACCTTGAGGCCGAGTTTCTCCTCGGCATCCTTGCGCGCCTGCGCGCGCGTGGCCTCCAGCCCTTCCTGTACGCGCTTCTCGACGGTCAACTCGAATTCACGCCGGGCATCGTCCAGCTCACGCTGCTTGCGCAGCAGATTGGCCTGCGCCTTCTGCGCCTCGGCCAGTTTGTCCTCTCGCTGCTTCAGCACCTCCTGCAGGTCCGCAATCTCCTTTGCCTTCTGCTCGATGTCGCCCGCCAATGCCAGTTTGGCCCGTTTGGTTGCATCAGCCTCGATCTGGGGACGCGCGCAACGAAGCTTGTCCGCAACCTGCGCGTCGATGGCCTCGCGCGCTTTGGCCAGTTCCTCTTCACGCGCGCGCATCGCGGTTTCCCGCTGGGCCATCTCGGCCTGCACGCTGCTCAGCCGCTGCTCGAAGTTCCGCCGCGTGGCCTCGATGAGCGGCGCGGCCAGCGACTCGGTCAGCTTGATCTCGGTCTGGCAGTTGGGGCAAATGATGGTGGGCTCAGCCATGGCGATGCCTTCCGGCTTTGGTTTTCTCCTCACTGCACGCGAATCGTCGTCACGCGCAGGCGATCCTTGCCGTCGTTGGCCTCGGGCGGCGTGACCGGCAGGCGGGCTGCCCCCTTGAACAGACCCACCAAGACCGCGTACACGCCGGGCGGTCCGGCAAAGACGATGCGCTGGCGGTCGCGAATGTGCTGCCCGGGCCGCCAGCGTTCGACAGGATAGGCGCCGTCGACCGGGACATGGTCCAGGTTGCGGAAGCTGCCGCCGGGGCCGTCGAGGTGGAAGAACGGCCGCCAGCCATGCGGCACAGGTGCGAGCGATTCGAAGTACACGGTCAGCTCGACATCACCGCCGCGCGCAACCTCCGGCGACGAGAGGTCATAGCCGGTCACGCGCAAGGCATCGCCGATGCGTCCGTCCAGCGCATGGGTTGGCGCCGGCGCCGGCGCTCCGGGCGCCGACACGCTGGCCGCGATCTTCTCGCCGTAGCCCGCTGGCAGCGAAAGCAGGGCCACGCGCGTCCGCAGATCAGCCTTGAGGCGCGAGCACTCAGGCTCGCCCGCCGACGTCCCCCACAGATCGCGCGCTTCAGCCGGATCGTGGGCCAGGTCGTAGCACTCGGTGGTGTTGTCCGGGGTCCAGTTCCAGATCAGATGATGGCTGGCCGTCACCCAGGCCCGTCGCTTGACATTGCCCTCGTAGCTGACCTCCTGGAACACCGGCTGCGGCGCCGCACCGTCGAGACTTCCCGCCAGCAAATCCACCATGGATCGGCCGAGAAACCCCGGCTGGTGTGGGCCGCGCGCCAGATTGACCAACGTCGGCGCCAGGTCCACGTGGCCCACGGGAGTGCTGGAGCGCCGGGGCGGAAGCCCGGGCACGCGCACGATGAACGGGACCTTGGTGTGGGGCGCGTACAGGTGATAGCCGTGGGCGCTGATGCCGTGCTCGCCCAGTGACTCGCCGTGATCGCCGGTGACGACAATCGCCGTCTTGTCCCACAGCCCCAGGGTCTTCAACTCGTCGAGTACGCGGCCGAAGTGATGGTCGGTGAACCAGATCTCGCCGTCGTACAGGTCGGCCTGGCCGTCGCCGAAGGCGGGCGCCTCGGGGTGGCGTTCGTAGTTGAGGTGCGGGTCGTAGAAGTGCAACCACAGGAAAAACTTCTCCTGTCCGTGCTCGCGCAGGAACGCGATGCCCTTGTCGGCCATCTGGCGCGCAGAGGATCCCACCGACTCGGCGGGACCACCGACGTTGGTGTGCAAGGCTGCGCACTCGTCGTCGTAGAAGTCGATGCCGCGTTCGAAGCCGCGCCGGTCGGCGCGATTGAAGTAGAGATAGGCATAGAAGGCCGCGGTAGTGTAGCCGAGATCGTGCAACGCCTCGCCGATGGTGCGCATGCTGGGATCGATGCGCGGCCACCAAATGGACTCGTCCCACTTGATGGCTGACGGCCAGCGCGAGGTGGCGATGGCCGGCATCGAGTAGCGGGTCGAGGGCGCGTGCGCCCAGCCGTTCTCGAAGAGCACGCTTTCGCCGGCCAGCCGATCGAGCGCCGGCGAGGTCGGCCGCCGGTAGCCGTAGCAGCCGAGGCGATCGGCGCGCAGGGTGTCGATGGTCACGAAGAGGAACTTGAGGTCCGCCGGCACCGAGGCTGGCACAGGATGAAACGCCGGCGAGCGCAGCGACTCGGTGCTGGCGTCCTTGCCGTCGCAGTCCTGATCGATGCCGTCGTCGGGCCAGTCCTGGGCGCCCGGGTTGCGCCCGGGATCGCTGTCATCGCAGTCGCCGCCGCCGAAGAAACGCGAGTACCCGTCGTGGTCGAAATCAAAGGTGCGCTGGCCCAGGGCCACCAGATCGCCGGTGAACCCCGCGTGCGCCGAGCCTGCCTTGCGGGCCGGCTCGGATTCGCTGACCACGAACACGGTCACCAGCGCAAACAGCGGCAAGCCAGCGAGCAGGGCAGCCTGCCGCCATCTGCTGCCAGCCACAGGACGGCGTGAAAACAACAACGCCAGGAACAGCGTGGCCAGCGCGAGTTCCACCACCACGCGCACCTCGTTCCACTGCACGAACTGGAAATCCTGCGCCCAGCGCGCACGGATGAGCAGCCCGGCGGGAACGCCGAAGAGCAGCAGCGCTACGCCCGCGGCCTTGGGCCAGGACAGGCGCGGCCAGGCGAGGCTGGCGCGACCCATGATCCAGGGCAGGAATGCAGTGAGAGCCCCGCCGAGGATCGAGCGCGCGACCCTCACGTCGCGAGGCAGAGGCGCGCGCGTGCGCCACACGACGAAGAACAGCGCGACCTCGACGAGGAGGACCGCAAGCGGCGCGAGGAGCAGGAGCCCAGCCGCGGTCACGGACCTACCCGTCGGCGCGGGGCCGGCCTGCCCAGACGGCGGCGAGGAGAATGGCAGCACGCGCGCCAGGGCTGGCCCAAGCATCGCGGCGACCGCCGCCGCCAATAGCGATGCCAGAGCCACGATGCCTGCGGCCAAGAAGCGGTTGTTGCGATTCGCGGTCTCATGAAGGGCCACGACCGGCACAACCGCTGCCAGTCCTCCGACCAAGAGCCAAGCGATCCCAGAGGCCCACCACCGACTCGCGCGCCGCCGCCCCCAGGCGCCGAAGCCCAGCAGCATTGCCAGGACCGCGCCGCCCGTCGCGCCCACCAACAGATCGAACCCGGCCACCAGCGCCACGCACGCAAGCAGCGGGACTCCACCCAGATGGCCGAGCCACGCAGCCCGGACGCCGTCGACGATTCCCACCACCGCCCCGCTCACAAGGGCGGCGCGGTAGAGGGCTATCGAAAGGGTGCGGGGGCTAGGCACGTTAACCTATGGCTACCAGGGAAACCAGCAGGTTCAAAGCCAAGACACAGAAAGCCTCACAGCCGCAACCCAAGGGGCATTAGGTGATTCATCTCGTCAGCCACCCGCCGCCGAGAACGCAGAGGTGAGAGAAAAAGCCGCAGAGTCGGGGAAAACGCAGGGACGGCGATCCTCCGACCACGTCTACGGCCACGACCTCCTCTCGCTATCGTGGAATTGCAGTTGGCCTTTCCCCTGGCAGCCGCGCCACCTGAAGATCCGGATCGCCCCCACGGTGGTGAGCAGCTGGTAGTGCGCGTCGAGAAACCCGACCATGCGCGGGTAGTTTTCGATGGGAAAGGCTTTCCAGTTTCGGAACGCCCGGGCGCCGTCGAGAATGTAGGTGGCGCGATTGCGATCGAGATCGCCCATCAGTTGATCCCAGTGCTCGGGTCGGATGATGTCAGTGGCCTTGACCCGGCCGGAGCGGATGGCCCAGTTGCCCGGAACGTAGCCACAGATGGTCGAGTACGGGAGCGCGAAGCGACTGGCCAGGGGGAGGTCGGCGGGATAGGCGAACATCGGCCCCGGGCCCCAGGTGAACATCGACGCGCCCTCGAAACAGGCGTCCGCGCGCAAGACATCCGCCACTTTCCTGTACTCGGGGTTGTGTTCCTCCCAGGGGAACTGGTGCCCGCTGAGATAGAGAATGCCGTTGGCCACGCTGAAGCAGACCAGGCTGGCCAGGCCGTAGGCGAGCACCAGCTTGGCCCATCGGCCGAGCGGGAACACGCACACACCGGCCACAAGCGGCGCCGCGCCGAGCGCCAGCGGCGTGTAGAGCGGGACGAAGTAGTGGGGATACATACGGAAGCCGACGAACACGATGGGAAAGGTGCAGACCAGGGTGCTCCACACCAGGACGCTCTGATGGCGCGACAGCAGAGACCGCCCGCGCACGATCATGATCCACAAGCCGATGGTCGCAGCGACGAAGGGCAAAAAATACTTCGCGATGCGCGCCAGGGCCTCGCCGCCCTCCATCGGCTGCTGCGCGTACCCGAAATTGTAGAACACCGTCCAGTAGAGGAACGCCTGGCTTTCCCCGTACGCCGCGAAAACCGCCCACGCCGCCAGCAGCGGAATGGCCAGGCCCGCGACAAAGGCAGGCAGCAACCACAGCAACGAGCGACGCTGGCCCCGGCTGGCGAGGAGAGCTGCGAGCACCAGGGCAGGCGACCACGCCAGCGCCTGTTGTTTGAACAACATCGCGATCCCCAGCAGGCCACCCGCACAGAACAACCAGCCCGCACACCGGCTGCGTTCTTCATCCCGCATCGCCGCGACCGCCCATGTCGCTGGCAGCAGCATCAGGATCTCGCAGTTGGCCGCGTGCATGTCGTGCGCCAAGTAGGCCGCACCGAAGATCAGGAAGGTCATGCCCGCCGCGACGCCGCGGCGATCGTGGGCAAAGAAGGTCGACACGCCCAGGGCCGTGAGCGGCACGGTGACCAGCACCGTCAGCAGGTGAATGGCCAGCATGCCGCGCCCGAAAAGCAACTGGGCCACAGCGTAGTACACATAGAGAAGCGGCGGCTTGTTGTCGACGAAACCGACATAGAGATGCCGACCCCGCAACAGTTCCCACGAGCCCACGATGTGCATGGCCTCGTCGACGTCCAGGATGTCCACACCCATGAGGAAGCCCCGGGTGACGAGGCTGGTCGCCAGGAACAGCAGGAACAGCGCGAGCCCCGGCCAGCGACGGTACAACCCTGCCGCCTGATCGTGAACCCAGGTCATGGGGGTCCGGGCTCCCGCGCCTCGGGCGCCCCGACCGAACTGCCGGCAGCCGTCTTCCAGTCGAGAAACGCCAGTGGCGTGATCACGCCGTTGGCGGCGATGGTACGCACGCGCAAGATTACGGTCATGATGACCCCCAGCACGGGGTCGAGGCCGAGAAACTTGAAGAGGAAAAACGAACTGCCCTCTGACACGCCCACGCGCGCCGGGAGCACCGCGACCACATATTCAGCCACGTTCAGCGTCGCGTAGGCGAGCGCCACCTGGCCAAAGCTGTAGTGCGCGCCCAGCGCCCGCAGCGCCACAGCGTAGCTCGCCCATCCTGTCGTGCGCGCCACGATCTGCAGGAAAAAAACCTTCAGATAGGCAACAGGCCTCTCTCGCCAAAACAGCCTGACCTCGCGGTCGATCTGGCGCGCCACCTCGACCCAGTGGCCCGGATGTCGGCGCAAGACGGGAACGAACGCCAAGATGCGCAGGAAACCCGCGGCTGCGCCGTAGCGGACCAGCAAGCGCAGGCCGAGGTAGGGAACGAAGGCCAGCGCGTTGGCCGCGAGGATCACTCCCAGATGAAACCCATCGGTTTCGTGGCACAGGGCGCAGGCGCACAAGGCCGCCGCCATCGAGAGCGTGGGACGCGAGATCTTGAACACGTAGTTCCAGATGATGGTGCCCGACACGGCCGGCTGGGTTCCGAACTGCCCGTGCAGCAGCGTCCCTTTCAACACCTCGCCTGATTCCCAGGGCAGGATCAGGTTGAGCATGGAGCCGGCGGCGTTGACCGTGACCGCGAAGCCCAGACGCAGACGCTGGCCCATGACGACCCACAGGGCCGCGCCGTCTGTCACCGTCTCGATCCAGCCAAGCAGCATGAGCATCGCGAGCGCCGGCCAGCCCACCCGCTGGAGCGCGCTGCCGACGGTGACCCAGCCGATACGGCCCAGCAGCCAGGCCAGTCCGGCCAGCGACCCGGTCACGCACACGAGCTGGATCAGGGTCTTGCGTCGCACGACCGCCCCTCGATCAGCCGCTGATAGAGATCCCCGTGCAGCTTGCCCACGTTCTCCCAACTCGTCAGCTCGGCGAAGCGTCGAATCTTCTCCTTCATCTGGCGCGCCCATTCCTCGTCGCACAGCAGACGCACCATGGTCTCGGTCCATGCCTCGCGGTCGTTAGGATCCGCGGTCAAGGCGCGGTCGATGCTCAGCTCGACTTCGTCGAACTTGGCGATACGCGAACAGAGCATCAACTTGCCCATGCCGGCGGTCTCGTGCATCACGCCGCTGACCGAGCTGTAGTCTTGCCGGTAGGGCATGGCCACCACGTCGGCCGTCGCGTACACCGTGGAAACCAGGTCCTGGGGGATGAAGCCGCCCCAGAAGCGACAGCGACGCGAGACACCGAGCAGAGCCCCGCGCGCGCGCAGGGCGCTGACGTAGAAGGACCAGCGCCGGTGGCGCGTGTGACCACCGATCAGGAGAAAAGCCTCGGGCACCTGTCGCAGCACGCCTCGGAACACGTCGAGCAGGAACTCGATGCCCTTGCCCAGCCAGAGGAAACCGAAGAACAGAATCACCTTGGCGCCCTGTGGAATCTGCAGTCGGGCGCGACTTGCCGCCACGTCGCCCTCGGGCAGGATGCGGCTGCCGTGCGGAACCACGGCGATGAGATCAGGCGCCACCCCGCGCGTGATGAGATCGTGCTTCATGCGCGGGCTGTGCACGGTGATGAGCGACGCGTGCTCGGCCATGGCCCGGTCGAAAGCGGCCGCGCTGCGCCCAGGCCGGTAGCCCGAACGCCAGGCTTCCGGGTACACGGAGTGCACGTTGACCACCGGACGCACGCCCATCTCGCGCAGCCGGGCCAGCAGGCGCGGGAGGCGGTTGTCATGGCCGAAGAGGTCCGGGGCGTACTGGACGATCAGCACGTCGGGCCGTGCGACCGCGGCCGCAGCGGCGATGGGCTCTACGTAGTCTTCATCGCGGCGGTAGCACGGGATGCATTCATACGCGTCGGTCTGGGCCGGGGCCGATCCGATCTCCGCCAGGATGGTGTGGCGTAGGGGGCGATGGGCACGCATGCCCTGGATGAGCAGGTCCGTATAGAGCGACAGCCCGTAGCCGATGGGCCAGAAGGTGCTCAGGTGGGCGATCTTCATGGCGGCGGGGGACTCGCGCGAAACTTCGCCTTGTGCTTGATGAACGGCCGATAGCGCAAGAGATAGTATGCGTAGGCGAGGCCGAACTGCACACGACGCGGCCAGGAAAGCCCGTCGAAGCTCGGCCAGAACAGGTTGCACGTGCCGCAAGGTGGGATCTGCTTGCGCCGTCCCGTGCGATGCATCTCGCGGTATGTACGCGCACGCGGGCCATTGTAGATGTCGAGAATCGATTCCTTGCGCGCGTCACCCCAGCCGAACTTCCCTTCCGTGTCCATGCAACACAAAGTCACCAGCCCGTTCGACAGAATATCGACGCGCGTGATGTGCTCGCAGGGGAACGACGGCACCGGCAGCGAGCTGGTGACGTCGCCCACGTAGTTGAACAGGCCGACGATCATGCAGTTGACCCTGCGCTGCTCGCAGTAGACAACGAAGCGCGCCTGGTCGGCGGCGGTGGTGTCGTTGGTGCGAGTCATGCGCACGGTGATCTCGCGCGCCAGCCGGCCTCGGCGCGAGGGATCGACGAGATACTCGATGTTGTTCAGCGTGCGATCGAGCCGCAGCCCCATGACCGCCTCGTACTTGGCCGGATCCAGGGTATTGAGGCTGATGAAGAGATGGTCGATGCCCACGCCCTGCAACTCGTCGACCCGCTTGGGCACCAGAGCAAAGCCGTTGGTGTAGAGCCGTAGCTTGGTGGCCGGCAGCCGTTCGCGCAGGTACTTCAGGCGCGGGACGATCTGCGGATCCATGAACGGCTCGCCGTTGAGAAACGGCTCGATGGCCTGCACCTGGAAGGTGGCACAGTCGTCGATGATCTTGCGGTAGAGATCGTCCGCCATCACCTCCCGGTCGCGATTCATGGCGCTATTGGGACAGAACGCGCACTTGGCGTTGCACGCGTTGGTGGTTTCGATGGCGACCAGGCGCGGGATCTCGATCTTGTCGCGCATGTGAGTCAGTTTGTTCGACCCCATGGTCGGAAAGTGGCGGTTGTTCATCACGAAGAGCGAAGAGATTGGCCCGGCGCGCGGCCGTCGGTCTAGCCTACGTTCGGCCGGGTCGGAGGCCAAGTGCAACCTAGGGCAGTCCTGGTTTCCGCCGGAAGTGGTTTCCCCACACGCGATCTCGTGCTAGCAATCCCCGAAACATGAAGCGACCACTGCGCGGTGCAATAGTCGGCTACGGATTCATCGCTGGTCAAGGCCACGCGCCGACCTATGCCAAGCACATGGGCAACGGCCGAGCAGTTGAGATCACGGCCCTTGCCGACATCTGCGAAGCCCGCCGGCAGGCAGCGCACGAGATGTTTCCCTCGGCCCACATCTACCCGGACCACGCCTCGCTGCTCGCCGCCGAGGCCGGGGAGCTGGATTTCCTCGATGTTGCCACGCCCCCGGCCCACCATGCCGAAATCGCCCGTGCTGCGCTCAGCCGAGGGCTGCACGTGTTGTGCGAGAAGCCCATGGCGACCACCGCCGAAGACGCCCGGGCCATGCTTCGACACGCGCGCGAAGCACGCCGGGTGATCTTCCCCTGTCACAACTACAAACATGCGCCGGTGGTCAAGGTCGTGCGCGGCATTCTGAATGAGGGAGTCATCGGCCCGGTGCACCTGGTGACCATGCAGACGTTCCGCAACACACACGCCAAGGGCGTGGAGGAATGGCGTCCTGACTGGCGCCGCGAGCGCGCCCTATCGGGTGGCGGCATCGCCATGGATCACGGCAGCCACACCTTCTACCTGGCCTTTGACTGGATGGCGGCCTACCCCACCGCCCTGACCGCCCATTCTTCGACCACCGACGGCCACGACACCGAGGATGTCTTCGGCTGCACCCTGACCTTCCCGACCGGCGTCGTGTCAGCCCACCTTTCGTGGACCGCGGGCGTGCGCAAGGTCATGTACACGCTGCACGGCAAGAATGGCGCAATCCGGGTTGAGGACGAGGATGTCGAGCTGGCCGTGCTGGAAGCGGGGCCCGGCGTGGTCGCGCCTGGATCACCGGGACAGTGGCGTTTCGAGCGCCGGGTAGCGCCGTCCGACTGGATGGACGCCAGTCACGTGGGCTGGTTCAGCTCGCTGTTTGACGAGTTCCGCGGCGCGATCGCGCGCGGCGAGTACGTGGGCAAGGACGCCATGGAGGCCTGCCTGTGCGTCGATCTCATCGAACGCGCCTACCGGTCTGCTGCCGAGGGCAGCCGCCTCGTCGACCTGCCCGATGGCGCCGTCGACCGGACGACACGGCCGCGCGCCCCGTGGCCTGCTCCGGCGCAGGCGTAGGCGGCCCCCCCGCGGCCGCGAGCCCACTCTGTGTCCTCCCCTCTCGCCTCTGTGTTCTCCACCGCGCGGCCGAAGACGCGGAGCCGCAAGCTAAGGAATGGTGGAACTGAAAAGTAGATCCATCAACTCCCGACCCTTGAGATTAAGGTATCGGCCGGCCGCGCAGGTGGCTTCGTTGTAGCTTCGCAAGGTCGGATCGCCGGATACGCCTTCGCCGGAAACCATGAACGGCACGGGATCGCGGGTGTGCTTGCGCAGCTTGACCGGCACCGGATGGTCGGGCAGCACCATGACGCGCAACTTGTCGGTGTGGACCCTGCGGTACTCGTCGAGGAAGACCTTGATCAGCCGACCGTCGCAGTCCTCGATGCCCTTGATCTTGTTCGGCAGATCGCCCAGGTGGCCGCATTCGTCCACCGCCTCGACGTGGACATAGACGAAGTCGTTGCGGCGCAAAAGGTCCACGGCCGCAGCCGCCTTGTTCTCGTAGTTGGTGTCGAGAAACCCCGTGGCTCCCTCGGGCCGCAGCGACTCCATGCTGCCCAGCAGGCCGAGACCCAGAATCACGTCGACCGCAGAAATGATGCCGCCCTTCTTGCCATGTAGTCTTTCAAACGATGGCATTTGTGGCTTGCGGCCGCCGGACCAGGGCCAAATCAGGTTCGCCGGGTTCTTGCCTTCTGCCCGCCGTTTCACATTGACGGCGTGGTCTCCCAGGATCTCGCGCGAGCGGAAGACGAGCTGGCGCAGAAGCTCGGCCGTGGGCTCGGCCTCGGGCTTGGCCGCCCGCGGGAGAATCTCCCGCCACTTCAGGCCGTGTGACGAATCCGGCTTGTCGTAGGACACATCAGCAGAGAATTTCTTGCCCACAAGATAAAGAATGTGGCGATAGGACACTCCCCGCTTCAAGCGAATCTCCCGCGTGCCGAGCTTCTCGGACAGAGTCCCGATGAGCGCGTCCGCCTCCGACTCGGAGATATGACCTGCTGAGTAGTCTTCGAGGATCTCGCCCTTGACCGTGATCAGGTTCATGCGGAAGGCCACGGTCTGTTCGTCGAGCGGCACCCCGAGTCCATAGCTCTCGATGGCGCCGCGGCCGGTGTACGCGCTGGCCAGATCCCATCCAAGCACGGACATGTTGGCCACGTCCGACGACGTCGGAAACGCCTCGGGAAGAGTCACGAAGGTTCCGAACTGCGCCGCCTGCGCCAGCCGGTCAAGGGTCGGCGTGTGCGCGATCTCAACTGGCGTCTTGCCGCCCAGCTCAGGCAGCGGGTAGTCGGCCATGCCGTCGATGAGAAAGACCACGTATTTCATGGCATCGGTCTCGCTTTCCGGGCTTGGCATAGCACGGCGCTGGCCCTGGCGCGTCGCCGAGGTGAACGAGGTCGCTCATCTTGCGGAAACCTGCACGAGTCGCTTCCTGCCACCACGTGTGGCGTCACCATAGAACTTGACGGACACGGTCACTCGGATATCCTGGCCGAACTCGGACACTAACCTGACGTGTCATTCTGCCATGGAGGGAAATCCAACGATGCGAAAGAACATTGCGATCCTGTCGATTCTTGCCACGAGCCTGATGTCCTACGCCGCTGTTGCGCAGGACGAGGCTGCCGCCCCGGCTCCCGAAGCTGCTGCTCCTGCAGCTCCTGAGGCTGCGCCCGCCGCCGCGCCTGCACCCGAATCAGCGCCGGCTCCCGTAGCAGTGGTGGCACCTGCTGACAAGAAAATCCAGGTCGGCATCGCCTTTTTGCCCATGGTTATGGGCAGGCAAAAGACGTCGGGTCTCGGCCCCAGCAGTACCACCGACCTCAAGCTTGCCTACGGCGTTGGTATCACGGCGGGCTACGCCGTGATTCCTGGTCTCACGGTGGGCATCGCACCGCAGGTCATCTTCCATCTCATTGGTGATAACAGTTCCGGCGATTCGGCCACGGAGTACGATCTCATGGTGCGGATAGCCTATGCGTA
Source organism: uncultured delta proteobacterium (assembly GCA_963755125.1). Taxonomy (GTDB): domain Bacteria; phylum Myxococcota_A; class Polyangia; order Fen-1088; family Fen-1088; genus Fen-1137. The sequence goes on from CAVWIP010000016.1 coordinate 72,026, forward strand.
CACCGTGATTCCGAAACTTTCGGTCGGCGTCGAAGTCCTGCCCGGCTATTCCATCATCGCCATCCCGAGCAGCCTGAAGGAGGACACTAGCTTCGACAACCCCAAGGGCTTTGTTATGGCTTTCGGTGCAGGTGCGGCGTACGACGTCACCGACATGTTCTTCGCAAACGTGGGGATCGGCTACCAGATCGGCTTCCAGAGCACCTCGATTATGGGTACCAGTGAGGACATCAAGACGAGCTTCCTGCGCATCCTCGTCGGCGGCGGCGTGAAGTTCTAGAACAACAGCAAGGCTTACGTTGCAAGGCCCGGCGCCCCGAAAGGGTCACCGGGCTTTTTCTTTGTCTGGTGATCCACCTTCGAGAGCCGGCCGACAAGCCGGAGTCGATGGCGAAGCCGCGCCGAGAACCGCACCGGAGCATACTTGGGGTATGTGAGGAGCGGAAGCGCAGACGCGGCGAGCCAGCGGCCCGGATCGTCGGCCGTCGGTCAATTGAAGATTTGAAGGAGCGTTGCTAGGTGGCGAACCAGCGCTCGCGGTCGACAAGATCGAAAACCTCGCGCAGCACGGCCAGGCCGTTCTTCGCCGTGGCCTCGTCCATGGTCAGCGCGGGCTGGATGCGAAAGTTGGCAGCATAGGCCATGGTCAGCAGGCCCCGCCGCACGCACTCGTGGAAGATGCGCTCGGTCACCGGCCGCGGCAGCGGTTCTTTGCCGGCCTTGTCCTTGACCAGCTCAATGCGCATGAACATGCCCGCGCCTTGCACGCAACCCACGAAGGGATAGCGATCCACAAAGCCCTCCAGCTCGCGCAGCATCACGGTTCCGACCTGGGCCGAGTTCTCTACCAGGCGCTCGTCCGCAATGATCTTCAGCGCGGTGGCCCCGGCCACGGCGCCCAGCGGATTTCCCCCGTAGCTCGACGACGAGCCCGAGGGATGGCTCCACGGCTTCGCCACAGAGATCTCGTCGGTAGTCACGATTCCCGAAAGCGGGAACCCGCCGCCGAACGCCTTGCCTACGGTCATGATGTCAGGCACGACGTCGCTATGGTCCACGCCGAAGTTGCGGCCGGTGCGGCCCAGCCCGGTGATCATCTCGTCGGCGATGAGCAGCGCGCCCAGGTCGTGGGCCATCTCGCGCACGGCCGGCAGGAACTCCTTGGGCGGGATGACGTTGCCCGAGGTGCCCTGCATGGGCTCGACAATCACGGCCGCGATGGAGCCCGCGCTGGACATGCGAGTCTGCTTGCGGGCAAACTCCACGCACGCCAGCGAGCAGGCGGGATAGGCCAGCTTGAGCGGACAGCGGTAGCAGTCCGCGTAGGGGACCGAGTGCGAGCCCGGCAGCATGGGCCCCAGCTTCTCTTTGAAACGCGAGCCCATGAGCGACAGGACGCCCATGGTCTTGCCGTGAAAGCCGCCCCAGAAGCTGACGAACTCGTGCTTGCCGGTGTGGCACTTGGCCAGACGCAGGGCGCTCTCCACCGCCTCGGCGCCGCTGGAGTAGAGCTGCAACCTGTGCAGCTTGGGCGAGGGTGTAAGCCTGGCCAGGCGCTCGCACAGCTCGACGCGTGCCTCGCTGGTGAGTGCGCCCACCGACGCGCGTGCCACCTGATCCTGCAACGCCTTGACGTAGGTGGGATGCGAGTGCCCGAGGGCATTGACCGCAATCCCGCCTATCAAGTCGACGTAGGTGTTGCCGTCGACGTCGGTGATGGCGCTGCCGCGTGCGTCGGCCACGGCGATCCCGGCCATCAGCGCATAGCCCTGCAGGCCGGGCGCGATGTGCGCGTCCTCGCGCTGGCGCAGCGCCTGGCTGCGTGGGCCAGGAACTGCGGTGACGATGTTGGGCTTCTGGTTCTTGGGCTGCGACGGGTTCATGCGGAACGGGCCCGCAGGGAAGTAGCAATTCGGAAGAATCGCCGGACTGCGGACACGTTGGTCACTGTTGCTACCACCAAAACGGCAACCTCGATGGGGATTTCTCGACTTAGATGCAGGATGGAAATTCCTGTCACGGAGGGCCACACAAGGCCAGCCACCGGAACAAAGGCACATCCGTGGATCAGATACACCGCACGCTCGGCCCGACGCATCGCCCCCCTGGGCGGGGGAACGCCCAAGGATTCAGCCTTGGCCGTGGCGTAGCTGACCATGAATGACCCATGAATCGCGGCCAGGGTCAGGATCTGGATGACCGGCGTGTCGCGGAAGTAGAAGACCAGGCCTGCCAGCAGGAAGAACTCCACGTAGCGATCCACCGCTGCATCGAACAGCTCGCCCACGTCAGAGGTCAGTTTCAGATGGCGCGCCAATATGCCATCGAGCATGTCGGAAAACGCGGACATGGTGGCCAACATGGCGCCCACACCGAAGTGCCCGTATGCGAGGGCCACCGCGGAGAGCAGGGCCGGAACCAGTGAGAACGTGGTGATCATGTTGGGCGTCACGCGCAGGGCGAGCAGCACCCTCACCACGGGACGAAACAGCACGTAGGTGGTCTCCATCACCCCACGGCCCAGCATCACGCCGCCGTGACCCTCCAGCCGGGCGTTGCGCGCTCGCCGGCCGATCAGGAACAGAACAAAGGTGATGATCGCGACGCTCGAGACGAACGCGATCAGCAGCCAGGAGCAAACCAGATCAAGCATGATGGCCGGATAGTGAAGGAAACGACCGAGCGGTTCAAGGCTGCGCTGTCCTTGATCCCGCTTGACGTAGGGCGGGAAGGCTTGCTCTAGTCCTTGCGCTATGGGGCATGACCGCGATCGGCTTGTCGAGGAGAACCTCGATCTGGTGCGGTCGATTGCCGGGAAACTCAGGCGAAGCCTGGGCCGCACCCTGGATCTCGACGAGTTGGTGGCCTACGGGTCCAAGGGGCTGGTCGAGGCGGCCACCCGCTTCGATTCCCGCCAGGGCGTGGCCTTTTCCACCTTCGCCTACTACCGCATCCGCGGCGCCATGCTGGATGGTCTGCGCAGCATGGGATGGTACTCGCGCGGCGATCTGGCCCGTTATCGCGCTGAAGAGCGTGCCAACGAGTATCTGCGCAATCGGGCCGAGCGGGAAGGCGCCCCGGCGCCTCCCGGCCGGTCGGACGACGCCGCTGCGACCCTGGCCGAGATCGCGGAAGTCCTGAGCGGTGTGGCCACGATACACATCACCTCCTTGGAAGCAGCGGCCGGTGTGACTGACGAACGCCTTCCACCGCCCGACCAACAGTTGGAACGTCTGCACCTGCAGGCGCGGGCACACCGAGCGCTAGCCAAGCTGCCGGAAAAGGAAAGGCGCCTCCTGCAACTGCACTACTTCGAGGACATGAACCTGGAAGTCGCCAGCGCGAAGATGGGGCTGTCCAAGTCCTGGGGTTCTCGCCTGCACGCGCGCGCCGTGGATCAACTGCGCCAGGTACTGGAAGAAGAAGAGAACGGCATCGAAGCGGAGTAGATGCACTTACGCACCCGATCGGGACGATCGATAGTGGTCGTGGTCGCTTGATCGTTCCGGCCACGTCCACGTCTACGACCTTCCACGGCTGGCGTGGGATTGCGGCAGTTGCAGCCACAACGCTACGTGACCCAATTTCTGCTAATGTCGGCCGCCATGCGCGTTCCGTTGACAGCCGTGGTGGCTTTGGCGATCGGGTGCTCGACTCCTATCCAGCATGGTCTCGACGAAACAACGGCCAATGAGGTGTTGACCGCGCTGGAGCGAGGCGGAATCGAGGCCAGCAAGACCCGCGACGACTCGAATGGCGAGGCCTTCGTCATCAGCGTGCCCAGAGCGGATGCGCTGCGCGCGCTCCAGGTTCTGCAGTCACTGGGCCTGCCGCGCGGCCGGCGCGCAGGCTTCGGCGAGGTCTACAAGCAGGCCAGCCTGGTGCCCACGCCCACCGAGGAGCGTGCCCGCTACCTTGAAGCGCTGGCAGGAGAGATCGAGCGCACGCTGGAGACTGTCGATGGCGTGGTCACGGCCCGCGTTCACCTGGTGCTGCCCGAGCCTGATCCGCTGGCAGTGGACGGCAAACCGCGGGTGGCCGCACAGGCGGCCGTGCTGCTCAAGGTGCGGGGGGCAGCGACAGCCCTGCGCGAGGTCGACGTGCAGAAGCTGGTGGCGGGCAGTGTGGCGGGGCTGCTGCCCGAGGCTGTGGCCGTGGTTGTGACACCCGCGACAGAATCGCCGTCGCCGCGCACGCCGGCCCTGGCCAGCGTCGGGCCGGTGCAGGTGGATCCGGGCAGCCGCAAACTCCTGGCGGGCCTGCTCTTGGGCGGTCTGGCCGTCATTGCCACGCTGGCAGTCCTGCTGTTTCTCGCTGCTCGCCGGCTCGGTTTGGAGCGTCGGGACCGGGAGAAGAGCTAACTATCCGCGCAGCTTCTTCTTCAAGTCGGCCAACGCATCGTCGACCGATTTCTGCTCGCTCATCTCGCGCAGCTTGCGTTCGGCTTCGACCGAGGCTGCCGTCTGGCCCTGCAACTCGTCGCCGAGACCCACCTCGGCTTCCAGAGCGTCGATCTTTCCTGACATGCGATCGAAGTCCTCGAAGGCCGCGGTCTGGCCGGAAACCGGGCTCTCGCCTCGCTTGGCAGCGCGCGCCTTCTCGCGCAGCGTTCCCCGGCGCAGCTTCACGTCCTGCACCCGCGCCTCCAGCGCCTTCAATCCAGCGCCCAGTTGCACTGAATAGGCCCGCTGATCGGACAGCGCCTTTTCCGCCTCGATGCGGTCGGCCTGCTTCTCGGCCTTGCGGCGCAGCGCCTCCTTGGCCAGAGCGTCGTCGCCCGCCTGCACGGCCTGCGTCGCGTGCTCCTCCCAGGACTTGACCTCATCGGCCAAATCCTCCACGCGCTTGCCCATGCGTTTCTCGTCGGCCAGGCACTGCACGACCTCGCCGCGCGCCTCGCGCACCGAGTCCTCCATGTCCCGGATGAGCTGATCGATCTGCTTGGCCGGGTCCTGCATGGAGTCGATGAGGTCGTTGACGTTGGATTTCACCAGCGTGGAGAGTCGTCCCAGGATTCCCATATGGTGGAGTCTACTGGCACCGCGCGCGCATGTCGATTCAGCCGGGACTTTCTGCTAGCGTTGTTCCCGATGCGCCTAAGCGACATCGCGGGCCAGGATCAGGCGACCGCGCTGCTCTTGCGCGCGGTTGCGTCGGGGCGTCTCGCCCACGCCATACTCTTCGACGGGCCCGACGGCGTGGGCAAGCGAAGCGCGGCCCTGGGCATGGCCCTGGCCCTATGTTGTCCCGAGCAGCCGAACCTGGGCTGCGGCGCCTGCGATGTGTGCCGCCGCGTTCTGGCCGGCCAGCACCCCGACGTTCACGTGCTCGCGCCCGACACCAACCAAATCGTGGTCGAACAGGCCAAGGACATCGTGGCGCTGGCATCGAGCACACCGCACGAGGCACCCGCGCGCGTGCTGGTCATCGACCAGGCCGACTGTCTCAACCCCAGCGCGGCCAACTGCCTGCTCAAGACCCTGGAAGAACCCCTGCCCGGCAATTTCATCGTGCTGGTCACGGCTGCGCCGGCTCGCCTGCTGCCCACCATTCGTTCGCGCTGCCAACGCGTGCGTTTCCAGGCCTTGCACCCAGCCATCCTGATCGAGCTGGCCACCCGTCGGGGAATTGACCACGAGCGCGCCGAGACCGCTGCGGCCACGGCTGGCGGGTCAGCGGCGCGCCTCTTCGAGCTGTGCGCGTCGGAGATGGAATCAAATCTGTGGACGGTGGCCAGCCGCTTTCGCCAGGCGATTGCGGCCCGCGAGATGGGACCGATCTTCGACGCAGCCTCGGCATTCTCGGACAAGGAAGAGCGGCAAGACCTGTCCGAAGCGCTGGTACTGCTGGCCCGCTTCTACCGCGACGCCCTGGCCCTGGCTGCCGGTGCGGAGGATCTCATCTTGTTGCGCAGCCACAGTGCCGAAATGGCCGGCCCCGCCGGCGCGTGCCAGCGACGGCGCACTCTCACGCCCTTGCGCCGGGCGGTGACCGCAGTGCTCGATGCTTGCTTGAGCCTGACCGCCAATGTGAATGCGGTCACGGCGCTGGAGAAGATGATGATGGACATCCGCTCCTCTGCGGTGGAGGCGTCATGAACGATCTGTCGGGCCCACCCTCGCCGCGGCCTGCCGAGCGGGACCAGTCCGTCGCGCGCCCTGAAGATCGCCAGGTGGTGGGCGTGAAGTACGCGTCCACCGGCCCGACCATCGACTGCGACTCGGGCACCCTGGTGTTCCGGCGGGGCGAGGCGGTGGTGGTGGATGACCGGCGCGGCGGCACCGTGGCCACGGTCAGCGTGCCGACCCACACGCGCAGGTCTGGCGGCACACTGGGCCGCGTCCTGCGCCGGGCTGAGCCTCGCGATCTTGCGCGCGCCCAGGAGGAACAGCAGCGCCAGGCCGACGCGCTCGCGTACGCCCGCTCGCGAGTGCACGGCTTGCGCCTACCCATTAAGGTGTTTCGGGTCGACCTCGGCCATGGCGGGGAGCGGGCCCTGTTTTGCTTCTGGTCCGACAAACGCGTCGACTTCCGCGATCTGGTCCGCGACCTGTCCGCCCGCCTGCACCTGCGCATCGAAATGCGGCAAGTGGGCGTGCGCGACGAGGCCAAGCAGATCGGCGGCATCGGGTCCTGCGGTCGCGAATTGTGCTGTTCCACCTTTCTCCCGCACTTCGCACCGGTGTCGATCAAGATGGCCAAAAATCAGCGCCTGGTGCTCAACCCCACCAAGGTGGCGGGCCAGTGCGGGCGGCTCAAGTGCTGCCTGATGTACGAGGACGCGCAGTACGTGGAGGCAAGCAAGGGTCTGCCCAGGGAAGGCAAGCAGGTGCACACGCCTGACGGCGTGGGGCGGGTCGACGACCTCGACGTGCTGGACCGCAAGGTGCGGGTCTCGTTCCCGGATCGGCCGCCCGCGATCTACGACGCCAGCGTCGTGCGTCCGCTCGATGTGAATGCCACGCCGACGCCAGCGCCGGTGTCCGTCTCCCTAGGAGAGGGCCCTGCGGATTCAGCCAAGAGTGGAGATTCGTCTGCTCCCCCGCCCGTTGCCGAGAACGCAGAGGGGAGCGGGGAGGACCCAGAGCCTGAATCAAGGTAGTCGAGCGGGCTGTAATCCCAAGCAGGGGGCGGCACCGGAGACGGGGCGGTGGCTTCAAGCGGTTACTGCGCTGCCACCGTCATCGTCGGCAGTGGCCAGCAAACCGCTGTCCCACCTGGAACGGTGGCGGCCACGCTGGCTGAGCCAGTCGTGCCGGTCGCACTGGTATTGATGACGTAATCGGTCACGCCGACGCGGCCACCTGAGCCGGTCTTGTTGATGTAGCTGGTAATCGGGTTGGTTCCTGGCGACTGGGCCACGGTATTGAGCGAGAGCAGCGCAGAACTCGTGTTGGTCAAGGTCAAGGTGACGTTCGCTCCGATGTCTCCCCAGTTCTGCAGCAGGAAATTCCGCGAGGTGAAAGTGTTGCCCATCCGTGGGTCGGTGGCGGTGAGCGATGGCGGCAGTTGCAGGAACAGGCCCGAGGCGAGTTCCGAGACCGGGATGGTGAAGGTGCTGGCCCCGACCGTCACCGTGAGCGTGTTCGAGTACTCCGGGCCGCTGCTCGGGGCGATGACACTCAGGTCGGTGGGAATTGGAGCCGCGGAGATCGTGAACGTGGCGGTGGAGTTCTTCGCGACCGTGCCCGAACTGGCGCTCAGCGTGAAGGTGGTGCCGTTGATGGCGTTCCCCGGGATGGACGCGGTCCAGCTCGCATCCTGGTTGGTGACATTCTTGATCGTCACCGTGCTGCTCCCCCCGGCCGGCGCACTCGCGCCACACGGGATGGCAGTGAACACGATCGAGGCCGGCGTGACAGTGATCGGCTGAGCGGTGGTTGCTGTGCCAGCCATGGTCGCACTGGCAACGGGCAGGGTTGTCGCGCACAAGGGTGTGTTGGTCAAAGTGAAGGTGGCCAGACCTCCAGAATAGGCGGTGTTCGACGCCACCACGGGCGCGTTGAAGTAAGCCGAAAAAGCGGTGGTACCGTCGGGCAAGGAGCTGAACCCCGGTAGCGTCGCGGTGTCGAATGACCAGGTCCCGGAAGGCGCGTTGCCGCTGGAAGTCACCGCGAAGGTGACGGTGGCCGGGGCGTTACCGGCGTTGGTGAGGCCCATGGGGATCGATGCCTGGCCTCCGCCAGCGGTGTTGGCGAAGCTGAAAGCCGCGATCGAGTTGGTCGGCGGCGGCGCGAAGTTCTTCAGGACCGCGCCGTAGGGCGATTGCACAATGGAGAAGGAGTGCGGCAAGTCACCGACGGCGTTGGTGGTCACCGTGAGGGTGTCGTTGAAGGTCGTCGTTGCGGTCTGGAAATTCCAGTTCGACAGCACCGGAGTCGAGCTGAGCGTCAACGATACGCTCTTGCCCGGATTCACCAACCCGACCCCGTCACCGTTGTTGCCGATGGTGACGGTGTAGGGCGAGCTTACGCCTTGGCCGAGAGCGGCGGCGGTGATGGTGTAGCTAGCCGTCCCGGTATTTCCAAAGCTGATGGTTTGCGGCCCAGCAGTGGTACCGCAGTAGGTGAATCCCTGCGGCGGCGCACCGAAGACTGTCCCGTTCTGGGTCATTCCCGGACCGGTGAAGAAGACCTGCGAGGATGGATTGGTGGTGACCAAGGCGACTGTGCCGGTGCCGCTCAACTGCAGTGCCCCTGGCAGGGCCGAGCACAGCACCGTGCCGGCGACGACCGACATGGTGACCGCGCCGGTCGCGGCCTGTGCATCGGCGGCCACGCCGCCCGGTGCAAACCCGATGTTGACCGTCTGGGGGGTGCCGGCCACCACCCCATTCAACTGGGCGGTCGCACCTGAGTTGACGGTGAAGCTGGCGTCGGCTTGGCCGGTCAGCTTGGCGGCGGTCAGCGTGACGTTGACCGAGGCGTTGCCAGAGTTGGCCACCTTGATTGCCGTCGACGAGGACGTGCCAACCCGGACATTGCCGAAGGAATACGGAGCCGACGGCTGGAACGCAAGAATGGCACCCTGTGCGGTCTGGTTCAGCTTGATCACGTGGACGACGTCGGAGGGGATCGTGGTGGTGATGTTCAGCACGTCTCCATATGCATTCGCAGTCGTGTCGGCGGGGAACGGGATCGCGGCGGGCGTGATGGTGACCGTCACGCTCGCGCCAGAGGTGCCGCTCGCGGCGAGACTGCCGGACGCCGGCGTGAAGCTGAATGGGCTGGGCGACCGCCCAAGCGCGGCGCTCCAGTTGAATGGCCCATCGCCGGTGTTGGACAGTGTCAGGGTTAGTGCCGCCGCCGCAACGGGAGTGGCGCTGCAGCCTACGAAGCCGCTATTGCCGAAGTTGAGGGCGCTCGGGTTGACGGTGAGTTCGCCTATCTCGACCGAGACGGTGTCGGGGCCAGCATCAGGGCCTGCGTCCGGGCCGGCATCGGGGCCTGCATCCGGATTTGTTGCCGTGTCTGTCCCGGTGCCGGTCAGTGCTGTGGTCGTGGTTCCTGTTCCGACAGGCGTAGTGGTTGTTGTACCCGTTCCAGTCCGTGTTGCGGTTCCAGTTCCCGTCACCGCACTGGTTCCAGTTCCCGTCACCGCACTGGTTCCAGTTCCCGTCACTGCGCTGGTTCCAGTTCCCGTCACTGCGCTGGTTCCAGTTCCCGTCACCGCGCTGGTTCCAGTTCCTGTCACTGCGCTGGTTCCAGTTCCCGTCACTGCGCTGGTTCCCGTCTGTGCCGTGGTCGTTGTCGTGGTCCCCGTGGTGGTCATGGTCACCGATCCCGTACCCTGCGTGCTTTGGGGCAAATCGGGCGAGGCATCGGCAGAGCGAGTGACAGCGTCACCCCTGCTGGCATCCGGCGGAGCCGTAACGCCGCCGCAACCAACCCCGAGCGCAACGGCCGCTGCGCAACCCAACCACAGACGCGGAGCCGACGCGAAGGAAGTCAGTCGAAACGTATTCATGAGCTACCTCCATGGGCCAGGGAACTTGCCGCGAGCATCTCAGTCAAAGCGCACAGACGCTCTCCCGTTTCCATCGGCAGCCGCGGGCGGAATATTGAGGAAACTCACTCGTGCGGCCGCAGCGCACCGCGCCGAATTGCCGCACGTGTCAGACCTGATCGGTGAAATGCGACAGTAGTGGTAGCCTAGCGGCATGGCCGACCACTTCTACGTAACCACGCCTATCTACTACGTGAATGCCGTGCCCCACCTGGGCACGTTCTACACCACCATCGTGGCCGACGCGCTGGCGCGCTACCATCGGGCGCGCCGCCACGATACCTACTTCCTCACTGGCACCGACGAGCACGGCCAGAAGATCGAACGCCTGGCACAGGATACGGGCATCAGTCCCAAGGCGTACTGCGATGGGATAGTGGCCAAGTTCAAGGAGACCTGGGAGCGTATGGGGGTCAGCTACGACCGCTTCATCCGCACCACCGACGCCGACCACCACGCAGCCGTGGAAGCCATGTGGCAGCGCATTTCCGCCAACGGCGACATTTACCTGGCCGACTACGACGCCATGTACTGTGTGGGCTGCGAAGGCTGGAAGACCGAGGAAGAGGTGATGCTTGAGGATGGCAACAAGGTGTGCCCTCTGCACCACAAACCTGTGGAGCGTGTGCGCGAGCAGAATTACTTCTTCCGTCTGTCCAAATACGCGGACAAACTACTCGCACTCTATGGGCAGCCCGGATTCATCCGGCCCGAGTCGCGCAAGAACGAAGTCACCGAGTTCGTGAAGAGCGGGCTGCGCGACCTTTCCATCTCGCGCACTTCGGTGAAATGGGGCATTCCCGTGCCCAACGACCCGAAACACGTGGTGTACGTGTGGCTCGACGCCCTGACCAATTACGTGTCGGCCCTGGGTGGGCCGGATCGGGTACTCACCGACCCGCGTAGCCAGGCGCTGTGGGGCGCATGCACCCATCTCATCGCCAAGGACATCCTGCGCTTCCACGCGGTGTACTGGCCAGCCTTCCTGATGTCGGCCGGGCTGCCGCCGCCCAGGGGCGTGTTCTGCCACGGCTACATCACGGTCAAGGGGCAGAAGATCTCGAAGTCCATTCCAGCGACGCGGGTGGACCCCAATCTGATCGCGGGCGAGCTGGGCGCCGATACGCTTCGCTATTTCGTGCTACGCGAGTATTCATTGGGGGGCGACGGCGACTTCACCTACGAGGCGCTGTTCCAGCGCCACGAATCCGATCTGGGCAACGACCTGGGCAACCTGGTCAATCGCACGGTGTCCCTGGCCCGTGCGCTTACCGACGGGCTCGATGCGTCCCACCGCTGCGGGTACTCGGCGGGCGACCCGTTGTCCGAGGAGGAACTGGTGCTGCGCACCGGCGCGCGCGAGGCGATCCTGGCTGCCACCAGGGCGTGGGACGAGTTCCAGCCGTCGCGCGCCCTGGAAGCAACCTGGTCCATGATCCGCGCCGGCAACGTGTACCTGGATCGCACCGCGCCCTGGAAATTGAAGAAAGCCGGCCAGACCGCCGAGCTGCGCGATGTCCTGGCCAATACCTGCGAGGTGATTCGCCGGGCGGCCATGATGATCGCGCCGGCCATGCCGGCCTCGGCCCGCGAGATCCTGCGCCAGATCGGGCGCGAGCCGGACCTGGGCCTGTGGCCCGTCGAGGACTGGGGCGGCTGGCCCGGCGGCAAGCTGTGCGAGCCCAAGCCCATCTTTCCCCGCGTAGATCCCGACCGACAGAAGGAGCTGATCGCGACCTGGCTCGACCAGACCCCGCCCGTCGCAGTTGCCGCTGTCGCCAGCGCATCCAGCCAGCCCACGCCCGAGATCAGCATCGAGGAGTTCCAGAAGCTGGATCTGCGCGCCGCCAAGGTTCTGCAGGCCGAGCCGGTGCCCAAGACCGACAAGCTGCTCAAGCTGACGCTCGATCTGGGCGGCGAGCAACGCACGGTGATCTCGGGCATCGCCGGCGCCTATGCGCCCGCCGACCTCGTCGGCCGCACGGTGCTGTACTTTTCCAATCTGAAACCAGCCAAGATCCGGGGCGTCCTGTCCCAGGGCATGATCCTGGCAGCCGGCGGCGACAAGGTCCTTGCCTTGTGCAGCTTCGATGGCGACGTGCCACCGGGCGCGAAAGTGAAGTAGGGGATTGGGCCGATAGCCGGCCCGCGCGTCTCTTCTGGCGGTTGCGGGCGTGAATCCGGACTTCCCCGGTCGACTATTGGCACTGGCCGTGATAGTTGAGAGGCATGGCATCAGCGAAACCAGTCATTCCTGCGGGTGGCGAGCCCATCACCATGTCATCGAGTGGCACGCTCACGGTGCCGGACCGCCCCATCATCCCGTTCATCGAGGGCGACGGCACCGGTCCTGACATCTGGCGCGCCTCGGTGCGGGTGCTCGACGCCGCGGTGGAAAAGCAATTCGGCGGCAAGAAGAAGATCGCCTGGGCCGAGGTCCACGCAGGTGAGAAGGCCCACACCCTGTTCGGCACCTGGCTGCCCGACGAAACCATCGAGGCGTTCAAGAAGTACCTGGTGGGCATCAAGGGTCCGCTCACCACGCCGGTGGGCGGCGGCATCCGCTCGCTCAATGTGGCCATCCGACAGATCCTGGATCTCTACGTGTGCCTGCGGCCGGTGCGCTACTTCGCGGGCGTGCCCTCGCCGGTCAAGTGCCCGGAAAAGGTGAACATGGTGATCTTCCGCGAGAACACGGAAGACATCTACGCCGGCATCGAATGGGCAGCGGAATCGTCCGAGGCCAAGAAGCTGATTGCGTTCCTGCAGACCGAGATGGGCGTGAGCAAGATTCGTTTTCCTGGCAGCTCGGCCATCGGCATCAAGCCGGTGTCGCGCGAGGGATCCGAGCGCCTGCTGCGCGCGGCCTTTGACTACGCCATCCGCCACCAGCGCAAGAGCGTGAACATGGTCCACAAGGGCAACATCATGAAGTTCACCGAGGGCGCGTTCCGCGACTGGGGCTATGCCCTGGCCAGGCGTGAGTACGCTGGCCGGGTCATCGGCTGGGACGACTGCGGGGGCAAGCCGCCCGCGGGTCAGGTTCTGCTCAAAGACTCCATTGCGGACATCACCCTGCAACAGGTGCTCACCCGTCCTGACGAATTCGACGTGATTGCGACCCTGAATCTGAACGGCGACTACCTCTCCGACGCGCTGGCGGCGCAAGTCGGCGGCATCGGCATCGCTCCTGGCGGCAACATCAACTATCTAACCGGCCACGCCATCTTCGAGGCGACCCACGGCACTGCGCCGAAATACGCCAACCTCGACAAGGTGAACCCGGGCTCCGTGATCCTCTCCGGCATCATGATGCTGGAGCATTTGGGCTGGACCGCGGCCGGCGAGCGCATCGTGCGCGCCATGGAGAAGACCATCGCGCAGAAGACCGTGACCTACGACTTCGCGCGCCTCACCGACGGAGCGAAAGAGGTCTCCTGCTCCGAATTCGGCGCGCGCATCATCGCGAACATGTGAGGGCTGCCCTGGCCAGCACTTCTCTGTGCTCTCCTCTCTCCCCTCTGTGTTCTCAGCAGGCTGTCGATTGAATGCCTGAGCCTCTCACCAAGCTGCTGGCCTCACTGCGCCGTTCCTGCAAGGCCGGCCTGTGGTCCAGCGGCGTGAACCTGGCGCGCGCCGGGGCCGTGGCGGTGGAATCTCGCAGCGACGAGGAGATCGTGCTGCGCGTGCGCAGTCCGGGCCGGGCCGTGGCGCCCACAGTGGTGTTGTATCCAGGCGAGAACGAATGGGACTGCGACTGCCCGGGTCGGGTGCGCCCCTGCGAACACCTCGCCGCCGCGGCCATTGCGCTCGGCCAAGGCGAGCCTGCAAGCGCCGGCGACGCCGAGGCCAAGCCTTTGCCCAAGGCCGAGGAGACATGGGCGCGCGTCGTGTACCGCTTCTCGCAAGTTCCAGGTGGACTGCAACTGCGACGTTTCGTTGTTCGCGGCGACGGCACTGAAACGCCCCTCGCAGGCACTCTGTCCGCTTTGCTTTCCCGGCCGGACGAGGCCCGCAGCCTGCACGTCGAGCAATACGATCTGCAAGCGGATCGCATCCTGGAATCGGGCAGCCGCGGCACACTGCCGCCACCCAAGCTCGATGCTCTGGTGCGCGTGCTGGTGGGCGCCCGCCTGGTTCTTCTCGACGGCCGCGAAATCGCGATGTCCGAGGAGGAGATCCTGCCCGGCGCTCTGGTGGAAGATCGCGGCGACGAGGTGGTGGTCACCATCCATCGCGATCCGCGCATCACCTCGGTCCCAAGCGCTGGGTTGGTGCTGGCCGGCGAGGCGCTGGCCCGCCACGGCGAGCTCGAACTGTGCGGCGCCTGGCTGCAGCATCTGCCCATCGTCCAGCGCTACGCCCCCGGCCAACTCGCCGAACTGGCGACGCGCGTGCTGCCCGAACTCTCGCGCCGCATGACCGTCGAGGTGCGCAGCAAACGCCTGCCCAAGATCGTGCGCGGCCTGGTCCCGCGCCTGGTGCTCGACATGAGCCAGCTGGGATCGTCGCTGGCGGTTCTGCCCAAGCTGGTTTACGGCAACCCGCCCTGCGTGCGTATCGACGACGGTCGCATGGTCCACCTGTCCGGCCCGGTGCCGGTGCGCGATGAGCCAGCCGAACGTCGCCTGGTGGAGAAACTGCGCTCCGATCTCGATCTCATGCCGGGCCGGCGCTCGACCTTCGAAGGCGCGGACACCGCGCGCTTCGTGGACAAGGTCAAGCGCTGGCACGGCGATCTGGCCGGCGACGGAGCGCGCCTGCTGGGTGCGCGCGTGCGGCTGGAACCCAACATGCGCGTGCGCGATCTACCTGCGTCGGGCAATGGCGTCCCACAGGCGGCCTTCGATTTCACTTTCACCGTCGTGGGCGAAACCGAGGCAGAGCAGCGCGCGCTCGGGCCTGGGCCGCATTCCGTTGACGCAGCCACGGTTGTTCGCGCCTGGGAAGACGGTCTGGGCCTGGTTCCGCTCCAGGGCGGCGGATTCGCGCCTCTGCCGCAGGCATGGCTCGACCAGCACGGCGGGGTCCTGGCGCGCCTGCTCGCGGCCCGCGCCAGCGACGGCCGCCTCGCCAACCACGCCCTGCTCGCGCTCGGCAGCCTGTGCGACGATCTCGACCAGCCACCGCCCGCCGGGCTGGATCGCCTGGCGCCCTTGGCCGAAAGCTTCGAACGCCTGCCCGAGGCGACGCTGCCGGCGGATCTGCGCGCCACCCTGCGGCCCTATCAGAAAGTTGCGGTCAACTGGCTGGCCTTTCTGCGCAGCGTGGGCCTGGGCGGCATCCTGGCCGACGACATGGGCCTCGGGAAAACCGTCGAAGCCATGTGTCTCTTCGAGAAGAAATGCCTGGTCGTTGCGCCGACGAGCGTGTTGCCCAACTGGCAAGCCGAGCTGGCGCGCTTTCGTCCTTCGTTGCGAGTCAGCGTGTACCACGGCCCGACCCGCAAGCTCGACGACGCTGACGTCACGCTCACCACCTACGCGATCTTGCGTCTCGACAGTGCTGAGTTATCCGCAAAGCATTTCGCCCTGACAGTGCTCGACGAGGCTCAGGCCATCAAGAATCCCGACAGTCAGGTGGCCCGCGCCGCCTACGCGCTTTCCGCCGAGTTCCGCATCGTCATGACCGGCACGCCAGTGGAGAACCGCCTCGATGAGCTGTGGAGCCTCATGCACTTTGCCAACCGCGGCCTGCTGGGCGGCCGGCGCGAATTCGACGCCGAGTTTGCCCGCCCGGTGGCCGACGGCATGGCCGGCGCGGCCGCGAACCTGCGCCAGCGCATCCGTCCCTTTGTCATGCGCCGACGCAAAGCCGAGGTCGCGCCCGAGCTGCCCCCGCGCACCGAGGCCACGCTCAAGGTCGTGCTCGACGAGCGCGAACGCGCCGTATACGACGCCGTCCGCGCCGCGACCCAGGCCGAGCTGGTCGCCTCGATGAGCGGCGCTGACGAAAAGGGATTCAGTGTAATGAAGGCCCTGGAGGCATTGTTGCGCTTGCGCCAGGCCGCCTGCCACCGCGGGCTTTTACCCGGACAGAAGGCCGACACTTCCGGCAAAGTCGAGGCGTTGCTCGAATCCCTGGAAACCGCAGCCGCCGATGGCCACAAGGCCCTGGTCTTCTCACAGTGGACGTCATTGCTCGACCTGATTGAGCCCGCACTGAACAATGCCGGCATTTCTTACACACGATTGGACGGCTCGACCCGCGACCGCGGCGAAGTTGTTTCGAAGTTCCAGTCCGAGGACGGCCCGCCAGTCATGCTCGTTTCACTGAAGGCCGGCGGCACCGGCCTCAATTTGACCGCCGCCGACCACGTGTTTCTGTGCGACCCCTGGTGGAATCCCGCAGTGGAAGACCAGGCAGCCGACCGCGCCCATAGAATCGGGCAGGACCGCCCAGTGACCATCTACCGACTCATCGCCGTCGACACAGTCGAGGAGCGCATTCTGGACTTGCAGGAAAAGAAGCGTGCCCTGGGCGAAGCCGCTCTCGGCGACGGCGGCGCGGCGGCCTCGCTGACCAGAGAAGATTTGATGGCGTTGCTGGCGTAGCGGGGGAGGTGCTGGTTGACCTTGGGACCCCAAATGGGCATCGCGGGGTTATCGGATCTCGATGGTGTGCGTGTGTACCTGTTTCACCCAGGCCGCAATCGTGTTGATTTCCTCGTCGGTCGCTACACCTACGCATCCGTCCGAAGAATCGAAGGTGTTCACGAGAGAGCCAAGCCAGCGCACCCACCGGTGAGGACCGTGCCCCAGATTCTTTGCAAGCAGCGTTCGAGAATGCCGCCAGACCAGCCAAGACCCGGCCCGTCTGTCTTGTTCCTTTGTGCTGCCCGTGGCTGGAGTAGAATATCGTCATGGCTGGCACCGGCATGCCCGACCCGAATTTGCAGTCGGAGAACCTGCGCCTGGCCGAACAGGTGCGTGTGTTCTCTGGGGACGAGCATGTTCGCCGCGAGGCCGCGCCATGGCGGGACGCAACGCCAGCGGAGCGCGTGGCCGAAACCTGGCGTCTGTGCGCTCTGGTGCCGTGGTTCCGATCGCTCTGGCCCGAGGACGTGCGTGCCCGCGCCGACGCGCCCGAGCCGCTGCCGGCGAGCACCCTGGCGATTCTCGAACGGCTCAAGCAGGCGGGGAGTGGCAAATGACGGCGCGGGAGGCGCCACCGACCGAGGTTGCCGCGCGATTGGCCGATCGTCTCGACGAGGATGGGTTGCCTTATGCCCTGGGCGGCGCTCTGGCGCTGGGTGCGTGGGGCGTGCCGCGAACCACGTCGGACGTCGACGCATCGGTCTTCGTGAGCGAAAGGGAACTGGACCGTCTGCTCGACAGCGTGGAGCGAGCAGGCGCCGTGGTGGAGCGGGCAGAAGCCCACCGCTCGGTCGCGCGCACAGGTTTCTTCGTCGCGTTCTTTGGCAGGACGCGCATCGATCTATTCATCGCTCATCATCCGTGGCACGCGGAGATGCAACGACGACGTGTTTCGCTGCCAACGCCTGACGGGCAACCGCGATGGTTCCTTTCGCCAGAAGACACGGCGCTGGCCAAGCTGCTCTACGCACGGCCCAAGGACGTGCTGGATCTCGATCGACTGTTTTCCGTGCAAGCTGGGCGCATCGATCTTGCGTACTTGCGCGAGTGGTTGCCACGCATGGTGCCGGCCGGGGACGCGCGCCTTGGGTTGCTCGAGGATCTGGCGCGCAGGCTTGCCACCGCGCGAGAGTGAGTCGTCCGTGTAGACATGACTTCGTCCAACCCACTTTCCAGTCCCGTGCCCTGGGATCTCGTCGCATCCGAGTATGCCGCCGAGGTCGCTCCCGTGTTTGCCTGGTTTGCCCAGCAGGCGATCGATCTCGCGCTTCTCTCGCCCGGCGCGCGTGTGCTGGATGTGGCCGCCGGGCCCGGGACGCTGTCATTCTTGGCGGCGCGGACGGGCGCGCGCGTGACGGCGATCGATTTCTCGCCCGCGATGATTGAAAAACTGCGCGAACGTGCGTTCGCCGACCGAGTGGCGATCGAATCTCACGTGGGGGATGGACAGGCGTTGCCCTTCGCGGACGCATCGTTCGATGGGGCGTTCTCGATGTTCGGTCTGATGTTCTTCCCTGATCGAATCCTCGGCTTGCGTGAGCTGCTGCGCATGCTGGTGCCGGGCGGTGTGGCGGTGGTGTCGAGTTGGGCGTCCGAGGACGGCGACACCTGGCGCAACCTGATCTGGGACGCGGTTCGAGAGCACCTGCCCAATTTGCCGCTCGGCGGCTCAACTCCTCCGTTGGGCAATGTCGATGACTGCCGGCGCGAGATGACGGCAGCGGGATTCGAGAGCGTCGAGATTCACGAGGTGACCCACACACTGCCAACGATGACGACCCGGCAAGCGTGGGCGTGGATGGTGCGGGCAACCGCCCCGGTTGCCTTGCTACGCCAGAAGCTCGGGCCTATGAAATGGGCCGGCTTCGAGACCTGCGTCCTGGCCAGGTTGATCGAGGCATTTGGCGAGAAGGGAGGCAGCATGCAGCGCAAGGCAAACCTTTCGGTCGGCCGCAAACCAAGGTAGTCCGGAAAGGGCATGGGCCTCTGGCCAAAACCTAACGGCTGCGCCGAAACAGAGCGCGTCCAGCACCTCTTCGACCGGCAGAAGCTTCCTGATTGAGAACGGAGTGTCACGCCGTTGTTTCGGACGTTTCGCGGCAGTTGCTTCCCGGCAAATCCGTCGGTAACTCACGCCTCGATCCATTGTCGAACCCGCTTTGCTCTGCTTTCCTGAGTGCAGGGAGGCAATCACCATGAAATGCATCGATGCCATCATCAAGCCATCCAAACTCGAGGACGTGAAACAACGGGTCCGACAGGTCGGGGTCAGGGCCATGACACTTTCGGAGGTCAAGGACTGTGACGGTACCGACGGCAAGCTAAGGATCTATCGTGGTTCGTCCTACATCATGGACTGCGTGCCCAAGGTGCGAATGCAGATCATGGTCGACGAGGACATGGTGAGGCCCGTGGTGGACGCCATCGTGGCCAGCGCTCGCCCCGGTGAAATCGGCAACGGCAACATCTTCATCTACCCCGTGGCCGAGACCGTTTGCATCCGAGTCGACGAGCGCCCCTACGGCGCGACAGGAAATAGCCATCACGACCGTGCCAGGGTCGCCTGAAGTTCTTTCCGGCCGCAGCGCCGGAAAGACCGACCAAGCCGGATCATGCGGGTTGCCTGCCGGGGTGAAGGGCGCGACAATCCTCGACCATGACCGACGTGAACCAGTTTATCCTGCCGCCTTTCGAGCCCCGGAATCCCTTGCGAGTTCCGTGCGCGGTGCTCGCCGTGTTGTTCGGGGCGACGCTGGTAGGCGGATTCTGGATGTTCCTGGAGCGCGGCAAGGCTCGCTCGACTGCCAGGATCGCCGCCGAGGATCTGAAGGCCGGTCAGGCCAGGATCGCGGCGCTCGAGGCTGACAAGGCTGGGCTCGAAACCGAGAAGGAACAACTGGAAACGGAGAAGGCACAGCTTGAGACCGTAAAGAGCGAACTGGAGTCGGTGAAGCGCGAATTGTCGAAGAACGCCCAGGCGAAGGACGACGAGATCGCCGAACTCAAGGGGATCTCCGACAAGATTCAGGACAAGATGAAGGATGACATCGCCCACGGTGACCTCCATCTCGATCAAGCCGGCAGCAGCCTGCGCGTGGTCGTGGCGGACAAGGTTCTGTTTGACCCCGGCGAAGTTCAAGTTTCCAAGCGTGGTGAAGGCGTGCTCGCGCGTGTGGCCGAGGTTCTTGCCGGCACTCCCGACCAAGAGATTCAGGTTTCGGGCCACACCGACCGGGCGCCCATCAACGGCAAGCTTGCGGCTCAATACCCGACCAACTGGGAGCTGTCCGTCGCGCGGGCGACCAACGTGGTCCGCTTCCTGACAGAGAAGGCCAAGATTCCGGCGCAACAACTGGTTGCCAGTGGCCACGGCGAGTATCAGCCAATCGCCAGCAACAGGTCCTCGGCCGGTCGCGCGCGAAATCGCCGCGTCGAGATTCTACTGACGCCAGTTCTGGCGCCAACCACGAAATCCAAACTCACGGCGGCGGGTGCGTCCAAGACCGGCGGAAAAAAAGGGGCGGCCCAGAAGGCTGACAAGAAGACCGACCAGACCGGGAAGACAGGCAAGAAGCCCAAGGCGGGCGGGAGCCACGCGGCCAGCAAGGGCGGCAGGCCTGCGACGAAATAGCCGGCCACCGCCTGGACCGGGGGCAAGGGCGGCAAGTTTCGCGGTGGTCGCGAGGACCACCTTCAAGCCGCGTTTGAAAAGATCGGCCGACTCAGGTTCCTGAACGCGCAAATCTTGCCGACTTGTTCCCGATCGCCATCTCAATTGCGCGGTCCCTGTTGGTACCCAGCACCCGAGGTGGGGCATCTCACTACTTGAAGCACGGGAGGTTTGGCCAGCATGCGCAAGCAGCACAATTTGGTTGTCGGCTGGGAGGGCGCGGCGTGAAGAGAGCGGAATCCCGGTCTGAATCCAGCGTCGACACGATCCTGCAGGTAGGCCAGCTCGTGGAGGGCAAATACCGGGTCGAGCACCTGCTCGGCCAAGGCGGAATGGCCGCGGTGTGGGCCGGCACCAATGAACGAACCGGCAAGCGAGTCGCATTGAAGGTCATTCTGCGCTCCCTGTCCACCATGCGGGTGGCACAGGGCCTCTTTCACAGCGAGGTTCTGGCCGCCAGCCTGGTCAACCATCCCAATGTGGTCACGGTCTTCGACGTCATCGAACATGAGGGAATGGCGTGCATCGTGATGGAGTTGCTCGAGGGCGAGCCGCTGAGCAGCTACATCGCGCGCTTCGGATTTCTCGCCGTCAAAGAAGCGACGACGCTGCTCTTGCCAGCCATGCGAGGGGTGGCCGCGGCGAACGCGCAGGGCGTGATCCATCGAGATCTCAAGCCGCAGAACATCTTCATCTGCATGGAACCCGACGGACGGATCGTGACCACCAAGGTGTTGGATTTCGGCATCTCGGTCATGGTGGCGCGAGGCCTGGACCCTTCGGCAGGGCCGGCCTTGCCCATGGGAACGCCGGCGTACATGTCGCCCGAGCACATTTGGGGCATGCCCGATATAGATGGGCGCGCCGACGTATACGGCTTCGGCGTGTTGCTGTACGAATCGTTGACCGGACGGGTGCCGTTCCCGGGGGAGCCCAGCCCGACGCTCTTCGACCGCATTCTGTACAAGCCCGCTATTCCAGCCACGACCGTCCGTCCCGATTTGCCGGCCGGCTTGCTGCGCATCATCGACAAGGCCATGGCCAAGGATCGCGAGCAGCGCTACCCGGACGTGAATTCGTTGGCGATGGCTCTCGAAGACGAAGTGATGATGCCCATCCCTGCACCGCGTTTGGCCACTCCGCGAGCTGGGGTACCTTCGCTTGCCGCGCACGATACCCTGTCTGACCCTCATGCGCCCGTGCCGCAGGCCGTTCTCAGCAGCGAGCCATCTGAGGAACACGAAGGGACACGAATCCTGTTCGGGTTCCCCCTGGAAACAGAGAGCAAGGAAAGCGCCTCCCCTGGAACGCCCGTTGCTGGCAACAGCGGCAACGGTGGCAACGATGGATCGCCACCCGGCTCGCGAGAGGCGGTGCCTTTGCCAGCCACAGATCGCGAAGCGGCTCCGGTAGCCGTGCGAGCTTCGCGGCCGAAGATGGGATCTCCTGGCATGGGCATCCCCGCTGCCCTTCGTGGTTGGGGTGGCTTGCTGGGCGCCGGGGTCGCGATCGCTGTCGGCTTCTTCGTGGTGTCGGCGGCGGTTCGAGGTGCCCGCAAGCTGCAGACACGCGCGCCGGCTCCCATCGTCAATAGCGCGCCGCCAGCCCGGGAGCCCGTCGTGCAGCCGGTTCTTCCCGCCGTGGTGTCGACCGCAACCATCGACCCGGTGGTGGTTCCCGCCCTTCTGACAATTTCCTCATCACCACCCGCGGCTAGCTCGCTCGCAACGGGTGAACGTCGCCCCCCCCTGCGCCATGCACGCGATACGGCCGTTCCGCCGACTGCAAGCCGTCCACCCGTGGGGGTGCGAGAAACCCTGAACGATCTCCCGCCGCGACAGCAAGCTTTGCGCCGGGCCTCGGGCAGGCCTGAGCTGTCACAGGCGCCGGCGTCGAGGCAAAAGGCTGGTGCGTCGGCGAAGTCCCCAGCGCCGCGTGCCGGTACTCTCTCCAAAGACGACTTCTAGCGGAACGGCGTTGCTCGGCAGACCAGGGAGTACCCGGTGCGCTTTCTGCCACCAAGGGACGCTTCACTCGCACTTCGAGAGAAACACGCCCATTACAAACTCGCCCGCCGTGTTGTCGGCCGAGGTGACGGCGAGGTCGAGGAGTCCATCACCGTTGAAGTCAGCCACGGCCAGCGCGTCAGGGCTTCCCGCAATCGTGTAGCTCACAGGAGCGAGCAACGTGCCGTCGCCCGCATTGGCGAGCAACAGCACCACGCCATTGCGGTCGTCCGGCGAGGTCTGCACCACGACGATGTCGACGTGGCCATCGCCATTGAAATCCGCCGCAACCACCCCGCCGCCCGTGCTCGGATACCCCACTCCCGGTGCGGCTGTGCCACTGCCCGCGTTCGCGTAGCTCGCCTGCAAGGTGAATGTGCCGTCGCCCGCGTTGAAGAACACGCTCAGAGTGTTGTCCACGCTGTTGGTGGCGGCGATGTCGGCTGCGCCGTCGCCATTCAGGTCGCCCACGGCGACCGATGCGGTGCCATTGCCCGAGGGATAGCTCACCTGCGGGGCAAAGGTCCCATCGCCTTGGTTGATAAGGACATTGACCGTGCCCGCTCCCAGCCCGGTCGGGAGGCAGCGCGCCCCTGGGCACGTGCCCGCCAGTTCGGCGTTGCTGACCACGATGTCGGGGAAGCCGTCGCCATTGAGATCGCCCACCGCGATCGAATCGACCACGTCGCCCGCGGCGTAGGTGATCGGCGCGGCGAAGCCAGCATTGCCATCCCCGAAAAGTATGTCGACCGCCCCATCTTGCGTGGTGACCGCGAGGTCGGGGTGGCCGTCGCGATTGAAGTCGGCCGCGGCCGTGGCAACCGCTGATTGCGGTCCCGCAAGGGTAAGCAAGGAGGCAAAGGTACCGTCACCCTGATTGACGAAAAGATCGATCTGGTCGAGCACGGTGAGCACCGCGAAGTCGGGCTTGCCATCGCCATTGAAGTCGCCCACGGCCACGGAGGTTGCTTCCATGTCCGTGTTGTAGGAGGCGGCCGGCGCGAAGGCGCCGTTTCCCTGATTCAGGAAGACGCTCGCCCGGACCGCTCCGCTGGCGGCGGTCGAAGGAGTCCCGTTTCCCCAGGCAGTGACCACGACATCGGGATGGCCATCGCCGTTGAAATCACCGACCGCGATGGACGTGTCGCCCGAACTCACGTAGGTCGACTCCGGCGCAAACCCCGCCCATCGGCACGCGCGTGCGTCGGCCGAATTTGCGACCGAATCGATGGTTGCGTCCGCAAACGCCCCTGAACCCGCCGCTGCGTCCGACTTGCGGAATGACGATCCCTGCCCGGTGCGCCCGCACCCTGCTAGTAAAAGAACGAGTGCACAGGTTCGACAAGCGTGCATCACGAGATCCTCCCCGGTTGAGTGTAGCTCACCAGCCGAGCAGGAGGGGAGTGTGCTCAGCACCGCAGGTGCCATTGGATGACCCCATCAGGTCGGAGCTGTTGTGGTTCGTGATCTTTCCCTACCTGCACCTTTCCTATTTCTGGCTGATCGTCATCGGCGAAGGCTTCGCTTTCCTGGCCGAGGCGGCCCACTTCGCTTTCCTATTCCGCCGCCGCCGCGCACTGCCGTGGTCCGCTCTTGCCAACACCGCAAGTTTCAGCACCGGGATGCTCAGCCGGCGGCCGTTCGGGATGCCATAGCGCCTGTGGCTGGCTGCGCCCCGAAACGCAGCGCCGATCTTTCAACGGCTAGATGAGCATGAGCCCCGCGGCCATGCAAAAAACCGCCGGCTTCGATATACTCCGAACCCCGCAAGGCGATTGTCGTCCCGGTCCCTCACCCCCAAGCCGGACTTTTCCACCATGAGCGAACTACCCGATTGCTTCTACTGTCGCAAGGATCAGCGTTTGCATGATCTCATGATCGAGATTGCGCCGCTCGGCGTGTCGACTCTCTACCTGTTCAAGGAGCAGACCCACCCCGGCCGTTGCGTGGTCGCCTACCGCGGCCACGTCAACGAGTTCTTCGAACTGCCAGAGGCAGAACTCACGCTCTACAGCAAGGACGTCGCGCGCGCGGCCAGGGCCATCAAGACTGCCTTTGCTCCCAGCAAGATCAATTACGGCGCCTACTCCGACAAATTGCCGCACCTGCATTTCCATCTGGTGCCGAAATACCAGGGCGGCCCCGGCTTCGGCAACACCTTCGAGATGCTGCCCTCCCCAAAGAAGCTGCTTTCCGACGGGGAATACGCCAGCACCATCAAGGCGATCAAGGCTGCGCTCTGATCGCGCCCCATTTCGCCGGCGAGGCTATGCGCGACGCGCGTCGAGGAGGCGCGCATAGATGACCATCTGGTTCTCTGCGCTCCTTCCGGCGTTGGCTTCCCCGTCCACGTTCCCTACGGGTCATCCAGAACCATGAAAGCAAACAACGAGTACCCGTTTGCATTGCCCCGTTGCGTGCCATTCATCCGCACATACCGTGCCGTGGTCTTGGTAAAGGTAACGTCAGTCACCGAATACGACGCCCCGACGGTCGTGCTGTAGGCATCTGTCCATGTCGTGGAATCGGTTGACGTCTGAATGTCGAAGGACTTGCCATAATCCGTGTACCACTTGAGAATGACCCGGTCGATTTCCATGGCCGAGCCAAGGTCCACCATGATCCACTGTGGGTCGCTGGCATCACTCTCCCAGCGGTAATTTGTGTAGGTCTGATAGGTCGTGGCCGTCGTCACGGCCGAAGCCGGGTTTGCGGCGGTCGCCGAGGACGCGGTGGCCGTCTTGCCGAGAGCCAGGTCGCGCGAGGTTCGATCGAAGGCCCGCCACGTGCCGGTGATCACGTTCAAATCCCAATCCTGATAATAATTCATAGTCGGCACGCCGGTGGCATCGAAATCCATCGGGAGCCACACATAATCGCCCTGGCTCCCTCCCGTTGGTTCCCAACGGTCGCCATCGTACATGTAGACCGTCCCTTGCGAGCCCGCGAACGGAAAAACGAAATCGCACTGGGTCGCCCACGAGGTGGTCGAGCCAGGCGTGTTCAACGTCGTGGCCGCCGACCACGGACCTGCCAAATTAGTTGCGGTATTGTATTCCGTGGCGGTTGGGCTGATTCCAGCGGTGCGGGAGGTCCCGTAATAGTAGGTACCATTGCGTTTGAAGATGTGAGGAGCTTCACGACTGGGGACATCCCACAGATAGACTCGCTCAGCCAGGGTCAAGTAGTCCGCCGACATTCGGTATATGCCGTGCTCGCGATTGGGGCCAGTTTCCCACCAGACATAGGCCAGGTAGGCTTGTCCATCGTCATCCTGAAACATCGACATATCGCCGATGAAGTACCCATCCACAAGAGTCTGACTCAGAAACGTGAATGGTCCGTTAGGAGTGGACGAGGTGGCAATGCCTAAATAGGCGGAGTTTCCAATGTACTTGAGGAAGATCACATATTGTTGTGTGGTGGCATTGTACAGAATGTCCATGCGGTTGGCATCGCCGGTTGTCGTGAGCACGATACCCTTGAAGGTCCAATGGATGAGATCGGGAGACGAATAGCAGTTTTGGTTGTGGTCGTCCGGGGCTCCGCCACACCAATAGTAGAGGTCACCGAACTGGCGCAACGCTCCGCTTCGCACGTTGATCAAGTTGCCGTCCGTGTCGTACCAGAAGAAGTCGTTGTGGATTGTCACCCAGCCCGTCGTTGCTACTCCGCCATCGGCGCCGCCGGAGGCGGTACTGCCGCCAGGGGCGGTCGAGCCGCCAGCCATGCTGCCGCCGGTTCTCGCCGTGCCGCCCACAAGACTGCCGCCAGCAACGCTGCCACCAGCTACGCTCCCCCCAGCCACGCTCCCCCCAGCCACGCTCCCCCCAGCCACGCTGCCGCCGGTTCTACCCGTGCCACCAGTGCCGCCCCTCCCACTGGTGCTGCCGCCGGTTGCAGTCTGTCCGCCTACCACGGTCGTGCCGCCGGTCACAACGCCGCCACCCGTTCCCGTGCTTCCGCCGGCTTGGGTGTTCACGTCCGGCTGGGCGGCATCCTGACCGCCAGCTGCGGTGGCGCTTGCGCCGGCAACGCCGCCTGTGCTCACTGATCTGCCGCCAGCACCTCCGACTGGCGGGCCACTCGTGCCCCCGCTGGTTGCCGTCTGCCCGCCTGCGCCGGTCGTGCCGCCCGTGCTTGCCGTGCTGCCCGTGGCGCCGGCCCCGCCGGCTTGAACGCTTGCGTCGCTGCGAACGCCTCCCGAGCCACTCCCGCTGCAACCTGCGGCCAGCGGTACCGCGATCAGCAGTGCCAGGACAAGAGCATGCGCTTTGCGAATCGTGTTCATGGCTTCCCCCGAAATGGTAGACGGCCCAGCTAGTGGAGAAGTGCCGTATTCCTGGTCGGGCGGCTCAGGCAATTTGCATCGCCGGCCCTGACAGCCGAGGACGCGAAACGGATCGCGACACGGCCCGGCTACTGCCACCGGTCAGTCGTCGCGCTTGCCATTCCGGCCTCTCCGCCTGCGGCGGACAAGGACAAGCACCAGGATCGCGGCCGCCAAGAGGACGAGCACTCCGGCGACGGGAGTTCCGCGCAAAATTGGCGTGACTTCGAGCGTGGCGCGGACGAGACCGCCGACCAAGCGCACGAGAAAGGCGCCGAAGCGAATCAGCAGCGGCACCATGAGGAACAGCGCGACGATCTGCAGCCAGCGGATCTGCTTGCGAGAAAGGGCGGCCGAGGCCGTCGCAAAGGGCTGGCCGGTGCCGCTCACAAAGGCTTGACCGCTATCGTAGGCGGCCCGGCGCGCGGGATCTGAGAGGATCTCGTAGGCCCGGTTGATCTCGGCCATCTTTTCGCTGGCCAGTTCCTCCAGTGGATTGCCCTGGTGCCGGTCAGGATGGTACTTCGCCACCAGCGCGTGGTAGGCCGCGCGAATCTCGACCTCGCTGGCCGTGCGCGCGAGCCCCAAAACGGAATAGGGATCGGTCTCCGTCTTGGGCGTCATCGGTTGGGAATCACGCTCTTCCCGGCAGTTCCGGCGGCGCTTTGCGACTGCAGGTAGCGGAAGACATCGGTGCTGGTGGACAGGACCAGCCAGCTCTCCTTGTCGATGGTGCTGTGGTAGGTTTCCATCGTCTTGAGGAAACGGTAGAGTTCGCGATTGCGGTTGTAGGCCTCGGCATAGATCGAGGTTGCTTCGGCATCGCCGCGCCCCATGATTTCCTGGGTCTTGCGATAGGCCTCGGATTCGATCACTTTCAGCTCGCGCTCCTTCTTGCCCCGCACCTCGGCGCTCTTGCCCTGTCCCTCGGAACGGTGGCGGTCGGCGATGCGCTTGCGCTCGGAGATCATGCGGTCGAAGACCTTGGCCTGCACGCTCTCGATGTAGTTGACCCGCTGGATCTGCACGTCGACCAGCTCGATGCCGTAGTCGGGAACCACGTGCGAAACCCGTTCCAGAATCAGCCGCGTGATCTTGTCCCGCCCCAGCTCGATCTGGCGCATCGACTCGGCTTCCATGATGTCTTCCGCCTCCTCGCCCTTCTCGAAGGCGCGGTTGGTGGTGCGCACTACCTCAATGAGATCGTGACTGGCGATCACGTTGCGGGTTTCTCCGTCGATGATGTCATCCAGGCGCGACTGGGCCCGGCGTTCGTCGCGCAAGCGCTGGAAAAACAGCAACGGGTTGGCGATGCGCCAGCGCGCGTAGGTTTCCACGCCGATGTACTTCTTGTCGCGGGTGGGAACCTGGTTGGCGTTGCCGTTCCATTCCAGCCAGCGCTTGTCGAACACGTTGGCTTCCTGGGCGAACGGTATCTTCACGTGCAAGCCGGCCTGGGTGACGGCCTGCCCCATCGGCTCGCCGAACTGGGTGATGATGACCTGTTCGGTCTCGGAGACCGTGTACAGCGCGGACGACAGCGTCACCAGCCCCAGCAGCGCGAAGGCAGCGACGATGAGCAGTGAACGGCGGCTCATGGCTTGCCCTCCTGGACCGGGCCGAGAGGAAACATGGGCAAGATGCCTTTGGCCTTTTCGTCGAAGATCAGTTTCTTGCCGGCCGTGGGCAGGACCGCCGCCAGGGTTTCGAGATAGATCCGGGTGCGCGTCACTTCCGGGGCCTTGCGATATTCCTCCTCCAGCGCATTGAATCGCTGGGCATCGCCCTTGGCCCGGTTCACCCGGTCGATGGCGTAGCCCTCGGCTGCCTGGATCTTCTGTTCGGCCAGCCCGCGCGCCCGCGGGATCTCCTGGTTGTATTCGGCCCACGCCTCGTTGATGGCGCGCTCACGCTCCTGGATGGCCTGGTTGACCGCATTGAACGACGGCCGCACCGCCTCGGGCGGATCCACGTCCTGCAAAATGAGTTGCTGGACCGAGATGCCGTTGTCGTACAGCTTGCACAGGTTTGACAGCAACTCTTTGGCCTTGGCGGCGATCGATTCGCGCCCCACGGTGAGAAGCTCGGTGACGCTGTGATCGCCCACCACCGTGCGCATCGACGCCTCGGTCATCAGGCGGAAGGTTTCCTCCACGTCGCGCATGCGGAACAAGTATTTGTACGGGTCCGAGATCTTGTACTGGACGATCCACTCGACCGTGGCCACGTTGAGGTCCCCGGTCAGCATGACCGACTCGGCGTCCGTCTTCTCGTCCTTGTGGAACGAGCTCTGAATGTCGGCGCGGGCGGTGCGAAAGCCGAACTCCTGCTTGAGCTGGCGCTGCACCGGGACCTTCTGCACCTGTTCGATGCCGAAGGGGATCTTGGCGTGCGGTCCGGGATTGCAGGTGCGCACGAAACGCCCGAAGCGCGTGACCAGTCCGACCTCGTCCGGTTCGACCTGATAGTACGCGCCGTACAGAGCCACCAGTCCGACGATGGCCAGCGCGACGAAGGTCAAGGCCTTGCGCGATTTGCGCAGCCGAAATCCTGCCTCGCGTGCGAGACGCGAGAACTCATCCGGATCAAAACCAACACCCTGGGTTGCCATGCTCCCTTCTCTCAGAGTCTTGGGGAAAACTCAACTGCAGTTCCATCCGCCTCTATCATCTAATGCGTTCCTTCCCGAAACGTCGGTCTGGTCGACAAATGAGCTGCCAGCTACACTTGGCCGCGATGTTCAAACGTATCGCGCACATCTGTCTGAACGTGAGAAATCTGCAGCAGTCGCTGGACTTCTACACGCGACTGGGACTTGTTCCTGTGTTCCGCTTCACGCGCAAAGGCGCGCGCTTCGGCGTCTACCTCAAGCTCGCCGACTCAGCCTTCATCGAGATATTCGAGGATCCCACGCTGGAAAAGCCAGTGAACACCGGTATCGTCCACTTCTGCCTGGAGACTGAGGATCTGGACCGCCTGACGGCTGACCTGCAAACGCGCGGCATCGCATGTTCCGAGAAAAAACTCGGGTGCGACCATACCTGGCAGATCTGGCTGAAGGATCCCGACGGCAACGCCTTCGAGGTCCATCAGTACACGCCCAAGAGCATGCAGTTCACCGGCGGCACGGTCGAAGCGGACTGGTAGCCGGCAGGTGCGCCATGGGCGTTCGTCAGGGCACCTCGACGAGGAGCTCCCCAGCTTCTCCTCGCATCGCTCGGGTACGCCGGTTGCCATCACGCGCTTGTCGTTCTCGATGACAGCAGTAGCGACTCCCGGATCATCGTAGAAGTCACGGTCGTCGTGGCCCAGGATCCGCTCTGCCGGCTTCCCCACCACCCTGCGTGCCGCGGGGTTGAGCAGCACCACCCGGCTGTCGGCGTCCTTGCGTAGACCGCGTCCGGGGTCGTGTCGATCACGGTGTGCAGCAGCGCCTCGCGCTGCAACGCCTGCTCTAGCTCCTTCCGGCCGGTGATGTTGTCGAAGACCGCGACGAGGTGCTCCTGCTTCGGCCTGCATACGAAGATTGCCAGCCACTGACCGATCGGCTTGAACTCGATCGAGCACTCGGGGTCGGTCAAGGCTTTCACTATTGCCACCGCTAGTTCGAAGATGGACTAAAATGAGCGCAGGCTTCGTGGACTCCAAGATGAACCTAGTGGAACTGAAGAGGACAGGCTGGACACGAGTAGACGGCGTGTCGTCGCCAGCCGAGTTGCTTGAATTGGGCAGGGTGCTTGGCACTCCGATTCCCAGTCCGAATGGTGAAATGGTGAGGAATACTACGGGTTGGCAGATCCGGACAGCATCATCGCGGAATTCCTTGAGAACCAGCGTGAGTACGACAACGAGTAAGGTAGACCAACGTCGCGGTCAATAGCCCGGCTCCGCGGTTCACGCGCGGGTGCGGTGCCAGCGTCCTCCCGGAGTTCTCTTTGAACGTCGCGGGCAGCGCCCGTGAGCGCCGTTGATCGAAGTGACGATTGGCGGAGGCGACTGCTCGCGGGGGCCGGTCAGCAGCGATCGTCGGCTGGACTACTTGTGGGCCGTCTTTCGGATCTCGTCGAGCAGCTTCGGGATCTCGGGTTCGGTGAACAAACGTGCCTCGAAGTCGGCGAAGAGGTCCTTCAGGGCGGGCACGAGGTCGGCGTTCTCAAAGGCGCCCACGACGATCAGCCTGCGCTTCACGCCGCCCTCAGGGTACTTCGCCAGAAGGTGTCCGTCAGCACCGAGTTCCTTGGCCTCCCTGATCGCCTCCTCGGCCCCGAGCGCGAACCCTTGTGGCTTGATGAGATTCCGCACGCCGTTCTTGAATACGTAGGGGAAGTGCAGTTCCGTGGGCAAGCCAGGCACCTTCTCTGTGACATCACGATCAAAGGGAATGCCCGCCGTCTCCAGTGACTGGAAAGACTTCGTCAGGTTCGGCGCAGCAGGACGCCGCATTCGATGCTCGGGCGGCATCTCGCCCACGAGTTCCTTGAACAGATTGGCCAGATCGTCGTCCAAATCCGTGATGACCACCGGACGCGGTTCGAGAAGCACGAGGCTGCCCGCCTCCTGCGCGATGAACGACCGTAGGGCCGCGTCGTCGGGCTCGATTCTTTCCACGCGGTTTGCCAGCGCGCGCTTAGCGCTCGTGAGGCGCACGTCATCGAACGAGCCTCTCCCGAAGCGCTTCTTGGCCGCCTCATTGTTCAAGCTGAATCTGGCCTTGACGACATGCTTCGATGGGCACGTCACGACCACGCCAACATTCACACCCTCGGCTCGGGCCTCGTCAGGCCTGAACTGGATGATGCTGTAGAGCGATTGTCTTGCCGTCATCTTTCACCTCAAGTTTGTCCCTGGAAGGACTGGGTGCCAGCCACATGTATCTTCTAGTATCTTCTCGACCGCTCCGGCTAGAAACTTGGCCCGCTCTACGCAGAACTCTCTGAGCCGATCCCGCGTTTCGGCGCGTAGTCCCCAGGCCGGAGGGAGTCCCGTGGTGTACGCGTCAAAGTCCTGCTCCCGGAAGCTGGCGAGCTTGTCTACGAAACGCCGCACACCTTCTCGCGTCACGCGCCCTCGGAATTCAGGGAAGAGACCGTACAGTCGTTCATCCCTGATGGCGTCAAGGTCGAGCAAATTCCTGGTGGACAGCGCCCTTCCCATGCGAAAGCACTCGCTGTGATCGATGGCCAGAAGGCGGTAGCGCCCCTTCTTGGCCCCCTCCTCGCAGAAGAAGACGTTTCGGAAGTTGCAGCGTGGTGGACCGCTGCTCTCTGCGTACCGGTCGTAGTTACGCGTCCATGTGTCGAAAACGACGAGGCCGCAGATGTCTTCCGGGTTCTCGACCCAGGTGAGGTCATCTTCCCCGCCGCCCCACGAACGCCCGCGAACCTCACAGGCGATGAACGCCGGCCCAGCTTGTGTCTCACAGCCCTTGGGGAGCTTGAAACTGAGTTCGTCCGGGTAGTCAACCACTGCGACATCGAAGGTCGGAAGGCCCAGCCATCGCGCCAGTCCAGTCCCGATCCACTCCGAAACCAAGGCGTCCGGCCCCTCGGGATTCCCAAGGGTCTTGGCGTAGGCCCGTCCGGCGTCTGTCATCACGTAGAGTGGCCCGGTACTTGTATCGAGCCCACGGATCACGCGCATCACCCGAGTCGGGTGCCACGGCGAGGGTACAGGGTTCTTGGTCGCCATAACCATGGTCTAGATGGCGGGAGGTCCAGCCAATCTTACGGTCACTTGGTTCGCCGCAAAAATTCTCTTCCTGAATTGCGGGCCGCGTCCGCCGTGTCGCAATGACTGCCGAGGTAAGCATCGACCGCTCTCTCGTTGACGTCCCGGCCTTGACGGATAACCTATGCCTTTAGTCGATGGAAAAGAACCGGCTCGAAGCTTTCAGCGATGGCGTGCTGGCCATCATCATCACTATCATGGTGCTGGAACTGAAGGTGCCGCGTGGGGGCGACCTGGCGGCGCTCAGGCCACTCTTGCCGGTGTTTTCGGGTTACGTCCTGAGTTTCCTCTACGTTGGCATCTACTGGAACAATCACCACCACATGCTCCATTCCACGCGGCACGTGACCGGCGGAATTCTGTGGGCGAATCTGCACTTGCTGTTTTGGCTGTCGCTCTTTCCCGTCACCACGGCGTGGATGGGCGGAAACCACCGCGCGCACGCGCCCGCCGCGATTTACGGCGTCGTGCTGTTGATGGCGTCCATCGCCTATTACATCCTTCAACGCAGCATTGTCGCACAACAAGGGCCGAACTCGTTGCTTGCAGCGGCCATTGGCCGCGACTGGAAAGGGAAACTCTCTCCCCTGTGCTACCTCAGCGCCATCCCGTTGGCGTTCGTGAGTCCGTGGTTGGCCAACGGCCTATACGTCTTCGTCGCGCTGATATGGCTGGTTCCTGACCGTCGCATCGAGCGCGTGCTCGCGCAGCGGACGGAGTGAAGGCAGCCCAACGCGCAGTTGCCGCGTCAGGCACCCTCAGCCGACCACGATCTCCTCCGGCGAGAGCGCGGATAGGCTTTTCTCCGGCGCACCGCGGGCTTGCCGGCGTAGGCGTCTTTCAGTGCCTTCACATTCAGCTTCACCATCCCCATCATGGCCCGCATGGCCCGCTCGGCGCCTTTGCGGTCTTTGCCGCCGAGGCACTCACCCAGGGCCTCGGGTACGACCTGCCAGGACAGGCCGTACTTGTCCTGCAGCCAGCCGCACTGGCTGGGTTGGCCGCCTTTGAGCAACCTGTCCAGTAGTAGTCGACCTCTTTCTGGTTCTTGCAATTGATGAAGAAAGAGATGGCGGGATTGAACTTGAAGTGGGGCCCGCCGTTGAGCGCATAGAACATCTGGCCGTCCAGTTCGAAGGTGACGGTCATGGGCGAGATGCTGTGGATCTTCGACTTCTTGAAAATAGAGCAATAAAACCTTGCCGCGTCTTCGGCCTGGTCGTCATACCAAAGAAAAGGCGTAATCCGGTTCATCTTCATGGGTAGTCCCTCAACGCTACGTTACCAGTGAGATGCTCAAAGTATGAGAAAGACGCCCACGATCACGCCGGCCAGGGCAAAGGACTTGCGCAGACGATAGCATTCTGCACGCGAAGAGCACGACCAGTACAGCGTTGTCTTGCACCAAGGCCTTCTTGGCCACGTCGTAAATGCCGAGGAAAGTGGCAGAAAGGACGGCGAAGGACACCCAGGACAGCGCGGGCGAGGGCATGAAGCCCGCGCCTTATAGCTCATCTCCGAGGGAAGACCACGGGACATTCGATGACTCGCTGGCGTGAGGCGCGGAGCCGAGGTTTCAGCGGCGCAAGGTCAGCGTGTGCTTGGCTTCGAGACGGACCGGGTGATACGAGAGCTTGGCCCGGCGCAACCCCGGATCCCCGAGATCCTCCTCTCGGTTGATGAAGGCCAGCCCCTGGGCCGCGATGGCGCGGGCGGTTTCCTGGTTGATCACTTGATACAGGCCCTTCTTGTCGCGGAGCGCGCGTTCAAACAGGACCACCGCGGTGGTCGGGTTCAGACGGTCGTAGATGGAAAAGGCCGCCGGCCGATCGTCGATGTGCAGGAGCAGTCCACGAAGCCCAAGTGCAGCGAAGTCGCGAATCGCGGTCGCCAGGGCCTGGCCCTCCTGCCGCAAGGTGAGCGTCGTGCGTTTGGCCGCGATGTCGTCGCCAACTTCGAGACATTCCTCGCCATGCTGTGGGCCGAGCGGCTCGATCCGCCAGTCGTAGAATCGCGTGGCCTGTTGGATCAGGTTGCGCTTCTTGGCGTAACGGCTGCCGGTCAGCGCCGCCAGGTCCTCGGTCTGGTACACGTAGTTGGCGCTGTCGCGATCTGCGATCGCGTGGAAGTGCGCGACAAAAGCCGGATGTCGCGCCACGAATTCGGCGCTGACGGATTCGATGACCAGCGGTGTGGGCAGTTTGCGAGCGTGGGCGAGCAGGGTTTCCTGCAGGGGCTCGGAAAACCGTCCCAATGGTTGCAGCAGCCTCGGCTGGGGATCGGCGGCGACCCGGGCGTAGAGCAAAAGCGTGTCCGGTTCAGCGACGGCGTGGTGGTAATGGAAAACCGACGACCAGACGCACAGCGAAGCCGAACTATAGTCAGACAGGGGTTGCGGGTGGCGGACAAGAAAATCGGTCACCAGCGCTCGCTGCTCGATCTCGAGGGGCGCGAATGGAAATCCCAGAAAAGCCGTCACGGTCAGGAACGCAC
The DNA here is from genome assembly GCA_963755125.1 of uncultured delta proteobacterium. Taxonomy (GTDB): domain Bacteria; phylum Myxococcota_A; class Polyangia; order Fen-1088; family Fen-1088; genus Fen-1137. The sequence continues at coordinate 106,853 of CAVWIP010000016.1, forward strand.
CTGGTAGAGCATGGGTTGAAAGCCGGTGAGGGGCTGGAAACCCAGCCCTTCGTAAAATCTCTGCGTGTTCGGCTCGGCTACCAGGCCAATCCAGGTCAGACCCGCGGCCACGCAGCGATCGGTCAGGCGCCGGATGATCTCGCGACCGATGCCACGTCCTCGGAATTCCGGGAGCACGACCACGTCCTGGATGTACCCGTCGCTGGCGCCGTCGGAAATCACGCGTCCCATGCCCACGATGCGGCCATCGGGCGCGCGGGCCAGGAGAAAACAGAAACTGCCGCGCACCATCTGCGGAATCGCCGCGCGCCAGGCGGGCTGTTCTTGCCACCAGCCGCCGGCGCGATACAGGTCCACGATGGCCTCGGTCGGGGCGCTGGTGACGTTTTCATAGACGATGTCGAGCATCGAATACCGGTTCCCTGTCGAATGCCTTCTTTGTACCATTGACTGCAATCCCGACAAGCCGATGCCAAGAGATTTGCCAGCATGGCCGCAAGTGGACCGGTCGCTGCCGACCGGAGAGCATCCCTATCTCAAGGTTCTGCCGGCGGTGAAGTCCAGTCCGGCCTTGGCGCGCATCGCCGCGCTTCCGGCCGCGCGCGATCGTCTGCTCGAACGGGCGCGCGTGCAGATCCGCGGCGATCACGGCTATGCCTTCGTGGACGTCGACGTGCCCTGCATCGTGGTCTCGGAGTGGTACTTTCGCAGCGGCACGGATCGGGATCTCTATCTCGACCTTCTGCACGAGCTCACGCATCTGCGCCAACTCGACGAGGGGTTGGATCTGTGGGACGAGAGATTCGCGTACGTAGACCGTCCCACCGAGATCGAAGGCTACGCGGTCGCCATCGAAGAAGGACGCCGGTTGGGCATGACCAGTGAGGAGGTCGCCGACCATCTGGCGACCCCCTGGATGACTGCGGACGATACGGCGCGGCTGCTCGCGCATGTCGACGGTTTCCTGACGACCGGGGTGCTGCCCAATCTCGCGGCCGCGAAGATCCCGGCGCCCCGCCGTTCACGGCGTCCTTGGTAGCAGGCGCGGCGGGGGTGTCGAGCATTGGATCGTCCACGCGACCCGTGTGACCTGCCGTGCCAGAAAGGACAGTTGCCGTTCAGGAAAAAATGTCCAATCCTTTTGCGCGCGCGCATCCAATCGCCAGGAGACCAACATGAAGGGCAACCAGAAACTGATCGACGTTCTCAACCAACTGCTCGCCGACGAGCTGACCGCCATCAACCAGTACATGGTCCACTCCGAGCTTTGCGCCAACTGGGGCTATGAACGGCTGCACAAGGTGATCGAGAAGCGCGCCTTGGGCGAGATGAAGCACGCCGAGAAACTCATCGCCCGCATCGTGTTCCTCGAAGGGACGCCGGTTGTGAGCAAGCTGAACCCGCTTCACATCGGGGCCGACGTGCCCGAGATGATCGCGAACGACGTCGCGGCCGAGATGACGGCCATCCGCGGATACAACGCCGCAATTCCGGTGGCCATGGAAGTGCAGGACGCGCCCACGCGAGAGCTGCTGGAGTCGATCATCAAGGATGAAGACGACCACCTGGACATGCTGGAGGCCCAGCGCGACCAGATGAACCAGATGAGTGTTGGCGTCTTCCTCGGCCAGCAGATCGAAGAAGACTGACAGACCGCAGGCTCGGCCGGGAGCCCAGCGCCGTCGTCCGCGCCGCGGACAGAACGGCTTTCGACGCGCGACCAAAGTAGGGCAATCGGATCAGGCTTTGGCCCGGCTGCGCTGTACCGCAAGCTGAAGTGCTACGGCACCTGGTAGCGCGAACCGCTCTACTCGCCAGCATCTCCTCGACGAACTCGGCATACACACTTGCGACCAGCCGCGCGAGCCAGCCCCGTCCTTCCATGCTGCGCCTCGCCTCGATCGGCTCGTCGGCCCTCATCAGGTCATGCCGTCAAGCCGATGTGAAAAGGGGACGAGGGCGGCCAGGGGTGGCAGGATGGGGCCTCATGGACAAGTGCAAACCCTATCGCTTGCGCGCCAGACACGCATGTGTTCGCTTTTTCCCGGCGCTGGCAGCAGCCCTTGCCGGGGCGCCGGCCAGGGCGCAGACGCCCGCGCTGACCGACAGCGATTTCGCCCTCGCGCTCTACGCCTCCGACGTGAATTCGGGGAGCGCTCTCGATGCAAACGATCTCAGCGTCCTCTTCAACCCGCACCGGTGCAACTGTCCCGACACCATCACGGCGCAGTTGCAGCTCACCTCGTCCGGGCAAACCGACATCGGCAATTCGACGGTTTCGGTCAATTTCTTTCTCGGGACGAGCTGCGCCACTTCCACCACCTCTGCGTCGTGTGTCTCCGTCGGCCAGGCAACATTTAGCGCGTCCCAGTCCGCCTCGTCCCCGACGTTCTCCAGTAGCCTGGTATTCCAGAGCGCGGCAGGCACCTCGACAGTGGACTGCGCCACCTTTACCGCGGGATCGACCACCCTCTGGGCGGTGCTCGCCCAGAACGGGACCGCGCTCTCCTTCACACCTTCAGTCGCGCTTCAGGTGATCACGAGCGTGGTCGCGGCCCCGACCGCGATCACTGCCCAGCCCGCGGACCAGGGCATCCTGGTTGGCTGGACTCCTCCGGCGGACATGTCCCAGGTCGCGGGGTATCAGGTCCTTTGCCTGCCCCGTCCGGCTTCGGCCTCGACTGCTGCCTACGAAACTTGCGGATTGGCAAGCAACGCTACGGGTAGCGCAGTGCTTACTCCAGCCGACGAGACCCAGGTTTGCTCGGCCGAGGTTTCCGCCACGGCCACATCAGTCCGTCTGGCCGGACTGGTGAACGACACGACCTACACGGTCGCCGTGGTCTCCATCGATCCGGGCGGCGGCGTCAGCGCGCTGTCGCCACAAGCCGAGGCGATGCCCCAGCCGACCATCGGATTCTACGGGAAGTACAAGCTGTCGCTCGGAGCGGCCACCGGCTGTACGCTGGCGCCGCACTCGGGTCGCGCGGGTCTGCCGTGGATGGCGCTGCTCGCCGCGCTGGTCCTCGCGCTAGGCCGAAGCCCGCGACGGCGGAAAAACCTTGCCGCCAGCCTCACGCGCGTCGTGCTCCTGCTGCTCGCGTTCACTGCGACCGCGCGTGCCCAGATCTCGCTCGACCACCAAGACGCCGACTGGTCGCAATCACCGGTGTCGCCGCTTCCACAAACCCCTGATTGGGGCGTCGAGCTCGGGGTGTCGCTGTATCGCCCGGCCGTGGACAGCGAGTTTGCCGGCGGAGTCCATCCCTACGCCGATACCTTCGGGTCATCCCGCCATCTCCTGTCAGAGATAGAGGTGGACCGGTACCTATTTCACCGCTTCGGAACCTCGGGCGTGGGCCTGCGCGGTGGCTACTACAAGGTCAGCGGGGCGGCCTGGCTGGCCGACGGGATAACCCGCAGTGGAGACGAGACCGAGCTGCGCCTCATCCCCTTCTCGCTGTCGGCCCTGTTTCGAGCTGATCGCATTCCGGGCCTGAAGCAGGTGCCGCTCGTCCCGTACGCAAAAGCTGGGTTGGACGGCGTGGTGTGGACGACAAGCAGCACAGGAGGCGGCGGATCCCAGACCGGCTTCACCCCAGGCTGGCACGTTGCCGCGGGCATGGCGCTGGGCCTGAACTTTCTCGGTCTGGGCACCATCAATCCAGGCGCGCTCGCCGACCCCTGCGCGATCTTCTTTGAATGGGACTACGCCGCAATCAACGGACTGGGCATGGGCCACGACCTACACGTCGGCGACAACACCTGGTTCGCCGGGGTGATGTTCGACCTGTGACGGGCAAACCGCTGCGCTGGGAATTGAACGCAGCGGTGAGGGTCGACGCCTACGACGGGTACAGGCCGTCCACGATCCCGTTGATATACTTTTCGATGTTGGTGTAGCCGGTGTGATCGAAGTCGCCGGTGGCATCGCTGGGGTCGTTGGGATTCAGGCCGTACTTGATTTCCCAGGCGTCTGGCATGCCATCCCCGTCCGTGTCGACGGGCGGGGTCCCGCCCGCCAGCGTCCCGTAGCCGCTGTTGGTGAGGCCGGTGGCCGTTTGCGTGGTCCACAGCGATCCTGATTTGCCCAGCGAGGTCAGGTCTGCGACGACCAGGGTGTCGACCTGATCGCGGTGCAGTGAGGGGCCGGCGCCGGCCACAACGGCGGCGTACGAGGCCGCCGCGCTGGTGGTCGGCATGCTCGCGGTATCTGTGGAGTTCGCCGCGTTCGCTTTGGTCGTGCCGCCTGGAGAACCTGCATCGGTACCGTTGAGTGTGCCGTCCTTGTCGCTGTCGAGGAGATTCCCCTGGACGTAGACGGTTTGCCCGCTGTTCATCTGGTAATAGTCGTCTCCCGGACTGGTCGTCGACGGGCCTGCGATGAAATAGTTGTTGATGATGTCATGCCAGAATGTGCCGCTGGTGTCCCCGGCACAATAGGCGTACCCGTAGTTGTAGACCACGTTATTGACGAACTGGGTGTTGGACTTGGCCAGGGGCTGGCGACCATGTGCGTTGGCCCACAGGTTTGCGTACCAGGTGAAGAATCCGCCGGTCATCTCGGTGTGTGCCCCGAACTGTTGCCCGGTCGGGTCCGCGATGATGGAGTTCTGCACGGTGATGTTGGTCGCCCCCACCGCGTCGATGCTGTCGTACTGGGCGAACTCGACCGAGACATGGTCGAAGATCAGGTTGCTGCCATCGAGCAGGTTGATCCCGCTCTTCTTGGCGTCGGAATCGAGCATGCCCTGGCGGAAGCGCACGTAGCGCACGATCACGTTCGATGCGGCGTCAAACGAAACCTCGCGGCCCATGAAGCCGATGCCGTCGCCAGGCGCGGTTTGCCCCGCGATGGTCAGGTTGCTGGTGACCGACACGGGCGATTGCAGACTGACGTAGCCACCGACGTCGAAGACCACGATGCGGTTCCCCGCACTGACGGCATCGCGGAACGAGCCAGTACCCGTGTCGTTCAAATTGGTGACGTGGTAGACGCCATAACCACGCGCGCCAGTCGCTTTCTTGCCGAAGCCGTACGCGCCGGGAAATGCCACGACCGGGCCGGACGCGATGGACGAGCCGCCCGCTCCTCCTGAGCCGGACCGGCCTGCGCTGCCGCCCGAGTTCGTGGATCCGCCTGGTCCAGAGGCGCTGCTCGTGCTGCCCGCGATGCCGCCGGTCGCGCCGCCTGTGCGAGTCGCTCCGCCTGCCCCGCCCGTCGCTCCGCCTGCCCCACCCGTCGCTCCGCCCCTGCCCCCGGTCGTTCCGCCCGCCGTGGTCGCGCCGCCCATCGCTCCGCCCCTGCCCCCGGTCGTTCCGCCCGCCATGGTCGCACCGCCCGTCGCTCCGCCGGTCGCGGTCGTGCCGCCTGTCGCTCCGCCCGCCGTAGTCGCCCCGCCGGCCACAGTCGCGCCGCCCGGAACAGCGCTGCCGCCGGAACCGACCGAGCTGCTGGCAGTCGTTCCGCCGACGCTGGTCGCACCGCCTGCGACGGTCGCGCCGCCGCTGGCAGGGCTACCGCCCACGTTACCGCCGCCAGCCGAGCGACCAGCTGTCGCGACGACCGAACTGGAGCTGCCGCCGACTCCAGCGGCCGACGAAGTGGAGCCGCTGCTTCCCGCTCCTCCGCCGCCTTTGTTTCCAGCGTCGCTGGAACAAGCGCCAGCAAGGGCGGCGCTCAGGATCGTGATGCCCAGCAAAACTTGGCTGTTTCTCATGGTGTTGCCTTTCCGTATCTCTTAATAGTGTCGCTCTGCCCGGTCGGCGGGTCTACGAGACTTGCAAAAAGATGCGCACGGATCTGAGCCTGGCTGCGTCACAAATCCGTATCCACATGCGTCATCAACTGGCCTTGCGCGTTGAGAAGCCCCGGTCGGTGGTATCTGGGATGAGAGTTCGCGAGCCGGTGCTGCTAGTCTTGTGTGTTTATCCGTATCCAACGAGGACCGATGGCCAGACAAACCGCACTCATCACCGGAGCGTCAGCGGGGCTGGGACGCGAGTACGCGCGGCTATTCGCCAAAGATGGACATGATCTGGTGCTGGTGGCGCGACGGCGCGAGCGCCTCGACGAGTTGGCCAGCGAGCTGGCAGCGGCGCACAAGACCACATGCCTGGTCGTCACCGCGGATCTGGCGGTAGCCGGTGCCGGCCAGCACATAGCCGATCGGGTGCAGGCTGCGGGCCGCCAGGTGGACTTCCTGGTCAACAACGCCGGGTTCGGCAAACGCGGAGCGTTTGCGCAATCGGATGGTCCTAGCCAGCTTGAGATGATCGACGTCAACGTGCGGGCGCTGGTCGAGCTGACCCACCTGTTCCTGCCCGGCATGCTGGAGCGCAAGCAAGGGCGCATCCTCAACATCGCCTCGATTGCCGGGTTCGTTCCCGGACCTTTCATGGCGACCTATTACGCCAGCAAGGCCTTCGTGGTCAGCTTCACCGAGGCGCTGGCGAGCGAGATCCACGGCACCGGCGTCACGGCAACCGCGAGCTGCCCGGGGCCGACGGCAACCGAGTTCGCCGACGTTGCAGGCAGCGCCGGATCCAACCTGTTCCGGCGCCACCTGGCCGACGCAGCGCCGGTCGCCCGGCACGGCTACCGGGCCATGTTGGCCGGCGCCGTGCTGGCCATCCCGGGACTGAAGAACAAGTTCAGCGCCCAGTCGATCCGCATCGCCCCGCGCGCTGCGGTGCGCGCCATCGCCGCCAGGCTGAACAGCGATCGGACCAAGTAGCTGGATGGACTAGGATGAAGAAACGGGAGGGCACGGACGCCGAGATGTTGCGCGCGCGCGCCGAAGACCGGCTGAAAGAGAAGCCGAGCAGGCCGGAGGCCGACGGCCGCGATATGGTGGAGGAGTCGCAGCGTCTGGTCCACGAGCTGCAGGTTCACCAGATCGAGCTGGAGCTGCAGAACGAGGAGCTGCAAGCGTCGCGGGCAGAGTTGGAGGCGGGGTTGGAACGTTATTCTCACCTCTACGACTTCGCGCCGGTGGGCTACCTGACATTGGATCGCGACGGGGCGATCCAGAAGGTCAATCTCACCGGGGCGCGGCTGCTCGGGCTGGAGCGTGCTCGCCTGGTCGGGACGCGCCTTGGCCGCTTCGTCTCGGCTGAATATCGTCCCGCCTTCAACGCTCTTCTCGACAAGGTCTTCGAGAGCCAGGCCAGGCAGGGCTGCGATCTGGAGATCTGCCCGGAGACGATCGCACCCATCTGGTTACACATCGATGCGATCGTCGCCGATGACCAAGGCCGCGAATGTCGCGCGGTATTGGCCGACGTGACCGAGCGCCGGCGCATCGAAGAGTCTCTACGCTTTCGCGTCTCACTGCTCGACTATGCTGCCAACCACTCGCTGGAAGAACTGCTGCAAGAGACGCTGGACAAGGTCGGGGCTCTGACCGAAAGCCCGATCGGTTTCTACCACTTCGTCGAGCCGGACCAGAACACGCTTCGCCTGGCAGCCTGGTCCAGGCGAACCGTCAAGGAGTTCTGCTCGGCCACAGGACAAGGCAGCCACTACCCGATCGAGCAGGCTGGTGTCTGGGCGGACTGCGCGCGCCAGCGATGGCCGGTCATCCACAACGACTATGCCTCGCTCCCGCATCGCAAGGGACTGCCCGAGGGACATGCGGCCATCACGCGCGAACTGGTCGTGCCCATCATCCGGTCAGAGCTCATCGTGGCCATCGTTGGGGTCGGCAACAAGCCCAGCGATTACACCGACAGCGACGTGCAGATCGTCTCGCACCTGGCCGACGTGGCCTGGACCATCATCGAGCGCAAGCGCGCGGAACAGGCCCTGCAGGAAAGCGAGGCGCGCTATCGCGAGGCTGCGCAGGCGCTGGCCGAGGCGGACCGCAACAAGAATCATTTCCTGGCGGTGCTCTCGCACGAGCTGCGCAATCCGCTCGCCCCCATCACCAACAGCCTCTACATCCTCGACCGCGCGGTTCCGGGCGGCGCCCAGGCGCTTCGCGCCCACGCGGTGATCGCCCGACAGGTCGGCCAGCTTTCCCGCTTGGTTGACGATCTGCTCGACACCACCAGGATCGGGCGCAACAAGCTCACGCTGCACCGGGAACGATTGGAGCTCAACCAACTGGTGCGCCGGACGCTGGACGATTACGGACCCCAGTTCGAGAAGAACCAGGTGGGTGTCGAGCTTGCTCCCGCGCCCAGGCCGGTGTTTGTCAACGGAGACGGAAACCGTCTGGCACAGATTGTGGGCAACCTGTTGCAGAATGCCGCAAAGTTCACCGGGCCGGGCGGCCACACGCGCGTGTCCGTGTCCACCGACGACAAGAGCAAACGCGCGGTTGTTCGTGTTGCCGATACCGGCGTCGGCATGGATGCCCCAATGCTGGAGCGCCTGTTCCAGCCGTTTGCACAGGCTGATACCACGCTCGATCGCAGTAAGGGTGGTCTGGGTCTCGGACTGGCGCTCGTTAGAGGGCTGGTTGAACTGCACGGCGGCACCATCTCCGCGCACAGCCCTGGGCTGGGCCAAGGGGCAGAATTTGTCGTGCGCCTGCCACTGGCGCTGGAGCAGACTGCGGCTGACGGACCAGCGCGCTCCAGCACCGAGGCCCAAGGCGGCCGCCGGCGCGTGCTGGTCATCGAGGACAACATCGACGCGGCCGAGAGCCTGCGCGAGGCGATCGAGTTCAGCGGACACGAAGTCGAGGTCGCATACAATGGACCCGCAGGCATCGCCAAGGCCCACCAGTACAAGCCCGAGGTCGTCTTCTGCGACATTGGACTTCCCGGCATGGACGGCTTCGATGTCGCCCGGGCGTTCCGGGCTGACCATGCCCTCAAAGGCGCCCATCTCGTGGCGCTCAGTGGGTACGCCCTGCCCGAGGACGTGCAACGGGCTTTTGAGGCCGGCTTCGATCAGCATCTCGCCAAACCGCCGAATCTGTTGAGCCTGGAACAAACCCTGGCGCACATGCCGTCGGCTGCGCGCGAGCTGGCGAGCGAACCGGATTCCAGCAAAGAGGGACCGGGATCCGTCGCAGACTGAGTGGCGGGCGCGCGTCCTCGGAAGAACAACCCTTTCCACGATCGAGCCGCGCACCCAATCGCAGCGATCGGTGGTAGTCGTGGACGTTGTCGTGGTCGTAGACGTGGTCGTCTTCGTGGCCGTGGCCGGAGCGATCACCGTCGGCCACGACCACGACCATGGCCGCGACGTGTTGTGGTTGTCGCGAAATTGCGATCAAACCAGCGCAATGGCGCCGGGGGATCGCTGCGGTCCACTGTACGGGTGCCGCTCCACCACGCGCAAGCGCGCGCGGGTCAACCGCTCGATGTCGCGCAGGAAGGTGCGCTCGCTGGGGTCGCAGAAGGACAGCGCGATGCCGGCGGCGCCGGCGCGACCGGTGCGGCCGATGCGGTGCACGTAGCTCTCTGGCTCGTTGGGGATCTCGAAATTGATGACGTGAGTGATCCCGTCCACGTCGATCCCGCGTGACGCGATGTCGGTGGCCACCAGCACACGCACGCTGCCCTTCTTGAAACCGGCCAGGGCGCGCTCGCGCGCTGACTGGCTCTTGTTGCCGTGGATGGCCTCGCTGCACACTCCGCCGCGGTTGAGGTGCTCGGCCACGCGGTTGGCGCCGTGCTTGGTGCGGGTGAAGACCAGCACGCGAGCCATGGCCCGATCGCGCAGCACCTCGGCCAGCAAGTTGCGCTTGTTGTTCGACTGCACGTGCAGCACCCACTGGCTGACCTTCTCGGCGGTGCTGGCTGTGGGCGTGACCGACACCGTCGCTGGGTTGTGCAGCATTCCGCTGGCCAGCGCCACGATGTCGGGCGGCAGGGTGGCCGAGAACAGCATGGTCTGACGCTGCCGCGGCACCGCGGCCACGATGCGACGGATAGGCTGGATGAATCCCATGTCCAGCATGCGATCGCCCTCGTCGAGCACCAGGGCCTCGACGCCGTCCAGCCGCACATGTCCCTGCTGCATGAGATCGAGCAGGCGGCCGGGGGTGGCCACCAGGATTTCAGCCCCGCGGCGGATGCCGTCCACCTGCGGCTTCTGCCCGACCCCGCCGAAAACCACCACGTGGCGCAAGGGAAGATGGCGGCCGTAGCTGGCAAAGCTTTCGCCGATCTGGGAGGCCAGCTCGCGCGTGGGCGCCAGCACCAGGGCGCGCGGCCCGCGCAGACCCTCGCGCCGGGGCGAGCCGGCCAGGCGGGTCAGGATGGGAATGGCGAAGGCCGCAGTCTTGCCGGTGCCAGTCTGCGCGCAACCGAGCAGATCGCGGCCCGCCAAAAGGAGCGGAATAGCCTGCGCCTGGATGGGCGTGGGCACGGTGTAGCCCTCGCTATGAAGGGCACGGCGAATGGGATCGATGATGTCGAGCTGGGAAAAGGAGCTGATGGTGTTCATTTTTCTCTCGGTTGTCCCCGAGAGACGCCATCCGAGCCTGCCTTTTCGCGCAACGATCCGAGACGACCACTTCGAGGTTGGTTACGAACTACGGCAGTAGTGATGCGGGGAGAAGCCTGCGAAGTCAAGGTTTTGCTTCAGGCTACGGGCTTAGATCTTTCCCGATTGTGGTGCGTTGCAATCGGATGGACACTAATCCCGCCACGAGGACGACCATGAAAACAGCCCTGCTCATCACCGCAATCCTTTCTCTTTCCGCGTGCAGCTCCGCCACCAGCTACGTGCGCTCCGACACTGTGCTGGGACGGGTGGTCATCTACCGCAACGGCGTGGCCTACTTCGAGCGCTCGGCGACCGTGGCCGAGGATTCTCTGCAACTCTCCGTCCCGGCGGACAAGGTGGACGATTTCTTGCGCTCGCTCACCGTGGTCGACGCGGACACGGGCGAGCCCACGCCGGTTTCCTATCCGACTCAGCCGGCGCTGGCCGGCGGGACCGGGCTGATCGACATGAGGATCGGGCTGTCCGGCACGGCGCCGCACAAGTTGCGCCTGTCGTACGTGACCGAGGCGCCCTCGTGGAAACCCAGCTACCGCTTGGTCCTGGCCAAGCCCGGCACGGTGGAAGTGCAAGCATGGGCCGTGGTGGACAACACCTCGGGCGAGGACTGGAATCAGGTGAAGCTGGGCGTGGGTTCCAGCTCGGCCATGTCGTTCCGCTACGACCTGCACTCGGTGCGCAACGTGGAGCGTGAAACCCTCCGCTCGAACGATCTGTTTGCCCAGGCTCCGCCCACCGGTGGGTCGAGCTACGGCCAGGCGGGCGGGACAATGCCGATCCTGGCCGAGTTGAACGATGCCGTGCTGGCTCGGGACGAGGAGATCGAGAAGGAGGCGCCCTCGGTGATGGCCGAGTCGATGGCCGCCGACGTGCACGTCAGCCGGTCGCGGCGGGCCGCCAAGCCCAAGGCTTCCGCACCGGAGCCTGCGTTCGCGCACAAGGACGCCGGGGCTCCGCCGGGCCAGCCGCTGGACAGTCGCATGGCCGATGTCGCGCGCCGGCTGCAGTCCACCCACGATCAGGTGGTCGTGGAAGGATTCGCCGAGGCCCACGAGAGTGACAAGAACGCAGCCTCGCTGGCGCGTGCCAATCGCGTGCGCGAGCAGCTCATCCGCAACGGACTTCCCCCCGAACAGGTGGTGGCCGTGGGTCGCGGCCTGCAGGCCGGACATGCCGGCGGTGTTCGCCTGGTGCAAACCCCGCCGCCGCCCGCACCGCCCAAGAGCCCGGCGTCCGCTGCCTCGGCCGAAGCGCAAGAGCCCATCGGCACCGCGCACTTCGAATCGCAGACCGCCATGTCAGTGGCGCGCGGCTCGTCCGCCATGGTTTCCATCCTGAAGAAGGACGCCAGCGGCGAGGTGGTCTACTTCTATGATTCCGAAACCTCGCGCGGCAACGACATCTTCCCGTTCAAGGCCATCCGTCTCATCAACCCGACGGACTCCGTACTGGAAGGCGGCCCGGTCACGGTGTTCGGCGAGGGCCGCTTCATCGGCGAAGGTCTGGTCGAGCCCATTCCGGCGCGCTCGCCCGCTTTCGTTCCCTTTGCCCTGGACCGCCAGGTGGTGGTGGAGCGCAAGAGCGAGGAGCGCGACGAGATCGCGCGCATCATCACCGTCCAGCGCGGCGTCTTTTCCACCGAGGCGAAGCACATCCGGCGCACGGTTCTGACCCTGAACAACCGCCAGGACGAGAAGGCCTCGGTGTATCTGCGCCACAGTCTGCTGCCCGGTTACAGCCTGACCAAGTCACCCGGCAAGAGCGAGCGCATGGGCGCGGCCTACCTGTTCCGCATCGAACTGGAGCCCAAGGCCAAGATCGACGTGACGTTGGAGGAAGCCACGCCGGTGTTCCAGACCACGGACATCCGCGCCCACGACGGCCTGGAGCTGATCGGCGCGTATCTCTCCTCGGCGGCCACCGGCATCCTGAAGGATCAGGTCGCTCATCTCATCAAGCTGCACAAAGAGACCGCCAACATCGAGCAGCAGATCAACACCACGCGCGAGCAGATGCAGGAGTACCGCGCGCGCATGGACGAGTTGCACGCGCAGATCGTGACCCTGACCGAGGTGAGGACCGGCGCAGCGCTGTTGAGGGACCTGCAGAAGAAGATGCAGGACATTTCACAGAAAGTCTCGCAGGCGACCATTCAATTGGTGAACCTGCAAGAGCGACTGATGATTGCGCGTATCAACTTCCAAGACGCCGTGGCCGAACTGAGCCTGGAAGAAAAGAAGCCCGAGGTCGCCGGCGGCGAGTCTGCCCCCGCCAGGGAAAAGACCGCGGCGCACAAAAAGGCGAGGTAGCGAAGCGACATTCGCTCGACCCGTGACTCGGCGGTTTGAGGCATCGCTTCCCTAGTTCCCGTCGTTGATTGTAATGAGCGCAGGCGAGTCGTGGGTCACGGCCAGAAAGGTCGCGTTGGCAGGAAGGCCCGCGGGAATGCTGCCGTCGTTGGCGGTGTTGAGGTTGCAGGCCGCCAGCGCATAGAACCAGGGAACGCTCGGGGTCGTGGTCCACAACTGCTGCCCGATGCCGGCCTGAGACCCCTGGCTGGCGGGACCGGCGTTGACCAAGTAGGTGCAGTAGAGCTGGTTCCAGCGGGGCCGCAGTCCGATCCGGCTCCAGCCAGAGGGTTGCGGGTTGGGGATGTTCTGCGGCGTGCGCGCAGATTCAAAGCCCGGGGCAGTGGGGGAAACGGGTATGAACGCCGTCGCCGCCTCGTCGGGGCTCGGCTGCGTGAGATTGTCGTCCAAGCGCGCCGGCACGTACGCACCCATGTCCATGAAGTAGAGTTGCTCCTTGGCCGCCAGCTCGGCCAGCATGGCGTCAGCCTCCGAAAGCCGCGCCCGCGCCACGTAGCGCTTGTACCCGATGGTCGCAATGGCAGCCAGCACGCCAAGGATGACGATTACGATCATCAGCTCGATCAGCGTCGTTCCCTGTGTACGGCCGCAGGGTTGGCGATTCGTCCCACCACCCGTCGCGGCGTTGTGCCGGCGCGCGATCAATCCGGGCGCGCCCCACCGTAGAGAGACAGACTGTGAATCCATGCCCTTCTCCTTGGTTACGACGAGATGTATTGCTGTCCCGTCTGCATCAAGGGTGCAGCCTGCGTGTCTCGCGCGTATTGCCGGAAAGTAAAGCTACGTAAAGGTGTGGACCTGGTGCCAACGAGGTGAAGATGAATCTGCTGTCATCTCTCTTCCAATTGTCCTCTTGTCTTGTGGTTTGTCCCCTGCTGGGATGTGGTAGTGGCTCGCACACCGGCACCCGAGCGACCGCGGGGTGCGGCTCGGCCCAGAACAATGCTTTCTGCGCGTCGATGTCTTTGTCGCCGCCCATTGGGCAGCCGCCGCAGAAATCGTACAAGGAGTTCAACAACAACTGGCCGCTCGACTCCTGGCAGGTGACGGAGCCGAGCGACGGGTACCAGGTGTGCTACATCCGTTTGCTGTCGAAGTTCGTGAAGTAGGCTCGGGCCAGCTCTGCCGCGCCTCTGGGGCGACCGCAGGTCGCCCCTACGCCGCGGCCCGGTGGCTTCGGCCGGGCTGCACGGCGGAGATGAAGGTCACGCCCTGGTACTTCTCCTCGGTGCGACGGAGCAGGTACTCGGTCTCGAACAACACCAGCGGTCGGCCCTCGACGTCGACAACGCAGCTTTGCCGGCCGGGCAGCTCCAGTTGATCGAAGTCGATTTCCCCGCCCTCGATCCAGCGCGCAAAGCGGTAGGGCAAGCGGTCGAATCCGATGCGCACGCCGTACTCGCCACGCAGCCGGTGCTCGACCACCTCGAACTGCAGCGCGCCCACCGCACCCAGGATCGGGTCGCGTTCCATGCGCTGCCGATCATAAAACACCTGCACCGCCCCTTCCTCGGAAAGCTGTTCCAGCCCTTTCTTGAGCTGCTTTCGCTTGAGAGGATCGTTGAGGCGCACGCGCACGAAGTGCTCGGGCGAAAAGCGCGGGATGCCCTCGAATTCCACCGGCTGCACCTCGCACAGGCTGTCGCCGATGCGCAGAACACCCGGATCCCACAGGCCCACGATGTCGCCGGAAAATGCCTCATCCACGACAGTCCGTGTCTGGGCCATGAACTGCACCGAACGGGCAAGCGTCAGGGTCTTGCCCGTGCGCACATGCTGGACATCCATGCCGCGCACGAAACGGCCGCTGCAAATGCGCACGAACGCGATGCGATCGCGGTGCTGCGGATCCATGTTCGCCTGGATCTTGAACACGAAGCCCGAGAACGCGGGCTCGTCCGGCGCCAGCGGCCCGGCCGAGGTCATGCGCGTGCGTGGCGCCGGCGCCAGATCCACGAAGTGATCGAGCAGAAGTTCCAGCCCGCAATTGGTCATGGCACTGCCAAAGAAGACCGGCGTGATCTGCCCGGCCAGAAATCGCTCACGATCGAACGGCGTGCCTGCCGTCTCCAGCAGGGCCACTTCGTCACGCAGGCGATCCATCTGGCTTGCCCCGAGAACCTCCAGCAGTCGCGCGTCGTCCCATTCCGCCTTTCGCATTTCGCCCCGGCGACTGCCGCTTGATCCTTGGAAGACCTGCAGCGAATGGGCCCAGCGATCAAACAGCCCCACGAATGACCTGCCCGAGCCCATGGGCCAGTTGGCCGGGCTACATGGAATTCCAAGCACGCGCTCGATCTCGTCGAGCAGCTCAAACGGATCTTTGCCGTCGCGGTCCAGCTTGTTGACGAAGGTCACGATGGGGATGCCGCGCATGCGGCAGACCTGGAACAGCTTGATGGTCTGCGGCTCCACGCCCTTGACGCAATCGATAAGCATGATGGCGGTGTCCGCAGCCGCCAGCGTGCGGTAGGTATCCTCGGAAAAGTCGTTGTGGCCGGGAGTGTCCAGCAGGTTCATCTGCCGGCCGGCGTACTCGAACTGCAGCACGCTGCTCGACACCGAAATCCCGCGCTGCCGCTCGATATCCATCCAGTCGCTGGTGGTCTGCCGCCCGTCGCCCCGGTTGCGCACCGAGCCCGCTACGTGCAGCGCGCCCCCGTAGAGCAGCAGCTTCTCGGTCAACGTGGTCTTGCCCGCATCAGGGTGCGAGATGATGGCAAAGGTGCGCCGGGCCGCGATCGCGGCCCGCAAGCGGTGCAACTGCTCGTCCATGGGGGCAGCGAAGAGTAGCAGAGGAATGGCGCCCGTGCGCGAGAGAGTGCCTTCAATCGCCGTAGGCAAACGATCCGAGCACAATCCCCAGCGATATGCCCTGTCCCGCCGCAGAAGCTGCGGCCGCAAAGAGAAACTCTACCGCGGAATCAACGACTCCAGTTCGGCCCAACGGACATAGAGGCGATCGACGTCGGCTTTGGCAGCGGCGATCTCGGCCTCCAATTCGACCAGGCGACTGTGGTTGGTGGCGACCTCCGGGCTGTCCTGCTCGGCCCGCAGCGCAGTCAGTCTTGCCTCGGTCTCGGCGATGCGAGCCTCGATGCTGTCCCATTCGCGCTGGTCAATGTAGCTGAGCTTGCGGCGCGGCGCCGGTACACTGGCCGCTGACGTCGTCCTGGGCCTGGCAGAATTTGTGGCCGCAATTGCTTCGGCCTCCTCAGCGTGCCAGGCCTCCCATTGAGTGAGACCCACCATGGAACTGATGCGCCCCTCGGCGCCTGGCCGCGTGTGAAAAGCGAGTAGCCTATTTGTCACGCGGTCGAGAAAGTAGCGATCGTGGGTCACCAGCAGGACCGCGCCCTCGAAGCCCAGCAGCGACACTTCCAGCACCTGCAGTGTATCCATGTCGAGATCGTTGGTGGGCTCGTCGAGCACCAGCACATTCGCGGGCCGCAACATCAGGCGCGCGATGGCCAGCCGGCTCTGCTCGCCGCCCGAGAGCTGGCCCACCGCCAGCTTGCTGTGCTCGCTGCGGAACAGGAAGCGCGCCAGGTAGCCGCTGACGTGAACGCGCGCCCCGCGAAAGGTGACGTGATCGCCTCCGGGGCAGAGCGTGTCCACCACATTGAGGCTTGGATCCAGCGCCTCGCGGTGCTGGGCGAAGTACGCCACCTGCAGGCCGTCGGCGCGCAGGATCTGGCCGGCGTCGGGCGGCTCGTCACCCACCAGCACGCGCAGCAAGGTCGACTTGCCGCAACCGTTGGGACCAATGAGTCCCACGCGGCTGCCCGGGCCGACGAAAAGATCGAGTTCCTTGAAGATGATCTTGTCGCCGTACGACTTGGCGATGCCGCGCGCTTCGATGAAGCGGCGGGGGTTGCGGCCGGTGCCGGCGAAATCGATATTCGCGGTGCGCACGACATTGCGACTGGCCAGCTCGTCGACCTCGCCTGCCAGCGCATCGGCGCGCTGGATGCGCGCCTGCTGCTTGGTGGTGCGGGCCGGCGCGCCCGCACGCAGCCACTCGGTCTCGCGGCGCAAAGTATTGCGCAACGAAACCTCGCGCCGCTCTTGCGCGGCCATCAGATCCGCCTTGCGCTCGATGAAGGTGGCGTAGTCGCCATCGACGGAGAGCAGTCCGCCGGCGTTGCGCCGGTCCAGTTCCAGAATGCGATTGGCCACCCGCTGCAGAAACAGGCGATCGTGCGTGACGGTGACTGTGGCAAACGGGGCCGCGGCCAGCAGCTTCTCCAGCCAAAGAATACTGTCGACGTCCAAATGGTTGGTGGGCTCGTCCAGCAGCAGCAGTTCCGGCTCGCGCACCAGCTCGCGCGCCAGCGCCACCCGCTTGCGCCAGCCACCTGATAGCCGCTCCACTGGCGCGTCCGCACCCGCCTGCGCACCGCCCAGGTCCAGCCGCGAGATCAGCTCGTCCGCGAGCGCCGCCGCCCGCCAGGCCAAATCGTGATCCCCAATTGGCGCACCCTCGAGGATTGTCTCGCGCACGGTGCGCCCTGTTCTGAACTCCGGCACCTGCGCCACATGGCCCACGCGCAACCCGCGCCGCAGCGACAGCTCGCCGCGATCCGGACTGTCGGCACCGGCCAGGATTCGCAGCAGCGTGGTTTTGCCCGCGCCGTTGGGCCCAATCAGACCGACACGCTCGCCCTCGCCCAGGGTGAAGCTGACGCCGTCGAACAGCGGGCGCGCGCCGAACGACTTGGACAGGTCCTGGGCTGTGGCGAGGATCGCCATGAGGTGCGGAAGTATAGGGGCGAAACCACTGGCAGTCCCGGTTCGTGACCACTTGGCCAGGTTCTGGTGGAGTATTGACAGTGCCTGTGGAATTCTCACCGGGTGCAGCGAGAGATTTGTGTAGATTTGCCCGGGTGTCGGCCGGCATGTCTCTTGCCTATCCAAGCACTCGTGATATCCGCTGCTCGCCTCTTGCTGGGGGCCTTCTTGGTTCTCGTCCTGTTCGCCAGCGAGGCAGCTCACGCCCAAACACTGCCGGCGGCTCCGCCCGCTGCCGACGCCCCATGGGGAAATGGGCGAAGTGTGATCGCGGTCAACTTCGGGATTGCCTCGGCGGTAGGTTTCGCGGGGCTTACCTACGCCTACTCGCCGCTGTCATGGCTCGAAACCGAGGTCGGCTTTGGACAGGGATTTTCCGGCACGCAGTTTTCGGCCATGCAGAAGCTTACGGTCGGCGGTCCCATGACCCACTTCATCGCCGGTGTGGGCTTCGCCTATACTGTCGGGAAGGGCGTGGACAGCGCGTATAGACCTCCCTATTGGTGGCTAAACATCGATATCGCTGGTCTCGAGGTGAGGACCAAGAGTCACTTCGACTTCTTCATTGCGGCGGGACTCACGCGCGAATTTGAACGGCCAATCGCAGTGATGGACAATGACCCAGGTGGCAACACCTTCCCTCAGCTTCGCATGGGTATTGGTGGCTGGTTCTGACGGAGCCGGGCTGGAACCGCAGGCGCCGACGTAGTAAACACCCTCGCTCTCGTGATTCGCCTCGACAACATCAGCAAGCAGCACGGCCCGCAGATCCTGTTCATCGAGGCCAGCGCGGCCATTTTGCGTGGCGAGAAGATCGGCCTGGTGGGGCCCAACGGCGCGGGCAAGTCCACCGTGTTCCGCTTGATCATGGGCGAGGAGTCGCCGGACGAGGGCCAGATCTCCATGGACCGCAACGTGACCATCGGGCATTTCAGCCAGGACGTGGGCGAGATGAAGGGCGTGTCCGCCGTGGCCGCGACCATGGACGGCGCGGGTCCGGTGTCCGCCATGGCCACCGAGATGCACGAGTTGGAGCACGCCATGGCCGATCCGGCGCGTTCGGACAAGCTGGATAGCCTGGTCGATCGTTTCGGCCACGTGCAGGCGCGTTTCGACGAGTTGGGCGGCTACGCGCTGGAGGCGCGGGCGCGAGAGATCATGGCGGGCCTGGGCTTTTCGCAAGAGATGATGGACGGTGACGTGGGCAATCTTTCAGGCGGGTGGAAGATGCGCGTGGCCCTGGCGCGCATTCTGCTGATGCGGCCCAACGTCATGCTGCTCGACGAGCCGTCGAACCACCTGGACATCGAATCCATAATTTGGCTCGAGGAATTCCTCAAGAACTATGAAGGCGCGATATTGATGACCACGCACGATCGCGAGTTCATGAACCGCGTGGTCAGCAAGATCATCGAGATCGACGGCGGCGTGCTGACGACATATTCAGGCAATTACGATTTCTACGAAAAGCAACGCGCCCTGAACGAGACGCAAGCTGAGGCGGCGTACGCGCGCCAGCAGGCCATGCTGGCCAAGGAGATCCGCTTCATCGAGCGATTCAAGGCCCAGGCCAGCCACGCGTCGCAGGTGCAATCGCGGGTGAAGAAGCTGGACAAGATCGAGAAGCTGGAGCCGCCGCGCCGCCGCCGCGCCCTGAGTTTCGCGTTCCCCGAAGCGCCTCGATCGGGCGAGGACGTGATCAAGATCGAGGGACTGCACAAGCAGTACGGCTCCCATGTCATCTACGACGGATTCGATCTGATGATCCGGCGCAAGGAGCGCTGGAGCGTGATGGGCGTCAACGGCGCAGGCAAGTCCACTTTGCTGAAGCTGGTGGCGGGCGAGATTGCGCCCGACGCTGGCAGCGTGACCCTGGGCGCGGGTGTGCGCCTGGGTTACTTCGCCCAGCACGCCATGGAACTGCTCGACGCAGACAAGACCGTGTACGAGACTCTGGAAGAGGCTTTTCCGTTGGCCTCGGTGGGCACGCTCAAGTCGCTAGGCGGCTCCTTCGGCTTCTCGGGCAGCGACATCGACAAGATCTGCCGCGTGCTTTCGGGCGGCGAGAAGGCGCGCGTGGTGATGGCGCGGCTGCTTTACGATCGCCCAAATCTATTGGTGCTGGACGAGCCCACCAACCACCTGGACATGGCCACCAAGGAAATGTTGCTCACAGCCCTGCGCGACTTTGAGGGCACCATGCTCTTCGTGTCGCACGACCGGCGCTTCCTGGCTGGCCTGTCCAACCGCGTGCTGGAACTGGTGCCCGAGGGCGTGATCCCCTACGGCGGCGGCTACCTGGAATACGTGGCCCGCAGCGGCCACGAGGCGCCAGGCCTGCGCGCGTGATGGCAACGAAGCTGTTCAAGCACGGTGGCCAATTCACGGGGTAGCGGCGAGGCAATGTCTGACACGAGGCCCAGCCTACCGGTTCCGCTCAGCCGCCCGATGGTGCCGGGATGATGGGCAGGCTCGCCGGGGTGGGTGCCAGGCGGAACTCGGCCAGGCGTTCGGTTATCGCGTGCGCCTCGGAACGCGCCGATTCCAGCAACGTCGCCGCCTGGGTGTTGCCGGGGCCCACCTCCAGGGTCTTTAGCGTCGCGACCAGCTTGGCCTGATCGTCCTTCACCTGGGCCAGCCTGCACGACAGCGCATCGAGCATGTCATTGATTGCGTCACACTCCCGGTGCAGGTAGTCGCGCTTCCCGACCACCACTCGCTCGGCCAGGTCGCCCTGCGCGATTCGGCCGAATGCCGCCCGGAAATTGACCAGCGGGCCGAAAATCCGGTGCGTCACCACGATGAGATGAAACGTGAACGCTACCAGCAGGATCGCGGCCAGCGGCAGCAGACGCTGGTAGAAGTCCAGAAACGTCAGGCCCGCGTGGCACTGCTCGTCGATGTCGTTCGAGTGCAGCATGGTCTGCAGGAGCGGAGCGACCGCCAGCGCCGAGGTCACGGCCACGGCAATCACCGCGTTGAGAACGCTGTAGGATACAATCTTCATCTGCAGCGGCTTGTCCACCAGCAGCTTTCCCGGCTTCGAATCTGGAGTTGGCTCTTTCATGGCTCTGTTCTCGTTTCTTCCATGGTACGCGTGTTGAAGTCGTAGACGTACTGCTTCTGCGCTTTCTCGTGCGTCGCCTTGGCCCTAAAGTGTGGCCCCTCCCGGCGGGCGCCATTGCCGGACACGATGTCGATGCGCACGCCAGCGATCGGGACGAAGTCGAAGGTGGGCGGCCCCGGGAAGGTGCTGACGGGCGGATTGCCGGCTTCGATGAAGTCGCCCTCCTGGCCCAGAAAGCGGTCGTGCTCTTCGAAGTAGTTCTGCTGAGCGGACACGAAGGAGGTCAGGCTGTTCTGGGCGGCGATGCCGTAGGCCAGGTTGCGGTAGTAGCGCAGCGACGCGATGGCGATGGTTACCACCACGACGACGCCCGCCAGTGCGAGCAGCACGTGCACGGTCGTGGCGCTCTCCCCCTTTCGCTTCTTCTTGCGCTGGAGCGGGTAGCGCGGCTTGGGAACGTATGCCATTACTCGGTCCCCGCCTGCGGGGCCGAAACTCTACCCAGCCCCTGATGGTTCCGCTGGTGATGGTAATGCGGCAGGCACTCCGGCATGACACCTCCCTGGCTACTCCTTTGTACACCTTTGCCCGCCCTTCGCAAGAACACCGACGGCTCTCTCACCTCATCTACCCCCAGCGAAACCAGCGCAGCCCGAGCACGAACGACACGGTTCCCCACGCGGCCAGCACGGCCAGATAGGGCAGCGTGCCCAGCACACCGGCGCCGTCGATGGTCACCGCGCGCAGGCCGTCGCACATGGCGGTGAGCGGCAGTGCGCTGATGAAAGGACGCACGAGTTCCGGGAAGCGCGTCGACGAGAAGAACACGCCGGACAGCACGAACATGGGCAGCATCACCAGATTCATCAGGCCGCTCACCGTTTGCATGTTCTGCGCGCGCGACGATACCAGGATGGCGATGGCGGCAAAGCTGGCGCTGCCAGCCAGGCTGACCAGACCCAGCGCCGCGTACGAGCCGGCCACCTGCACGCCGAACACCAGGCGCGCGAAGATCAGGATGACCGCCATCTCGAATGGAATCACCACCAGGCGCGACAGACCGAAGGCGAACAGCAAATGCCGTCGTCGCATGGGCGCGGCCAGCAGGCGCTTGAGCAGCTTGCGCACGCGCATCTCCACGATCACCCAGCCGATGCCCCACATGGACCCCGACATCAGATTCATGGCCAGCAGGCCCGGGATGAGAAAATCGATGTAGCGCGAGCCGGGCTCGCTCACCTCTTGATCGCGGACGCCCAGTGGATCCTGTCGGCCCGCTGCCTTCTGCAAGAGAGCATCGACCGTGGCGCGGGCCAGGCGGGCCTCGGGACGTGCAGGATCGAAACGATAAGTGAAAGCATCGCCCGGCTGCGCCGGCGGCACCAGCACCACTGCCACCTGCCCCGAGCGCAAGGCAGCCTTGGCGGCCGGCTCGTCCAGCGGCCGAACCTGCACGCCACCCTTCGCGAGCGCGTCGCGCGCCCGCGCGGTTAGCCCGGGCAGCACGCCCGCCACCACCGGGTCGGGACCCTTCACCCGGAAGGCGATCCCCAGCGCCACCGACAGGAGCACCGGGAATCCGAAGGTCCAGAACAACGCGCCCGGCTCGCGCGTCATCTCGCGCAAGCGCATCAGGGTGAGCTGCACCACCGGACGCGGACGTCGCGACTCAGTCATCGTGCAACGCCCTTCCAGTCAGCGACACGAACACATCTTCCAGCGTGGCCTTGCGTGTTCCCAGACGCAGCAGGCGCTGGCCGCGCTCCTGCAGCGACGCCCGCAACGCGGGCACCGCGCGATCGGGCTCGACCGCGGCCAAGGCCCACACCCCCTCGCCCGACAGGTGCACCTCGGTCACCGTGGGCAAGCTGCGCAGCGTGGCCTCGTCGAGCGCGCCCTGCCCTGCCCCCGCTTCCAGCTCCAACTCGACCACGTGTTCGGCGCCCAGCCCGGCGATGAGTTCCGCCGGGGTGCCCTGCCGGATGAGCCGCCCTCGATCCAGGATGGCCACCCGGTCGCACAGGCGCTGGGCCTCCTCCATGTAGTGGGTGGTCAGCACCACCGTTCCGCCGCGAGCACGATAGGCGGCCACCAGTCCCCAGATCTGCCGGCGCGACTGCGGGTCCAGGCCCGTGGTCGGCTCGTCGAGAAACAGGATCTCCGGCTCGGCCACCAGCGCGCAGGCGATGGCCAGCCGCTGCTTCTGACCGCCTGACAGCTTGACCACCCAGGCACGCCGTTTCTCTTCCAATTGCACGTCTGCCAGCAACGCCTCCAGCGGCCGGGGTCGCTGGTAGAAGCTACGAAACAGGGTCAGCACCTCTTCCACAGTCAGCTTCTCGGGCAGGCGCGTCTCCTGCAGGGCCACGCCCAGCCGCTCGCGCAGCCGGCTCTCGTCGTGCGCCCAATCCATGCCCAGCAATTTCACTTCGCCGCCGGTGGGATCCAGCAGTCCTTCCAGCATCTCCACCGTGGTGGTCTTGCCCGAGCCATTGGGTCCCAGCAGTCCGAAACACTCGCCGCGGCGAATGGAGAGATCCAGGCCATCCACTGCCAGCACGGTGCCCGCGCGCTTTCGCCCCGAACCGCGCCCCGCCTCGTAGATCTTGCGCAAGCCCCGGCACAGAACAGCCGGCTCAGCGTCGGGGGAAGTAAGAGTCACGCAGGTTGCTATAGCGTGGCGGGCGCACCCGCGCCACCAGACGGGTGCAGCAACTCACGGCAAATCCAGGACACGGACCGCCTCGTTCGTGATCATCATGCGGCTGAATGTTGCGCCGGTGCCTCCCGCGAGTAACACTAATAGTGTGAGGAAGTTTTCGCACAAGCCCGATCGGGACGTGGCTCTGCTCTACGCCCCTACCGACGATGAAAAGGGTGCCCGATTCATGCGAGTGCGAAAGGGCGAGTTGCAGATGGGCGAAGCCCGCCCGCTGACCGCGGGACAATCGCTGTGCGGTCAGGAGTTGGTGCGAATGCGACGGCGTGAGGAACTTCCGATGCTGTTCGACGTCGAGGTGATCCATCCCGCCGAGCAATCCATGCGCGATACACTGGGGCCGGCGCAGGTCGCCTCCGACGAATACCGGCGCAACTGGGACGAGACGTTTGCTCCACGCAAGGCCAGCGGCGAGCGCGCCAACTGACCCGCGCGCCTTCAATGCAAATTCGAGGGAGCCGGGTTCGCGTAGAGCGCGCCAATCTCAGCAGGTACCAGCGCCCGTCCGTAGATCACGATGTCGTCCAGATCCCCGACGAAGTACCGCCCGCCCCCCGACCAGGTGCCCAAGTAGAGGGCGTCGCTTCCTGGCTGAATGAGGTCCGTGATGGCTTTCTCCGTCGACAGAACGCCGTTCTTGTAGAACAATATCTGCATCGCACTGCTACTGCTGTCGACGACGGCCACCAGATGGGTCCACAGGCCAACGTCGAAACCGTTGGCCTCGTCGTATGCGTAATAGCTCCCCGCATCGCCCGTGGTGGGATATGCGAAGTGGTATCTCCATGTCCTTTCCAATTCAGGAAACCGGACGTTCATTTCCCAGCCGCCACTGAAGACGACTTCGGTGCTGATGAGGGTGACGTAGGAATCGCCACTGTTGGCAGCAGGAGGTGCCCAGGAGGAAGGACGCACCCAGAGCGATACGCTCCAACTGTCCGTCGCGTTGGGGAACGACCCCACGATTACCGAGTTCCCTGAGTCGAAATGGAGTGCGCCGCCAAAGCCAGCGTGGCCAGAATCCAGGAGCCACGTGGCGCCGAGGATGGAGCCGTTATACCCGTAGCCCGAATGATCCAACAGCGTACCGCCACTTCCTTCGTCGCAAGGCCAGTACGCAACCATGTCCCCGAGACTGCCTGGCGCCAAGCCCACCACGTCGAGCCCGTGGGATGAACAAGCAGCCAGAAGCAGTGCCGGAAAAACGAATGTTCGACAAAATGCCATCACTAAAGCCACGCAATCAGGGTCAAGCTGGACAGCAGATCCGGGCGCCCTGCCGTCGGCACCGTGGGGGAACCAAGAAAGTGGATAGCCGGATAGGGCTGGACCAATTGTGCGTGGACTTCGAGTGCAATCTCGAACCGGCTGTGCAGGGACAAGCGAATTCCGGTTCCCGCGCCGGCCAGGAAGGACCATCGCGCGGCTGTTAGTCCCTGGTAAGGCCAGGACGCCCGCCCTTCGGCCGAGGTGTACTGCGCACCGGCACCCAAGAAGAACAACGGCTGCAAGCGCTGGCGCGGCCGCAGCCGGATGCCGGCCTCGATCAGCCCGAACTGCGCCGCCACATCAGCCGAGCCCGACGGGGCCTCGACCCGCGATCGGGTGCCCAGCCCAGCCGCCGTGACCCGCACGAGTCCATAGAAACCCACCGCGCGGTCGAGCCGAATCATGGGAAGCACGGCCGGGCCCACCCCGTCGAAGCTCGCAACCACACCGCCGCCAACTTCGATCGCCCAGCGCGAGTTCCTGCGCGAATCGAGCGCACGGTCCACGAAGCGGGTCACCTCCGCAGACGGCGGCTTGGGCACGAGGGGAAACTCCCGTCCGCCGGCCATGGCCACTTCCAGCAGGCTCGCCCGCAGAAGCTCGATCGCCCGGATGGCCAGGACCTCGGCCGCCCGATCGGACTCGGGCTGGCTGGGAATGCGCCTGACCACTGACTTGCCGGTCACCCGGTCGATGACCCACACCTCGACGGAACCAGGCGTGGCGTCGCCCAGGATGGCGACCAGGGCATCGACGTTGTTCCCGCTCGCGATTTGCTCCAGCGATGCGCGCGGGTCGGCCCCGGCCGTGGTGGCCACTATCTGCACGTCGAATCCCGCCGACACCAGTTCGCCGTGCATGCGCACCAGCGCCTCGGCCGTGACCGCCTTGGGGTGCGCCGGTCGTACCAGGATTACCGTCGCCGCCCATCCCGTCTTTGCCGCCACGGCCGCGAGCAGCACCAGGCCCGCAGCGAAGGCTCGCCGTGAAACGATCGCGGTCACGGCCCTCGGCGAAGCGCCCTCGCCGCGCCGGCATAGGTGCCGGCAGGAAAGCGCCGCAGGTAGTCCTCAGCGACCCTCCGGGCCGCGGCAACTCCCATCAGCTCGTGCGTCACGATCATTTTTCGCCCCAGCGCCTCAGAAGCATAGGCCCCGGAGGGAGCCTCTTCAAGGTAGCGTTCGTACCATGACAGCGCTTTGCGTGCGTTGTCTTCGCGCACCTCTTCCTGACGCCCGAGAAGAAAGGCGGCGTCGAAAGCGCGCGCCGAACCAGGGAAGCGACTGCGTTGGGCCAGCAGCGCCTGTTTGGCGATGCTGTCTCGTCGCCGGTAGCGGGCCGCATCCGCGAGGGCCGACAAATCCTCGCCCGAGGCTTCGGCAAGGCAGCGCTCCAGTCCGCGCCGCTCGACGTCCCGGAGGATAGTATCCGCGTCTCCCGCCACCAGGGCAGCGGACCAACTGCGCGGCCAAGCCACGGCGCCGTGGCCATGGGCGCCCGAGCGCTGGCCCATCGCCTCACGCGCGGTGTCCCCGTGGTCGGTGTCATGAGCTTGCGTCAACCCCATCTCTGGCTCCGGCGAAACCGGGGCGCCGGCAGGTTGCACGGCCGCGCCACTTTCCACGTCCTGCAACACCACCTCGCGCTTGGGCAGGTTGATGGCCAGCCGCTGGCCCGCGCGTACCGTGATCGCGCCCTCGGAAAGTGGACCAGTGACCGAAACCATCCCCTGCTGCATGCGAAGATCGAGCTGCTCGCCCGTCGCGTCCCAGGACACCGTGAAGGTCGTCCCCTGCACCGTGATCAGGAAGGGTCCTGCATCGACCAGCCAGTGCGCGCCCGGTCGGTGCGCTACCTTGACCGATGCAGTTCCTCGCTCGATGGCGATGCGGGCGCCCTTGGCGTCGACCGAGCGCAGACGACCGCGCGCACCCTCGAGAAACGCCAGTTCGCTGCCCTCGGCGAAACGCAACCGCGCGCCGGTGCTGCCCGAGGAGTGAAGGTACCCTCCGTCGACAATCTCGCCGCCTTCGACCCGGTAGGCGAGGCTTTCTGTCCCCGGCGCCCCCACCCGGCCGCCAGAGAAAATCCACCACAGGGCGCAGGCGGCCACCCCGGCCCCCATCCCGACCGCTGACAGCCTGAGCAGACGGACGCGCTGGCGTTCGTGTGCCGCAAGCCGCGCCCTGACGATGTCCAGTCCGCTCTCGCGCTGGGCCGCAGACATGGGCGGGATCGCAGAACGAACGAAGTCGGCCGCCCGTTCGACGGTGGCTGCAGAGGTCCCTTTATCGACGTCACGTTCCATCGGGAACCTGCCCTTCCGAAAAGAAACCCGCCAGATCCTTGTCGCTTGCGATCCAGTTTCCCACCTCGAGAACCGCTTGGGCATGCGCGCGCTTGACCGTCGACAACGAGATCCCCATTGCGCTGGCGATCTCTCCCAGGGTCATCGATTCGAGGTGGCGGAGCGCAAAGACCAGACGCTCGCGCGTGCCGAGCTCGTCGAGAATCACGTAGAAGCGCCGAAGCACGTCCCTGGCTTCGGGATCGGCTCCGCGGAACGGGACGTCGGGCAGGTTCCTTGGCTCGAACAGGGTCAGCCAGCGGCCTGCTCGCTTGCGGCGCAGATCCCATTTCAGAATTCGGATCGCGAACGAAACGATGAAACTGCGCAGGGCCTCGGGCTTGCAGAGGGTGTTGGCCCGAGCGAACAGCCGATAGAACACCTCCTGCGTGATGTCCTCGGCCTCGTCATCGCTTCCCAGAGCGCGGCACGCCATGTTGAAGACGAGAGGCGCGAATCGGTTCCACGTCGCAGCCTGCGCCCATGGCTCGCCAGTCATGAGAGCCCGGGCCAGTTCAGCGTCGTCCATGTCCGGGCGCACGCCAGCCGGCACGATGTGCAGGGGTACCCGTTTGCGACCGGCAGACATGTGCGACCTGACATTCGTCCTTTCCACATCCAACAGTAGCAGATCGGAAGTGTAGCGGTTCAAGGAGTCGCCGCGTCATCTTCCTTGCGACCTACTGAAACATCACCACCGCACTCTCCACGACTTCGCCGATAAGCGTGATTGTTGCGTTGTCGCTGGATGCGGTCGACGCGACGAGGCGCTCCAAGATCATCTGGCAATCCTGGGCGCTGAACGGGCTGAAAAGGCTTGCGTCGACCGTCAGTGCAGCCGCCGCATCCGGCGCGGTGCAATAGCAGGTGGTGGTGGGATGCGTCGATTGCTGCAAGATCAGAAGCATGCTTTCGCGCGCCCTCCCCTCCGGGTTCCACGTAACCGTGAAGTCCTGTGTACGATCTATGATGAGCACAGCCTGACCCAGCACGGGCGTGACCCCGGACAAAAATGCGGGGACCTGCAACGCGCCTGAGAATGCATGCACGGCGTCGCCTGTCGCGACAACGGAGAGAGCGTCTCCCGGTTTCCACGGCAGGCTGCTTACATCCCCGTAGTTGCCGGCGGGAAAACCGCCGATCCCAAGATTGGACGACGAATTCCGGGCCCCACGATCCATCGCTCCCTCGGATGGACGCTTCGATGCCGCTCCCTCCACTACCGGAGTTGAGCGTGGCGAGCGGGCTCCCTCCGCCCGTGGACGAAAGGGTCAACGTCCCGGCCGAGCCTGGGCCCGGGGTGAAGGGCGGCAGTCCAACTACAACCTCGACCTGAGCGCAGGAGCACGTTGTGGCGGTGGGGCTCAGGTCGAGCGGCTGATCCGTCGCAGACCTCAGCTATGTGGCAGGGCCGGCGGCAGCAAAACCGTTCGGTGACTAGGGGGGCGCATTGGGGCCTACGTTGGTCAAGGCGAACAGATAGTCCGCCCAGCGACCGTGCGGATGATGCTGGTAGTAGTAGGGCATCTCGGCGCGCGCGGCCGCCGTGTCATGCAGGTTGAGATATGCCTGAACCAGCAAGCCGTCGCGCTCGTCCGAGTCGCGCGAATCGCCGAAGCGCTCGCGCGCCTCGCGGGCCGCTTCGACCGCCTTCGCCGGGTCGGTCCGGTAATGGTCCCGGATCTGCTTCATCAAGGCAGCCTCGGCCGAGATTTCAGGTTCGGCAGCGCGGGCAGGGCCGGCATCGGGCCTGACCAGCTTGGGCGGCGGAAGGCGAGTATGAGCCAGCACAGTAACCCCGCCGACCGAGGACGGCTGCGTCTCGGTCGGCGCTTGCTGCCTTTCTCCGCGGCGAAACAGGAAAACCAGCAGCGCCGTGACCAACGAAAGCCAGAAAAGGATGTGGATGGTGCGTTTCACGATCCGGGCCCTCCTGAACGACAAAGTGTGGGGCCTCTCCGTTTCTAGGGACGGAAAAAAAGCCTGGCCGGAAGAGTACTAGATTTCTTGCGGGTTGTTGAGCCGAACCTTGCGATGCCCTGAGCCCCGATGGTGCGGCTGATGGTCCGGCCTGTTCCGAGACAATGGGATGGACCACGTTGGTCATCAGCAGCCCGCGTTTGGTGTCGTCGATCGCGATGAGTGTGGTTCCCACCGAGTTCACGCTGTCCGGAGCGAGAGAAATGAAAGTATCACGCCCGTGCGACTGTCGAATCTCGACCGTCAACCGTCAGACTGCCACCGCGGAAAGATTTCGCAGGTTGACTCGCCACTCGCAAACCATACCGCTCTGCCGCGGTGGGTCTTGAGTTTGGCCCAGACTTAGACAGCCACGACCACTTCAGGGCTTGGAGCGCACGCCCAGCCGTGCAAATATGGCGTCCGTGCTGGAGGAACCTACGATGCGAACGACATTCGGCCTCTGCTTCCTTGCCCTCACCCTGACCGCCGCGACGGCGCATGCACAGGGTGTCTTCCTCGAAAAAGGGGATCCCGGCATAAGCGCCACGGTTGGTGCTGCTGCGATAGGGACGGGGTGGAGCGCGTCCGTCGTGCCCAGCTACACTTATCGGGGCATGTTCGACGTCGGTATCGACGTGACTCGCTACAGCTATAGCAGCGGGGATGCAAACCATCTCTCGTCCATCGGTCTTATGCCGTTTGCCAACGTCTATCTCACCCGTTCCGAGGATGGCCATTTGCCAGTTTCGGTCGCTGGCACTCTCGCGGTCGAGAAACGAATCTTCATGGGCAACGGTGGGGCGCCCAATCCCGACGGATGGGGCGTGTTGTTCGGCGCCTCTGTCTTTCGGCGCATCGACTTCAGCAACACTTTTGTCGGCATTCCCGAGGTATTCGTGGCGTATGATCTGCAGGCCACGACATGGCACAGCACAACAATAGATGGCAACGCCGCGGTTAGTCCGGGCCAGACAACAAACTATGACCAGAAACCCCGCGTGTTCCTTCGCGCCAACATGGGATTCAAGGGCGACAAGACCATGTACACAATTGCCCCCTACGTCGGTTACCAGGCCGGTTTTGCAGTCGGCGGCAACGTGGGCGCGATTTTTTAGCGACCGTGCCGGTGCCAGTTGCGCGCCGAGACGAAGCGGCCCCGGAATCGAGCACCCGAACCGTTTGCAAAGAAGAAAACGCCTAGCTCTTACGTCTAGGACACTGGTCCCGTGAGTACTCCCGCCCGCCTCGAAGATAACATTGGCTTTGCCTGTACCGACCTGCAGTGTCGGCTAGGGCGTGAGTCCGCGGTGGCCTTGCGCTGGCTGGGTTCGGACGGCGAGCAGAGTGATTTCACCTTCGGACAACTGGCCCGCGAGAGCTCACGATTTGCGGCAGTGCTGGCCAGGCTGGGTGTGGCGCCCGGTGCGCGCGTCTTCATCATGCTGCCCAAACTGCCCGAGGTGTTCATCGCCTTTCTGGGTGGCCTGAAGGCGCGCGCCGTGGTGGGTCCCTTGTTCGCCAACTTCGGTGACGAAGCGCTCTTGGACCGGTTGGGCGATTCCCACGCCTGCGTCCTTCTCACCAAGCACAGCCTGCTAAAGAAGGTTCACCGCATCCGCGACCGGTTGCCCGACCTGCGCCATGTCCTGTTGGTCGACGTGGATGACCACCCCGCCGCCGATGTCCTGAGCTATCGCCGCCTAATGCGGGAAGCCTTGTCCGATTTCGTGGTGGCGCCCACTGCGCCAGAGACGCCGTCGATCCTCCACTACACCTCCGGCTCGACGGGCAAGCCCAAGGGCGTGCTGCACGTGCATGGGGCCTTGCCCACTATTGTGGGGACGACACGCGATGTTCTCGGCCTGGGGCCGGGTGACGTGTTCTGGTGCACGGCCGACCCGGGCTGGGTGACGGGGACATCCTACGGGATCATCGGGCCCTGGGCCGTCGGCGCCACCCAGGTCCACTACGGCGGCAACTTCGATGCTGGCGCGTGGATGACCATTCTCGAGCAGGAACGGGTCAACGTCTGGTACACGGCCCCGACCGCGCTGCGCATGCTGATGCGGGAAGAGGCGTCACTCTGTACGGGCCGGCGCCTCGAATCTCTGCGCTGCGCAGCCAGCGTGGGCGAGCCGCTCAATCCTGAGATCACCTACTGGGCCCGCCGCACCTTGGGCAAGGAGATCCACGATACCTGGTTCCAGACCGAGACCGGTGCCATCATGATCGCCAACCGACCCGGGCTGGCCGTGCGCCCCGGTTCCATGGGCAAGGTGGTCGACGGCGTTGAAGCCGTTATCCTGGACAGCACGGGCCAACCCCTGCCCGCTGGACAGCAGGGTCGGCTGTGCCTGCGTTCAGGTTGGCCCTCCATGTTTGCCCAGTACCTCAACCGCCCCGAGGTCTATGCCAGCCGGTTCCACGGCGAGTACTACGACTCGGGCGACATGGCGGTGCGGGACGCGGATGGTTACTTCTGGTTCGTGGGCCGCACCGACGACGTGATCAACACCTCGGGGCATCTGGTGGGCCCGTTCGAGATCGAGAGTGTCTTGCTGGAACTGCCCGAAGTGGCCGAAGCAGCCGCCGTGAGCGCGCCTGACCCCATTCGCTTCGAGAAGGTCGTGGTCTTCGTCTGCCTGCGCCCGGGTCAGTCCGCCTCGCGCGAGTTGGAAAGCCGCATTCGCCTGCACGTGGCGAACCGCATCTCGTCCATCGCGAGCCCCCAGGACGTCAGGTTCGTGGCCAGCCTGCCCAGAAACCGCAGCGGCAAGATCATGCGGCGGGTGCTGCGCGCGCGCTTCCTGGGCCAGGACGAGGGCGACCTTTCCAGCATGGAAACCTGGCACCCTGGGGACATCGGCGATCGGCGCGAGCGAGTCTGATCGCTCGGTCAACTAAACAGCCCGGCGCGTTTTCGGTTGGCTTCTGCGCCCTGACACGCTATCACTAACCGACGGAAACAGGACTGGCGGAGGCTTCTTTCCCATGCATCGAAAAAAGATCGCACTGATCGGCGCGGGCAATATTGGCGGCGAGCTCGCGGCCCAGGCGGCCCGACTCGAGCTGGGCGACGTCTATCTCTTCGACATCCCGGACAAGCTGGGCATCGCCCAGGGCAAGGCCCTGGACCTGGAGCAGAACGGCTCGATCCTGGGTTACGACGTGCGCATCGCGGGAACCTCCAACTGGGACGACCTGGCGGGCAGCGACGTGGCCATCGTGACCGCGGGCATACCGCGCAAGCCGGGCATGTCGCGCAACGATCTGCTGGGGGTCAACCTGCGCATCATTCGCAGCGTGGCCGAGAACCTCAAGGTGCAAGCCCCCGATTGTTTCGTCATCGTGATTTCCAATCCGCTCGACGCCATGGTGCACGAGATGAAACGAGCCACCGGGTTTCCCCCTGAACGAGTGGTGGGCATGGCGGGTCAGCTCGATTCAGCGCGCTTTCAGCTCTTCATCGCGCGAGAGGCCGGCGTGGCAGTCAAGGACGTGCGCGCCATGGTGCTGGGCGGCCACGGTGAGACCATGGTGCCCGTGCTCAGCTACTGCACCATCAACGGCATTCCCGTTCGCCAGCTCATCCCGCAAAACCGACTGGACGCCATCATCCAGCGCACGCGCGACAGCGGCGCCGAGGTGGTCAGGCTCATGGGGTCAAGCGCCTACTACGCGCCTGCCTCAGCAGCCGTGCAGATGGCGCGTTCGTATCTCTACGACGAAAAGCGACTGCTTCCCTGCGCGGTGTACCTGCGAGGCGAGTATGGCGTGCACGACGTGTACATGGGCGTGCCCGCAGTCATCGGCGGCCGCGGAGTGGAGAAGGTGGTGGTCATCGAACTCGACGCCACGGAACGCCAGATGTTGGAGAATTCGGTCCAAGGGGTGCGCGACCTCATCGCCGCGGCCGAGAACCTGTAGAGATTACGGCCCGACGGTGGCTTCATCCACTAGACGGTATCTGCCGACGCGTCTCGACCAGGGAATATTCCTACTAAGTTTCTCCGTGCTGCTGCTGGAGCTGCTGCTCACGCGCATCTTCTCGGTCGTCATGTTTCATCATCTTTCGTTTGTCGCCGTGTCGCTCGCCATGACGGGCCTAGGCTTCGGCGGCCTGCTGGTCAACGCGGTCTCGGGCCGATTCCGTCGAGACAACCTGGCTTCGGCCGCTTCCTTCTGGGCTACGGTCTTCGCCATCGGCACGGTGGCCGCGGGCGCCGTGGCTTTCCACATGCCGATAGGCATGGAGACCTCGGCGGAGAACTGGCTCAAGGTGCTGACGGTGCTCGGCTTTTGTCTGGTGCCATTCGCTGCCGGCGGAATAATCATCGCGCATTTGCTGTCGTGCCATGCCCAACAGACAAACCGGCTCTACTGTTTCGATTTGGTCGGCGCTGGTTTCGGCTGTCTGGCATTCATTCCGATGACCAACTGGCTTGGCGCGCCCACAGCGCTGCTTTTTACCAGCGCGGCTGCCGTGGTCGCCGGCTTCGTTCTCGCCGGCCCGGCGGCGCCGCGTCGGCGGGCGGTTTGCTTGACGGTTTTTGCCATCATCGTCGGCACGGCCTCGGCCAATCTGGTATTCGAGTTCTATGACATCAAGTACGCGCACGGGGGACGGCAAGGTGAAGCGCTCGAACGCCGATGGAACTCGTTCTCGCGCGTGGAAGTTGCAGGCACAGCGCCGGACTTGTGGACGAAACGGGCGCCCGTCAGCTTCGGCTACAGCCACACGATCCAGGGCAAGCAGGCGCGAGAACTCTATCTGACCTACGACGCGGGAGCGCTCACGCAGATCGTCGGGTTTCGCGGCGATCTAGCAGAAGTGGACTACCTTCACTACGACGTTGCCTCGGCCGCGTATCATACAAGGCCGCAAGGCAGCGTGTTGGTTATCGGAGCAGGTGGTGGTCGCGACGTGCTGACAGCGCTCTCGGCGGGCGCCCAGCATGTCACCGGCGTGGAAATCAATGGCCTAACAATCGATCTGTTGCGCGGACCGTTCAAGGACTTCGTTGGCGGTTTGTATTCGGATTATCCGCGCGTGGACATCGTGCACGACGATGGGCGCAGCTACGTCCGCTCCACCCAACGAAAGTACGATCTGATCCAGGCGTCACTGGTCGACACTTGGGCTGCGTCGTCCGCCGGTGCGTTCGCGCTGGTCGAGAACAGCCTTTACACGGTCGACGCCTTTTCTGACTACCTGTCGCGGCTCGCACCCCAAGGTATGCTGTCGTTCTCGCGCTGGTACCGCCAGCCGCCCGAGGAGGTGTTGCGCGTGGTTGTGCTGGGCAAGGAGGCGCTGCGCCGTCGGGGTGTCGCGGATGCCAGAAAAAACCTGGCGATTGTCCGCACGCGCACCGAATTGACAAAGGCTCCCTCGCTGGCGACCATCATCTTCAAGCTCAGCCCGTTTGACCCGGGCGAATGCGACGAGCTGCTGGCGTGGGCGAACCGAATGCAATTCGCCGTCGAGTATTTGCCGCCAGCAAGTGGTTGGCGCGGTAACAACCCGGTGATCGCCACGGTGATGGGCCCGCAGTCCGAGCGGTTCATAGCTCGCGCCGCCTACGACCTGTCCCTTGTCGATGACAATCGTCCTTTCTTCTTCGACCGCGTGCCACTGCTCGCTTGGCTGATGCATCGATTTCACATGAACACGATTTCCGCAGGGGCCGGCCAGCTAACCTTTGGAGGACAGACGCTGCTCATTGCTCTTGTGGCCACGGCGACATGCGCGTTTGCTCTCTTCCTCACACCGCTGCTCCTCGCGGGGTGGGCCGGGCGACGTGTGACGAAAACCCTGCCGGAAGCAGGTGCCCCAACTCTCGGCCGTTCTATCGGCTGGGCGGTCTACTTTGCCTGCCTTGGCTTGGGCTTCATGGCCATCGAAATCGTGCTGATACAGCGGTTCAACCTTCATCTCGGCGATCCGGTCTATGCGCTATCGGTGGTCATGTTCACCATGCTGCTGTCAAGCGGCCTCGGCAGTCACGTCGCCGGTCGCTGCCGAACGGTACTGACCCTTCCCGTGATTCTGACGTTGGTCTTAGGCTTGCTGGTGCTCTACGGATTTGCTTTGCCCAGAATCATCCATATCACCTTGGGCGCATCGACCGCACGACGTATTGTCGTCGCCATGGCGACCATCGCTCCGATAGCCTTCATCATGGGGATGCCCTTCCCGACTGGAATGCGCCTGGCCGCGAAGGAATCGAACTCGCTGGTTTCTTGGGCTTGGGCGATCAATGGCGGTGCCTCGGTCTTCGGCTCCGTGTTGACGGTGCTGATTTCCATGTCCTTCGGGTTTTCGAGCAGCTTTCTCGTGGGGACTTTCATCTATGGAATGGCGTTGACCTGCATCGTGCTGCTAGCACCCGCAAGCCAAGAGGGCGCGCCGAAGACCGCGATTTTTTGAGTCGTTTTCTAGATATCGGCCTGCGCCAGCGAGAACTTGTTGTTCTTCTCGTAGAGAATCTGGAAGCTGTCGCGCGATTCCGGTGGCAGGAGCCGCTTCACCTTCTCCAGTCGGCCTCGTTCGAAGAGCACGAACACGCGGTGGCCGCGGTGGGTCTTCACCCACTCTTCCATCTTCTCGTCGGCGTTGTCGGTGTCGAAGACCGTGCGATCCTCCTGCGGGCCTTCATAGATCTCGTTCTTGGTATAGAAGGTTTCTCCCCGCCAGTACATGGAGTAAGCGATGAGCCGCTCGTCGGGCGAACGGCGGTGCTTGTAGTACTCGGCTATGGTCCCTTTCTGCGACCAGAAAGGCGCCACCTCCCGCATGAACACGTCCAGCAGAAACCAGGTAAAGAGCACGGCCGCCCCGCACAACCCAACCACAGCGAAACGCAGTGACTTGCGCCAGGCCAGCGCCACCAGAGTGAGGCTGAACAGCACCGCGAAGACGATGAGGGGCGTGCGGAAGTCTAGTTCGCTGGGCCAAGGCCGCCCGGTCGGGCTGTGCACGTAGTCGTAGGAGAACAGCCACAGGAAGCGCTCGCTGGCATTCTTGGCGTTCACCAGGTCTGCCATCACCAGGAGCAAGAGCGGCACCCCAGGAAGAACTGCCAAGAACCCACGTCGCGCGTCTCGCCGGGTGCAGAGGTCGTCGAGGAAACACCCGATAACGATGCCCAGGCCAGGGATGGCGGGCATGACGTAGTGGTGAAACTTGGTCATGGACATGGACACCACGGCGTAGCCCGCCACGAACCAGATGGCGCCCAGCCAGTACACCGATTGCCGGCGCACGTCGTCCGCCTTGCGCATGACCATGGTGGCGACGGCAGCCGGGGCCAGGGCCACCCAGGGCAAGGTGCCGTAGCCCAGCTCGCGCAGGAAGTACTCGAACGAGCCCCGATCGCCGTGACGGCCCAGCATCATGCGCCGCCAGTGGTTGTCGCCGAACAGCTCATTCCAGAAAGCCCACCCGTGCCGCGCGATCATGGCATGGTGCCAGGGCGCCGCGACCACGACCACGACCACGATCGATAGCACCACCGCGGGCAGAAGCTGCGCGCGCCGCAGCCGCTTCCAGTTCCAGGTGAAGAGCAGATAGGCGAGAAAGATGATCAGGGGCAAGCCCAGGCCGGCGAAGCCCTTGGCCAGCACCGCCAGGCCGCATAGCATGGCCGCGATGTAAAGGTAAAGCGGGGCGCGGTAGCGAGCGCGGGCCGCAAAGAACAGAAACGCGGCCGAGCCGAGATAGTAGGGAATCATCAAGACCGCGCCGTACATCAGGACCTCGCCCTCGCCCCACGGCACCTTGACCTTGAGCTGAACCGAATCGACCAGCAATTGCGGCACCACGATGACCAGGAAGACGCCGAGGGTGGTGTAGAACAGCGGGTGATGGGGCCAACTCCGCCAACCGCGGCCGCGCCGAGGCAGCAACTCGTCGCGATCGTCGAGCAAGGCGAGCGTTCCCAGCGCCAGGGCCATGGTCATGGGCCCTACAAAGGCCATGTCGGTCATGGCCTGACGAGCAATCAGGCTGAACATCGGGCAGGTTCCGGTCACGAGAGCCGCCAGGAACCCGGCCCGGCGATTCACGAAACGCGACACGACCAAGTAAACGCCCCACAGCGCGAGCACGCCGAACAGGCAGAAAGGCACGCGCACCGCCCATTCGGTGCGTGAAAGCAAGGCCATCTCGCCTGGGTCGTTTCCGGGCAGGCCGATGCGCGCGATGTGCATGCCGATGCTCATGATCCAGAAGGTCAGCACCGGCTTCGACCAGAACACGTCAGCGTCGCGCGGCGATCCGGGCCACCACAAGCTGATGAAGTCGCCCCGCTTGGTCATCTGGCGCGCGACCTCCGAGTAGTGCGTCTCCCAGGGATCCCACAGACCGTAAGTACCGGCGAACGGGATGTAGAGCAGCAGGCCGACCACGATCACGAGCAGGGTCATCTGCCGCTCGCTCAGGCGGTCGAACCAATTCACATGGGAACCCTCAAGGGTGTTTTCTGCCGTGGTCACGTGACATCCTGCACAGGAGGCAAGCCTACGTTTATCACATCACGGCCGAAACCAAACGGACACCAGTCTATACTTGCAGACAACCAAATGAAGAAGCCGGTGCCTTTCATCCTGTGTCTTGCCTTCTCCATCGCTTTCAGGGCGTCGCCGGCCGTGTCGTGGGCGGCCCCACGGGTGGTCGCGCTGCTGCCGCCAACTGGAGACAACGTGGCCCCGACGATCTTGCAAGCATCACGCGATCTTCTGAAGGACCACCTGCAGCGTACCGGCGTCTACACGGTCGTGGAGCCCACCGCTACGCCGAGCACGGAGGAACCGACCCCCGCGCAGGCGGCCAAGCAAGCGACTGCGCTCGGCGCCGAGCAGGCCATCGTCCTCCGCCTCATCCATTTCGGCACCTCGGCGCGCGTGCGGCTGACCGCATACGCGGCCAGCACAGGGCAGGTCGTCTACTGGGACAGCATCGTGATTTCCGGCGGCCCGGAGGAACTGGACACCGTCATCCAGCGGCTGGTTCATGCCATGCTGATCGGCAAGCCGGTTCGCGACAGCGCGGAAATCGACACCGTGACCGACAAGGAGACCAACAACCTCGCTCGACGCACGGCCAACAAGTCGTTCGGCCTTCACTTGTTCACCTACTTGCCATTCAACACAGCAGGCGGCTCGATGACCGCTCTTCCGGGTGGCGGGCTCTTCTGGCTGTACGACGCGCGTTCGTGGATGGCTGATGTGGCTGTCGACGTGGGAGTCGCGGACAGCCACGGATCCTACGCCGCCTCCATAGGAGGGTACTATCCCCTGCTGCGCGAAGATTTCACGCCGTACCTGGGCGGCGTCGTGCGCTGGGCGTACATGAATCTCGGAGGCCAAGGCGCCAGTGGCATCGCGCTGCAGCCGACTGTCGGTGTGCTCCTAGGTCGACTTTCGTCGGTGCAGCTCCGCGCCGAGGTTGGCTACTTCATCAATACCTTTGGCGAGCGCGAGAACTACCCGATGGACGTCACGAGCCCCACCGCCGAGCCACCCAAGCACTACAGCCACGGCTTCATGCTCAACGTCGGCCTCGGGTTCTAGCAACTTCGTTCCAGAGGCAAGGATCGAGCCCCATGTCGGTTTCTCCCAAGGTGATCCTGCGCAAGAACCTGGGACGTGCCCTGCGCCAGGGTCATCCCTGGGTCTTCCGCGACGCACTGGCCGAGTCACCATCCATGGCAAGTGGAACCGTCGTTGCGGTGGCCGGGCATGACGGCAGGATTTTGGCCCACGGCTACTGGGATGCAGCCGGGCCCATCGCGGTGCGTGTGCTCGACCTGCAGCCCATGCGCGACGCACGCGCGCTGGTCCGCGATCGCCTACACCAGGCCCTGACCAAGCGGCTGGCGCGCCTGGAGCGCAACACGACCAACGCCTTTCGCTGGGCCCACGGTGAGGGCGACGGCCTGCCGGGAATTCACGTCGACCTGTACGACCAGGCGGCGGTGGTGCGTTTCGACGGCGCAGGCGCCCGCCCGTTCTACCGCGATCTCGATCGCCTGCTGGCCGAGTGCTCGGCCCCACTGCGCCTGTCACGGGTCGTGGATCGCGAACAGCGCAGCGGCGAGCTGGGCGAGATCGAGGTACGCGAGAACGGCATTCGCTTCATCGTGGATTTGGGCCGCGCCCAGAAGGGCGGGCTGTTTCTCGACCAGCGCGAGAACCGGCAGGCGATGGCGGGTCACGCGGCTGGCAAGTCGGTGCTGAATCTCTACGGCTACACGGGCGGGTTTTCCCTCTACGCCGCGGCAGCAGGCGCTGCCCATACTGACACCGTGGACATTGCCAAGCCGGCGCTGGCGACGGCACGCCGCAATTTCCAGCTCAACCGTCTGTCGCTGGAGCATGCCGATTTTCACGCCATGGATGCGCTGGAGTTTCTCGCACAGGCGGCCCAACGCCAACAACAGTGGGACATCGTGATTTCAGACCCGCCCAGCTTCGCGCCGTCGCGACGCGCGCTGCCGGCCGCTCGGCGCGCCTACGCTCACCTGCATCGCATGGCCGCCACCGTGGTCGCGCCCGGCGGGCTGCTGTGCGCGGCTTCCTGTTCCAGCCATTTTCCGCGCGACGAGTTTCTCGCCAGTGTGGAGCGAGGCGCGGCGGCCGCAGGCCGCAGATTTCGGCTGGAATCCGTGATCGGCGCCGGATTCGACCACCCTGCCCTGCCCGCCTTTCCCGAGGGCGACTACCTGAAATTCGCCATCGGGCGGGTAGTCTGCTGACATGGGAACCCTCAAAGGGTTCCCAAACCCTCCCGCCATGGCGCGCGGCGAGCAACGCTCGCCGCCTCCCCACGCGACCAACATGGGAACCCTCAAAGGGTTCCCAAACCCTCCCGCCATGGTGCGCGGCGAGCAACGCTCGCCGCCTCCCCACGCGGCCAACCGGCTCTATCCCTGTTGCAGTCGCGCGCGCGGACGCCTAGTCTTTTGCGCCCAGGAGTTCCCATGGCTACAGAACGCACCTTCGCCATCATCAAACCAGACGCCGTCGCGAAAAACGCCATCGGCGGCATCATCACCGCCATCGAAGCCGCTGGACTGCGAGTCATCGGCCTGCGCCTTTTGCGCATGAGCCAGGTGCAAGCTGAGGGCTTCTATGGAGTACACCGGGAACGCCCGTTCTTTCGCAGCCTGGTCACCTTCATGACCTCGGGTCCTTGCGTGGTCATGGCCCTGGAGGGCGACAACGCCATCTTGCGCTGGCGCGAGTTGATGGGCCCGACCGATTCCAGCAAGGCGCCGCCCGGCACCATACGCGCAAGCTTCGGAACCAACATCGAGCGCAACGCCGTACACGGCAGCGACGGCCCGGACACCGCTCGCTTCGAGCTCGGTTGGTTTTTCGCTGGCTCCGAATTGGGTCTGCCCCAGTAGCCAAGATCGAGCCCGCGAACTGCGCCGCGCAACGCGCGACATCCATCTCCTCATTCGGGCCGGCGTTGCGCCGATCCGCGGCTATACTCCCCGCCGTTGGACCTTCGATCGCTCACCATCGAGGAGTTGCGGGAGCGCGTGGCGCGCAAGGGTGAACCCCCATTTCGTGCCGAGCAGGTCTTCCGCTGGCTGCACGGCCCTGGGCCGGGCGGCGTGGGCAGCGTGCGCGCGCTCGATGCCGTGAGCAACATTCCCCGCTCCCTGCGCGACCCCCTGCTGGCCGAGGCGCCCTTGCAACCCATCCGCCTGGACGGACTGGTGGCCGCGGCCGATGGCACGCGCAAGTTCCGCTTCCGCACCCACGACGGTTGCGCCATCGAGTCGGTGCTGATCCCCGACGACAAACCCGAGCGGGCCAAGCTGACCCTGTGCCTTTCGTGCCAGGCCGGCTGCGCCTGGGGCTGCGCCTTTTGCGCCACCGCCACCCTGGGTTTCGGCCGGCACCTGTCTGCCGGCGAGATGGTCGAACAACTTTACTGGGGCATGGAATTGGCGGGGTACAAGCCGAGCAACGTGGTCTTCATGGGTATGGGCGAGCCGCTGCACAACCTGGATGCGGTGGTGCGCGCACTCAAGATTTTCGAGCATCCCTGGGGCGCTGGCCTGTCGCCCCGACGCCTCACGGTTTCCACCGCAGGCGTGGTGACTGGCATCGATGCCTTGGCCAAACTGCGGCCGGCGCCCAATCTGGCCATCTCGCTCAACGCCACCACCGACGAAGTGCGCGACCGGCTCATGCCCATCAACCGGCACTGGAACATCGCCTCGCTGCTGGCCGCTGCACGCCGTTTTCCCCTGGCCCACCACCGCCGCATTACTTTCGAATACGTTTTGCTTGCTGGCGTCAACGACAGCGACATGGATGCGGCTCGCCTGCCGCGCCTGTTGCGTGGTATTCCCAGCAAGGTGAACATCATCCCGTACAATCCCGTGCCGGGCCTGCCCTTCGAGAGCCCCAGCGCGGCGCGGGCACTGGCCTTTCAGAACGCGGTCCGGTTGGCGGACATCCCGGTTTACATCCGCACCTCGCGCGGCTCCGACGCCGCAGCGGCGTGCGGACAACTGGCCGCGCGCGCCGGTGAACGTCTGGAAAAGTGTGAACTGGCCCCCGTGGCCAAGACGGGACGCGCCTCATGAGCGGGGCCGCGCTGCACTGGCGCGCGAGCCCAGCCCCGGACGCGCCCCGACTTTCCGCCGCCGATGTGCTGGCCCTGGTCAGCGATCCCATGCAGGTGGTGGAGACGCGCCTCTTGGCCCATATGGACAGCCCCATGGGGCGCATTCCCGAGGTGGGAGGCCACCTGCTCGGCGCGGGCGGCAAGCGGCTGCGGCCGCTCTTGGCGGTGCTCGCCTGCCGGGCGACCGACGCGCCCTTGCACGTGGGCATCGCAGTCGCCTGTGCCGCCGAACTCATTCACACCGCCACCCTTTTCCACGACGACGTGGTGGACGGCGGGGCGGTCCGGCGCGGGCGGCCGGCTGCGCGCAAGCTATGGGGCAACGGCATCGCCGTGCTGGTGGGAGATTTCTGTTTCGCGCGCGGGCTCGATGCGGTCGCGGCCACTGGAACACTGGGCGCGGTCGAGGCGCTGGCTGCGGCCGTGACCGAAATGGCCGAGGGCGAAGTCGCGCAACTGGAGGGCGCGGGCGATCCCGATGCGACCGCCGAAAGCTACTTCGAAGTTGTCGACCGCAAGACGGGAGCGCTGATGGCGTGGTGCGCGCGGGTAGGCGGAGTGCTGCCCGCCCCGCTCGACGCGGCCCTGGCCCGCTACGGCCGTTTGCTGGGTCGCGCGTTCCAGATCACCGACGACGTTCTGGACTGCGCGGGCGACGACGCCGCGAGCGGCAAGTCCGCGGGGCGCGACCTGCAAGAGGGCAAGCTGACCCTGCCGGTCTTGTTGGCCTGCGAGGCCAGCCCGGCCTTGCGCGACGACATCCGGTCTGCCATGGGTGAATCTGGGGTGTCGATGCAAGACGCCGCCCGCATCATGCAGGCGACGCGCGCCGTGGGCGGCCTCGACCGCGCCCACACCGAGGCCATGACCATTGCCCGTGCCGCCGTTGCCGAACTGCAAGCCGTGCCCTCCTCGCCCTACCGGGATGCGCTGGCCGCGCTGGCGCACCTGTCGGTCGACCGGGTGGCGTGACATGGCCCAGGCCGCGACCGACGTGCGCGAAATGTTCGACCGCATCGCCGGCCGGTACGATGCCACGAATCGGGTCATGTCCGCCGGTCTCGACGTGCTCTGGCGGCGCCGGGCCATGCGCCTCCTGCTCGGCGGACTTGAGCAGTCTCCCTGGGTGCTGGATCTGGGCGCGGGCACACTCGACGGCGCGGTCGAGATCCTGCGGCAACGGCCGGATGCGCAGGTGGTGGCCGCGGACTTCACACGCGCGATGCTGCTCGCGGGTCGGCGCAAGCGTGGCGCCGCGAAAGTTGTCCTGCACACCGCCGACGGTCACCGGCTGCCTTACCGGGATGGCTCGTTCGCCGCATCCTTTTCTGGCTTCTGCGTGCGCAACCTGCGCGACCTTGCATCGGGCCTGGCCGAGTTGCGCCGGGTCGTACGACCCGGCGGCCGATTGGTCGTCCTGGAATTCTTTCACTCGGCGCGGCCACGCCCATTCTGGGACGGGATTTTCACGGGCCGTTTGCTGCCCTTGCTGGGCTGGGCCATCAGCGGTGATCGCGCGGCCTACCGTTACCTGCCGGAATCGATCCAGCGCTTCGATATGCGGGCTGATTTTGAAGCCCGGCTGCGGACCGCTGGGTTCACCGATGTTCGCAGTCATGACCTTTTCCCGGGCGGGATCGCCTCGCTGGTGGAGGCGCAATGAAGCTGCTGGTCGCGGTCGGGGGCGCTTCCGGATCGCTGTATGCGCGCCGGCTGCTCGACACTTTGGCTGCGGCCCCCGGCGTCGAGGTGGCCACGTGTTTTTCTCCGTGCGGTCTGCAGGTCTGGCGTCACGAGCTCGGTGGCGAACCCAACTTTCCCTTCCACCGCTATGCCGTGGACGATTTTGCTTCACCCTTCGCCTCGGGCTCGGCGCTGTGGGACGCCGTGGTCGTCATCCCATGCTCGATGGGACGGCTGGCACGCATCGCTCATGGTATGGGCGACGATCTCATCAGCCGGGCCGCGGACGTGGCCTTGAAGGAACGCCGCAAGCTGGTGCTGGTGGTGCGCGAGACCCCGCTGTCGCAGATTCACCTGGAAAACATGCTGGCGGTGACGCGCGCCGGGGCGGTGGTCTTGCCCGCAGCGCCGTCTTTCTACTTTCGGCCGGCCACGATCGAGGCGCTGGCCGACACGGTGGTGGCGCGCGTGCTTGACCAATTGAGCGTCGTGCACTCGCTTGCGCCCCGCTGGGCCGAGGAGGAAGTGCGGCGATGAGCAGCGGTGTCGCCACGGCGGCGAGTCCATCCCTCGATCTCTTCGTCCTCGGTCGCGCGGCCCAGGCTGCGGCGCAGACCGCGACGGGCGGCCGCGGCTTCTTCTCTTGCAACACCTTCATCGCGACGTCGCTTCCCATGCTGACCGAAGCCACGGGCCGCGGGTTGCGTGGCCTGCTCCGGCTTGCCGTCCCCGCCGAGGAATCGGCGCCGCAACAAGAGCGACGCCTGGCCGCGCTCGCCGAGCAGGTGCGCGACGGTCTGGTCCTCGACGGCGTCGTGCCCACGCCCGAGGACGATTGCCTGGGCCTTGCCACCTTGCTGTTTGTCGCTCGCTGCCGGCTGGCGCTGGTCGGGGTGCCGCACGTGCTCGTCGATCTGGATCGTCTCGGCCCCAAGTTGGGCCAACTTGCTCTGGGCTTTGGCGCCGATGAGATCTGCGGGCCCATCGTGGAAGAGCGCCCCCTACGCCTGGGCGAGAATGCGGGCAACCGCGCTATCACGCGCGCCGAGGCGGCCCAGCTTCTGCGCGGGGCCGGGCTGCGCGCCTTCGAACGCATGGCAGGAGGCTCGCTGCGGGAGTTCGCGCCGTGACCCTCGCCTCAATTGCCGAGAAGGTGAACGCCGGGATCCCGCTGTCCTTCGACGACGGCGTCGCACTTTTCCGCGAGCCCGGTCTGCTGAAGCTGGCTGGGCTGGCCAACCAAGTGCGCGAGCAGCGGCACGGCGATCGCACCACCTTCAACCGCAACCTGCACATCAACCCGACCAACCTGTGCGTGGCGGGTTGCAAGCTGTGCTCGTTCTCGCGCCGCAGCCCTGAGCAGCCGGGGGCCTTCACGCTGAGCCTCTCGCAGGCATGGGGCAAGCTGAAAGCGAGAATCGACGCTGGCGATCCCGTGACTGAAGTCCATGTGGTAGGCGGACTCAATGACAGTCTTCCCTTCGACTACTACCTCGAACTTGTGGCCGGCCTGAAGCGACTGCAACCGGCGCTTCACATCAAGGGCTTCAGTGCAGTCGAGATCTTCCACTTTCACAAGCTCTTCCAATTGGAGGTGCGCGAGGTGTTGCAGCGTCTGCGCGCGGCCGGGCTCGACTCGCTGCCCGGGGGCGGCGCCGAGAT
The DNA here is from genome assembly GCA_963755125.1 of uncultured delta proteobacterium. GTDB lineage: Bacteria > Myxococcota_A > Polyangia > Fen-1088 > Fen-1088 > Fen-1137. The sequence continues at coordinate 151,833 of CAVWIP010000016.1, forward strand.
CTTCGCGCCCCATGTGCGCCAGCGCATTTGCCCCAACAAGTGCAACGCCGAAGAGTGGTTGCAGGTTCACCGCACGGCCCACCAAATGGGTGTGCGCTCCAATTGCACCATGCTTTACGGGACCGTCGAGACAGTCGAAGAACGGGTCGATCACATGCTGCGCCTGCGAGCGCTGCAGGACGAGACCGGCGGCTTCCAGGCCTTCATTCCCCTGGCCTTTCATCCCGACAACAACGCGCTTTCTCATCTTCCCGCACCCACCGCGGTCGACGATCTGCGTGTGTGCGCGGTGGCGCGGCTTCTGCTGCACAACATTCCCCACATCAAGGCCTATTGGATCTCGCTGGGAATCAAGACCGCGCAGAGCGCGCTGTGGTTCGGTGCCGATGATCTGGACGGCACCGTGCAAGAAGAGAAAATCTATCACTTGGCGGGCTCCGATGCGCCACGGGCCCTGGCGCCTGCCGAAATCGTCCATCTCATCCACGCCGCTGGCCGCACGCCCGTGGAGCGCGACACGCTTTACAACGTGATCGCACAAGGCGAGGCGCTGCCCGTCTGCGCGTCGCCCGCGGGAGAACTGAGATGAGCCGGCGCCTGTGCCTGGCCGCGGTTTCCTTTCTGAACGCGCGGCCCGTCACCCACGGCATCGAGCAGGGTTTGCTGGGCGCCGATCGCTTCGACCTGCGTTTCGCCGAACCCTCGCGCTGTGCCGCCGCGGTAGCCGCAGGCGAAGCAGACCTGGGGCTCATGCCCATCGCCAGCTACGCCAGCTCGGCCGAAGAACTTCGCGTGGTGCCCGGTATTGCCATTGCCAGCCGCGGCCCGGTGCGCACCGTCGTGCTGGTGGGCCAGGTGCGGTGGGAAGAGATGACCGCCATCGCCCTCGACGGAGCCTCGCGCACCTCGCAGATGTTGCTGCGCCTGCTGAGCAAAGAGCGCGGCCTTCATCCCGACTTCGCCGAAGTGGTGCACGAGCAGATCGCAGATGCGGTGAGCGGCACGCGCGGCGCCCTCATCATCGGCGATCTCGGCCTGCACATCGAAGGCCGCTTTCGCCACGTCTACGACCTGGGTGAGCAATGGCACAACTTGGTGGGACTTCCTTTCGTCTACGCGGTCTGGGCTGGCCGGCCAGGCGTGGTCTCCATTGAAGACGTGGCGCTGTTGCAGGAAAGCCTGCAGCTGGGCCTGCAGCGCCGGGCGGAGATCGGACGGGCCTGGGCACTGGACAACGGCGTCGATCCGTCTGTGGGCGAGAACTACCTGCTGGAGAACATCCGCCACCGCCTTGGTTCAGACGAGATCTCCGGCGCCACGGCCTTTCTGGCACGAAGCTACCAGGCTGGGCTTCTGGCCAAGCCCGTGCGCGTGTGCCTGTTCGATGCTCCGGCGGTGCCGCCTTCGCAGCCGCGATCGGGGCTGTCCCTGGATCGCCTGCTGACCGACGCTGCTGCGGGCGAGCGCATGAGCCTCGACGAGGGAATACGTCTGTACTCGGAGGCGCCCTTGTTCGATCTAGGCCAGGCGGCCAACCTTCGTCGGCAGGCATTGCATCCCGACAATGTGGTGACCTACATCGTGGACCGCAACATCAACTACACCAACGCCTGCACCACCTGCTGTTCGTTCTGCAACTTCCACCGCGCCCCGGGCCACGCCCAGACCTATACACTTTCGCGCGAAGAGCTGGCGCAGAAACTTCGTGAGACGGTTGAACTGGACGGCGTGCAGGTGTTGCTCCAGGGCGGCATCAATCCGGATCTCTCGCTCGCGTATTACGAAGACCTCTTTCGCTTCATGAAGGCGAACTTCCCCCTAGCCATTCACGGCCTTTCGCCCGAGGAGATTCGCTATCTGTCTCAGCGCGAGGGCTTGTCGGTGCGGGCCGTGCTCGAACGCCTGATCGCCGCGGGCCTGGATTCCGTACCCGGCGGCGCGGCCGAGATCCTCGACGACGAAATTCGCCGGCGTATTTCGCCGAAGAAGTGTTCTGCCGACACCTGGATCGATGTCATGCGCGAGGCGCACGGACTCGGCCTGCGCACCACCGCCACCATGGTCTTTGGCTTCGGCGAGTCGCCGCGCCAACTGCTGGGGCACCTCGACCGTCTGCGCTGCCTGCAGGATCAAACCGCGGGTTTCACCGCCTTCATCTGCTGGAGCTTCCAGGCCGAGGGCACGCGCCTGCCGCTCACCGACGACACCGGCAGCCTCCGCTATCTGCGCGTGCTGGCCCTGGCGCGGCTCATCCTCGACAACTTTCCCAACCTGCAAGTTTCCTGGGTCACCATGGGGCCGGCCGTGGGACAGGTTGCCTTGCGCTTCGGCGGCAACGATTTTGGTTCGGCCATGATCGAGGAGAACGTGGTTGCGACCGCTGGCACGGTTTTCAAAATTTCCGCGGGCGACATTGAACGCTGCATACGCGGTGCGGGCTTCGTTCCCCGCCGTCGCAACATGCGCTACGAGTTGCTGCCGCCAGCGCCGTCGGAGTAGCGGGAACGGCAGCGCGGCGAACCCGGACGCGCCATCCAGCCAGTCCCCGGTGGTCGCGCGTCGTCTGGTCTGGTACCGTCGGCGACATGAAGAACTGGCTGTTCCTGTCTGTTGTCTCCGTCACGGCGCTGGTCAACTGCGCAACCCACCAGGCTGGCAAACCTGTCGCGAGGAATACTGTCTTTCCCGCATGTCCGGGTGGCACTTGCCCGCCCACTACCTCTGTCGCCGCCAACGCCGGCGCGACATTGGCTGCCAAGGCTCCGGAGGAGGAACCGCTCGCCGACGACGTGGAACGCTATCGCATCCCACTTGAGGGACCGTTCCGAGGCGCGGTGAACGCCAAGGTCAACATCGTGGAGTTCACTGACTTCCAGTGTCCCTTCTGCTCGCGCGCGGCCGGAACGTTGCAGGAGGTGCTGAAGCAATACTCCGACGACGTGCGGCTGTACTTCCGCAACCTCCCCTTGTCCTTTCACGCCGACGCAGCCCTCGCCGCGCAGGCCGCCATGGCCGCCCACGCCCAGGGGAAGTTCTGGCAGATGCACGACAAGCTTTTCGAAAAACAGCCGTTCTTCAAGCGCGAAAACCTGGATGCCTACGCCCTGGACATCGGCCTCGATGTCGCCCGGTTCAAGCGTGACCTCGACAACGAGACCTGGAAGGGCACGGTGGAGGCCGACGCAGTGCTGGCGAGCCAGATGGGCGTCGTGGGCACGCCGCACTTCTTCATCAACGGACGGCCGCTGCGTGGCGCGCTTCCCATCGACGAGTTCCAGAAGATCATCGACGACGAACTGGTTCGGACCAAGAAGATTTTGGCAGCCGGCACGCCCGCGGAACGGCTCTACGCCAGATTGATGGCCGGCGCACTGACCGCGCCGCCACCGCCGCGGCCGCCGGTGTCGAGCGAGGTCTACAGGGTCGAAATGGACAAGGCTCCGCGCAAGGGCGGCAAGGCGCCCAAGCTCACGCTCGTCGAGTTCTCCGACTTCCAGTGCCCGTACTGCAGCCGCGCCAAGGACACGCTCGACGAATTGCTCAAGCTGTACGGGGACAACCTCGCGGTCGCGTACAAGCACTTCCCGCTGCCCTTCCACGAGCAAGCCCTGCCGGCCGCCATCGCCGCCGTGGCAGCAGGCCAGCAGGGCAAGTTCTGGGAGATGCACGACAAGCTGTTCGCCAATCAGGAGAAACTCGACGAAGCCAGTCTGGCGAAGTACGCGCAAGAGATCGGGCTCGACCTGCCCAAGTTCATGGCTGCCCTGGCCAGCCCCGAGACCAAAGCGGTGGTCGAGGCGGACGTGAAACAGGCCGAGCAGTTCGGGGTGGAAGGGACGCCGAGCTTCTTCCTCAACGGCCGGATGTTCAGCGGCGCCTACCCGCTGGACAGCTTCAAGATGGTGCTCGGCGAGGAGATGAAACGGGCGGACGCCAGGCTGCAAGCCGGCACGCCACGCGCCGAGCTCTACCCGGCCATCATCAAGGACGGACTGGCCAAGCGGGAGCCGCCCAAGATCGAGGCGCGACCGGGTGAGCCGTCGCCCAGCGAAAGGTACAAGGCTGAGATCAAAGGCGCACCCTTCCGAGGTTCCAAGAATGCGCTGGTCACCATCGTGGAGTTCTCGGACTACCAGTGTCCCTTCTGCGGCCGGGCGGAAACCACGCTCAAGAAGATACTGGACGAGTACAAGGGTCAGGTGCGGGTGGTCTGGCGGGACTTGCCTCTTTCCTTCCATCCCTGTGCCAGGCCGGCGGCCATTGCGGCGCGCGCAGCCGGCCAGCAGGGCAAGTACTGGCAGATGCACGACAAGCTTTTCGAGAACCAGCAAGATCTGGTGGAGAAGAACCTGGAGACATACGCCGAGGCGATCGGCCTCAAGATGGAAAGCTTCAAGGCCGCCAGCAAGCGCGGCGATCTGGCCAAAGCGGTCGAGCGCGACGAGAGACTGGCGGAAAAGCTGGGCGTGAAGGGAACGCCCGCCTTCTTCATCAATGGCAAGTTCCTGTCGGGTGCCCAGCCCTTTGAAGCCTTCAAGAAGAAGATCGACGAGGAACTCGCGCACGCACGCAAGCTGGTCGCCAGCGGGACACCCAGGGCAAACGTCTACACGGTGATCTTGAAAGGCGCCCGAACCGTCGAAGCCAGCGCCAGGGGCGATGACGATTCCGATTGATCGACGGACTTCGCCCGATCGTCAATTGCCCGCGTGCACGTGAGGCACGTACAGGTCGAGTTTGTGGACCACCGGGTGCGGGCTGCTCGGGGATTCGGCCAGCGAGAGACACAGGCTCATGTCGTAGCTGCCGATTGTGCCTGACACCTGCAGAGTTCCGGTCAGTCCGCTGGTGTAGCTGTCCACTGGTGAGATGCAGGACGCGGGCAGGGTAGGACACCCAACCAACACCTGCACGCCCCATGTGGTGGGTAGATCGGCCAGATCGAGGGTGGCAGGGAGCGCAAAATTCGTGTTGCGCCACGTGACTGTGATCGGCCACAGGAATGTCTCGGTAATGGCCTGGAGATCGCCGCCCTCGCAGCAGTCGTATGGGATCACGGCTCCGTTGACCGCCGGGTACGACTCGATGCCATTGACCACCATGTGATTGGTCTCTCCACTGCAGAAGGCGTTGGCCCCAGCATCTGGCGCCAGCGACTGCACTTCATTCGAGGCGTCGGGCGACGCAGAAGACACGTCACGTGAGCCATCGGGCACCGCAAAAGAGGTGTCGCGCGAGGCATCCTGCGCCGTGAGAGAAACGTCGCGCGAGGTATCCGGCGTTGCGGGCGGGAGGTCGCGCGGGACATCGGGCAATGCCGGAGCGATATCAGGCAACGCGGGCACATCGGGCGACGCCGGAGCGACGTCGGGCAACGCCGAAGTGCCGTCAGGCAACGCCGAGGACGCATCCCGCGTCCGCTCGCCGATCGCACTGTCCGCGATTGCAGGAGCCGCACCGTCGTGCCGCAGGCTGAGTCCGGATCGACTGCCACAGGCACACAACAAACAAACGGCCATCTTCCATCCACCATGAACGTTCCGCATGGACAAACTCTAGACCAAAGCTCGTGCCAACGGAACCGCTGGCTGGTCGCTCCCCGCCGCACGCCTGTGCACAAAACGCGCCTCCAACTCACCCTGGGCGCACCCGGTGTACACTTCGCCCCGATGCTCGATCGTTTCTTCAAGTTAGGCGAGCGGGGCACCAGCCTGCGCACCGAAGTGCTGGCCGGTGCGACCACGTTTTTGACCATGGCGTACATCGTGTTCGTGAACCCGGGTATCCTGGCCGCCGCCGGCGTGCCTTTTGCCGGCGCCGCCACCGCCACCGCCCTGGGCGCCGCCGTCATGTGCATCAGCATGGGCCTGGTCGCCAACCGGCCGCTGGGCTTGGCCTCCGGCATGGGGCTCAACGCCGTGGTGTCGTTCTCCATCATCGGCGCGCAGCAGGCGCACGTGCCCTGGCAGGTGGGCATGGCTGCCGTGCTACTGGAAGGTGTGGCGTTCGTCGTGCTCGTGATCACCGGGCTGCGCGAGTCGGTGATGAACGCCATCCCCATGAGCCTCAAGCGCGCCATCGGCGGAGGCATCGGCCTGTTCATCACCTTCATCGGCCTGAACCAGGGCGGCGTGATCCGACCCGCGCCCGTGACCCTGGTGGCTCTCGGCGATCTCTCGCAGCGCACCGTGTGGGTCACGTTCACCGGACTGGGTGCCATCCTGGCCTTCCGCTGCCTGCGCGTGAAGGGCGAGATCTTGTGGGGCCTGCTGGCGGCCACGCTGGCGGCGCTGCTCCTAGGCGTCGCGCGCTGGCCCACGGCCGTCCTGGCGCCCATGGACTTTTCCACCTTCTGGGCGCCTTTCGCCACGGTGAAGGGCGCGCCGGCCATCGCCCACATGCTTTCGCCCGCGCTGCTCACTGCGGTCTTCGCCCTGCTGCTGTCCGATTTCTTCGACGCCATGGGCACGGTGGTGGCGGTGGGCGAGCAAGCCGGATTCGTCGACGGACAGGGCCGCGTGCCGGGGTTGCGGCGCATCCTGCTGGTGGACGCCAGCGCGGCCGCAGTGGGCGGCCTATTCGGCGCCAGTTCCATCACCACCTACGTGGAATCAGCGGCGGGCGTGGCCGAGGGTGGTCGCACCGGCCTGACCGTAGTCGTGACCGGGCTGCTGTTCGCCGTGGCCGCGCTCTTCTCGCCCATCATCGCCACGGTGGGCGGCGGCTATCGCGTGCCCAACGCCGCCCATTACTCGCAGTTGGTGACCGCCGGCTTTCGCACGCCGCCCGACCTGCTGCCGCCGGTGGGAATGGGCGACGCCTTCGTCTATCCCATCACCGCGGGCGCGCTCATCTTCGTCGGATTCCTGATGATGAACGCCATCCGCAACATCGAATGGGACGACTGGGAAGAATCCTTCCCCGCCTTTCTCACCATCGTGTGCATCCCTCTCAGCTACAGCATCAGCAATGGAATCGGGCTGGGCTTCATCAGTTACACGCTCATCAAGCTCCTGCGCGGCAAGGCCCGCCAGGTTCACGGCCTGATGGTCGCCGTCAGCCTGGCCTTTCTCGTCGGGTTCGTGCTGCAGTCGAGGTGATCGACTCGGGGTCGCGCTTCCTGTCGTACAGCCGACAAGACAGGGATCGCCTCATGACTTACTTGCCGGCCTTTTCCCTCCGCACGCCCTGGCGCTCAATGCGCTCGCCCCGGTGCTCCTTGGCCTCACCACGACGCTCGTTGCGCGCACCACGCCGCTCCTTGGCTTCCCCCTGGCGCTCGTTGCGCGCACCACGGCCCTCTTCCCTGGCACCCTGGCGCTCAAGGGCGACACCGCGTAGATCTCCAACCAGCGTCGCGCCCCTGTGCTAGGCATTTCATAGTGGCTATGTCGAACCCCGCCCGGCTGATCAGCGCGCCCTGGGTCTTGCCCATGGCAAGCCCTGCGTTGGCCGAGGCAGCGGTGGTCATCAACCACGAGAACACCATTGTCGCCGTCGGGCCACGCGCCGAGATCAAGCCGGAGTTTGCCTCGCTGCCCGAGGAGCGCGCGCAGGGTGCGCTGTTGCCCGGACTGGTGAACGCCCATACACACCTTGAATTGTCGGTCCTCTCCGGGCACGTGCGGGGCGGAGAAGGGCTTCCGTCGTGGGCCGTGCAACTGGGGCGCGAGACGGCCGTTTTTTCGACGGAGCAACACTGCGAAGCTGCCCGGCGCGCGGCCCTGGCTGCAGTGGCCGCCGGAACCGCGGCCGTGGGCGACGTGGGAAATACCTTGCTCGCCGTGCCCGCGCTGGCCGGCGCGGGTCTGGGCGGGGTCTTCTTCCACGAGCTGCTCGGCTCGCGCGAGGTCGCCACCGGCGACGCCCTGGCTGATGCCGAGCGAGAGCACCGGGAATTCGTCCGGGGCACCGACTGGCCCGCGAATCTCGCCCGCGTTCCGGCACCGCACGCGCCCTACTCGGCCGGACCCGATCTCTTGCGTCGGATCTTTGCGGCCGCGGCCGGTACCGGCCATCCCACCTCGATCCACGTCGCCGAAGGCGAGGACGAGATCCAGCTTCTGCGCGACGGCACCGGGCGCTGGGCCGAGATCCTGGCCTCGCTGCAAGTCCCGCTGGGCTCGCGCACGCCAGGTCTGGGTCCGCTCGCCTATCTCGAATCACTCGGCGCCTTTGCTGGCGATCGGCCACCGCTTCTCGTCCACATGGTTTGTGCCAGCGTAGAAGATATCGCGCTCGCGCAAAGGCACCGAGCCCCGGTCGTGCTCTGCCCGCGCTCGAACCTGCACATCGGCGGCCGCCTGCCGGACGTGCGCGCCTTCTTGGCCGCGGGCCTGAATCTCGCCCTGGGCACCGACAGCCTGGGCTCGTCACCCGATCTCTCGCTGTGGGGCGAGATGGCGGCGCTTGCCTTGCACTTCTCTGACACTGCGCCTGAGATCTGGCTTCGCGCGACCACTACGGGCGGCGCAGCGACGCTGGGCCTTGCGGCCCTCGGGGCGCTTGCGCCTGGCAAGCGGCCCGGCATCATCGACGTCACGCCAGTCGACACACGCGCTCCCTGCGCTTCTTTGGTCGCGAACGCATTTCCCTCGATCCGCTGGGTGGCCCGACCATGACACCGTCTCGCCGCCCCTGGATCGCTGTCATCACCTTTGGGCGCATGGTGAAGTTCAGCCACACGGTTTTTGCCCTGCCCTTTGCCCTGGCGGCTGTCACTCTGGCGTCGCGCGGCCACGGAGTCACCGTGGCGCAGATCGCAGCCATCGTCCTGGCCATGGTCGGCGCGCGCACTGCAGCCATGGGCTTCAACCGCATCGTCGACCGCCGCATCGATGCTGCCAACCCGCGCACCGCTGGACGCGAGTTGCCCACTGGCAAGGTTTCGCTGCCTGCTGCCGCAGGCTTGACCGCGGCCAGCGCCGCGCTTTTCCTGGCGGCGGCCGACTGGCTGGGTTCCTTGTGCTTGCAACTCGCACCCATCGTGCTGGTGCTGGTGTTCGGCTATTCGTTCACCAAGCGCCTCACCTGGCTGTGCCACCTGTTTCTCGGGCTGGCCATCGGCTGCGCGCCCGCGGCGGCCTGGATTGCCGTGCGCGGACAGTTGGACGCACCGGCGCTGTGGCTCAGCCTGGCAGTGGCCACATGGATCGCTGGCTTTGACGTCCTGTATGCGCTCGACGACCGTGACTTCGACCGGAAGGCCGGGATCCATTCCATTCCCGCTCGCTTTGGCGTGCTCGCGGCCTTGGTGACTTCCGCTGTCCTTCACACGGCCAGCGTCGCCGCCTTGCTGGCCGTGGGACAGACAGCGGGGCTCGGCTGGATCTACCTTGCAGGCATGGCCGTGGTCGTCGCGATGCTGATCTGGGAGCACGCCATCCTGCGGCCGTCGGACCTGTCGCGGCTGGACGTGGCGTTCTTCAACCTCAACGGCTACGTCTCGGTCATCTACTTCGCGGCCACGCTGGCGGATGTCATTGTGACGCAGTGGGCACAGTAGGAATCGAACCTACAACAAACGGATTAAGAGTCCGCTGCTCTACCAATTGAGCTATGCGCCCGCTCCGGGTCGATCGGGAAGGCAATGTATGCCTGGCGATCGCGGCCAAGTCAAGATGCGCGCCCGGAGGGAATCGAACCCCCAGCCCTCGGCTTCGAAGGCCGATGCTCTATCCAATTGAGCTACGGGCGCAGGAAAGGCGAGATAATCCCGGCCTTCGCCGGCCCTGTCAAGGCTGGGTGCTGGGCGTCTTCCCCGGCTTGGGCGCGGGCACGTCCCTGGTTTCCGAGTTTCTCGCCGTCTTCTTCGGGACGAAGGTCAGGCGCAGACCCTTGATGAGCTGTTCCTTGGCGGCGTTTGGATCCCGCCGCATGTCCATGTTCTTTATCCGCTCCAGCGTGCTCTTCAGAATATCGAGACGGCCGCGCTCAGCCTCGCCGCAGGCCGTGCTGGACCCGGACTCGCACAACGTTAGCGCCTTCTGCGCCTCCGCGTACGCGTGGGCTGGCTCGAAGTGGTCCGCCAGCGCGAGGCTGGCCAGATGATGCAGGCGATGGTCGTCCGGATGGGCATCCAGCGCGCCTGCAAGCGAGGCCAAGGCCCAGTCTGGATGACGCAGGTCCATGAAGATGTCCGCCAGATCCAGCGAGGCGGCCACGTCACCCGGTGCAGCCAGAAGCTGGGTTTGCAATTCCGCGACCCGCTGGCGCATGACCGGATCTGGCGGCAGCGCTGGCTTGACCTTCACATCTGGCCTGGGCATGAGAATCGCCGCCGCGAGCAGCAACAGAATCGCCAGGTCGAGAACGCGCGTGACCACGGAGTCTATTCGTACCGCAGTGCCGCGCTCCGGTCCAGCCGCCTGCCAGCCGGTGCCCCAAGATTCCCCAGACCGTGGCGGAAAGCCCCGGTCAGATCTTCACTCGGTTCTCTAGCCCACGAAATTCTTAGCTAGACAAGCCTGCCCAGTCTGTGGCATTTGAAATGCTTCTGTAGTCGCTGGGCGATTCTTGCTGGGGCGATTGGCGTCGGAGCGAGTCTGCGAACAGTAACCTACCGCTTCTTCCGCACCTCACGCTTTCTGAAATCTCTGGCCGGCTTCCCGTCCCACAGACCCAACTGTCCGGGAAATCGGCACCAAGACCAAGGAGGAACAGATGACGATTCTTAAACTTCTGGCCGATGCCTTCCACGAAGGAGGATGGGGCATGTGGCCCATCCTCACCATTCTAATGATCACCATCTCGATCGTCACTGAACGAGCCGTGGTTCTTCGCAAGGCCGTCATCGACAAGGACAAATTGCTTGCCCTGCTGCGTTCGCAGATCTCGGCGGGCAACATCCAGGGCGCGATCAAGGTCTGCACCGGCAATCCCACACCGATGACCCGCATCGTGCAGGCCGGCCTCATGCGCGCCAACCGGTCGGAGCCCGAGATTGTCGCGGCCATGGATGAAACATCTCTGCGCGAGTTGCCGCAGGTCGAGAAGCGAACCGGCTACCTGGCCATGCTGGGAAACCTTGCCACCTTGGCCGGTTTGCTCGGTACCATCACCGGCCTCATCAAGGCGTTTGCCGGTGTGGCAGGCGTCGACCCATCGCAAAAGGCGACTCTGCTGTCCAAAGGCATCTCCGAAGCCATGAACTGCACGGCGTTCGGCCTCTCCACCGGAATCATCGGCCTCGCCGCCTTTGCCTGGCTGAACGGCAAGACGCAAGGAATCCTCGACGACGTCGGAGAAATGAAGAAGAACGTGACCAACCTGCTGGCTAGCGCAAAGGCCGCGCTGCACGGGTAGCCCAACAAATTACGCAACGCCAAAGAAAAGGAGACTGAGCCATGTTTTTGATGGAAGCGTTCAAAGAAGGTGGATGGGGCATGTACCCGATCCTTCTCATCTGTCTCATCACCATTTATCTGACCATTGATCGGGCATCGTACCTGGCAAAGTGCAAGGTCGATGCAGACCGACTGATCTCTCTCATCAAGTCCCAGATCGTCAGCGGCAACGTCCGCGGCGCCATCACAACCTGTCAGGCCACACCGGTGCCGCTCACCAAGATCATCGCGGCCGGTCTCGCGAAGTCGGGTGGCTCGGAGCATGACATCCAGCAGGCGATGGACGAGGAAGCCCTGCGCGAGTTGCCCAAGGTGGAGAAGCGAACTGGTTACCTGGCCATGCTGGGAAACCTGGCGACCCTGGCCGGACTGCTCGGAACCATCACCGGCCTCATCAAGTCGTTCGGCGCCGTGGCCGGCGTCGATCCCTCGATGAAGGCGACCATGCTCTCCAAGGGTATCTCCGAGGCCATGAACTGCACCGCCTTCGGGTTGGGCACCGGTATCTTCGGCCTTGCCGCGTTCGCCGTGCTCAACGGCAAAACGCAGCACATCCTCGACGGCGTCAACCAGGGCACGGTCGAGGCGCTCAATCTGGTGATCGCCGGTCGTTCAGACACCGGCGCTCAGCACTAGCCGATAGCGAATGGAGGGGGCCGAGGCCGGCCCCCAAGACGGGAGCTCAATCATGAGTGTTTCAGTAGATACTGGCGGTAAGGGCAATAAAAAGCAGCTTAACGCCGAACTCAATCTGGTGCCCTACATCGACCTGCTCACCTGCATGGTCGCTTTCCTTCTCATCACTGCGGTGTGGACTCAACTCGCCCGCCTGCAGGCCCAGCAGAAGGGGCAGGGGCAAGCCGGCGAGGAAACTCCGCCCGAGTTGCAGGTCAAAGTCGTGGTGATGGTAAACCAGGAAGGCTTCAACCTGGTGGTTGGTCAGGACCAGACCCCGATTCCCAAGAAGGGATTTGACTACGACTTTGAGAAGCTGTCTGCCGAGTTGAAGAAGGCCAAGGACAGTCACCCGGACAAGAACGACGCCCAGGTGGCTTCCGAGGACACCATCAAGTTCGATGTCCTGGTGCGTGCCATGGACACCGCCATCCAAGCGAGATTCCCGGACATCTCGCTCATCGACTCGGGCGCAGCCGGGATTTAGGGTCCCAGGAGAACCATCATGGCAATCAAGGCGCCGCACTCGCACCTTTACCACTCGATCAGCCTCGAGGTAACCAACTCGAAGCTGGGGGGTGCAGGCCGCAAGAGCCTGTACCAGGGCCTCAACCTCGTGGCCTATATCGACATGATGACGATCCTTGTCATCTTCCTGCTGATGACCTTCTCGGCCAGCGGCGAGATACTCTTCGTGCAGAAGAACATCACCCTGCCCGATGCGCAGAGTTGGACCGACCTCGAGCGCGCACCGGTCATCGGTGTGACCAAGGACGTCGTCACCCTCGACGGCGCGCAGGTAGCCACTGGCGAAGAACTGATGAAGGACTCGGCCACCGGCGATGCCAAGATCCCCGAGCTGGCCGATCGGCTGGTGACCGCAAAGAACAACTACAAGCTACTGCACCCCACAGAGGACTTCAAAGGGGTGTGCATTATCCAATCGGACAAGAGCGTCGAGTTCAAGATGCTTCGCAAAGTCATGTTCTCGGCAGCCACGGCAGGCTACCAGAACGTGAACTTTGCCGTGCGGCCCAAGGCCAGGGGCGGAGCCGCCGCACCGGCCGCAGCCGAGTGACCGTGGTTTTTCAGCGGGTCGATCGCGGTTGTCGACCCGCTATCGCTGTGTCATTGGCGGCCGGTTTCCATCAGGGCCGGTCGCAGGGATTCGTCACGGGAGAATCGTTTCCAGGGAGGTGCTGAGATGCGAAAAGCTAGCTACGTGGTGGTCGGCGTGCTCACCGCCGGTTTCGTCTTGTCCGGGTGTGAAGGCGACCCGAACGATCCGCGTACCTGGGCACGCAAGCTGAGTAATTTGCGCGATCAGAAAGAGGCGCTGGATCAGCTTGCCAAGATGAGCGTGGAGCGTGCCCAGCAGGCGCTTCCCGAGATGATTGCGCTGTACAAGGAAACCAAGAAGCCGGACCACCTGGAGGCGCTCAGCCGCTTCCCCAATGACCAGACCAAGTCCCTCTTCATCGAAGCCCTGGACTTCACCGAGGACGACTTTGATCGGGCCGTCATTGCCGCCGGCGCATTGGGTGACATGAAGGCCACCGACGCGGTCCCGCAGCTCATCAAGGCGGTCGAGCACCAGCTTCCCATCAAGTCGCGCGCCAACACCGTGCGACTGGCGGCGATTCGCGCCTTGGTAAAGATTGGCGACAAGCGGGCGGTGCCTGCCCTGATGAAGATCCTCACCACCTCGGCCGACGAGCAAGATTTCTTGCTCAACCAGAAGGCGGCCCTCGGCTTGGCCGAGTTGCGCGACCCGCAGTCGATCCCGGCGCTCATCAAAGGTCTGTTCATGACCGGCCGTGGCACACAGGTGTTCCAAGAATGCCGTCTGGCCTTGGTGCGCATCGGAGATCCCGCGGTGGGTCCGCTCATCGATTTGCTCAATGAGAAGAACCCTGAGATCGCCGAGATGGCGCGCAAGCTGGACTTCGACAAGGTCAGCCCTGGCATCGTGCCATTCAAGGCTGCCTATCTGCTGGGCGATCTGCGCGCGGCGCGTGCCGTGCCGGCCATGGCCGCGCGCCTGAAAGTCCCGGCCAAGTCGGGCGAGCACAAGGCCATCCTCATCGGCCTCGGTTTCATCGGCACTCCGGAAGCGGTCAGGGTGCTGCTCGACGTGCTGACCGACAAGAAGGCCGAGGCGACCGACCGTCAGGCTGCCGAGGACGGCATCTACCTGTCAGGGGACAAGCGCGCGGTGCCCATCCTGCTGGATACGGCCAAGAATGGCTACGTGGTCGTGGGCGGGGTCAAGGCATCCGACCTGCGGGCCAACGCCGCGATCGATCTTGCCCGCATCGCGGGCAAGGAAACCTACGATGCGTTCAAGGCCCTGGCCGACAAGGAGAAGGACGCGCAGGGAATCTTCGGCGAGGCGCTCGACCGTATGCAGGTGGCCAAAACCTGCGACAAGGACATCGACTGTTACGCCAAGGTTCTCAATACCGATCCGTCCTGGACCCGCGCTGAGAAGGCGGCGTTCGCCATCGGCTTTTCCGGCAATGCCGCAAAGGGGGTGCCCATCCTGCTCAGCGCGCTCAAGCCAGTGGCCTCACTGTCCCAGGATCGCTACCCGGTGCACCAGGCCATCCTGCAGTCGCTCACCAAGCTGGCCGATTCATCGTGCAAGACCTGCGAAGAGAAGTTGCTCAAGCAAATCGAGCGCGACGAACAGGCGGTGCGCCTGCCCGGCGCACGCGACCTTCTGGGCGAAACCCGTGTGGCCTTGGCGGTGATCCAGAACAAGAAGAAGGCGAATTAGGACCGCGGGGTTCGCTCTCACGATCAGGGAGCCGCTCGTGCTACGGGGACTGATACTCAGCGACCACGGTGGTGTGAATGCCACCACGGATGTTGAAGTCACCCTCGACGCGCGCGCGCCGCGGACGAACCGCTGCCACCAAGTCGTCCAGGATGCGGTTGACCACGGCCTCGTGAAATGCGCCCTGGTTGCGGTACGACCACAGGTACAGTTTCCACGACTTGAGTTCGACGCACAGCTGGTCGGGCACGTACTCGACGCGAACCGTGGCAAAATCGGGTTGACCTGTCCTGGGGCAAAGGCAGGTGAACTCCGGCGTCTCGAAGCGGATCAGGTAGTCCCGCTCAGGCTTCGGATTGGGGAAGGACTCGAGTGTCTGGGATGGCGTGGTACCCATGCACCTGCCATGATAGCAGGCGCCTCTTGCTTGACACTTGCGGAAACCGGAAGTGTCGGGTTCTTGCCTTTGGAAGGCTCTCTCGCATGATGCGATATCGCTTGTTCTCTCCCCTGTTCCTTTGCGGCCTTCTTGCGCTGGCGCCCTCCCTGGCCACCGCTGCCACCGTGCATGGCATGGTCAGTTTGCCTGAAGAGATCAAGTCTGGCCGTCGCTTTCTTGGCCACTGGCGGGTCGAAAACACCACCGTCGCCGTCCAGCCGGCGCCTGCGCGGGGCGATAGCGTCGTGGTGCTGGTGGGCCCCAAGCCGCAGGTTCTCGCCCCTAAGAACACGCCGGTCGAGATCGTTGGCATGCAGGCCAATCCCGCCACGGTGGTCGTGGGCGAGGGTGCGGTGGTGGAATTCAGGAACTCGGACAAGGTTTCGCACGACCTTTCCGTGCCCGGCCGGCCCGAGATCATGCCGCCCGAACGTCTGGCTCCGGGCACCGTGCGCAAGCAGCGCTTCGGCATCAGCGGGGAATACGTCGTACGCTGCACCGAGTATCCCCATATTGTGATCTCCGTGATCGTCACCAGCTCGCCGTTCTTTGCGGCGGTGGATGAGAAGGGGGGCTTCAAGCTGCTCGATGTGCCAGAAGGTCCGGCCACGCTCAAAGTGTGGAGCAATGGCCGCTGGGTCCACGAACAGGCGGTCGAGGTGACCCCCAGGGGCCTCGACCTGACCATCAAGGTGCCCAGCACGGCCAACAAAGACGTGACCGAGCAATAGGGGCGAAAGCGATGTTCCTGTCCAAGATATGGTTTGTTCTGGTCGGGCTGCTGGCCGGGGTCGCAGTTACGGCGGCCTTCGTGGCACCCCGCCCGGCCGATCGTCACATCGAGCAACTGGAAGGTCAGCGTCTGGATCGTGCGCAATATGCGGCCGAGCAGATGCTAAAGAGCGATGCGCATCGCTGGATCGACTCTGTGGCCAAGCTGGGCCGCGACGCGCACCTCACTGAGGCTCTCGACTCCTCGTCGCGTGGGGCGGGTGAGCCCAAAGCCCTGCACGAAACCGTGCGCAGCCGTCTTAAGGCCCTGGTGCCTGACCGCGCCGCCGCTGGCGTGGAGTCGCTTGTCGCCGTGGACAGCAAGGGACGCGTGGTAGCCCGGATAGGCGACGACGAGGGCGAGTACGGCGAATCGATTGCCGGAGCCGAGGTGGTGGCGGACGCCCTGCGAGGCTATCTGTCCGACGACGTGTGGGGCGCTTCCGGTCGTCT
Source organism: uncultured delta proteobacterium (assembly GCA_963755125.1). GTDB lineage: Bacteria > Myxococcota_A > Polyangia > Fen-1088 > Fen-1088 > Fen-1137. The sequence continues at coordinate 168,295 of CAVWIP010000016.1, forward strand.
GCGCCGGGTGGGCGCGGCGCCGGTCATATCCAGGTCACGCGAGCGCATCGTCGGAGCGCTGGTGGTTGCGGTCGAAACCGGCAAGCGCTTGGCCGAGATCTGGAAGCGCAACCTGGGCGTGGATGTGGCCATCGTGCTCGGCAAGACGGTCGTGTCGTCGACCCTGCCCGAGGCACTCCTCGGCCAGTTGCCGGAACTCATTGAGCAGCACGCCACCGAGATCGCCAATCACAAGCGCACACGCCCCCTCTCCCTGGACATGGGCAACAAGCGCATGCTCCTGATCGCGGCACCTTTCGTCGGCGAGGCATCGGAGCAGCGGGCCTACTACGTCCTGCTCAACGAAAAGTCTCCCAAATCCGATCCGTGGGTCCTGCTGTCGAACGCCAAATCGGATGACCTCCGGTGGGGGGGAGATTTTCCCTGGGTGCCCCTGGCCCTGGGCATGTTGGCCATGATCGGCATCGGTCTCTTCCTGCAGCGGATCGAGGTGGAAGGCCCGATCCGGCGTCTGCGCGCCGAAGTGCACAGTCTGGCCCGCAACGAGCTGCAGAAGCTCGACGACACCAGGTACGGCGGCAAGCTGGGTGGTGTCGCGCGGGATATTAACGCCACGGTCGAGCGTTTCACCCACGCTCCCCCGCCCAAGTCCGAGATGGCCAAGAAGGATATCGCGGCGATTCTGGATCAGAGCGGCTCGGCCGATGGCCAGTCGTTCGACGTGTCACGCGCCAAGCCTGCGAAGCCCGCGCCTGCGCCCAACCCGGCGTCGGTCGCCGCATCGCTGTTCGGCGCGCCCAAGCTTCCGCCCACTGTGGGTGGCCCGCCCCCGGCCGTCGCGCCTCCGTCGCCGGTTGCTGGCCCGCAGGCACCGGCCGCACCGACGGGTAGCACCAGCCGTCCTTCATCCCTGCCCACCTTGCCATCACCGTTGGAGACGACGTCGTCCCCCACCGAGGAGTTCGCCGCTGTTTCGCCGTCCTCCCTCATCGAAGCTCCGTCGCCCCCGCCTCTGCGCCGCGACGTCACTCCGCCACCGGTGCCGGTCGCGGCCGGCCTGACCGCAGCCTTCGCGACCCCACCGCCTGCTCCGCGCCCGGCTCCTGCGGCGACGAACGAACCCCAAGACGCGGAGACGGTGCACTTTCAACAGGTCTTTGAAGAATACATCGCCCTTCGCGGCAAGTGTGGCGAGTCGACGACCTCAGTTTCCGCGGAGAAGTTCCTCGCCAAGCTGAAGAGCAACCGCGACCAGTTGGTCGCCAAGTACAGCTGCCGTACAGCTCGCTTCTCGGTCTACGTCAAGGACGGCAAGGCGGCTATCAAGGCCACGCCGGTACGAAGTTAGCTACTCGTTTTTCTCCAGCAGCATCTGATCCGGATTGTCCTGCTCGTCGGTTGGAACCGCGGCTTCCTTGGGCGCGGTGCCATCGAGAAAGACTTCGCTCATGCCTTCCACGCCCGGCGCGGGCAGAAGCCCGGTAGTCGGATCGATCTGAACCACGACCACCCCCGGCGGCTGGCTGAAGTCACGCACCGGACGGCCGGCCATGGCCTTGACCATGAAGTCGATCCACAGCGGCAGCGCGGTCCGGGCGCCGGCCTCGCCGTGCCCCAGGCTCTTGCCGTCGTCGAAGCCGACCCACACGGCCGCCAGCAATTCAGGCGTGAACCCGACGAACCACGCATCCCGGCTGCCGTTGGACGTTCCCGTCTTGCCCGCCGCCGGCCTCTGCAGCTTGAGCGCGGCTGCGCGCGCCGTGCCCGACTCGATCACGCTCTTCATGAGAGACACCACGATGTACGCCGTCTCGGCACGAACATCCTGCTCGAGCGGGGGCGTGGGGATCGCCTCAGGGCCAAAGGCGGAGATGAGGCGCGGCTCGCCGTGCTGGCCGCCGGCCGCGAAGGTGGCGTAGGCGTTGGCCAACTCGATGGGCGTGACCGTGTTGGCGCCCAAGGCCAGGGAAAGTTCGAGCGAATCGGGCAAGGGCGAGGTGATGCCGGCGTGGACGGCCATCTCGCGGGTGGCGGTGATGCCGACGTCGGAAAGCAGCTTGATGGCCACGGTGTTGATGGACAGCGCCAGGGCGGTGCGCAGCCGGACCGGGCCGCGGAAGTTGTCCTTGTCGTAGTTCTGCGGCTTCCACAGCTTGTACACCTCGGGGGTGTCGTTGATTACCGAAGCCGCGGTGTAGCGCTGGGAATCGATGGCCGCGGCGTAGATGAACGGCTTGAACGCCGAGCCGGGCTGGCGCTGCGCCCGCTGCGAACGATCGAAGGTGCCGGCGCGATAGCCGTAGCCCCCGACCAAAGCCAGGATGTCGCGCGTAGCCGGGTCAAGCACCACCATGGCCGCCTGCGGGCCGAGCTCCAGTGCCAGCGGCATGTCCTTATCGCCCTCGTGCTTGCGCTCGGGCGCGAAGCGAACGCGCACGATGTCGCCGGGACGAAAACGATCCACGAGCGGCGAGGCGCCCAAAGCGTAGCGCGTCTCCACCGCGGTATCGACCACTCCGGTGCTGCCGCCCACGAAGACGAAGAGGTGACCGTTCTTGGCGTCGTTGGGATCCTTCTCGACGCGCTCCACGATTCCGTCCACGATGTCGGCATCGCCCAAGCTCGGGTGCTCCTTCTTCAGCTCGAAGCGGCGCTTCTCCAGAGCTTTGCCCGCCACATGGCCAAGCGATCCCCGGTAGCCCTGGCGCTGATCCAGCTCTTCCAGCCCGCGCTCCACCGCCTGGCGGGCCATCGCCTGCAAGCGTGGATCGATGGTGGTCTTGACCGTCAGCCCCAGGGTATCGAGTTTTCCGGCGCCGAATTTCTCCTCGAGCGCGCGGTGCACACTGTCGACCGCCTCGGGCGCGCTGTGGGTACGCGCACTGTTCTCGGGAATCACGGCAATGGGCTGCTCGGCCAGCTTGCGCGCGGTATCTTCGTAGATGAACTCCAGCTTGGCCATTTGCCCGAGCACGTAGCTCTGACGTTTCTTAGCCGCCTCGGGGTGCTTGTAGGGCGACAGGCGCGAGGGCGACTGCAACATGCCGGCCAGCAGCGCCGCCTCGGCGACGTCAATCTCGCCCACTGATTTGCCGAAGTAAAAACGCGCCGCCTCCTCCACGCCGTAGCGGCCGTGGCCGAAGTACATCTGGTTGAGGTACAGCTCGAGGATCTCTTCCTTGGAGAATTTCTGCGAGATTCGTCGCGCCAGGATGATCTCCTGCACCTTGCGCCGCATGGTCTTCTCGGGCGTGAGCAGCATCTGCTTGACCACCTGTTGCGTGATGGTCGAGGCGCCTTGGGCGAATTCTCGGCGCATGAGGTTCTCGAAAAGGGCGCGCGCCATGCCCTTGTAGTCCAGCCCTTCGTGCTCAAAAAAATCGGCGTCCTCGGCGGCAAGCACGGCCTGAATCAGCACCTTGGGCAACTGGGCGTAGAACACCACAGTTCGGTGTTCCGAGCCCACCTCGCCTATCAGGTTGCCGTCGCGATCCAGCACGCGACTGATCTGAGGCGGATGGTAGTCGCCAATGCCGCTCAGGCTGGGCAGGTTGGGATCGTGACCGAAGTAGTAGAACACCGCCGCCAGCGCGCCCACGCCCAGCAGCACGGGCGAGAGCAAGAGCAGCAACCAGCACAGAATGCGCAGGCCCCACCCGCGCGTCGGGCGGCGCCGGCGCCGCCTCGGGCTCGGGGCCGGGGCAGCCGGTTCCACCGAATCGCGCGGTGACCGATCGATCTCCAGGATGGAATCAATCGGGTCGAAGCGATCCGCACCGGACCTGCTGCCGCTCTTGGCCATCGGGAGGTCAGTGTAGTGTAGTGCGAGTCCGGGCACCCAACCAAATATGCGAGTTCATTCGGTCATTGCGAATCGGCGTCGGCTTCTGCTTCGACCTCGGGCTTGGCGGTGATGCGGCGGACCCAGTCGAGACACTGCTTCTCGGTGAGAGTCATCTCGCTGTGATCGAAACTCAGTGTCGAGGCCGTGGCGGCCGCGTATTCCTCCTCGGTCAAGCGGTCGCGCTCGTACATGCGGGTCAGGATGCGACGCAGGTACTTCTCCCAGGCGGGCGAGAGCGCGCCATGGCAGTAGTGCACGTAGCGTCGCTTGGGGCTGGGCAGGATGGACGAAAAGAATGCCGCCTCGATCGGGTTGATGTCGGCCGCGGCCTTGCCGAAGTAGTGCCGTGCCGCCGGGCCAATGCCATACAGTCGCGGCCCGAACTCGATGGCGTTGAGATACAGCTCGAGGATGCGTTCCTTGGGCAGGATCTGCTCCAGGTACCAGACCAGAAACAGCTCCTGGAGTTTACGCGAGAGCGTCTTCTCCTGGCTGAGCAGCAGGTTCTTCACCATCTGCATGGTGATGGACGAAGCACCCAGCCGGAACCCGTCGTTCTCGATATTGCGGCGCAAGGCCGTCTTGAACACCGGCGACACCCAGCCGCGGTGCTTGAAGAACCCGGAGTCCTCGGTGGTCATGATGGCGTTGATGAGGTGGGGCGAGACCTGGGCAAAGGGGACGAAGTCCGGATTATCGGGCCCCACGATGAAGGTCATGACCTCGCTGCTGCCGTTACCCGGCGGCTCGGGAGGAACCTCCACGGTTTGCACCAGGGATCCGTCACCTGCGAGCGCGGCAACCTCGGTGGGAGCCTTGACCACCTGACAGCCGTCGATGCCGACCTTGCCCCCCAGATCCAGGGCGTCGAGGTTGGCGAAGTCGATTTTGGTGTGCAAGTCGGCCTCGAACGTGCCCTGCAACACGAAACCATCGAGGTGCGACACGATAGGCCCAGGGATGCTGGCCAGCAGCTTGGCGCAGGCGATGCGGGGCACGCGCAGTTGCACCTCAAGCTTGGGCAGGTAGTGCAACTCGCGGCCACTCTTGAAGCGGAAGGTCCCCTGCGCCAGTTCCAGCGAGCCGGCCAGCCGCACCGTCAGGCTGCCAAGACGGCCCTCCGCTTGGTTGAGGACCAGGAGCCGCTTGTCCAAGTCGACCGCGCCGTCCACGTGCATACCGAAGGTCAGGTCGTTGACCGGCTCGCTTGCCAGCTTCTCGTGCAACAGGCTCAGCCCACTCACATCCAGCTTGCCCGAGAACGAGACGCGCCGGCCTTCCAGCTTGACCTCGATGGCCGCATCGATCTCGGTGTTCTCGGGTTCGAGAACCGAGGACGGCAGGATCTCGGCGATCTTGTCGAGCGAGAAGCGCTCAGCCCGCACGGCCAGGGTGCCCTCGACCGAACGGGAAGCGATCGACGGTCGCAGTTGGCCTGTTGCGGTCCACAGGGCGCGCTTGGCACCGCCGTAGCTGCCGGAAAAAAACAAGTCGAAGGCGCGGGCAGGGGATCCCTGTGCAGCTGTCACGGGCCTGACCGCCCCGCTGATGCCGGTGAGCGGCAAGGTCTCCAGCGGCCGCACATAGCCCTCACGCACCGCCGCCTCGGGCCAGCCCACCGGGCGCAGGCCCATGAGGCTTCCCTGCAGGGTCAAGCTTTCGGCACCAAACGCCGGATTGGTCTCGGTCCCGTGCGTGCCGAATCTCCCGGAAACCTGCCTCACCTCGGCCTGGTAGCGCAGGCCCGTGTCCCATCTCGCGTCCACCACCCCTACGGTCACAGACAACCCCTTGCGACTGTCCGTGAGCTGAAGGCTGCCACCACGCACGACCAGAGACGGTAGGGACGACGAGCCGGCCTTGCCGGGAACCGGCCCGGCGGCGGTTCCATGAAGTCGCCCCAGGATGGCACTCACGTTGTCCCCGGGCCCGCCGCGCACGAGATTGGCGGCCGGGCCGTCAGCTTCGACAACCCCGCGGCCCCACAGAGCGGAGAAAGGGATCGCCACTCTGTCCACGGTCAGCAGCGGCCCCTGCTCTCTCCCCACCACCAGGCCGTAGAGCCGGAGCACGCCCCATCCTGCGCGCGCCCGCTGGACCTCCACGGAAACACCCAGCTTGGCCGCAGCCTTAGATGTGACCAAGTACCCGCCGAGCGCGCCCACGGCTATGGGATAGGTCGCCACCGCCCCTGCGACAATGCTCAGGGCCCAAACCCGCCGGTCAAGCAGGATGGTCTTGAGAAAACGCAAGAGCCTGACTATGAGCGGCATTCGGGGGCAAGGCATTCTACCCGCCAGGCACAGCCCAGGTCACCCAAGAGTGGTTGTTCGTGACATACAACGTCCATCGACTGCGACGAAGGTTCCCATGCAGTCTGCGGGCATGGTCGGGTGGCTTGCCTTTTCGGCCAGCGCATGCCAGACGAATGAGAGCAAAGGAGACATCGTGAAGGCCAACTCTGTCGTGCCGGTTGCAAGTGGCAGCGTCTTCTCTTTCCAGTTTGGCGACACGCTCTTCGCGGTCGACGCGAGCCGGGGCGGCCGCATTGTCACCTTCGCCCTCTCGGGTCGCAACATCTTGACCGGGCCGGCGGTAGACCCGGCCAACTTCGGGTCAACCTTCTGGCCCAGCCCGCAGAGCGACTGGAACTGGCCGCCTCTGCCCGAGATCGATTCGGCGCCCTATGCGGCTAGCCTCGACGGGGGCGTGCTCTCTCTGTCTGGCGCAGCCGCGACCAATTTGGGTCTTGCGGTGGAAAAGAAGTTCTCTGCTGACAGGGCGACCGGGGTGGTCACCGTGGCGTACACCGTTGCCAACCGCGGCAGCAATGCACGCCGGGTGGCGCCCTGGGAGATCACGCGTGTCGCGGCTGGCGGCCTCTCCTTCTTCCCGATGGGCCAGGGTGGGCCGCGAAAAGGGCCGCAAGACCTGCTGAATACAACCATCGTGAATGGCGTGGCATGGTTCGCGTACGACGCTGCTGCCATCACAGCGGATCAGAAGCTCTTCGCCGATGGGCTGGAAGGCTGGATAGCCCATGTTGACGGCGATCTCCTCCTGGTGAAGTCCTTCACCGACACGCGCCCTTCGCAAGCCGCTCCCGGCGAGGCGGAGATCGAACTGTACGCCAACGCTGGCCACACCTATGTCGAGGTCGAGAACCAGGGCGCCTATGTCAATCTCGCACCGGGCGCCGCTACTACCTGGACCGTGCGCTGGATGCTGCGCAAGCTCGACCTTGCGGCCACGCCCGCGACCGTTGGCAGCGCGTCCCTGGTGGACCTGGTGCGCAGCCTGGTCAAGTGACGTAGTACGCGGGGCCAGTGGCCGGATCCCGAACCGGATCCGGTGCCGGTCCCGGAACCGGCACTACGCGGCCCAGAGTTCCAGGTCGAAATCTGCGGCTGCGCGCAAATCCTCGGCAACCCGCTGCCGGGCGTGATGCAAGCGCGACATCACGGTGCCCATGGGACAAGCCGCAACCTCGGCGATCTCGTCGTAGGCGCAGTCCTCGAACTCGCGCAGGATGATGGCCTGCCGGTGTACGGGCGCCAGCCGCGCCACCGCTCCCCGCACCAGGAGCTGCATCTGGGCGATCCCCATCTCACGTTCCGGAGTCCGGTCGTGGGATGGCTCCAGCTTGGGCTGGCAGTCGTCATCACGCTCGTCAGCCACCGCGCTCTCCGCCCGGACAGAACGTTTTCGCAGGATGTCCAGGCTTGCGTTCATCACAATGCGATGGATCCAGGTAGTGAAGGATGCGCGTCCCTCGAAGCGGTGCAGGTTCCGCCACACCTTCAACATCGCGTCCTGCACGGCATCCTCGGCGTCGTCGCGATTTCGCAGAACCTTCAGCGCAATCGCCATGGCTCGCGGCCGGACACGGTCCAGGAGCGGACGCAGCGCCTGGCCATCACCCGTCTGTGCCTGCTCTGCCAGAGCAGAAGCCTCGCCGAGTGGCGCCACCGCCACTTCCGCAGGCCTCTTCCGACGCGCCAAACCGCCCACCGAAGGCCTACCCGCCACGCTCGACTGTGGCAGTCTTGCCGCCAAGTCAGCTAACATCGCGAAATCCGTGGTTGGTTGCATGGCAGTAACTTCCTTGTGCAAAGCCGGGACCGACGCTTTGCGCTGCAACCGCACGCGCAACTCCGGCCAGCAATGCTGCAATTCAGCATTCCGATGAAGGATGGCGGGCGCGGGGTGCGGATTATACTTCCCAGCCCATGACTGACATCGAACGGGTCCGCCTCTTCCTGCGCCAGGTGCGCCGGCGGGCCCTGCTGGTGTTGGGACTGCGGGCAGCAGGGTTCACCGCCGCAGCCATGCTGACCACGGTCTTGCTGCTGGGTCTCACTGCTACGTGGATCGGGCCAGCCACCTTTTGGCGGGCCGCGACGATTCTAGTTCTGCTCGCACTCCTGCTGCTCGGCCTGGCCATGCTCTGGGGCCTGCCCGCGCGGCGGCTGCGATCGATGCGATCTGTCGCCGCGTTTGCTGGCCGGCGCCACCCACCGCTGGCCAGCGACCTTCTGTCTGCTGTCGAGCTTGATGTGGACGACGACCGCGAACTGCCCAACGCTGGATCACTTGCGATGGCCCGCGCCTTCTTCGCCACCGTGGCGGACGCGGCCGCGCCGCTCGATCCGGCGCGCTTGCTTCCGCTGCGAAAGGAGGTTTGGGCCGGGCTTGCCGCCGCGCTGGCAGCCCTGCTGCTGGTGCTGGCAGTGGCCCTGTCACCCGACACCGTTGGCCGTGGCCTGCACCTGCTCGCGCACCGACCGAGCCGCTTCGAAGCCGCGAGCCCGTCCCGCGACCCGCTGGTTGCCGATCTGCGCATCACCTATCAGTACCCGGCGTACACAGCGATGGCGCCGCGGGTGGTGGAGGGATCCACGGGCGACATCGTGGCACTGCGGGGAACGCGCGTGCTGCTGGAAATGCGACCGTTGCGTTCGACGCGCCAGGCGCTGCTGCTGCTTGGCGAGTCGGGCGAGGGAGGCGAGATCCCGGCGACGGTGTCAGCCGGCAAGCTGTCAGCCGGGCTGGTTGTCAACGAAGACAACAGCTACCGCGTCTGGTTGTCGCCGCTCTTCGGCCGGCCCGTGCGCGAGACGCGGTCCCATCGCATCGTGGTGGAACCTGACCGGCCACCTGAGGTCGACATCATGGCGCCAGCCGATCATCTGGAACTGGCCGCGCCCAGGCCGGTGGAGGTGGGCTACTCCGCCCGCGACGACTACGGCCTTGCCCGCATCGAACTCGTATACCGGGTTGACAGTGGACCGGAGCAGCGGACGCTTCTCAAGGACGCACAGGGCGCGCGGGCCGTGCGCGGCACCACCTTGTTCGAGCCCACCACGGCCATGCTCACGCCCGGCGCGCGTGTCGCCTATCACATCGAGGCCCATGACCGCGACGATGTCTCGGGCAGCAAACTGGGCGCCTCGCGCACCCTCACCTTGGTGATCCAGAACCCGCGCGAAGCCCTTGATGAGCATCTGGCGGCAGAACACGTGGTACTGGACAAGCTGGTGGGCACGCTGGCTGACCGCATCGAGTTCGCCGAAGCCGTGTCCGAGTCGCCGCCGCTAGAGCGTCTGTGGCGCTGGCGCGATCTACACGAAGCCGAAGAATCGCATCTGGTGCTGCTCGGCCGCCTGGTCGATGAGCAGCGGCGCAAGGCCAGCGCCAGCCGGACCCTGGTGGCGGCCCTGGCCAGCGTCGCAGATCGGCTGGGACGCCAGATGCGCGAGGAAGCCGATTTGCTCAAGGGCCTGCGCAAGCAAGCTGACCAGGGGGCGCTGACCTCGACGCGGCTCAACCGGCTGCAGCCGGCGGGTGCCCGCCACGTGGCCGAACTGGAGAGCGTCGTGCTTGTGCTCGACGATCTCATCGGCCGGCAACGCCTCGACGATCTGGCCGAGCTGGGCAAGGAATTGACCGACGCGCACAAGCGCTTGCAGGATCTGCTGGCGCGCTACCAGATGGCCGGCGACGAGGGGCTGCGCCGTCAGATCGAACGCGAGATCCGCGAGCTGCGCGCGCGCATCGCGGAGCTGGCGCGCAAGATTGCTGAGGTCAAGGCCCGCAACGAGGTGGCGACCGACTGGATGAACATGCCTGACCCGAAGAAAGCCATGGAGCAGGCGGCTCGCCTCGATTCGCTTCTGGAAAAGGGCGACGCGCGCTCGCTGGCCGAGGCGTTGGCCGAGCTGGGCAACACCCTGGCGGCGCTGCAGCAGGCGCTCGACAAGAACGCCGATGACTTCAGCCGTGAGCGCTTCCCGCAGGAGAGCCGGGCGCTGGCCGAGGCCATGAAGAAGATCGGTGATCTGGAAGGCGATCAGCGCGGCCTCGCCTCGGACAGCAAGGCGTTGGCCGAGGAGACCGAGGCGGCGCAGGCACGACGCATGGAAGCGCAGCTCGACGACTTTCTGGCCAAGGCCAAGCAGAGCCTCGACGGCATGCAACGGCGGATCGGAGGCGCGCCGCCGCGCGAGGTGGGCCTGTCCCTGGGCGCGGACTTGGAGCGCGCACGGGAGAGCGTCCGACAAATGCGGCGGCAGCTTCCGGCCAAGGAATGGGCCGAGGCGCGCAAGGAAAGCGAACGCCTGGCGTCCGGTTTGCGGCGCGTACAGGGCACGCTTGCGGAGCGCGGTGCCGGCAAGCCCCCTTCCTCGTCCTTCGACAGCTATTCGGCGCAGATCGAGGAAGCCGGCGCGCTGGCGCAAGACCTGGCCGCCGATCTGGCCAACCTGGTTCCGCGCGGCGATGACGCGCTCACGCCCGGCCAGCGCGAGCAGGCGCGGGGCATGGGCGAGCGGCAAGACAGCATCGGCGAGCGCACCGAACGTCTGGCGCAAGAGCTGGACAAGCGCCAGGGCCAGGTGCCGGGTGGGGACATGGCGAGCGCTGAGCTGGGCGGCATCGCCGGGCAGATGCGACAGGCGAGCAAGGATCTGCGACAGGGCGCCGCGGTGGAAGGATCGGGCCGCGCCCAGGAGGCGGCAGATCGCCTGGCTAAGCTGCGCGAATCGCTGGGCCAGCGCCCGATGGGCAGCGGGCGCTCGGCGCGCGAACCGGTGCGGATCCCCGGAGCCGACGAGTACCGCGCCCCGCGCGAATGGCGCGAGGAGCTGATGGAAGCCATGCGCGAGCAGGCGCCCGAAAAGTTCCGCGATGAGGTGCGCCGGTACTACGAGGAGCTGGTGCGATGAACCGAATCGTGTGGCTGGCCGGGGTTGCGCTGGTGCTGGCAGCACCGTGCCCCGGCGTGGCCGAGGAGGTCGTCACGGCCGGAGACGCGGAAACCGTGGTCAGGCTGTACGACCAGTGGTACTTCGCGGATGCGGACCGGATGCTGGCCGATCTGGAGCGGACGCATCCCGGCGAGGCCCACACGCTCTTCGCCGAGGGCTACCAGCGCTTCCTGAGCGGCGACTACCCGGCTGCCGTGGCCTTGCTGAAGGCCGCGGGCGCCCGGATGCCGGTCAAGGAGTTGCTGTCCCTGGCCGAGGGTGCACAGAAGAGTATCGCGGGTCATCAGGAACGGCGCTCGGTACATTTCGTGATTCGCTTTCCCCCGGAAGATGCGGTCATTGCCGACTACGCTCTGGATGCGCTGGAAGCCGCCGCCGCGGCTTTACGGACCGACCTGGGCTTTGTCCCGTCCCGCCCGATACCGGTGGACATCCTGCGCAGCCCGGACGACCTGGCGCTGGTCACGGCGCTCAGCACCGACGAGGTGGAGCGTACCGGCACCATCGCGGTGTCCAAATGGGGCCGCATTATGCTGTCCACTCCGCGCGCCATGCGGCTCGGCTACGACTGGCTGGACAGCCTGTCGCACGAGCTGGTCCACTACGCGGTGGCCAGCGCGACCCACGACCGGGCGCCGGTGTGGCTGCAAGAAGGCTTGGCCAAGTTTCTCGAACACCGCTGGCGCGATCCGCCTGGCCTGGCGCTCACGCCATCGCTGCAACACCTGCTGGCCAAGGGGCTGGCCACCCACAAGCTGATCAGCTTCGATGCCATGCACCCATCCATGGCCAAGTTGCCGCGCGCCGAGGACGCGTCGCTGGCCTTCGCCGAGGTGACCACCGCCATCGGGCTGCTCTACTCGACCTCAGGCGTGTCGGCCCTGCGCAACGTGCTTACCATGATCGCCGACGGCGCCGACGCGCGCATGGCCGTGGCGCGCGCCTACGGGGGTAGCGGGAGCTGGGCTGACTTCGAGAAGGCGTGGCGGGCCTTCATGGTCGCGCAGCACTACAAGATCATTCCCGGCTTCGAGGCATTGTCGCCCAAGTACCGCAAAGACAGCGCCATTGCTGCCCGCCGGGCGCCGGTGGAGGACGAGGCCAGCCCGGAGCGGGCCGGCGCCGAGCGCTTCCTGCGCCTGGGGAACATGCTGCTTCAGCGCGGACGCGTGCGGGCCGCCAGCGCCGAGTACGAAAAAGGCGCCAAGGAAGCGGGCCCGGCCTACTGGCTGTTCTCAGTCAAGCTGGGTCGCAGCTACCTGGCCATGGGCCTGGCCGACCGAGCCTTGCAAGCCGTGGCGTCTGCGCAGGCGCTCTACCCCGAGGTGCCCTGGCCCCACCTCATCGCCGGGCAAGCGCTCCTGGCCAAGGGAGACGCGGCTGGCGCCGTGCCGCCGTTGCTGGCATCGCTGGCCGCCAATCCCTTTGACCCGAGCGTGCACTGCAGCCTGGCCGAGGCCTACAAGAAGTTGCCCGCCGACGCCGCGACCACCAGCAAACGCCAGCGAGCGGAACGCGACTGCCGGGCGCTGGGGCGGTAGCATTCGGGGCTACGTCGGCGTGCGTGGCGGCGCAAGGGTTCTCCAATGCAGAAGAGCTCTGCCCGAAAGGACCATGCACGCCACAGCTTGAATCGTCGGGGGACATCGCTTGCGGAATCGGAGATAATGAATAGCCTGTGCCTTGGGGACTTCGGAATGTCCGTTTGATGAGGAAGCTGCAATGCGAAGGATGAAAGCCAAGGATGGCATGAAAGCTGCGATTCAAAACCGGACCGACCGAAGGGTTGTGGAGATTCTCGGCGAGTTGCATGCCATGGGTTGCGAGAAAAACCGGGCAGGCATGGCTCGCTACGGAATCAACGTCCAAGACGCGTTCGGTGTGTCCGTGTACGAACTGCGCAAGGTTGCCAAGCGGCTGGGCACCGACCATGGGTTGGCGCTCGCGCTATGGGCGACGGGAAACCACGAAGCACGCCTGCTGGCTTGCTTCGTCGACGATCCGGCACTGGTCAGCGCCCGGCAGATGGAAACGTGGGCCCGCGATTTCGACTCGTGGGACGTCTGCGATCAGGCGACGACCAGCCTCTTCGACCTGACCGAGCACGCGTGGTCGAAGGCAGTGGCGTGGGCCACCCGTGAGCAGGAGTGGGTCAAGCGCGCCGGCTTCGCCCTGATGGCGGGATTGGCCGTGCACGACAAATCGGCCGGCAATCGCGCCTTCCTGACGCTGCTGCCGGTGATCGAGCGCGGCGCTGCCGACCCGCGCAACTTCGTGAAGAAGGCGGTCAACTGGGCTCTGCGCAACCTCGGCAAACGCAACCGGACTCTCAATGTCGCCGCCATCGCCTGCGCCGAGCGGATCCGCGCCGCGGCCAACCGGCGAGCCGGTGGGGACCACGGCGGTGACCTGCAAGCCCGCAGTGCCCGCTGGGTCGCCGCCGACGCGCTTCGCGAGCTTGCGTCCGCCAAGGTTCAGGCGCGCATCAGGGACTGACCGCAACCGGCTGTCGCGCAGACTTCTTTGCCGGACCGGATCACTCTCCGAGGTGGCGCTCACCTCGCCAGCCAGCCTCGAATCCGAAATCATGGGTCACAACGACCGCGTCGCCCCCTGGCGGCTTGGGAAATTCCCAGCCCCGAAATGCTTTGACGACGCATTTCTCTACGCGGACATCCTTCAGTCTGGAATCCTGCAATTCCGACTTGATGACCTTTCCAGCGGGCGAAATGGTGAACTGCACCGTGACCCGACCAGAAAGCTCGGGCTTCTTCTTCAGCGCGGGCAGGTAGCAGGCCCGCAACTCGTCGAGGTGGCCACGAAGGGTGCGACGGACAACTAGCTTGTCGAGCGAACCGCGCACGAGCACCGGACCGGGAATGACATCCGGATCTCGCTTCGACCTCCCGTTCTCTGCAGACGCTGGCGCATCAGAATCCACGGTCGTTGGGGCCTGTTCATCCTCGGAGCCCGTGGAAGATGTCACGGCTGGAGTCAGCACTTGAGTCTCCACCTGCGCGGGCGCCGGTTGGGGCAGCGCACGCGACGGCGGAGGCGCAGCCGCAGCCACCGGCTCTGGCTCGCTGGGTTGGCCACGCGATGACGCGCATCCAGACGGGAGAACCAGTAACTGGCCCACCAACACCGCAGACGTAAGACCGACCAAGGTGCGAAAAAACAATGAACGCGAATGAACCGGCATGTCCGCACTGTCTCACGTCGGCAGAGCGCTTACCAAGACCACAGTGCGCAGGCAGGCGGGCAGACTGAAGATATGTGCGTGCCGCTAGCCGGGTGGCACCGGCGGTAGCAGCGGGTCACCTTCGCTAGGGGCGAGCAAAAAGGAGGCTCGGGCCTGGTGCAAGATCTTCGGCGTCACGCTGGCGGACCAGAACGCCTGCGTGGCGGACAGGGCGTGCGTCCCGAGGACGATCAAATCGGAGTGCATCTCCCGCGCGGTGGCGAGCAGGCCTTCGGCGGGATCGACGCGCATGACCCGGCCCGAGGCGAAGACACCGATTTCCTGCAATTCGCGGACGTGGACCGCCAGGTGGCGAGCGGCTTCTTGCTCGGCGAGGCGCAGGACTTCTTCCGTGGCCCTGGGCAGGAAGGCAGCGCTGCCGGAATCCTTGCCCTTGAGCGCACCGGAAGGCGGGACGGCCGTGAACAGAAGCATCGGGATCTTGAGGTGCAGCGCCAGTTGCGCCGCGGGCTGCAGGCCCTGCTCGTGTTCGTCGGCGCCGTCCATGGGCACGAGAATATGGTGAAACGGGTAGTCCACCTGGCCGCGTTCGTCGGGCTGAACCAGCAGCACGGGCACGCGGTTCCTGCCCGGCGAGCCATGTTTGAGCGCGTGCAGAAACTGCTGGGCCAGGTTGCCGCGAAGGCGATCCTTCCACCATTGCTTTCCGTGGGCGCACATCACGACGAGATCGGGGTGAAATTCCCGCGCGTGCAGCGCGAGGCTCTCGGCCACGTCGCCTACGGCCTCGTCGTGGACGTGCCAGTCGACCCCGGGCAGCGAAGGAAACTCGCGCGCGACCAGGGCGCGCAGATAGGCCTCGGCGGACGCCTTGTTTTGCAGATGCGCTTGCCCGTGTCTGGCTTTCGGGGCCGAACGCTCGATCACGTGCAGGACCGTAATGCGGGCGCCGCTGCCTTGAGCCAGGCCGCGTGCCACCGGGATTACCCGTTCGGCCATCGCGGTCCCGTCGAGCGGCAAGAGCAGGTGTTTGAACATGGCGGTCAGCTCCCGAAGAAAGTTTCCCACAGCAGGTACACGTTCAAGCCCAGGATCAGCGCAGCGATCGCAGCCGCAACAGCCGTGGTCAGGGGCCGGTTGACCAGCTCGCCCATCAAGCGCTTGCGGCTCGAGAACGCCACCAGTGGAACGATGGCGAAAGGCAGGGCAAAGCTCAGCACGACCTGGCTCACCACCAAGGTCCGGGTCGGGTCGAACCCCAGCCAGATGACCAGCAGCGCGGGCGCCATGGTGACCAGGCGCCGAACCCAGAGCGGGATGCGAAATTCCAGGAAGCCCTGCATGACGATCTGGCCGGCCATGGTGCCCACAGCCGAACTCGACAGGCCCGAAGCCAGCAGTGCAACCGCAAACAGCGTACCCGCAGCCGATCCCAAGAGAGGCTGGAGCGTCAGGTGCGCCTTCTCGATCGCGTCCACGTTGACCAGGCCGCGCGCGTGGAATGCACACGCGGCCATGATCAGCATCGCGCCATTGATGGCGCCTGCCACCCCCATGGCCAGAACCACGTCCAGCGTCTCGTAGCGGAGCAGGCGCTGCTTCTCGTCGAGCCCCAATGCGATGATGCGGCCCTGGGTCAGCGCAGAGTGCAGGAAGATCACGTGCGGCATCACGGTGGCGCCCAGGATGCCGGAAGCAAGCAGGAGGCCCGACTTGCCGCCGAAGGCGGGGACCACGGAGTGAAACGCCACCTGCTTCCAGTCGGGCCGGGCCAGGAAGAGCTCTGCCAGATACGAGGCTGCAATGGCGGCGACCAGCAGCGTGATGACCAGTTCCAAGCGGCGGAATCCGTAGCGTTCCAAGCTCAAGAGCAGAAAGGTGACGACTGCGGTAAGAAGGCCGGCAATCCCGAGCGACAAGCCGAACAGGAGATGGAACCCCAGGGCCGCGCCCAGGAATTCCGCCAGATCGGTGGCCATGGCCACGATCTCCATCACCCCCCACAGCAAGAAACACAGCCCCCGCGGGAGGCTCAACCGGCACTGTTCCGCGAGGTTGCGCCCGGTGGCGATGCCCAGCTTGGCCGACAACATCTGGATCACCATCGCCATCAAGTTGCTGGTGACGACCACCCAAAGCAGCGTATAGCCGAGTTGCGAGCCGCTTTGCAGATTGGTGGCGAAGTTTCCCGGATCGACGTACGCCACCGATGCGATGATGGCTGGTCCCAGAAACGGCAGCACGCGCGCCAGTCCGCGCCGCCGGCCGGTGCCCGAAAGCACCTCGATGGCCGCAGCCACCGTGGCGCGATCGCCCGGCGGGCCAATCTGCAGCGGCGCTTCCGATGAAATCAGCAAAGCATCCGTGATTATAGCCCGGCTCGTATCGCGATCAGATTGAAGGCGCAAAGAGACCCAATCCCCGGTGCCGATCCGCGCCAGGCGGCGACGGCAATGACCGCCCTCGATGGTCCGGTCAACCTGTGCCCCGCAGCCGTGCCAACCGGTTCGCTGCCTCGGCCATGCGGCCCGGCTCGCCCACACGCTCCGCGCGCCAGAGCAGGTTGTGCGGCGTCACCGTGGGTGCCACGAAGCTGACCACGGTGGTCTGCCAACCCGCGGCCTCCAGGCGCAGGGTACGCTCGGCGTCGACAATCGACTGGATGAAGCGGCGTCGCACCTCTGCGTGGCGGGGCATGCCCAATTGCTCCGCGCGCCGCTCGGCCAGGGCAGCAGCCGATACCTCTTTCGAGGTGCAACAGGGCACCAGCAGCAATGAGCGTGCCCGCACCGCCAGCGACCGTTCGATGATTACGTCCGACGCTTGACCGCAGGCGTGCAGCGCGACCACGACATCCGGCTCGCCTGGCCAGGCCGCCGAGTCCCCGACGTCCGCCATCACCACCTCGACGGCTACACCGGGCGCCCGCAGGCGCGGGATGGCGTCGCGACAGGCAGCCACGCGCGCCGGCTCGCGCTCGATCACGCACACGCGCGCTGGCCGCCCGACGGGCGCCAGGATCAACTCCGCCGCCAGGAAGCCCACCGTGGCCTTGCCCGCGGCCGCGTCGACCAAGACCAGCTCGCCCTTTGCCGCCCGACGGGCCACTGCCCCCGCCACCTCGGTGAGCAGGCCCGCCATCTCGTCTGACTTGCGCCGATCCTCGTCACGCAGGCTGGTCGCAGGCGCGTCGATGAAGAGGCGGTGCAGCAGCTCGTCGATCTGGGCGCGGGAAAAGGTCATGGGGTGCGGTGCAGAGATGACCACGCCATCGCGGGCCGCCTATTGCTTCGAGCCGGGGGTGTAGAATTTCACGTCGGGAGTGATCCATCCCGAGTATTCGCTGAAGTTATACAAGTGGTACTGCTGCGGGATGCTGCGCCGGATCGGTGGGGCGGTCAAATCGCAGTCGCCATTCGAGTAGATCCAGAGCTCCGGGCAAGACGAGCCAATCCGACGCACGCCCTCTTCGAGTTTTCTCCGTCGAGGCGACCTAACGGGCTCCCGGAAGCACGATTGCAGGCTTGGACACGGCGCCCTCGCTCGCCAGCGCACCGTCGTCCCTACTCTGGTTCGGGAATATTGGGCGGGTTGGGCGGGTGGTGCAGCAGGTGGCGGTCGACGTCGGCTGCAAAGTCATTGCCTGGATATTTCTTGACCATGGCCCTGGCTTCTTCCTTGGCCTCTTTGTAGTGCTCCATGTTGGCCAGGGCTTTGACGACGTTCCATTCGAACTCAGGCGCGTTGGGGCTGTCGGGAAAGCGAGCAACCGCCTCTCTCGCCAATTGCAGCGAAAGAGGTGGGTCGGACGCCGCCAGGTCGTGCAGCTTCGTCATCAGCGAAGCCTCATCCAGGCGCACTCCAGCGTCCTTCTCCGTGGCTTGCCGATGCGTTGGCGGGGCGACTGGGGAAGGGGCCGGAAGCGGGGAAGGCTTCGCCGGCGGCGCGTCGAGCCTCGGAGCCGGTGGGGTGGTTGCAACTATTTCGTGCTCCTCGATCGGCGCCGGTCGAGGGCGCCTGTTCCTCAGGGCAAAGGCGCCAAGGATCACAGCCAGCGCAATGACGCCGAGGACTCCGACGACCACGATTGCAGGCTTGGACATGGCTTTCAAGACCGACGCACTGACCCTACTTCGGTGATCGAGCAAAGACAACCGCGACAGCGCGGGCCCTGGTTCTACTTCAGACTCGGTATGAGGTCGCGAGTTATGGTGTGGGCGTCCGAGTAGACGCTCTTGATATTCGCCACGGTGTTGTTCGATGTCTCGTAGCCTGCCCAGATATTGAAGAGTATCCAAGGTGCCGCGGTCGGGAACATGGCGCTCGGAGTTGGAATCAACCCGGTCTCATGCAGGGCGATGGGAATGGTACTGCCCATGATACCTTTACAAGTGCTGTAGAGCGATGTGAACGGTTGATTCGTACCGTAGGTATCACCGCCCGAGACGTCGACGTATTGCTTGCCCGGGTAAAAGGCGGCACTCGGCGAGCCGCTGAAGGGCATAAGCCAGATGATATTGGTGAGGCCCTTGGTCTTGGTCAGATAGTTAAACGCATATGTCCACAGTGCGACAAATTGTGCGCCCGTATCGCCAATGGACCACCAGAACCACCCGTTTTGTTGCGTCTCGTGAAAGAGCGCCAATATTATCGGCACGTTGGCGGTTTGCATGGCCCCTATCTGAGCGGCCACGTAGTCCAACCTGTTGAGGAAGGCAGTGTTCTCCCCGGTTCCCGCCGTTATCACGTTGGTGAAAAAGCCGGCCGCGGGAGTAGACTCGGCACAGTTAGTACCGTCGTAGCAGTCGTTCGCGCAGGTTGAACCAGCTACCGGCTGGCCCATGTGGTAGCGGAACATCGTCAGTCCACCCGCGTTCCAATAGGCAATGCCCCGGGTCGTGGAAGAAGTGACGGCCGTGCAGGAATCGCCATCGCGATAAAGGAAATCGCTCCCAAGAATCGCCGGATATTTGCCGATGTTGGTGTTGTACCAACTGATGTCGGTCGGGTTAGCGTTCCAGTTGGCTTCCTGCTGTCCCGACAAGACGTGGGTGCCGTACTCGCTATACAAGTAGCACAGCAAGTTCTTTGCCTGGGTCGAGGCATTGGGACTGACGGGCAGGACATCGCACGGGCTCGCGCCGCCAGTTGGAGTCGTGCCGCCCGTCGCGGTCGTGCCGCCCGTCGGTGTCGATCCGCCTTCCGAGGTCGTGCCGCCCCTCGGTGTCGAACCGCCCGTCGGCGTCGATCCGCCTTCCGAGGTCGTGCCGCCCGTCGGCGTCGATCCGCCTTCCGAGGTCGTGCCGCCCGTCGGCGTCGATCCGCCTTCCGAGGTCGTGCCGCCCGTCGGCGTCGATCCGCCTTCCGAGGTCGTGCCGCCCCTCGGTGTCGAACCGCCCGTCGGCGTCGAGGTGCCCACCGAGGTCGAACCGCCCGTCGGCGTCGAAGTGCCTACCGAAGTCGAACCGCCCGTCGGCGTCGAGGTGCCCACCGAGGTCGAACCGCCCGTCGGCGTCGAAGTGCCCACCGAAGTCGAACCGCCCATCGGCGTCGAAGTGCCTACCGAAGTCGAACCGCCCGTCGGCGTCGAGGTCCCCACCGAGGTCGAACCGCCCGTCGGCGTCGAAGTGCCCACCGAAGTCGAACCGCCCGTCCGCGTCGAAGTGCCTACCGGTGTCGAACCGCCCGTCCGCGTCGTACCGCCGGTTGCGCTGGCGATGGTGGTTGTCCCTGCCGTGCTCCCGGTCATCGTTGAGCCACCGGATCCACTCGGACTGGTGTTGGTCCCAGAACCCGAAGTTCCGCTGTCCGAGCAGCCAACGAGAGCGGCCAGCGAAGTGGCGAGGGTTAGGGAGAGTATCTTCTTGTTCATGCGACGCCTCCAAATCAGATGAGCGAATGGGCAACCGACGGAGATTGTTCTGGTGCTGCCGTGCTAAGGGGTCAGCATCCCGGCAAGCTTCACAAATTCGTCGCCCGAGCCTCAGCCTCGGAACTCGCCGTCTGGTCGCCCAAGCGTGAACAGACCAGAGGCTCCGGGCGCCATTCCGCGACCCGACTCCGCGCTGCCTCCTATGCGGGGAGAACGCTGGGTTAGAGCCTGACAGTGCCGCAGCCCATCAGAACTTCGGCGGACTTGTAAGTTCCGTTCGTGACGTCGGTGCACCACGATCCGTAGAGCTGGATGGAGGTATCGGCCGATGACGTGTAGTTCCAGCCGTTGGTCTGCGTGGGGTCATACGGCGCACGCAGGTTGCTGTCGCCGTTGAACTCGACAACCACGTTGGTCGGATCCGGAGGGACCTTGCCCAGATTGAATACGCAACTTGCCACAGCGGTGGCGATGTTGCTGAGAGCAGCGGTCAACTGGTCCGGAGATGTCGCGGGGAAGAAGTCGGTTGTTCCGCCGGCTGCGGCGAAGCTCGTCAGGTTGCCTGCCGATGGCCCGATGCCGATGACGTACGTCTTGATGCCGGCACTATAAGCAGTCGCGATCGCCCCGGCGGCGTCCGCGACCGATGCGTCACTGACCGTGGAAGTTGTCCCAGGGTCGCAATTGGGCTGGCCATCCGTGGCAAGGAGAATGAAGTGGGATCTGCCATCAGTCACCGTCCCGTAATAGGCGACGGCCGCGTTAATGGCGGCAGTGGTCGGAGTCTGGCTTCCCGGGGATGTCCCGGCAATCGCGGCCTGAATTTGAGCAGCCGTGTTTGGCCCCACCGCGACCTCTACTCCTGGGTTGACCGTGCAGTTCCCTCCCCCTGGCGACGTGAAGAACTTCAAGCCCCACTCGACGCCGGCCGGTGAGGCCGCGAGAACTTGATTGAGGGCTGTCGTCATCGTGGGCCATCTCGCCGTACAATTGGCTGGAGCATTGGCACCGGTGCAACTGGAGTTGGAGGCGATGTCGTCGTTCATCGATCCCGAACGGTCAAGAACCAGGAGGAGGTCGGCCGGTTGCTGGGTAAGACTGTTGGTCGTAATGCCGCAGTTGCCGCCGTCGACGTCGGTGGGGGTCGGGTTGTCGTCAGTGCTGGTGCTAGTAGAACCGCTCGTCGCCAGACTGACGCCGGTCCCGGTCCCTCGCTGCCCGTTCGTGCTGACTACTGCGCTACTGCCAGGGATCGGAGTGGGGCCCCCGCAGGCGAGGAAAGCGAAGGCTGTCAAGGCAGCCGCTCCGCAAAGCAATACCCAAGTGGTTCGGCTGAAGATCCGTAACCCGGTCATGTTGACCTCCTTGAACTTGCGTGCGGTGGATCGGGTCTCCCCGAAAAAACTGACTCGGCCGTTCGAAGACTCCTAATGGCAATCCCAAACACTCACTGGCGGCGAGAACGCACCAAGCCTACACGTATATAATAGAATACTACGGCATCCTGGAGCGGGCGGCTCTCAAAAAATGAACCCGCCGCCCCACCCAAGGCCACGCATTCTGATGGATAGCGTCGCCGCAGCATCAGTGATTTAGGCTAGTTAGCGGCACCATCGTTCCTGTCCTGTGCAAATCTTCCGGTGTGCCAGCTAGACCAGTCGAGCGGCCTGGGCCAGTGCGGCCGCGTCCACGCCCTCGCGACCGCGCGCGTCAACATACAAGCGAGCCACAGCCAAGGCCGGGACCGGCAAGGCCGCGACCATCAACAGGTCGCCGAGAAAGACGCGCAGGAACACCAAGACGCGACGGCTGCTTCCAGGAATAACCATGTCAGACAGAGTGAAAGCCACCGCACTCAGCAACGTGGCGGCCAGCGCGACCACGATCACTCGCACAGCGTCCGTCCTGACCAAGGCCACGCTGCGAAGGAGTGCCGCCTTGCCCGTGCCGCGCTCGAACAGCACCACCATCGGCACGAACAAGAGCAGGACCGCCGCGACCAAGCCGGGCCCGACAAACAGGACGCTGCCTAGAGCGACCAGCGTAGCCGCGGGCAACAGCGCGGTGATGAAGCGGAAACGACGACTCCACAGCAGGATCCCCACGTCCGTGACAGAGGGCAGCGGCGAGCCCGCGCGTTGGTCGACCAGTGCCACGGCCATGGTTGCAAAAGCCAGCGGCACCGCCAGACCGAAGAGCAACAAGCCCGTCAGCAGCACGGCTGCGAACCAGCGTGCAGCCACGGCCAGCGGACTAGGTGTCTCCGCGACTGCTCCTGCGCCAGCGGCATCCTCCGCAGCCACGGACGCCAACGCGGCAAGCTCGGCCAGTGCACCCTTGTCAACCTTGCCCGCGGCGTGGCTGGCCTGCGCTCGGCGGGCCAACTCCTGCTTGACCTGCGAAAAATCGACCGTCGTGGCCGAGGCATCGTGCAGCGGATCCGGTACTGCCGAGCCGGTGACTGCCGCCACCATGCACGACTTCGCCGCAGCCGCAGGAAGCAGCACGATCGCCACGAGCAAGAGCAGCGGCCTCCATGCCTGTCGGTACAAGGTGAAGGCTTCGGCCAGCAGGCGCAGCGCGGCCACCGCGTCCGCCAAAACCCTCGCCAACCAGGGCAACCGGCGCAGGGCCATTCCCCCCCGCCCCGGCAAGCTGGCTGCGACCGGCTGGGGCAGGCGCAGGTTGGCCGCGACCGTCACAGCCGGCAAGTCCACCGGGGCCTGCTCCACCTGAGTGTCGGGGTCGAGTTCGAGCGTCGGAGTCACGCCGCCACCGCCGACGGCTTGCGACGGCACGTGCGAAGACGGCCGAGTGCTGGCACTGGTCTCCGCCGACGGCAACGGCGCCGCAAACGGCGTGATTGGCGCGTCTGGCTTCGCGCGAACTGGCGCGACTGGATATTCGCAGCTCTCCACGGCGCTCGACGGCGAGACGGGCGGCGAGGCCGAGGTTGTCAGGGCGAGACCCTGGGCAGCCGCTGGGCCGTACATCAAGATGGTTCCGCCCGTCTGTCCAGCCTCGCCAGCAAGAGGTGGCGACGCCGGAACCGCTCGCGTTCCCGGCGGGACATCCGCGCTCGGCGCTGCGACCGGCGCTGACGAAGGCCGCGCAGGACTCTGGGCAGCCGCTGGGCCGTACATCAAGATGGTTCCGCCCGTCTGTCCAGCCTCGCCAGCAAGAGGTGGCGTCGGCGGAACCGCTCGCGTTGCTGGCGGGACATCCGCGCTCGGCCTTGCGACCGGCGCTGACGAAGGCTGCGTGATGGCCGGCGGCGATGCGGCCGAACCTGGCTTCGCTGGGTTCGAAGCAGGTATTGCGGGTGGGCCTGGCTTTGCCGCCGGCGCGGTTGGCGACGACGCCTTGTGCTGGGGCTCCCACGTCGACACCGCGGGTTTGGGAAACCCTGCGGGCATGGGCAGCGACGGCGGTGCAGCCAGACCCAGGATGGTCTTGCCCAACGCCGGGTTGTCGATCAACTTTCCCGTCGCAGGACAGGTGCGCGTCTCAGGCCGATGCTGCTTTTCGCAGTGGGGGCAAGGCTTGGCAACGGGCTTCACGGCGGGGCTCGGCGAATGGGGCACCATTATACCTCGGCCGACACCTCCGCCGATGAAATCCGGCCCGGATCGTCCAGTGCCTAGCGTGCCGCAGCCTTTGCTGCTTGCGCGGGGGCGTGGCATTCTGTGGCCGATGTCGGACTCACAGAAAACTGCGATTCTCCAGCCTGGTGCTGCCCTCGCCGGTGAAGCAGCCTCCCGGCCGGCGCCCGAGGTGGTCGAGCGAGACGTCGCCGCGGCACGCGAGCTGTGCGAGGCCCGGCGCACCCTGTGCACCGAGATCGGCAAGCGCATCATCGGACAGCACGAGGTCATTGACCACCTCCTGATCGCCCTGTTTTCGCGCGGCCACTGCCTGTTCGTCGGGGTGCCGGGTCTGGCCAAGACCCTGCTCATCCAAACGCTGGCCGACGTGCTCGACCTGTCATTCGGCCGCATCCAGTTCACGCCCGACCTGATGCCGTCAGACATTACCGGCTCGGACGTTCTGGAGGAAGATCGCACCACCGGCCGGCGCGTGTTCCGCTTCGTGCGCGGTCCGATCTTCGCCAACGTCATTCTTGCCGACGAGATCAACCGCACCCCGCCCAAGACCCAGGCCGCGCTCCTGCAATCCATGCAGGAGTACCGCGTGTCGGCCGGCGGCACGACCTACGATCTGCCCTTGCCCTTTCTGGTCTTCGCCACGCAGAACCCCATCGAGCAAGAAGGCACCTATCCCTTGCCCGAGGCGCAACTCGACCGCTTCATGTTCGAGGTGGACGTGGGCTATCCCAGCACCGAGGAAGAAGTGCGCATCGCCAGCCAGAGCGCGGGCAGCTACCACCCGGTGCTGCACAAGGTGCTGTCACCCCAGCGCATTCTGGATCTGCAGAATCTGGTTTTACGCGTGCCGGTGGCGGACCATGTCCTGCGCCACGCGGTGGCCTTGTGTCGCGCCACCCGGCCGACGCCGGCTTCGCCCGAGCCGGTCGGCAAGTACGTCGCATGGGGCGCTGGCCCGCGCGCCTCGCAGCACCTGGTGCTGGCTGCCAAAGCGCGTGCCGTGCTCGACGGCCGCTATGCGGTTTCCATCGAGGATGTGCGCCGCATGGCACTTCCGGTGCTCATCCACCGCCTGGTTCGCAACTTCCACGCCGAGGCCGACGGCGTGTCGTCGCGCGCTCTCATCGAGCGTCTGTTGCAGACCGTCCAGCCTGACTGAGCGCCGGCCGAGAAGATGTCGTGAGCGAGGGCATCCCAGCATCAGGAGAGCCAGCCCGGCCAGGATTGCTGGATCCGACGGATCTGGCGCGGCTGGCGTCGTTGGAACTGCGTGCCCGCACCATCGTCGAGGGCGCGTTTTCCGGCATGCACCGCAATCTGCACCCGGGCACGTCGGTGGAATT
Source organism: uncultured delta proteobacterium (assembly GCA_963755125.1). GTDB lineage: Bacteria > Myxococcota_A > Polyangia > Fen-1088 > Fen-1088 > Fen-1137. The sequence goes on from CAVWIP010000016.1 coordinate 193,426, forward strand.
CACCGAGCACCGGGAATACGCACCGGGCGACGAGATTCGCCGCATCGACTGGAAAGCCGTGGGTCGTGCCGACCGCTACTACGTCAAGCGCTTCGAGGACGAGACCGAGATGCACACCTTCCTCGTGCTCGATGCCTCTGCCTCGATGGGCTACCGCCGGCGGGGCGTGTCCAAGCTCGACTACGCCGGCTATCTGGCGAGCGCGCTGGCCTATCTGGTGGGCCAGCAGGGCGACGCCGCTGGGCTGCTGCTCTTCGACGAGAGCGCGCGCAGCTTTCTGCCGCCCTCGACCCGGCCGGGACAGATACGCGAGGTATTCCGCCTGTTGCAAGCGGCCCAGCCCGCCGGCCGCACCGATGCGGCGCTCGCCCTCGGCCATCTGGGTGAGCTGGTCGACAAACGCAGTCTCATCATTCTCATGTCCGACCTGCTCGACAGCGAGCCGGATGAGCCCGGCGACGAGGTGCGCGGCCCCTTGCATGGACGCCTGCGCCAGCTGCGCGCGCGCGGACACGACGTGGCGCTGTTCCACCTGCTCGATCCCGACGAAGTGGAGTTGCCCTTTGACGACCTCATCTTCTTCGAGGGCATGGAGCCGGGGGACACACGCACCCTGCTCGCGCAAGCGCCTGACCTGGCCCAGGCTTTCAAGCGCGAGTCGCAGGCCTTTCGCGATCGCTGGCGTGCGGCCTGTCTAGAAGCGAGCGTGGAATATCGCTTCGCGCGCACCGACGCGCCACCGGCCGATGTGCTGCGGGCCTTTCTGGCTGACCGTCAGCGCGGCGTGAGGCTGTAGATGCATTTTCTGGCGCCCTCCCTCCTCCTCGGTCTGCTGGCTGCCATCCTGCCCTGGCTGGTGCATCTCATCGGCAAGCGGCGAGCGCTGCCGGTGCGCTTCGCGGCCATGCAACTGCTGCTGCGCTCCGAGCGGCGCATCTCGGCGCGGCGCCGGTTGCGCCAGATCTTGCTGCTGGTGGTGCGCACCGGCGTGGCCGCGGCCCTGCCGCTCATCTTCGCCCGCCCGTTTGCCGAGCGCACGACCGACCTGCCGGTGGCCAGCCTGGATCCGCAGAGCGGGGTCATCGTGCTCGACGATTCCGCCAGCATGAGCCGCAGCGCCGGCCTGTCGACCATGTTCGAGCGCGCCCGTGACCGCGCGCGCGCGTTGCTGCGCCAGTTTCCCTCGGACGTGGACCTGGCCTTGCTTCTCGCTTCCGCCGGCTCCAGCCCGAAAATCAGCGAGCTTTCCCCCGAGCGAGCGCGCGTGCTCGAGGCGCTGGAGAGCACCGCCTGCTCTGCGCGGCCGGCTGACTTTGCCAGCGCTCTGCGAAACGCATCGCTCATTCTCGCGGGCTCTGCGCATGCCAAGCGCCGCATCTATCTGTTCACCGATCTGCAGGCCGCGGGGTGGGAGGCCGGCACGGGCCTGCCTGGGCAGGGCGCTCCCGAGGTCATCATCGACGACGTGTCGGGTGCAGCCCCGTGGGGAAACCGGGCCGTGCTGGACGTCGGGGTTGTGGCTGCGCCAGAGATGGGAACCGGCGGGATCGCGGTGGACGCCGAGTTGGCGGATTTCTCCGCAGCCGGGACGCGCGGGCTGGGTGTTGCCTTGAAAGTGGATGGGGTGTCGGTGGCCAAGGGTTTTGTCGACCTGGCGCCGGGCGCGCGCGGCCACAAGCGCTTCCTGCACCGACTGACCGGCGAGGGCAGCGGCGCGCACGACGTGGAGGTGGAGATCGATGGGGACGCTTTCCGCATGGACGATCACCGCTTGGCCCATGTGGAGTTGTCACGCACCATGAATGTTCTCATCGTCAACGGCGACCCGCGCAGCGCGCGTAACGAGGATGAGCCGTTCTTCTTCGCGGCCGCGCTTCGCAATGGCCTTCCCGGCGCAGCGGTGACCATCAAGCTGCCCGAGGACTTCTCACCCGAAACCCTGGGCGACACGACGTTGGTCGCCCTGCTGAACCTGGCGCAGCCCTCGCAGGCCCTGGCCGCTGCCCTGACGCGATTCGTGTCAGCGGGTGGTGGCCTCTTCATCTCGGTCGGCGATCGCGTGGACACCACGGTATGGAACGAACGCGTGGCCAAGCTGCTGCCGCAGCCGCTGGGACTGCCGCGCACGGCCTCGGCCCTGCCCGGCCAGCACTCGGGCGAAATCGTCGATGATCGACCGGCCGAACGTTTGGCGCCCATCGATCGCAACCATCCCCTGCTGGCGAATTTCCCCGAGCACGGCGAAGGTCTGGTGTCAGCTCGCTTCTTCAAGTACATGCTGCTCGACCCCGCGCCCGAGAGCCCGGATCGCAGCGTGATCTTGCGCTACGAAAGCGGCGCTCCGGCTCTAGTGGAGAAGCAAGTCGGCAAGGGCCGCGTGATGTTGTTGTCCACCACCGTGGACCGCGAGTGGACCGATTTGCCCATACGCACTGGCTTTCTCCCGCTGGTGCGTGAGGCTGCGCGCCGCTTGGTGGGAGTAACCGGCGACGACGAGGCCGCCTCGCTACGAGCCGGCGAGGCGCGTTCCTTGGTCTTCTCGGGCGACGAGCAGCGCCTGGAGGTGTCCCGGCCCGACGGCTCGGTATGGGTCGCGCGGCGCGAACAGGCCAACACGTCCCACAGCGTTCTCTATGGCGAAACCGACCGTCTGGGGACTTACCACGTGCGCGCGGTCGGGGCCGACGGCGCAGTCACGGCTCGCCCTGAACGGGACTTCGTGGTCAACCTGGACACCCGCGAGTCCAACCCCGCGCGCCTCGACCCGTCTCTTCGGCCCGATCACATCGCGGCGGCATCCCCCGGCGCCAGGCCGCCCAAGCACCGGGTGGAACTATGGCACACGCTGGCCGCGCTCATGATCGGCCTGCTACTTTGTGAATCACTGCTGACCCTGCGCAAGCGCAGGGCCTAGCGTGACCGCGGACCAGCCTATTGACCCTTGACCACACGCTTGAGTCGCTGCCCGGTAATTAGTAAATTCCCCTAACCAATGGCCCATGCAGCAAAATCTGCCGCCCCGTGCCCCCGCGGCACCATAGGCCAGCAGCCTCTGCAGCCGGCCAGAACACCCGCGCATGCCTGAACCCTCACCCGCCTATCCCTTTCTTGATCCCGACCTTCCCCTTGACGAACGCGTCCAGGATCTGATTTCGCGACTGACGCTCGGGGAAAAGGTCCATCAGATGCTGCACGCGGCGCCGGCGATTCCGCGCCTGGGCGTGCCCGCCTACAACTGGTGGAACGAAGGGCTGCACGGGGTGGCGCGGGCCGGAATTGCCACGGTCTTTCCCCAGGCCGTCGGTTTGGCCGCCATGTGGGATGCCCAGCGACTGCACACGGTGGCGGTGGCCATCGCCGACGAGGCGCGCGCCAAGCACCACGAGTATGCCCGCCAGGGCGACCGCGGCCTGTACAAGGGACTCACGCTGTGGGCTCCCAACGTTAACATCTTTCGCGACCCTCGCTGGGGACGCGGGCACGAAACCTACGGCGAATGTCCGTTTCTCACCTCGCGCCTGGCGGTGGCCTACTGCCGCGGCCTGCAGGGCGACCATCCCCGGTACTTGAAGACGGTGGCGACGCCCAAGCACTTCGCAGTCCACAGCGGTCCCGAGGGCCTGCGCCACGGTTTCGACGCCGTGGTCAGCCAGAAAGATCTACGCGAAACCTACCTTCCGGCTTTCCACGCATGTATCACCGAGGCCAGAGCCGAAAGCATCATGGCGGCGTACAACCGCACCAACGGCGAGCCCTGCTGCGGCAGCCCCACCCTCCTGCGCCGGATCTTGCGCGAGGAATGGGGTTTCTCTGGTTTCGTGGTGAGCGACTGCTGGGCCATCCAGGACTTCCACCAGAGCCACAGGGTGACCAACAGCTTCGAGGAATCGGCGGCGCTGGCGGTACACTCGGGCTGCGACCTCAACTGCGGCTGCGCCTACGGCTACATCCCGGCTGCGGTGGCCGCTGGGCTTTTGCGCGAGGAGGATCTCGACGCATGCCTGCGCAGGCTGTTCCGCGCCCGCATGCGCCTGGGAATGTTCGACCCGGCCGAGCGTGTGCCCTACGCGTCCATTCCCTATGAGACCAACGACTGCGATCAACACCGAGCCTTGGCCCGCGCCGCGGCCTCGGCGTCCATGGTCTTGCTCAAGAACGACCGCGGGCTCCTGCCGCTGCGCAAGGATCTACGCAACATCGCGGTCATCGGTCCCAACGCCTACGACCATCAAGTCCTTTGCGCCAACTACTGCGGAACTCCGTCGCGTGCGGTGACGCCGCTGGAGGGAATCCGCGCTGCGGTCTCGGCGCAAACCAAGGTTTGGTACTCCCCTGGGTGCAAGCGACAGGGGACCGCGACTGACGGCTTGGACTGCGCCGGACACCTGGCTGAAGCCGTCAGCGTCGCCGAGCGGGCCGACGCTGTCGTGCTGTGCCTGGGCCTGTCCGCCGAGATAGAGGGCGAGCAAGGCGATGCCAGCAACTCGGACGCAGCCGGGGACAAGGTGGATCTCGATCTGCCCGGCTTGCAGCCGCGTCTGCTGGAAAGCATCGTGGCCCTGGGCAAGCCCACGGTGCTGGTGGTCATCTCGGGCAGCGCGCTCGATCTTGGCTGGGGCCACGATCATGTAGACGCCATCATCCAGGCCTTCTATCCCGGCGAGGAAGGCGGCAGCGCCCTGGCCGACATCCTCTTCGGTGACGTCAATCCGGCTGGCCGCCTTCCCATCACTTTTCCGCGCTCGCTGGCGGACGTTCCCGACTTCAAGGATTACAGCATGAAGGGGCGCACCTACCGGTATCTGGAAAAGCCCCCGCTCTATCCCTTTGGCTACGGACTTTCCTACACGCGCTTTGACTATCAGGACATCGCGATATCGCCGACGCCAGTTCCAGCCGGCGCCAGCGCATCCGTGTCAGCCACGGTCAAGAACACGGGCAACCAGCCGGGCGACGAGGTGGTACAACTCTACCTGGCGGACCTGCAAGCTTCCTGTCGCGTACCCCATCACAGCCTGCGCGGCTTTGCGCGTGTGCATCTTCTGCCGGGCGAGGCCCGCCGCATTTCTTTCGAGCTTTCTCCTCGTGATTTGTCGCTCATCGACGAGCGCGGCCACCGCGTGCTGGAGCCTGGCCGTTTCCGCGTCAGCGTGGGCGGCAGCCAGCCCGATCCGCGCAGCCAGGAGTTGACTGGACAAACCCCGGCGTCCGTCGAGTTCGACGTTGCCGGCGCCACTCTCGAATTGCCGTACTAGCTCGCCTGCCCTTGTCCGACTGTCCTCCGCCCGTGCCGGGAAGGCTGAAAGGACCGCAGGGGCGTGGGCTGTGAAACCCAGGTAGGTACATGTCCCACCCAAGACGCGGAATGGCGCCGCGAAATCTCTGCCCCACCCCGCGAAATTGGAACCGATCCTCTGAAACAAGGGACGGGCGGCGTACTCCAATCCAACGGCATGAAGAGGGGAAAAGGCAGGCGAGGCTAAGTTTTTGCCAACGCCTGCCGATGTCAGAAAATCGGGAGGGCGAATTGCTGTACACGAGTCAACCCAACCGTGCCCGCACAAACGCTGGCAGCCTCGGAGCTTCACCATGAGCGACGCCATACCGCACATCCGCGTGGTCGCTGCCGTAATCGAGCAGCAAGGACGATATCTCATTACTCAACGGCGATCGACGGCTGTACTCGCCGGACTTTGGGAATTCCCAAGCGGCAAGGTCGAGACGGGCGAGACCGACGAGGCTGCTCTCCGACGAGAGCTGCGCGAGCGCGTCGGCGTCGACGTGGATGTGGGCGCCTCGACTGCCCGCCGAACCCACCGCTACGATGGCTATGTCGTGGATCTGGTTCTGTATCAGGCTAGTATCGCGGCCAACCAGGAACCACGCCCGGTTCGGGTTGCCGACGTTCGCTGGGTGGCGCCACCCGAGCTAGAGAACTACGCTTTTCCTCCGGCTGACCAGGCCACCACCGACCTGCTCCTCGGGATCAACCGCGACACCTGTTTGTTCAAATCAGTGCCGGTGAGAACCCCTCGCGCGAAAATGCTGCAGCCGCAGACGCACTAGAACATCTTGCGTGGGCGGTGCCCAGAGCGCAGGGGTTCGTCTGCCGATTGGCCACGCCAATCTGCTTGGTTGAAACGCAGCCTCAAAGAGAGGTACAATCTCTCTGGCGCTATGTAGGGTTGTCCCCATGCCTGCAAATCGTTGTTCCGCATTTGCTTTCCTGGCCTTGGGGTTCCTATTCCTCACTGGCGCCTGTGTGAATCTGACGCCCCCGGACGGATTGATGAACCCCGCGGGTGGGCAAGGCGCGGGCGGCGGAGTCGGCGGGACAACGGGCGTTGCGGGCGGTGCCACAGCGGGTGGCACGGGCGGCGTCCACACCGGCGGCGTGAGTAGCATTGGCGCGGGTGGCGCGGGCGGCGCGAGCAGCATTGACACGGGCGGCTCGGGCGACGCGAGCAGCATTGACACAGGTGGCTCGGGCGGCGCGAGCAGCATTGACACAGGTGGCTCGGGCGGCGCGAGCACCGGCGGCATAGGGGGTACCACTACGGGTGGCGCGGGCGGCGCGAGCAGCGTTGACATAGGTGGCTCGGGCGGCGCGAGCATCGGCGGCAGAGGGGGCACCACTACGGGTGGCGCGGGCGGCGCGAGCACCGGCGGCAGAGGAGGAACGATGACTGGTGGGACAACGGCAACCGGGGGGAGCGCCAGCGCCGGCGACGCGGGGGTTCCGCCCGATGTGCGACCAGTGAACGATGTCGCTCCGCAGGCAGATGTGACTCGACCACCCGATCCTCCAATGGATGGGCCCGCGGTCCCCGATGTCCCCCAAGTCCCTGACCTGCCCTCTGATGGCCCGGTTGTGATCCCGGGGCTCGTGCTCTACTACAGTTGCGACCAGATCAACGGCACCACGCTGCCCGATATGTCCGGCAATGGCAACAACGGAACTCTGGTTGGTCCGGTCGCCGTGGGCGCGGGCAAAGTGGGAAGCGGCGCACTGGTCTTCACCGCCACCAACGACGTGGATGCGGCGGCGTCGGGTGGATACGTGGCAATGCCGGCGGGGATCCTTTACACGTCTACCAACATGACGATTGCCACTTGGTTCAAGATCAACAGCAACCTACAATATCAACGAATCTTCGATATTGGTGGTGTGGATGGCACGGGTGCCGCGACCGCATCCATGTATCTCACGCCAAATGGCAATACCGGCCACCTTCAGTTCACCATTCGGACGGCTCAACCCGACGGAGGTACCTTTACTAGGGAGGACATCACTGATGGGACACCGACTGGGACACCAACGACGATGTCCACAGGCGTGTGGTGGCATGTGGCAGTGGTGCTCGATTCCGCCGGTGGCCACTTGTATCTGAATGGCAACCAGGTCGGCAGCACCACGCCGATCACGATGCGTCCCCCCAGCTTGGGTAACACGCCCAACGACTGGATCGGGCGCTCGGAGTTTGTCGCGAATCCGTACCTCGACGGCGCGATCGACGAGTTCCGCATCTACAATCGCGCGCTGACCGCAACCGAGATCTCTGCACTTTACACCTACGCCGGCCACTAGCAGGTCGCAGCCGTCGCCGCCTGCGCTGTGGGGTTTCGCGCACCGAGCCTTCCCGCTGTGGCGCGATCGGGGTAAAAGGCGGGCGGGCATGCGGAAACCAAGTGCCAAGAAGAAGCCCGAGCCGTCGAGCCGGGCAACCGCCAGGAGCGAAGGCCGTTTGCCGGCGGCGCCCGAGCCGCGATCGGTTTCCCTTCTCTGGTGGCTCGCGGTGATCCTGACCTGCTGGTCTTTTGGTTTCACCACCATGCAAGACACGGACCTCTGGTGGCATCTGGCCGGCGGTCGCTGGATCGCGCAGACCCGCACGCTTCACTTTGCGGATCCTTTCTCCTTCACCTGCCACGGACGGCACTGGTTTCATCCCGAGTGGCTGTCGGACGTCATCTTCTACGCTTGGGCCAAGTTCTTGGGCACGGCTGCTCTGGTCTGGCTGAAGTGGGGCCTGGTGGTCGCGACCTTCGGCCTGCTCTTCCGTTTGTTGCGACAGATCGGCGGCCATTCGCCAGCCGCCTATCTAGCCATGCTGGCCGCCATTGCCGTGGGCGCTCCCTTCTTCGACATACGGCCCCAGCTCCATACCTTTCTGGGCTTCGTGGTGGTTCTCTCCTTCGCGCTGCCCTTGTCGCGCAGGCTGTGGATCCTCCCGCTGGTCCTCATGCTGTGGGCCAACCTGCACAGCGGCTTCTTGCTGGGGTTGTTCACCATCATCATGGTGCTTGTGGTTTCGTTTTTCTACGGCGAGATTCCGCGGAAAGCGGCCACCATCGGACTGGCCTGCCTGCTTGCCTGCTTCGTCAACGGCAATGGCAGCGAGGCTCTCCTCTGGCCCATCCGATTTGCCCAGGACAACCATTCGCCCTTTCTTCGCGTGGCCGAGTGGTTGCCGCCGTACGAGCCGGGAGGCATCCGCAGCAGCCTCTACTACCCGTCGATTGCCGCCTTCGTGGTGTCTGGGTTGATCGTGCTGGTTTCGGGCACCTACAGGCGACAGCCCCGCCTCACGTTTTCCAGTGCAGCCATCGGGCTGGTCACGCTGTTTCTGTCCACCAGAAGCCGCCGCTTCATTCCGCTCTTTGCCATTTCACAGAGTCTGCTGCTGGCGCCGGCGCTGGCGGTGGTCTTCTCGTCGCTGCGCCGGCTCGTGGTGGGCCGCATGCCATGGCTCGACCGACCGCGCGTCTGGCAGATCGCCCTGCCGGTCGCGGCCGTGCTCTGCGGGGGCCTGCGACTGGCGCCCTTTCCCCTCTCCGGCAACGCCTTCCTCTACCTGACCAATCTGGACAGCTTCCCGGTGGAGGCGATGAATTTGATCGAGACGAACCAGATTGAAGGCAAGGTCTTCAGCTTGTACAACTGGGGTGGCTACATCGATTGGCGAACCCAAGGACGCATGCAGGTGTTCATCGACGGCCGCGCCGGCACGGTATTTGACGAGAAGACCTACCGGCAGTACCTGCAGGTCGTGCGCCTGCACGACAGATGGCAGGACGTGATTGAGGACTCCGGCTCCGATTTCCTGCTGTGGCCCCGTCGCTACCCGAAACAGATCGAAGGGCTGCGCAAGTCCGGGCGCTGGCGATCGCTGTACTCCGACCACGTGGCGACCCTGCTGGCCCGCGCGGACCTTCCTCTGGCCAAGCCGCTCTTGCCTACACCCGATTCGCCATGGCGGGATCTCACGCTGGGCTGGTCGGCATCGAGCGCCCGCGACTACGCCACGGCCGAGGGCCATTTCCAGCGGGCCTTGCACGGGATGCCGAACCTGCGCCCGGCCTGTGAATGGCTTGCCAACGCACAGGCGCAATCGGGCCACATCGCCCAGGCTGAAGCGACCGTGGACCGCTGTCAGCGCATGTTCCCGGATTCCGCGCGCCGCAAGCAACTTCTGGATCTCTTCCACGCCCGATCAGGCGAATTGATGCCCTAGACGCCCATGTTTCGCTTTGGAATTCTCAGCACCTCCCACTTCGCGATCAACCGCATGATCCCCGCGATCCAGGCGGGACACGACACGTCCGTCCTGGCGATCGCATCGCGCGACGGCCGCAGAGCCTCTGAGGTGGCGCGCGAACTGGGCGTGGAAAGGGCCTACGACTCGTACCAGGCCCTGCTGGCTGACAAGGACATCGACGCCGTGTACAACCCGCTGCCCAACCACCTGCACGTGCCGTGGTCGGAGCGCGCCGCCGCGGCTGGCAAGCACGTCCTGTGCGAAAAGCCCATCGCGCTCGACGCCGCACAAGCGCGTCGGCTGATTGCTGCCCGCGAGCAGAACCGCGTGCTCATCTGCGAAGCCGCGATGGTGCGCGTCCACCCGCGCTGGCTGGCCGTGCGCGATCTCATCCGGCAGAAGACCATCGGCGAGCTGCGCTCCTTCGTCGGGACGTTCGGCTACCGGCTAGGCTCGCGTGACAACGTCCGCTACGATCCGGCGATGGGCGGCGGCGTCCTGCTCGACACCGGCTTCTATCCAGTCACCATGAGCCGCTTCTGCTTCGACGATGAGCCAACCGCGGTCGTGGCCCGGGCCGAGCGCGACCCCGAACGCGGCGTGGATCGTTTGACCAGCGCGATCCTCGAGTTCCCGCAAGGCCACGCCATCTTCACTGTTGGCATGGAGACCTTTCCCTTGCAGCGCGCCCAGCTCATCGGAACCGGCGGCCACATCGAACTCGTCAATCCGTGGAATCCGCCGGGCAACTCCCCGTCGGAGATCGTGGTCAACACCGGTACGAGCCTGGAACAGCCGACGCCGCAGCACCTCTCGTTCGATCCCACGGACCAGTACACCGTGCTGGCCGAACGCTTCGCGCGCGCCGCTGAAACCGGCGGGCCCAGCCCGGTTCCGCTGGAAGATTCGATCAAGAACATGGCGGTACTGGATGCGCTCGGACGATCTGCCGCCAGCGGGCGTGCGGAGTCAGTGGAGCGCGGCTGATCAGCCGTTCGCCTACCTCCGGCGGTGCCGGCCGCGGCCTCGGCCACGCGACCCTTGCGCCACGTGAGCCGACTCTTCCCGCGCGGTTGCATCTTCCTCTGGCCCATCGGAACCAAAGGCGACAGCAACAGGGCCGGCCAAAGCCAGACGGCGCTGGGTGAAGAACTCCCAGGCGATCGCGATGAACACGATGAGCGTGGCCACCGACATCAGGGTGTACTGCTCGTCGAGCCAGGTGGGCATGCCCTTGAGCGGAGCCCAGGCCACGAACTGGGTGAAAGCGGTGAGCAACAGCAGGCGTAAAGCGAGCCGTTCGCTCTTCACACACAGCAAAGCCACGACAATGATGAAGGAGTAGTAGTAGCAGGTCAGCTCGACCCCGAAAGGAATGAAGGTCGCCGAGAGCGCCAGCGCAGCCCACGGTTCGGCTTCGCGCACGGCAAGGCCCAGCAACACCAGGAAGGCGACCACCGCGGCAAAGTACACCGCCTTCGACCGCCGGAAACTGTCCAGCCGCGCCTGCTTCCATTTCACCCACGGGTCGGTCTGACCCTCGCTGCGCATCATGCGGCCAGCCTCCGACGGCCGGTAAGCCACCACCGTGCGCAGGCCCATGTTGTTGGTCAGCGCGGTCCCCGAGTGCTTCATCGTGTTGCGCACGAAATTCTGGTAGGTGTCGGCGCGCCCGACCACTGCCATGCCCGCCGGAATGAGTAGAGCCGCGCCCAACGCGGCGCCGGCAAAGAAGCGCAGGTAGGTTGGGTGGAGCTTGCGATGCCGGATGAGGTGATAGCCGGCCGCCAGCACGGGCGCGACAAAGAGGAAGATGGGGAAGATGCGCAGAAGGGTCGAATACGCCAGTGCCAGTCCCGCCAAGACCGGGTGCTGCTTCTTGAGCAGGCACGCGCTCGCGATCATCCAGAACAACCAGTCCCAGCGCAGAAACGCACCCCCGGTCCAATAGAATCGCGACGGGAAATTGGTGGCGAAGACCAGCAGCGCCACCGCCAGCACACGCCAGCCGAACGCCCACGCAATCATCAGACACCCGGCGGTCAAATAGACCGAGTCCAGTGCATTGAGAATGTAGATCTGGGTCTTGCTGGCAGGCGCCAGGTTGGCAAGCAGCGAACCCGCGATATTCCACACCGGGGTGCCGTTGAAGCCGTGGTCGGTCTGCGCGTCGTCCCAGCGACGCGCGTTCTCCAGCGTGCGAAAGTAGGCCAGGTCGTTGTGAAACGACTGCCAGCGCTCGGGAGTAAAGTGCTGCTTGCAGCGTTCCGGATGCGCCAGAATGTCGGCGGTGGTTTCCAGAATATTGGTGCGCAGATTGGTGAGCTTGCGCAGTTCGACCCGGCGGCGCAGCGTCGGCAGTTCGGAATCGGCCACCGCCACGCACTCGTACAGCCGATCGTAGCTCAGCTCGCGCGAGTACTTCGACCCGATGTAGTAGTGAAAGGTGTCCCAGCCGTGAATGAAGTTGGGGAAGTGGAAAGAGCCGAAGTTGAAGTAGGTCAGAAACGCGACCAGTCCCAGCACCGCCAGGATGGCCCGGCGTACTCTTCCCCTGACCCGGCTGAGCCCAAGCGCCGTGGCCGCGTTCTGCACAAAACGGACAAGCGAGTCCACGATGCCGGGGGCCTTCTCCTTGGGCTCGATGGCTGCGCCCTTCGACACCCATTGGTCCCACCACAAGAACAGCAGCCCCAGCAGGGCCAGCACCAGCTCCCAGCGTGCACTGGCAATGTCGTCCCAGTAGACCTTGGCCACCACCGCGGGCGGGGCGTCCACCACCCGCATGTGAGCCGGGAACGGCGTGGGCTTCTGGCAATAGGCAGCGACCTCGGAGATCGAGTACGAGTTGTCGCCCACGCCCTCGCCCACGCGCAGATAGCGTAGCGCCGCGCCCCCGGTTTCGATGGTGCGCATGCGTAGGCCGTGGTTGGGCACCGGGTTGATGTGTCCCAGCACGCGGTAGTCGCGACCGTCAAGCGAACCCCAGGCCGTGTAGGTATCGTTGGCGTCAGCCTGGATGGCCAACGCGCTGACGGTCGTGGCCGCGCCCAGATCCCAAGTCACAGTCGACGCGCTGGTGTCGAACAGCACCGCCGGCGGGGCGTCCCACGCGGCGCCCTCGGGTGCCACAGCCTCGTCTGTGAGAAGCGCCAGATCGCGGCGCGTGTCCTGCCAGCTTGTCGGTCGCCGTCCGGCCAGCAGATTTCCGGCGGGACAGGCCGCGAGCGGTGAGTAGTCTTCCGCGCGGGCCCCGGGCGAGGCAACAACGCCGGCTAGCAACGGCAGCAGGGCGCAAAAGGCGCGCGACATGGGAGCCTCAGCCTAGCTTGTCCAGCGCCTGCGCATAGCCGGTGGCGAACGCCCGGGTGTAGCCCCATGCGCTCACGTAGCTGGCCAACAGGCCCAGCCCGATGATGACGTAAGCGGAGTAGGCCACGTATGGTTCCAGAGTGGGCAGAGCGTTCGCAACCGACAAGAAGGTCGGCAAGAAGCTCCACATGATGAGGTTGGACTTGGCCTTGCCTGCGATGCTGCTGGGGATGTTCATGTGCGCCGCTGCCATGAACCGTCGCACCGAGGCCACCCAGAACTCGCGCAGCAGATACGCACAGATGATCACCGGCGGGAAGAAGTGCTGAACCGTGGCGATGACGATCAGGAATGATTCGAAGCAGAGGTCGCAGAATTGGTCGAGGATCTCACCCAGCCGCGTGACCTGTCCGGTGCGGCGAGCGATGTAGCCGTCGAGGTAGTCTGTCACGCCCGCCACGATCGACAGCACGATGCCCAAACCGTGGTTGAGATAGAAATAGACGATAGCGCCAAACAGGATCAGCAGGATGCGCGACAACGTGATGACGTTCGGCACGGTGCGGAGGTCACGCCCGATGGTGGATCCCATGACATTTGCATAGCACAGATGGCCGCTTGCCGTTGAACGCCGACCGCCCGAGCTGGGATTCGGAGCAGGGCCGGGCGGAGACGGGAACGGAGACGGGTTCCGCAACACCGCACAGGCATCAACACTCCCGCAAGCGCTTGTCGGTCGTGGTCAGCGATGTCCACCGCCGTGGCCACCGCCAAAGCCGCTCAACGCCAAAGAAATTAGGGATAAGGCCCCCATCCCTCCGCCCCGGCCCCCTACTCCGACCCGGGCGTCACCCGATTGGCCTTTGCCGGCCAGATGCCTGTAAGCTTGGTCCATGTTCAGTCCGAGCACGGCGCTGGCCCTGACCGCCCTGTTGGTTGCGGCGAACGCCTTCTTCGTCGCCTCCGAATTCGCCATCGTCAAGATCCGACCGACCCTGGTCAAGGAGCTGGTCGGCAGAGGTGGCCGCCGCGCCTGGCTGCTGTCAGGGATCACCGGCCATCTCGATTCCTTCCTGTCTGCCAATCAGTTTGGCATCACCCTGACGTCTCTAGCTCTTGGCTGGCTCGGCGAACCAGCCGTGGCGGCCCTCATCCAGCCCCATCTCGGATCCCTCGGCCGCTGGACCGGACTCGCGATCCAGTCGCTGGCGCTGGGCATAGGCTTCGTACTCATCAGCTTCTTGCACGCGGTGCTGGGCGAGCTGGTGCCCAAAGCGGTCGCGTTGCAGAGGACGGAGCCGGTTGCGCTGTGGGCCGCCGCGCCCCTGCGCGTCTTCTACCTCGTGACCTTCCCCTTCATCTGGGCGCTGACCACCGCGGCCAATCTCTTCCTGCGCGCGCTGCGCCTGCGGCCGGCCTCCAGTGCCGAGATGTTGCACTCGCCCGACGAACTGCGCCTGGTTCTGCAGCACGTGGACCTGGACCCCGGCGCGCGGCGGCTCATCGACCGCGTGTTCGACTACACCCACCGGGTGGCCCGCCATGTGATGACCCTGCGCCGGGACGTCGTGGTACTGGAGGAAGGCCGACCTTTCGACGAGAATGTGCAATTGGCCACTGCCAATCAGTACACGCGCTATCCCTTGGTCGAGCCGGGCACCGACAAGGTCATCGGCTACGTGCATTTGAAGGACATCGTGGCGGCGCTGGCCGCGGGTCGAACGCCCAAGCGCATGCGCGAGATCGCGCGCGAGCCCATCTACTGCTCGGAAGAGACGCCCAGCGAATGGCTGCGCCGCGAGTTCCAGCGCCGACGGGTCCACATGGCGGTGGTGCTGGGCACCAACAACGAGTTTCTGGGAGTCGTCACACTCGAGGATCTGCTGGAGGAGTTCGTGGGCGAGATCCAGGACGAGCAGGACGTGGGCGAGTTGCCGCCCATCATGCACGGAGCCGAGGGTCGCTTCGAGGCCGACGGCCGCCTGACCCTCGACGTGGCAGAGCGAGAGCTGGGCGTGGCGCTGCCAGAGCTGCGCCCCGACATCGAGACTCTGGGCGCGTATGTGCAGTCCCACCTGGGCCACCCTCTGCGGCCAGGCGGCGCCGTCGACCTCGGGGGATTTCGCTTCACCGCCCTCGAGATTCGCGACGGCAAGATTCGCCGCTTGCGCGGCGAGCCGCTGTCCCACGAGGATGAAGGCGAGACGCAAAAGGAGTAGCCGGACGAAGGAAGATGTGAATGCCCGGCCAGGGCCACGTCTACGACCACGAACGCCTGCGTCTATCGCGGGATTGCGCGCTCACGACGCGGCTTGCGAGAAGGCTGCCCCCATGTTAGACGAGCGAACCGCGAAACTACGCCCAGGTAGCTCAACTGGTAGAGCAACGGACTGAAAATCCGTGTGTAGACAGTTCGACTCTGTCCCTGGGCACCACCGTTGGCACTTGGGTGTTCTCGGTGGTTCGCAGGCTCGCGTCGAAGGAGACAACATGGTACGCAAAATCGCAATCTTCGCTCTGGCCGCTGGTGTCGTTGTCGGCGGGTACTTTCTTGGCAAGGGCAACTGGGGTGCACGCGCCACGGCGCCGACCAAGTACACTTGCGAGAAGGTCGGGGTAACCGCCAAGGACAAGGACGATGTGGAGCGCAAGTGCGTGTCGTTCGAGGGCACGCCCAAGGGCTCGGCCAAGGCGCTGGTGACCATCGTCGAGTTCTCCGATTTCCAGTGCCCCTACTGCAGCCGCGTCCTTCCCACCCTCGACCAACTGGTCAAGGAATACCCAGACAAGGTGCGCGTCTTCTTCAAGCAAAATCCGCTCCCCTTCCACGACAAGGCGGCGCTGGCCGCAGAAGCGGCACTGGCTGCCGGGGCCCAGGGGAAGTTCTGGAAGATGCACGATCAACTCTTCGGCAACCAGTCTGCCCTCGACCGGCCCGCGCTTGAGAAGTATGCGGAGAAGATCGGCCTCGACCTGCCCAAGTTCAAGGCCGCCCTCGACAACCACACCTTCAAGGCCGCGGTCGACAAGGATCTGGCCGAAGCCCGCGATCTGGGCGTGCAGGGAACTCCCAACTTCTTCATCAACGGCCGGCCGCTGCGCGGGGCCGTGCCCTACGAGCAATTCAAGACCGTGGTGGATGACGAAATCAGCCGCGCCAAGAAGCTCATCGACAAGGGAACCCCGGTCAGTCAGCTCTATGACGCCCTGATCAAGGGCAAGGCCAAGGGAATGGGCACGCCGCAGGCTGCGGCCCCGCCACCCAAGCCGCCGGTTTCCAACGAGGTCTACAAGGTCGAAATCGACAAGGCTCCGCGCAAGGGAGGCACCGCGCCCAAAATCACGCTCATCGAGTTCTCTGACTTCCAGTGCCCGTACTGCGCTCGCGCCAAGGGCACGCTCGATGAACTGCTCAAGATCTACAAGGACAATCTGGAGATCTCGTTCAAGCACTTCCCGCTGCCCTTCCACAACAACGCCATGCCCGCCGCGCTCGCCGCCGTGGCCGCCGGCGAGCAAGGCAAGTTCTGGGAGATGTACGACAAGTTGTTCGCCAACCAGCAGAGTCTGGATGCGGCCAGCTTTGACAAATACGCGCAAGAGCTCGGACTCGACACGGCCAAGTTCAAGGCCGCCATCGCCGACCCCAAGACCAAGGCGGTGGTCGAGGCGGACATGAAACAGGCCAACCAGTTCGGGGTGCAGGGGACGCCCAGCTTCTTCGTCAACGGCCGAGCCTTCAGCGGCGCCTATCCGCTGGACAGCTTCAAGATGGTGCTGGACGAGGAGCTGAAGAAGGCGGACGCCAAGCTGCAGGCCGGCACGCCGCGCGATGAGCTGTATGCGGCAATCATCAAGGACGGACTGGCCAAGAAGGAAGCGCCCAAAGAGCAAGCGCGACCGAACGAGCCGTCGCCCACCGAGACCTACAAGGCCGAGATCAAGGGCGCGCCCATCAAAGGCACCAAGGACGCCCTGGTGACCATCGTCCAGTTCTCCGACTTCCAGTGTCCGTTCTGCTCGCGTGTGGAACCGACCATCGACAAGATTATGGAGGAGTACAAGGGCAAGGTCCGAGTGGCCTGGCGAAACAAGCCCCTGCCCTTCCACGACAAGGCCAAGCCCGCGGCCATTGCGGCCCTGGCGGCCAACCAGCAGGGCAAGTTCTGGCAGATGCACGACATCCTGTTCAAGAACCAGCAGAACCTGGATGCCGCCAGCTTGGAGAAGTACGCGAAAGAGATCGGCCTCGACATGGCCAAGTTCAAGGCCGCCCTGCAGGACAAGAAGCTGCAGGAGTCCGTCGAAGCAGACGTCGCGATGGGCGACAAGCTGGGCGCGCGCGGCACGCCGGCCTTCTTCGTCAACGGCAGCTTCCTATCGGGCGCGCAGCCCTTTGAGAGCTTCAAAGCCCGCATCGACGAACAGTTGAAGAAGGCTGAGGAGATGGTCAAGAAAGGCACGCCCAAGGCCAAGCTGTACGACGTGCTGATGAAGACGGCCAAGGCTGAAACCGGTGGCCCCGCACCGGCCGCCGCGGCTGCTGCGCCCGAGGCAGGTCCGGTCAAGAACGTCGATCCCGGAAACGCCCCGATGCGTGGCCCCAAGGACGCGCCGCTCACCGTGGTGCTCTTCTCGGATTTCCAGTGCCCGTTCTGCGGAAGGGTCGAGCCTTCTCTCACCGAGTTGGAAAAAGCCTACCCGGGCAAGGTGCGGGTGTTCTGGAAGAACTTCCCGCTTCCCTTCCACAACAACGCCAAGCCCGCAGCCGAGGCCGCCATGGCCGCCAACGAGCAGGGCAAGTTCTGGGAGATGCACGACATCCTGTTCAAGAACCAGCAGAACCTGGATGCGGCCAGCCTGGAGAAGTACGCGAAGGAGATCGGCCTAGACATGGCCAGGTTCAAGGCCGCTGTGGACAGCCACAAGTTTGCCGCGCAGATCGAGGCGGACGCGAAGCAGGGCGGCTCGCTTGGCGTGCAGGGCACACCGGCCAGCTTCCTCAACGGCCACTTCATCAACGGCGCCCAGCCTGTCGATGCCTTCAAGAAGATCGCCGACGAGGAACTGGCCAAGGTCGCCAAGGTCAGAAAAAGGATAGCCGCGACGATCAAGCAGCCGTAGCGCGGAGTCGAGAGTGCTGGATCGGGGGAGGCAGGGGAGCGGAGCGCACCCGGGGGACCGCAAGCAGGCGGTCCCTGCGCGCGCGGTTTCCCGGCGCGTGTTCGCCATCGGCATCGTCGCTGTCGCGACCGCCACGCTGACAGTTCACTTCCTGGCTGGTGTCGCGAGGACCGCAGTGGCAGCACGTGACAGCGTCTGCCTCGCCCTTGCCCCTGATCCACTTTCACCCAAGCTGCAAGGCCTGGCGCCGGACTTCGAGCTGGCCGATGCGGCGGGCAAGCGATGGTCGTTGCGCGCGCTGCGGGGCCGGCCGGTGCTGGTCAGCTTCTGGGCCACCTGGTGCCCACCCTGTGTGGAAGAAATGCCATCGCTGGAGGCCCTGGCTCGCCGTCTGGGCGATCGAGCCACCGTCCTGGCGGTCAGCGTGGATGAGAGCTGGGCTGCTATCCGCGCGTTCTTTCCCCGCGGGACGCCCCTGACGGTCTTGCTCGATCCCAGCCGAGAGGTTCCCGCGCGCTTCGGCACCAGCCTGTTCCCCGAGAGTTTTCTCGTCGATCCCAGCGGGCGCGTGCGCCGTGTCTTCATCAACCAGCGCAACTGGTCCGTCCCCGAAGCCGCCGCCTGCATCGAGGACCTGAGATAGACAACTTCTAATCGTGGCCGAGGTCGCCGTCCTGGCGGCCCGTCAGATCCTGGAGCGACGGCGTACCTCCCTCGTCGTCCTGCATCCCGTGCGCCAGACGCGCCTTCACCCGCATGATCTGGCGTTCCTTGTAGCGCTCGTGGCTGTTCTCGCCGGTCTCGTTTGCTTCGGCGGTGCGGGCGTCCACGATCTGAAACTCGGTGAGCACGAACACCACCGCGCCGTTGTCCATGAACAGGTCGTCGTCCGGCGACCGGTTCAACAACTTGTCCACGCGCACGGGAAGGTCAGCGACGAAATTCACCACCCGGTAGCTGGGACCCGAGAACTCATTGATCATCGGCGTGCGCTTGTCGGCAGCCACCGTCGACAGATCGAGCAACTGGGGCAAATAACGCCGCAAGATTGCATCCCGCTCCACAAAGCCGTGCAGGTCCACGATGTCGTTGAGCGATTCGCCGGGAATCACGTAGTTGAACGGCACCAACCGCTGCACCAGTTCGCGCAAGACGAAGACGATCTCATCTTCGGAATGCGTGATCATGCGGAAACGGAGCTTGTCGTAGACATGCGCCGCGATGTTGTCGCGTTTGGCCAGCAGCTTGGTGATAAGGCTGTCTGGCTCCTTGCGACTCCACTCGAACTCGACGATGGCACAGCCTGCACCCTTCATTTCCTCGACGGTCCGCAGGACCTTGTCCTCGACCGCGCGGAAGATCTGGTCAGCACTGACCGATAGGCGGTTGACCAACTCGCGGCCCGCCAGGTGTTGCAGCACGTGCATGACCTTGAGCACCACGCAAGCATGGGTGCGCCGCTTGCCATTCTGCGAAGCCACCAGCAAGAGGTCGCGGGCCGGTATCCGCTCCGCGACCTCCTCGGGAATGTGGAAGCCCAGGTGCCGCTCCAAGTAGTCAACCGCCTGCTCACGCAGCGCCTCGATCCGAGCTATGTCCGGCCCGCTTTCCGGGTCGAACTCATGTACGCGCAGGAAGCGATCAACCTGATCGCGGTCGGAGAAATACAGGCGGTGCCAGTCGATGACCGAGCCGCCGCGAATCAAGTTCCGGATGGCTGTCAGATCGGCGATGCCGAGGAGAGCCACTCGCCCGTCTGGAGGCTCACCCTCGCCTTTCGCGCTATTCTGAGCCGCGGCTTCAAGTCCGTCTAACATCATGCGGCCTGCCAGTTGCTTTGCCCGAGTGTAGGCGGCGGGATCGCGCCCGGCAAGGCGAATTCGCGTGGGGAGCCGGCCGGCTCTGCCGGCCGCGGACTATCGCGGGAGGGTTTGGCGAGGCCGAGCGAAGCGAGCGGGGAGGTGGTGGCGGGTGGGGGGGCCGAAGGGCGGAGCGAACCCTATGTGAACTGCGGCTCAGCCCGCGCGCTCGGCTATGGCAGCTTGCTGCGCGGGGCCTGCCCGAGACGAAGCGTGGCCCAAAAGAGCGCGAACGCACCGAGGGCGGTGATTGAACTGCCGATGACAGGAATCATTGCCATGAGTGGCATTTTATCCTACATGTCCTACCTGGCAAGTTTTCCTGGTGGTGGGGCCCGAAGTCCCCGCACCGGGAGGCCGGGATAGGGTGGTCGGACCCGAAACCGGTTCCGGCCTCCGGCCGCGCCGCCTGCTGCGGAACTACCGCCGCCGTCGTTTTCGCAGGCGGCGGCCGCGCAACAGGGAAATCAGGAGCAGCCCTCCGAAGATCGCGGTCACACCCACCGACACGGCCCGCGCGCCCTCTTGCCCACGGCCTTCAAACACTACGGACAGACTGATGGCCGTGGCGCCCAAGAAACCCCAAAGCAGCTGCTGCCCCAACGCGTAGATGACGTCGACGCTGGCCTCGATCCCGCGAATGCGGACCTCGACGTCCCCGCGCGCGGCCAGGGTCAGAAAGCGGCCCAGTTCGCCGGGCAGAGCAAAGGCCGAAAGGGCCGATTCCCGAAGCGTGTCGAGCATCGCCTCGGACCATTCCTTCTTCTCGCCGAGCAGGAACCGGTCTACATAGGGCTGGATCACCGCCGACGGATCCATCTCGGGGTCGAGCGTGGTGCACACGCCGAGCAGGAGAAGCAGGGTCCGTTCCAGCAGCACCCATTCCTTGGGCACCACGAAAGCATCGGTCAGGTCACGCAGCGACACGTTCAGATCGCGCAGGTCGAGCAGGGTGGCGAGTTGGGCGCGCGGATCGATCTTCAAGTTGGACAGGGAGAAACCCTCGAAGCGCATCTGCGAACGAAAGTGCTCGTAGAAGTGTTGCACCACCCGGTCAAAGACTTCGTGGTCCGCGTGTCGAGCCAGAAAGCCCATTTCCTTGAGCGCGGCGACGATGCGACCCACGTCGCGGGTCATGGCGCCCTGGAGGAAGGTCACGATGCCCTTGCGCATGCCCTGGGACACGCGCGCGGTAGCCCCGAAGTCGAGCAGCACGATGCTGGGTCCGGCTTCGCCGGGGCCGGGCGGCCGCAGCAGCAGGTTCCCTGGATGCGGGTCCGCGTGATAAACGCCGTCGACGAATATCTGCTTGCAATAGACTTCCACGCACAGACGGGCGGCCTGCTTGCGGTCCACGCCGCGCGTGTCCAGTGTTTCGATGTCGCCCACGCGGGTGCCGGTCATCCATTCGGTGGTGAGCACACGCTCGGTCGAGAACTCGTCGATCACGCGCGGGATGACGACATCCTTGCGATTGGTGAAGTTGGCGGCAATGGCGCGAATCGCAGCGGCCTCGTGCTGGTAGTCGAGTTCGGCCAGCACCATCTCGCGGATCTCGCGGTAGATGGTGGCCCAGCCCCAGTCAGGCAGAACCCGGCGGAGCAAGGCGAAGATGCGCCGGATCACGCCGAGGTCGGTCTTCACGATGATCTCGATGCCCGGGTATTGCACCTTGACCGCCACCTTCTCGCCAGAATGCAAGCGCGCCACGTGAACCTGGCCGATCGACGCAGAAGCCACGGGGGTCCGATCGAACTGAGCGAACACCTGACCCGGCTCGCGACCACCGAGTTCCGCCACCAGCCGCGCCTCGATGTCCTCGTAGGGTCGCGGCGGCACACGATCCTGCAAGGCTTGCAATTCCTTGCGAAAGGCCTCAGGCAGCATGTTCGCCAGCACGCTGATGAGCTGCCCGACTTTGATGAACAGGCCCTGCAGTTCAACGATGGTGGCCAGGACCCGGCGGGCGTTTTGTCGATGGACCACCTGCACGAGTTCGGCGGCGGCCTCGTCGCTGCGAAAGCGCCGGCGCATACGCAACAACCAGTAGGACAGCACGACCTGCAGGGTCACACGATACGCGCGCAGCAGGCGGCGCAGAGGCCGACGGTACACGGCACTGCGACGGGCCGCCTGGGCAGAGTCCGCCGGCTCAGCCAGCGCGCCTGGGATTGCAGCCCCCGGTCGATTCTGCGGGTCTTCACCGGTCACGGCTTGCAGCATATCGCGCGTCTGCTTTCGACGCACCCGCCGAATCGCGTGGGGAGCCCGCCGGCTTTGCCCCCTGCGGGGAGGTGGCGGCGAGTGGGGGGGCCGAAGGGCGGAGCGAACCCTTCCAGGGTTC
>CAVWIP010000017.1:0-458081 GCA_963755125.1 uncultured delta proteobacterium
ACACACACACACACACACACACACACACACACACACACACACACACACACACACACACACACACACACACACACACACACACACACACACACACACACACACACACACACACACACACACACACACACACACACACACACACACACACACACACACACACACACACACACACACACACACACACACACACACACACACACACACACACACACACACACACACACACACACACACACACACACACACACACACACACACAAAAAAAAAAAAAAAAAAAAAAAAAAAAAAAAAAAAAAAAAAAAAAAAAAAAAAAAAAAAAAAAAAAAAAAAAAAAAAAAAAAAAAAAAAAAAAAAAAAAAAAAAAAAAAAAAAAAAAAAAAAAAAAAAAAAAAAAAAAAAAAAAAAAAAAAAAAAAAAAAAAAAAAAAAAAAAAAAAAAAAAAAAAAAAAAAAAAAAAAAAACACACACACACACACACACACACACACACACACACACACACACATGGCCGTCACTCGGGTTAGCTCCGTAAAGAACGCCAGGCCACTTGAATTCGAGTAAGCCAAATCGCCTGTCCCGAAGCATGGGGTGTATGAGTTTACAGTCTCGACCTGAAACAATGTTTTGGATGCGAATGAATTGCCGTGAACAGCCAGTAATGGAATCGCAAACCCGAACGCAACGCAAAGAGTGCGGATCGTACGCATTGGATACCTCCGGTTGGATGAGGGAGCGAACGGCATGGTAGGCATTGCTAGGGCTATGCCCGGGCGTTCTGTGTCCATGGGTTTCCATCCTTATGATCGAGCCAACTATGTTGCGCTGACAATGAAGCGGCAACTCGGACGTCGTCCCCAAAATACCTTGTTGTAGCCAGGTTAGGAGTGAGGTTGATCATTGGCGGGGTGCTAGATTTGCATGGGAATCATGCAGATATGGACTCAACGCGGAGGAGGATCGCGGGTGGACCGGCGCTCGTCCAGTCATTTCTTGGCTACTGCCACGATTTGAGGCACCCGACCACTGGCGGACTCGGCGGCAGCTTGGCCAACTTGCGCTGAAGAGATCCGCGTGAGATCCCGAGCATACGAGACGCTCTAGACTTGTTGCCTCCGCACGTTGCCATCACCCATGCGAGGTACTCCCATTCGTAGCGCGCGAGCGAGGGCACGACCGCCAGGGGAAAGTCCGTTTGCCCCGCAGGGCGAATGTCCTCGACGGAAACGATGATCATCGCGGCGGTCACAGGCTTTGGTAGGTAAGCGCAAGCACCGAAACGGGCGGCGTTGAAGCAGTCAGCGAGAGAGTACCGGTCGGTCGCGACCACTAAGTCGGCTTGGGGAAACCGGTTACGAAGTAGGTCTAGGGTTCTCGGACAGCCGATCGGCCCCCGCGCGTCACATGCAGCAGCCGGCTCGACGACTACAACCTCGGGAACGAATGGTACCAGCAACTCTGCCAATTTCTGGGTCGGCTGGACGAACGCTGCCTGCCAGCCTTCCCCCCTGAACTCGTCTCGCAGTCGGCCGCCTTCGGAGAGGCTTGCGTCGATGATCAGCACGTGACGATTTTGGACCTGGCTCGCTACCATGTTCGTCCCTCGAAGACCCTGTTGATGCCGCGGTGCCCGTGCTCGTTCTTTTGAGTTGCCTGGGGTGGAGGCACGGAATTCTCAGGCAATCGCCGTGCCTTTTCGGTGGCCACGAGATCTGGCGTAGTTGCGTAGAGAGGGGGCCTCATGGCTGGCCGGATCTGGCCAAGGGGTGGCCGGATCCGGCCAGCCGAACACCGCCTCCAGAATCATCTCTTGGACAAGGCCGTGTAGCTGCGGATCTACCGCAACAAGCGCACGACCCGGCTCGTCGTCTATGACGAGGACCGGGCCGTGCCGCTCATCAAAGCCCAGCTCGGCGCACCCGAGCGCGAAGCGCTCCGGAAAGCGCTGGGCAAAGACAACTGAAACGCATCCTCAACACGGGCAGGAACTGAAATGGTTCCTGCCCCTTTTCTTGTCTGCCCCGCTCATGCTCGCTGGGCATCGAACTTCTGTTTCTAGAGCAGGATGTCCCGCAGGCGTAGTAGCGGGAGAAACCGGCAGTGTTCGTGCTGGATAATCTTGAGGCACGCGAGCGTCGGCTTGCGGCGTACGTTTTTGAGCCTTGGTTCACAGCTGGATGGCGCCCTTTGTGTCACCGCGAAAAAGTGGCCGAAGGCGGTCATGTGATTCAAGATGGCGACGTCGACGAGGGCGAGCAGCCTCCAGCGCCGCTCGCCAAAGCACTGCAATGCTACTGCGTTGGCCTGCTCAGGAGGTGAAGCAGACACAATGAAGCCACTCGCCCCAGCGGAAGACAGGCCGTCAGCCGACTGCCCAGAGATGAATTCGTCTAGCTGTCCTGGCAATGCGAAGGACGACGAGGGATCCGAAACCGTCGGCAACATGACGGCCACGCGGACGATGTCGATCAAGGAGAGCGAACGCCAGACGCGCGATCTCATGACGACTGGCAAGACCAAGGGTTTCCTCACCTACGGGGAGGTCAACGATCAGATGCCGGAGGGCATCGGCTCGTCCGACCAGATCGACGACTGGCTGTCGACCCTGGGCGGCGAGGCCATCGAGATCGTGGACTCCGTGTCTGACGTGAATGTGGCCGACAAGTCAGTCCCGGGCGCAGGGACCAGCGAGGAAGAGGTCGAGCCGGAACACACGCGGACCCCCGAACTGGAGGAAAAGGAAGAAGAGGGCGACGAGGGCTACTCCAAGACCACCGATCCGGTGCACCTGTACATGCGCAAGATAGGCTCGGTGTCGCTGCTGACCCGCGAGAGAGAGGTGGAGATTGCCAAGCGAATAGAGGACGGCGAGCGCCGTGTGCTGCAGGCCGTGCTCAATTCTACCGTCGCCGTTGAGGAAATCTTGGATCTGGGCGACAATCTGCGCCAGCGGAAGATTCGGGTCAATGAGGTGGTCAAGGACGTGGACGAAGATGGCGCCGAGTTCGACGAGGCCCGGCACGTCGAACGGGTGTGCGAGGCAATTGAGAATGTGCACCGGTTGCACAAGGAGGTGCAAGAGGTCGGGGCGAGGAAGACCGTGACCGAGGCTGCGCGCAAGACGGTCAGCAACCAGATCGCAGCCACCAAGCATGAGATGATCGAGGCCCTGCAGAATCTCCGCCTCAGCAGGAAACAAATCGATCGCATTGTCGCCCGGCTGAAGGATTTCGTGTCACGCATCGAGGCCGCCCAGCGTGAGATCGCCGACTGCGAGCAACACGCTCGCATGCCCCAGCGCTGGTTTTGCAAGACCCTGTGTGAGATCCGTTCCTCGCCTCGGGGCCAGCGCGCGGTGGCCAAGAAGCTGGGCCTGCGTCCCGACGAAGTGGAAGATTTTGTCAAGACCATCGACAGCGCCAAGAAGAAGGTCAAGACGGTTGAGGAAGAGGCCACAATGACCGAGCAGTTCCTGCGCGAGACCGTGCGGGAGATTCAACAGGGCGAGCAACAAGCGGACCAGGCCAAGGCCGAGATGGTCGAAGCCAACCTGCGCCTGGTGGTGTCGATTGCCAAGAAGTACAGCAACCGGGGCCTGCAGTTTCTCGACATGATTCAGGAGGGCAACATCGGGCTGATGAGGGCGGTAGACAAGTTCGAGTACAAACGCGGCTACAAGTTCTCGACCTACGCGACCTGGTGGATTCGGCAGGCTATCGTGCGCGCCATCGCCGACCAAGCCCGTACCATCCGCATCCCGGTGCACATGGTTGAGGCCACCAGCAAGCTCATCCGCACCAGCCGTTATCTGACGCAGAAGCTGGGACGCGAGGCGACCCCGGAGGAGATTGCCGTGAAGATGGAGCTGTCGCTCGATAAGGTCCGCAAAGTGCTCAACATTGCCAAGGAGCCCGTCTCGCTGGAGACCCCCATCGGCGAGGAAGAGTGCACACACCTGGGCGACTTCATCGAGGACAAGAGGGTCATCTCGGCGGCCGACGCTGTGATTTCCGCGAATGCGGCGGATCAGATTCGCAAGGTGCTGGCTACGCTCACGCCACGCGAGGAGAAGGTGCTACGGATGCGATACGGCATCGGCGAGAAGGCGGAACACACGCTGGAAGAGGTAGGCCGGGACTTCAATGTTACACGCGAGCGCATCCGCCAGATTGAGGGCAATGCCTTGCTCAAGCTGCGTCGGCCGTCGCGCAGCGTGTGGTTGAAGTGAGCGGGCGGCTGCATTGGCCCGCGAGTTGGGCGGTGACGCAAAACCGTCTGGAGCCGGGGGCGGCAACATCGGGGTGGCTCTGTTCGCCACGCCCGAGGCGGCGGCGCTCTTCGCTCGCGCGTGCCAGCCCGCGCTTTCGGTGCTGGACATTTCCCTCGCCCGCTCGGGAGTCTACCGCCGCTCCGGAAAAGAGCCGCCGGTCGAGGCGCGGGACCCCTTTCATGTCTGATAACAAATGTGGTTCACGCATTCCTGATGCCCGCGCTGCGGAGATCGTGTGTGGTGATCTGAGGCCGGAGATGATCGTGCAATTCGACGGTTTCTCGGCCGCGCTGAGCGCGGTCTCCAATCCGTGACGAGGGCAACGAAATCTAGCACCCTGACGAAAATGCCGCCGCGCTCAGGATCGTCGACCCGCGCTTATCGAAACCCGCTTCCATGTACAGCGCCGAAACTGGGTGGTCGCCGCTCGGACCCTCTCCCAACGCGAGCTTGCTCAACCCAGTGTTCGTGCGCATCCGTGACGACAAGCAGGTGCACCTCCCCGATGTCGGTTCCGTGCCCCACCAGCGTCGACATCGCGCTACCCGATCAACGGCACCACCTCGGGACTTTCGCCAAAAAGAAAGTGGATCGAGCCCGTGCTCTCGCCCAACCTGATCGAAATGCCTCCAGGGGGAGCGGCACTGCTATTGGTCCAGCCGAGAAAAGTGACCTTTCCCATCATCACTGACACACCGGGA
The DNA here is from genome assembly GCA_963755125.1 of uncultured delta proteobacterium. GTDB lineage: Bacteria > Myxococcota_A > Polyangia > Fen-1088 > Fen-1088 > Fen-1137. The sequence continues at coordinate 4,969 of CAVWIP010000017.1, forward strand.
TGCGCCTCCCTTACGTATTTGCGCGCTTGTTCGCGCGAGAACGCGCACGCGGGCAGAAAATGGCTGATCTCACGGATTGGTTCGAGAGGAACGCCCAGCCAAACGATGTAGCCGTCGACCTCGCGTTCGGGCTCGGAGTCCATGGAAGGGAATTCTACGCCCATATTTTCAAATCCAGGATTCGATGTGGAACTGAGAGCGGCGTCCAAGTGGTGTGCAATGATGTGCGAAACCGCACAGCACCACCAGCGGGCATGCCGACTAACAGCCGCCATATCTCGTCTGCTTGGCTGCGACAACGCCTTTGCCCGTTTCCGCGTCCCCCCGGGGCGTGCGCCCCGATTGTGTGACGAATCTCAATGTTTCTCCGGCGGCTACCGATGAGCAAGGGAGGCTGTGGCCCGAACTCGGCCGGTTGCACACTTCCTCGATCCTGCTTGTTCCTGCCGGCCGAGTTCGGGCCCAACCGCCTCGTCCGCAACTACTCGCTCAAGACCCAGAAACCAGATGGCCGCTTCCCGCACGAAACCGTGATGGGGGTGGTCGACCACCATGCCGCACGCCGTGGTGAAACAATGATGATTCGCCCACTTGAACTTGCGCCTCATCTCGTCACCGGTCTGGCGGACATAGACAACCAACATCGGGCTCTGCTAGCCCTCGCAAACGAGGTCGTCTTTGCGCACAAGCTGGACACAAGCCCCGAGCTTTTCCGGCGAGCCATCTCGTTCCTCGACGGCTACATCGCCTTCCACTGCGCGGCAGAAGAGGCAGCGATGATTCAGGGCAAGTGTCCGCTTGCGATGCGCTCTGAGCACTTGGAATTTCATGGTCACCTTCGTCGCGAGCTTGAGGATATCGTCACCCGCAGCGTACGCGATGGTGCATCCGGGGATCTCAAGCTCGACATCTTCTTCGTGCTCGACGACTGGCTCGTCTATCATGTGGGCGAGGCAGACCATCGCCTCGCCGCCTTTCTTCGCGGCACGTCTGCCGGCAAAGCTGCCCCGCATCTGCCCGAGGTGGGCTGGCTCAAAGCATCGGGCGCACTGCCAACGGATTTCAACGAGCAGATTCTGGCTGGTGTCACGGGGTTGCGATAGGAACTTCTGCGGCACCGGCACCTACCGATGGGGATGTGTCCCCTGCGGCGGTTTCTACCAGCTTCTTCTCGCGCCGCGGATCGATCCGAGCCGCGAGTTCGGCGCTGACCTTGAAGTGGGGCAGCCGCTTCGGCTTGACCTCGACGATCTGGCCGGTGCGTGGGTTGCGGCCCTTGCACGCCCTGTAACTTCGGATCTGGAAAGTCCCAAACCCACGAATTTCGATCTTCTCGCTCCGACGGATGGACTGCTCCATGCAGTCGAAGATTTGGCGGCGAGTATAGCGGAAGTCGCCGGCGTGGTGGTCACTGAGAGCGCGCGTGCGCGCATCGGCCTGGTCGACGTGGCCTACCGGCTCTCTGGGCAACCACGTCAGCGGCTGATCGATGGGCGCTTCCTCATTCGATGTCTTCCAGTCGCCCGCGAGACATGTCGCCTATTTACGCTTCCGCTTCGTCACCGTGACACGGGGCTTTGTTGGGTATGTCCCGTCTTTGCATGCCCACACCGCCATCTTCGTGGGGGCCTTCCTGGGGCCGGCGATCTGGCCAATGCTCCGGCACTTGGAATCGCCGAAAAGGTAGATGGAGCCATCGTTGTCGAGAATGCCTTCGGTCTTGAGAACCCGCTTGAAGCCGTCTCCAGTGCCCAGGTAGAGGATTATCTTCCGATAGGCTTCGGCTAACTCAGGGTCGTTGCCCATGAAGGTATCCCCGATGACTATGTCGTTCAGACCGTCGCCATTCAGGTCAGCCATGTACACGTACCAGCAGTGGTCGCCGTAGAAGCTGCTGTCTTTCTCGACAGACCGGCAGTAGCGCTCGTCTTTTTCAAGGGACGGCAGCTTTGTGCCGGCGGGTACCTCGGCCGATATCGACAGCGCAACCCAACCCGCCGACGAGTCGGCCGCGCTCGGCTCGACCGCGAGGGTGCGGCCTGAGCCAAGGCCAGCGAGCACGACAGCGAGTGTTGCCACCCTACAGATCGGATTCATATCACATCATCCTTTCAGTCCGCCCCTTTTGGTCGCGGACATTCGGCCATCGCATTCCGTGAAATAGCACCACAGGATTACGTCCTCGCCCGTCTCCGTCGAAGAAGGCCATGTCTGGTTCTTCTGGAATACCTCTCGGCCTGCAGCCGAACTGACCGCACGCCGCCAGCGCGACGAGGATGCGATAATGGGTTTCATGTTCAAGCGTCGCCGTTCAACGAGACGCGCATCGGCGCGACAGCGATCTTGCCGCAGAGCCTGCACCCCGGCTTTGTGCATGGCGCGACGCCTCGCCACTCGGGCGCGCCCGGCAGCCCCGGCGGCCGCACCTGACGGCAGTGCTGGTTCGCGCAGCGCCCGGAAGCGATCGCGTTGGTCGTGCGGCAGGTCTCGCAGAGCCAGGTCGAACTGGCGACCGGCGCCGCCACGTGAGCAGTTTGCGCGCGGAGTTTCGCGTTGTGCGAGTCACAGAGCTTCTTGGCGTCGACGATGGCCCATATCTGGAAGGCTACGGCCATGATGATGACGGCGAAACCGCCCGCACCAAGGGTCTTCGAGGGCGTGCTGTTCACGCCAGTGACGACAGCGGCGGCGGTCATGGTGGTTCCGCAGGCGACAGCCAGGACGCCAAACCAAGCCAGAACATAGAGGCCTATGGCGATGGCGAGGACGACAAAGCCGCGACCGATTCGGCCGGCGTACATCTGCCCGACGCCCGGCCAGAAGAGCGAGAGGACGGCCGCGACGCCGCCATTCTTGGTTTCCATCACACCCCCCCTTTGATTGTGGCGTTATGGGCGACGCAGAGCCGCTTGGCGTCCATCATGCCCCAGATCCACCAGGCGACAGGGATGAGCACGGCGATGAAGCCGCCAACACCCAGCCCGGTGCCCGCGCCGGAAGTTGGTGTCCGCGCCGCAGTGGCTGCAAGATTGGTGGCCGTGCCGAAGCAACCGGCCATGCCGCCGAACCAACCGATCATGACCAGCGCCGGCGTGATGATCATCATGGTGATGCCGCGACCGATGCGGCCCGCGTAGAGCTGGCCGAGACCGGTCCAGAAGAAGGAGAGGACGATTGCCGTCCCGCTGCTCTTGGTTTCCATGGTCGCTTCCTCTCGGTGACTGCGGTTAGTAGACCTTTTTCGCGCGAAGTTCCTGCGACTGCTTCTTCAAGAGGGTCACTTCCTCGGGGGAGAGGTAGTCCCATGCCTTCTTCATGACGGCGGCGTACACCTGTTCGAGGGCGTGAGCGGCGCCGTTTGTGATGATGGTGTTGAGGCCGCGGCTGTCAGGTCGCTCGCCTGAACAGTCAGCCTCGGTTTGCGGGACATCGACCTTCTTGACCCAGATCTTCTCGCCGGAGAGCGGCTCGAGGAGCACGAAGGAGACGAAACCGGAGACGACGCAGGGGCCGGTGGCCTGGTAGATCTTGCCGGGCCGGGTTCCGAACATGTCGTCCTGATGATGTATATCCACGTGCGGAGCCGTGATGGTGATCCCGACCTGCGGGGTGAGCGTGAGATCGGCGGTCTTTTTGTCGACGAACGTCATCGAATTCAGGTCGTCGAACGGTCCGGTCTGCTTGAACCCCTTCTTGCTGAACATCTCCTGGAACTGCGCGGTCATCGCCGTGTTGAAGGCGACGGCATTCTTGGCGCTCAGGTTGTCCGTGTTGGTCAGGCCCGCGGAATCAACTGGCCGGACGATGGCGATGGTCACATCCGACGCGGGCGCCTCGCCGGCCGGGTATGGGAAGGAGAACTGCGGCGCGTAGACCGGCACCGGTGGCGGTGCGCTCGCGCACCCCACGGTCAGCATAGGGGCCAGAGCCAGGGCAAAGATAGTCAGGGACCTACGGATCGAGGACATGTGAACTCCTTTCTTGAACTTGCGACCACGAACATCCATCTGTGCTGAAACTCGCGCGCACTCCGCGCACAAGCCGCCTTGTGCGCGGAGTAGCTCGCCTGAAGACGGCTTGGTCGGTACCATGGAGGTACGCGATATGGACCAGGCCATCGCCGACTTCACCACCCACCTGCGCGACCGAAACCGGTCGCCGCTCACCGTCGCCCGCTACACCGACCTGCTCCGTCGGTTCGCTCGGTTCGCTTGCGCCGAGCTTCACCAGGACACGGTCACCCCTAGCCAGATCGACAAAGCTCTGGTTGTTTTGTTCGTCCGGGAAGGTGGAGTGATCGGCGCTCAAGCATCGGCAGCAACGAGAAATAGCCGGCTCGCGGCTATCCGAGGGTTCTTTCGCTATCTGGTGGCGGAAGACCGCCTCGCGCGAGATCCGACGACCAGCATCCACTCAGCGAGCCTGCCAGAACGAGTCCCGACTTTCCTGACCGCGGAGGAGTTCACAATGCTCCGGCGCGCGGTGGAGGGTAGCGCTGCCGAGTTCTACCTTCGGCGTGACTCGGCGATCTTGGTCACTCTCTGGAACACCGGTCTACGGCTGGCAGAGCTGCTTTCCTTGGATTTGTCGGTGGTCGACTTCGGGGCCGAGGTCTTCCGCACCGTACGCAGAAAAGGCGGGAAGATCCTGCCCGTCTACTTCAACGTCGACGTGACCATAGCCCTCCGTCGGTGGCTATGGCAGCGCAAGGAATACCCGAATGCCGCCACCAGTCCCGCCTTGTTCTTGAGTGACCGCGGTCGGCGGTTGAGTTCGCGCGCTGTGGAGGATCTCGTAGGCAAATATGCGAAGCTCGCCGGCATCAAAAAACACGTCACGCCGCACGTGCTAAGGCACAGCACGGCCACGGCCTTGATCCGCGCGGGAAATGGGATCGAGGTCGTGGCCGACGTGCTCGCGCACTCGTCATTGGATACGACGAGGCACTATATCCATCTCGTGGGAGAGCAGGTGCATGCCGCCGTTGCCTCGCTCGCCCAGCCTCCCCGGCGGCAAGTCACAAAAAGAAATACGGCTGTCTGACCTCATAGTTCAAGAGAAACAATACCGCGCTGTGTCGGTGGACCCAGCACTTGGCGTTGGAACCGGGCCACGGTTTGGACTGAGCGCGCAATTCCCGATCATGAAGGTCGACACGAATGTGATTCACGCCTTCCTCCAAATGTGAGCTGTCCAACGACGACATCAAGTCGCTGGAGGGATGGTGAAGGGATCGAGAGATGTGGGTGAGTCCCTCGTTGACCACAGCCGCGATCGTCGTTCCATCAGTCGAAATGAAACTCCATCCCGATGGAAGACAGGGACTGCTAGCCGCCGCCTCCGACGGCGGGCTTTCCGCCAGGGGGCTTTGCGCCCTGGGCCTTTCCGCCCCCGCTGCCGCCAAAGAACAGACTTGCGACGTCGAATGTTCCGCCGATTCCAGCAGTCCAAGTCCAAACTTTCGAGTCGACCCCGACTTTCCCTGCCAGCGCTTGGGGTGACGTCGTGGACGCATTTCCAGGACTCACTGAGCTTGGCACAGGATAAGCCGCACCAACGTCTTGTTGCACGTACGACTCGGTCACGCCGAACAGGAAATGTATGGCTGGGATGGGCGCCACCACGAGACCGACTGAGAATAGCGGCCTTACACTGCGTGATCCTGTGACGAGTCCCGTGATGGTGTTACCCTGCGCGGTCAACACCGGCGTCTTTCCGTCAGAAAACATCAATGGCTGGTAGAGCGTTGTGTTGGTCTGGAATTGGGACGGTATACCACCAAACAGACCGATCCGACTGTAAATGCAGCTTCCCAATAGCGGATGAGAGTAGTACCGATCGCGAGCTTCTTCGTGCCTACTGTGAGGATTCCTTTGAATGTCGGCCAAAATCATTCTAGTGTTGTCGTCGAGTTGACGGTTCGTCGCGTACGCGGCGTACTCAGCATTAGCAACCTGGTCAAGCGCCGGTTGTTCCACCTTACTGTCATCAAAAGCCGACCGTGTGCAATACTGCACGTGTTTACTCACATCCTGATGACGAAGGTAGCCTACCATGTAGCGAACCCACGTTCCCGGAAACACGGCAACATACGGCAAGGTTCCCGTCGTTGTTGAGTTCACTGCATTTCCGGTCGAGTTTGGCTTCGGAATCTGGACGATAGCCGCAGCTCCAGCGGCAAACCCATATTGAAGAAGTGCACCGCTTTGCAACTCCTGCCCAATATCCTGCTTTGAGGCATCCTTTGAGGCACACTGCACGAGACACTGCGAGGCGCTATTCTGATCGGGCTGTGTGGACCGCCGGTGGGCGTCCGAATCAGGCGATGGGGTATCCTGCGATTTTGGGATCGCCTCTGCCGTTGGACTTGCAGACCTCGGCGTCGAACCCTCCTGGGAGGTCTGGGTTTCCACCTGCTGCGCAGAAGATCTCGTGGAGATAGTGCTCGCAAGCGTAATGCCAGTCACTACCAGCCAGTTACATCGTCGCAATCGAGTTGCCATAGAGCCTCGCGGTGCGCTGAGTTATAGGAAAGGCTCCACCAAACTAGGGATAAGTCATCGACGTGTCAAGAAATGTCAGGCATGTGTCGGGCCTGACTGCCAAAGAGCATTCTCCAGAAAGGGGTCGTGGAAAACCACGACGGCCGCACCTTCGCGTCGCGCGTGGCTCCACCGCCTGCCCCCATGGCTCATTCGTATTCCTCGTCGCTGCATGGATATGGAAGCCGAACTTGCCAGAGAGGCAGCCCCAGCGCCTCGGTTTGAACACGCAAAGTCTCGGTACGAACCGCGCGCATGGCGACACGCTAGAAGGTCTAGTTTACCGTGGTGAGGAGGCCGACAACTTGAACTTCCCTTTCTTGGCGAAGGATGTGAAGCCCCAAGGCGCTGTCCTTGCCGCGTTCCACGAAGGCTACACCTTGGGCAGCCCACTCGGTGAGAGCGCCTTCGGTGCCGGATAGACGGAAACAGCTCTCACACCCTCGGTTTACTTCCTTACGTCCGGGGCATCACCATGCATCTTGATCTGGCGATCTGGCGGGGACAGCCCCGGGCGGCAAGAACCGGCTTTTCTTCAAACTCAATGCGCTTGACTTTGGTCAAACGCCGAGTCCATCATCTCCGATTGGGAGCGCGCACAAGGCGGCTTGTCTGACGAGTAATTGTTGCGCGAATCCATTGGTTCCTCCGCGTGGTTGTCGCGAAAAGATGGTCGCATATGGGAGAGCCTTCAAGCCGCAGTGTGATGTGCGCCGAGTAGACCAGAGCCAGGAAAGGAAGGTCGGCTGCGGAGACGAATGTGGCGTGGAATGGCCGTTCCACGCAGAATCTGTCGTCGCAGTACGAGCACGAGGCCGCCTCGCTCGCCTCGGGCAAACGCCCCGATGAGATTCCCGAGAGCGAATGCCCAATTGTGCTCAGGCGGATCATTCCCGTCATCGCATGAGCTCCTGATGCGGTTCCGCGCGCCCGACTGGGCCATCTCGGCCGCGCACTTCTTCGCCCCGCGGTTCGGCCGCCACGCGGTTCCCGATCGCGTCCACATCCTGAACCGGCTCGCGACCGCCAAAGAGTGTCCGTCCGCTCCCCGAGATGAGGCAGCGGTCGATTCTCACAACCGGATCGAGGTGAGTTTCTTCCTAATCCACCAGACCACTACGCCGAGGTATTCAGGGAGATCGCCATCTTTCGGCGTCTGAAGGTCCCGTATCTTCTTCTGAAGCATCCTCGTGGACCATCGGCCGGGGCTGCGATGAGTCATCGCCTCAATGACGCCATCGAGTTTGGCGCGACGGTTGTTGCAGAGAAACTTGCGGTTGAGCCCAAGCACCTCGTCGAGTTCCCTGTCGAGGGTCCTATCGTCAGCGACTACTCGACCGTCGGCTGAGTATTCAACTTGGTCGTCGATGATGTGCTTAGTTGGATCTAGCACAATCGAGCGATCGCCCTTGCAGGTATCGCAATGCTGTTCTGTAGGCGGCTTGCCCTGTCCACCAAGGCAGGCCGCCAGCAGATTGTTCCAGTCGAGCTGTAGTGCTTGAAACTCCGATTGTGATCTCCGGTGCTCGATCTTCACTCCGGTTGGATTGTCAGAAATCCGCTGCATGCAGTAGCAACACAGGTTGCCTTGATCTCGAAGGAGTGCCATTCGGAGGTCGCTCTTGCAGGAGCCACTCAGGTTCCCGAATATGACTGCTCCATCCCGTTTTTCCTTCGTGAGAGACGACGGTTCCCGGCCTTTCTTGAAGTATCTCATTGGTGGCCGAGAAACTGCAATAATGAGCGTAGTCGCACGATTTCTGCATCGCGATCGGTGAGCGTTGTTGCCAAGCGGTCGACAGCCTTCTTGGCATCTATCAGCTTCTCAACGTCGATGAGACCTGCAATTCTTCGCAACTCGGTCGCTTGCTTGTCTGGGCGACTGTGGGTGCCCATGACTTCTTCCAGGATTGCATTCATATCTCGACCTAGTGTTGGGCTGTCGGGCACGGTCACAAGCAGTTCCTCGCCATCGCGGCTTAGGCTTCGAACGGAGCACAAGGGGACATCGGCGAGTACGAGGGGTGAATGGGTCGTCACTATGAACTGGACGTTTGGAAAGGCTCGTCGAAGTCGAGTGAGGATGTCCCTCTGCCAGGCTGGATGAAGGTGTAACTCGATCTCGTCAATGAGCACCCAAGCCGGAATCCTGAGGGACGCCGCAGGCGTCTTGCCATTGCGTTCGCCGATCATCGCAAGACGTCTTGCCAGATCGGCAACGAGGGCGATCAGGCTGCGTTCGCCGTGAGAAAGTTGGTCGAGTAACAGATCTATTCCGGCCTTGTGTATGGCTACCTTTGGAATGGGCTTGCGTCTGACGTGAAGATCCTTGAAGCTCGGGAGAAGCGTCTCGACTGCGAGGCGCACGGCGTCGAGTTGTCTGTCCGTGGGGCGACGCCGGTCCAGGCGACTGGGGCGCGCAATGGCCGCATTCTCCGCGTCCTCACGTTCGCGAAACCACTGGGCAAACCATCGAAAGGTGGCTCCACCGATTCCCAAGGAATCCTCGTAGGGATTATCAGCATGCGGCCGGTCGGCGTCCTTGATGGTCGCTGCTGAGGAATCGACGTTTGCTCGATCAACCGAATAGTGAATTGTCAGCGGGATGTCTGCCCATGGTTCTCCAGACGCATCGAAGAACTCGCGAACAAGTGCCTCATTTTTAGGTTGGATGACTTCCCGAGCGATGCCATCCCGCTTGCCAACGTATGCCTGAAGTGGCCAGCCGTATGTTCGTGCTCGCTTCTTGTTTCGCCATCGAACGGCGAAGGAGACCTCGCAGCTCATCCGATCACGACCGACAGAAATGTCACTCGCAGACGTGTTGCGGCTAATGGCTACCTTCTCGGCATGAGGTCTGGTCATGAGTTCGGCCGGGCCGTTTAGCGACATGAATAGGGAATCGAACATGTGATGCAGGCAGTCGAGAATCGCGGTCTTGCCTGTACCGTTTTTTCCGAAAAGGACCGTGAGGGAGGGGTCGAAGGTCGCCGTGGTGTCGTGAATGCCACGGTAGTCGCGCATAGTCAGGGACCTGATTACCGGTAGTCCGGTCTCAACCATGGGCACCAGCTTCGCAGATGGACAGCAAAGCGACAACTTCTCATGTTCCCCAGCATGGTGCTATGCGACGACAGAGACGCCAGAGCTGTGCTTCATGGGCGGGGCCACACCGGCCCGACCGGAAATTCGGGGATCGTCTACAGCTAGCTGCGCAAGTGGGCAAGCTGCTCATCGAGCCGCTCGCGGAGCTCGGCAGACTTCCTCGCTGATACGACGTCGCCAGACTCCTTGAAGAGCTTCTCTGCGACGCTGAGATCGGCAATCTGCGCCTTGAGGTTGTCCTCGTTCCTCGGCTTCAGCGGGAACAAGGAGTGGGTCATCTTGTATGCCGCTTGGTCGAAGGTGGCGTCAATGTGACGCAAGAGTTCCTCGGCTTGCTTGAGGTAGTCCTTGGCCCGCTCCGTCTGTCGGGCCTTGAGCGCCCAGCGTGCCGCCGTGGTTTCAGCTTGGGCGGAATCGCGGCCGACGCCGAACTCGTGGCAGACGAGCAGGCACAAGTCGACGAGGTCAAGGCAGACATCGTCCGGATCCAGGTTCTGCCTCTTGCGTGCCGCCCGCCGGGCGAGAGCTGTATTGAAGAGCGCGCCCTGGAGCGACTGGTAGTCGCCCACGATGCCAGCGAGCACGGCGGCGCGCAGATGGAGGATGGCGCTCTCTTCGGGGTGATCGTGCCGCCTTTCCAGGATGCCGAGGATATTGAGCACGGAGATGAGTGACGAGATGTCGCCGCTACTCTCCAGCTGGGCTGCCATGCGACGAAGCATGTCGAGGCCGACCTCGACATCGCCGAACCGCTGGCCGAAAGCCCAGAGGGCCTTGAGTCGGGCGGCCACTGCCCGCCCGACGGGGTCTTTGCGTTTGCTCCATCTTGACTGGATGTCGCCGAGGAGATCGGCGTCGGCATTGAGAGCTGCCCGGCCCTTAAGGAGCGCGACCCAAGCCGCAACGGGGACGTCCGACTTGTCATCGCCTAAATCATCAAGGCCTTCCAGGCTGGCCAATGCTTGCTCGGCGGAGCCTCTCTGTACCAATGTCGTCGCCTCGACGAGGGCCGCCAGTATCTTCGGCCAATCGTCGGATACCGTCGCCGGCACGCTACGCGATGCCAGCCATGCGCTCACTGCCTCGCGGTCGGGGAGGAAGGCGACCTCCTCGGGCGGCAGGCTGAGCTTCCAAGCACGGGTCTTCCCGTCGCAGCCCGTAAGCGATCGCGACTCCGCGTCCAGGCCGTCGAGATGACGGGCGACCTCTTTGCCGATGCTTGACGGCTTCTTGTGGCGCCAATCGCCGATCCTCCGCAGTTCATCCGGGTAGATGAAATCCTGCGCACGAACTGGGTTCGTCCGCATCAGCGCGAGGGCCGCATAAAACTCAAACCATTGGCCCTTCGGGAACGAGTTTTTCCCGATGGTCACTGTCCCGTGGTCGAGGTCGATTTGCGCGTGTGAATCCATGTGAATCGGTGCTCCCGTAGCCTGACCTTTGCCGCCTCGGTGGCGCCTTCAGGGCGCTCCGGGGCGGCGGAAAGGAGGCTCGAAGCGATGCATGGATGATAACGCGCCAAGGCGGAATTGAAAAGAGACAGACATGAACTGAAGCCCAAACCCCTCGCCCCCGGCAGTCGAAGCCGCCGGGGCACCCGCTCCGAAGAACAACAAAGAGCACCAAGGAGAATGACATGAACGCCAAGAAGAAAGAACCGAACGAGTGCCGGAACCTGGAAGAGCAGAGAAACCGCGAATCAATCCGCCCGCGCAGCGCCTGTGCTGGTGAGGTTCGCCACCACCGCGAGTGCGCCTGCGGCCGACCGCGTTCGCTCGTCCGCCACGGGCGCCGCTGGTACCGCTTGGGCGGCTGCCGGCGCTGCTTGGCCGCCCCAGCGGCGCCAATCGCGGCGTCCTCACTGAAAGGAGGCGGCCATGCGTAGGCACGGGAATAAAGTCGATGTAGCCAGCGAATTGCGCATGCGCAAGATTGCGGCCTGCATTCATGCCGGTGCCACCAACATGCCGAGAAAGATCATTGAGGATCGGATCGTCAGCGAAATCATCGAGGGGCGCGATGGCGAACCATGCGGGCGGCTCCGTGCCGAGAAGGCGCGACTGAAGGCGATTCGTACCGAAGACGGTGAGATTGTCGCCCTCGTCGCCGAGCGGAAGAAGAAGATCGGGCCGGTCGAAAGATGCCTCGATGAGGCTGTCGCCGCCCGGCAGGCGGTCGAGAATGGGGAACTGCCGTCGTACAGCAACAAGGGGCAGACCATCGGCACGCTCGTCTTCGTGGCCGCCGACGGTTCGTTCATGTTCTGGGCCTTCTGTGACGTCGCCGGCATCGACCTCACTCAGGGGGTCGGCGATCTCGCGGTCACGACTGCCGTCATGATCACCTTGGTATCGCTCTTAGGCGTCCTGGTGAATTCCTTCTGCGGCTTCCTCGCGACGAGCCCCCGCCCGCGGCTGCGGCTCGTCGGCTGGGCGTCGCTGCTAACGATCGCCGTGACCTTGGGAGTCATGCGGGCCAAGTCGACGGCCGAGACGAACTACGCCTTCACGGTCTTCGGCTGCATCGTGACCATGGTGGCCGGCTACGCGGCCGGCGCCATCCAGCGGCGGTTGCTCCCGATCATCGGCGCTCACCGCGCCCATCGCCGCCGCCTCGAAATCGCCCAGAAGGCTGAATCCGAAGCCCAAGCCAAGCTCGACGAAGTACACGCCGCCGTCGAGCAATTAGAGGAGCGTCGCCGGTGCCTCAAGGCTGAAGCCGAGAGCCTGGCGAGCATGCCGGCCCGGCGGGCGGCGCGGAAATCCGAAATCGAGAAGATCCAGGACGCCCGCCTCAAGTCCGTCCGTTACTACTACGCCTTGGGCCGGCGTCTCTTCGGGCGCAAGCCGGCCGACGAGGGGGAGGAGGCGTCCCGTGACTAGACTGGGGCTTGCTTTGGCACTCTCCTCGCTCATCGCCTGTGGCGGACGGCCGCAGCCGGTCGAGCGGGTCAGCGTCCCCGACAATTCGACTTCGTCCCACGCCAGCGAGATGAGCGTGAAAAAAGAGGCGCAGGCATTCCTCGACGAGCTCGTGCCGGGGAGCCGCTTCACGGTCATGCCGGTGGCCTGCACCAGCGACTTGGTCGAGATCATCTACGATATTTGCGTGCCGCTCCGCTTCGGCTCGGGCGCGGCCCAGAAACGGAGAGCCTGGCTCGAGGCCGAGGAACGCCACCTCGAAACGCTCCGTCTGCGTCGGCCCGAACGCTGCAGCGGCGTCGTCGGCGCCATCTGGCGCGCCAGCCGCTTCCTGCAGGAAAGCGGCCGGCCGGTGAAGGAACTCTACATCAACAGCGACTTGCGCGAGGTCTCGCCCGAGCTTGGGCCAGGGATCAATTTCGAGAAAGCCATTCCCGCGCCCGAAGACTTCCTCCTCAAGGTCAAGGAGAAGAACCTGCTGCCAGACCTCCACGGCGTCCGCGTGTATGTGTACGGCGTGCATGACGAGGCAAGCCCGGACTCCCGCCGGTGGACCTCCCAGCAGGCCGGCGCCTTGCGCGCGGCCTGGACGGCGTTCTTCAAAGCGGCCGGCGTCGATCACGTCGAATTCCGCGCCACCTCAACTTGGGAGAAGGCCGAGCCGGCCAACGTCGCCTGGGGCGGGCTGCGATGACCGCGATCCTCGCGTTCGCATTGGTCGTGGCCGGGTTGGCGGTAGTCGTCGGGGCGCGAGAGACCGCCAAGAAGATCGGCTTGGCGGTCCTGGCGATCATCGTCTGTATGTCCGTCGGCCGCTGCATCCTTTGCTGGCTTTCCGCGGCCTCGGCGCCGTCGGTTGGCTCCGCGCCCGGCGTCGGTTGGTTCTGGCCGTCCATCGCCTTGGCGCTGATGGCGATCGGCGGGATTGCGTGGAAGTTGCGGGCAGCCCGGCAAAGTCGCCTGAACGAGCATCGGCGTCGCCACATGCACCCGCGCCAACCGGCGCCGCTCCCGCCACCGAGCCACTCATCGGATCGCGGGGAGGAGCCGTTTTGAACCTGGCGCTCACGCTCGCCCGTCGGGCGCTCCATGGCTCGGACGTGCGCCGGGCCATCGTGCTCCAGCACGAAGCGCTGAAGCGGGAGCGGCAGCGGGCCGAGAGCGGGAATCTCCCGCCGTGGGACATCGTCGCCGGCACGCCCACCTTTCTCATCGGCCAGACCGCCGACGGCCGAGCCGTCAAGCTCGACATGTCGACGCTGCTTGCCCATCTGCTCCTTCTCGGCCCTACGCGCGTTGGGAAGACCGCGCTCATGGCCCTCCTCGTCAATGCCCTGCTTCATTTCGGGATCGTTTCCGTCATCGCCATCGGCGTTGGTAAGAATGACTCCATCGAGTACACGCGGGCGGTGCTTGCGAAGTGGCTCATGGGCCTGCCGCGGGAGCGGGCCGAGGATATCCTGGGCCGCGTGATCGTGGTGGCGCCGTCGTCGGGTTCGCACCTGGTGCCCTTCGACCTCACGGCGCCCGAGCCTGGCCGCTCGGCCGAGCTGCAGGCCGCCGACCTCACGCGCAGCCAGTTCGTCACGCACGCCCATCCCATCGGCCCCAAGCAGGAGGACATCGCCTATCTCACGTTTAGGTTGCTCATCGACACCGGGCTGCCGGCCAACTTCTTCGACCGCCCTTTGCGGGATCCGGCGGTCGCTCAGCGTCTAGCCGACCGGACGTCCAACCCCGACCTGTACCGCGGCTACCTCGAACGCCTGCGCCGCGAGTACCGCAGCGATGCCGTCCTCGGGCTCGTCGCCCGCGCCAACGCCCACTACCGCCATGAGCCCACCCGGCTCATGGTGGGCGGCGCCGAGGGCGTCACCATCCACGCGCCGAAACTCTTCGACGGCATGGTGGCACTGGTCGACTTGACGGCGGAGTACGGCGCCGAGGACGCCATTCGCTTCATCGGCTCGACCTTGTGGAGTCGCTTGGTGCGGGCGTCACTGGCCAGGCTGGTGGGTAGCCCGCCGTGCTTCGTGTTGGCCGACGAGTTCCAGCAGCTGCTCCAGTCGGAGCAGGATGCGGCACTGGCGCTCGAAAATGTCTTGCGCCTTTGTGCGGCGCGTAGTGTGTGGTGGTGGCTTGCGACGCAGACGCTCGCCGGTCTGGAACGGTACGGCTCGTCGCTATCCAAGGTCATCGCGGTCAACGCCACGTTCAAGGCGATCTTCCGCACCTCGGACGCCATCGACGGCCTGCTGCCGGTGACCGGTCGTCGGCGGAGGCCGTGGGCTCCGGCTCCGTGGCAGAAACCGGCCGATTATTATCTCTCGCGGAGCGAGGAAAGGGCCTATCTGGCCGAGCAACTCGCCTCTCTCGGCCCCCGGCTCTGCTACGTCCAGCACGCGAAGAGCGGCCGGGCCGGGACATTGATCCGCACGGCGGATGCGACCGTGTCCATGCCCGAGGACTGCCCGGACTTCATCCGCGTGGGGCTCGAGCGCGGCACGTTGGCCGTGCCAGTCGAGAAACTTCGCCGGGGGCTCGATGCTGCCGAGCGGCGGTTCGCGGCGCTCGTGGACGATCCGCGCGCGGCCGAGATAGCCAGAACCGAGTCCGCGGCCATCGAGGTTTCGTCGCCCAAGCGGAAGACGCCGCGGGCGCGGCCGTTGGAGATGGGGTGACTATGGCGGGCAAGAAGTCGGGCATCTGGTGGGCCATGAAGATGGTGTTGTTGTTGACGTTCTTCGCCGTGTACGGCGTCGTCTGCTTGGTCGGCTCGACAATCCGACTCGCCCGAAGGATCTGCTGGGGCATCAGGCTCCTCCGTCACACGATCCGTTGCCCATATTGCCATTTCGAGGTGCCTTTGGTCGGTCGCTATTTGTGCTCGACACCGGGTTGCGGCGCCGAATACCAGGGCTTCATCCAGAAGTGCAACATCTGCGGCAGCGGCTGCCTGTGGACGCCGTGCCCGCGGTGTAGCGCCGCTGTGCAGGTGGGGATGAGGACATGACCGGCACCGTCAACGGCACGTGGCCCTTTCTCGATCCGCGCATGGACCGCGAGCGCGTCGTGCGCATCTGCTACGTGGTCGCACGGCTCGGCTACTTCTGGTGCGCCGACTGCGGCTTCATCTTCTTCAAGCGCAAGAACACGGCTCGGCAGTACCCGGCCCGGCTCGTGAAGCGCGGCCTGCTCGAAACCTTCCCGCGTCGGAGCCTGGCCGACTCGCACGTCTATCGCGTCTCGGAACGTGCGCTCGAATGGCTGGTAGACGAGATTGGCTGCGACCCCAGCGACGTCTGGCGGCCCGCGAGTCTAAGGCGCTTGAACGTTCCCGCCGCGCGCGCCATGAACCGCTTCTGGTGCTCGCTCGTGGCCGCCTGTGAGGGCTCGCCGATACGCTTGCACCGTTTCGTGCCCGAGCGCCAGTTGCGCCGGTTCAAGGCGCCGGGTTGCCCTGTGGTGCCGGACGCGCTCTTTGTGCTGGAGGCGTCGGCCGAGGGCGGCGCCGAGGGCGCATCGCGGCTGCCCTGGTTCGTCGAGCAGGACAACAGCACCGAGCGCCTCAAGGTCTGGGCCGAGAAGATCCGCGGCTACCGGTCCAATCTGCCCTCGGGCCGCCTGTACGGGATGCGTGACTGGCTGCTGCTTGTGCTGGCGCCAACGCGCAAACGCGCGGCCAACATCAGCCGCACGGCCGTCGCCGCTGGCGGCGGCGACTTCACCTACGTCGCCATCGCCGCCGTGCTCGAAGGCGGGCACGCCTTGGACGCCGTGCTCTGGCGGGCTTCGACCCTCGCCGCGGACGCCAATGCCGTGCCGACCGACACGCTGGTTTCCGCCGCTCGGAGCACGTCTCGACCTACGTCAACAACCCCTGTCAGGCCTGACGGGCTTTCCCAGCACCTTTCCGGAGGAATTCCGTGAAGTTCCCTTTTTCAAGGCTGCGGTCAATACGCCCTGCCTGCTCTGGCGGGCAGGGCGCCTCTGTTTGGGCGGCGGCGCCGCCGCCCTCGCGCGCGGCGCGGGCCATGCCCCCGCGCGCCTTCCCGAGATCCCTGTCACGCCGGCTCGGCCGGCGATTCGTACCGGTATTCATTTGCATTCGCACACAACAAGTTCAGGCGCGGGAGTGTCCGCGCCGAAAGGAGGTCGGTCACGGAACATCGGGCCACGCGGAAGTTGGTGGAGACTGGCCAGCCGAGTCGCGCTCGCGGCTTGCACACCGGGCTCTCTTTACTCAACTAAAGCAACACCCAATATGAGCAACCACAACCTGACGTACAGCATCTCCAAGCGGACTCCGGCAACGCCGAAGGCCGTCAAGGAGATCTTGGACGCCCAAGCGGCATTAAATAGCGCCTGCACCTGGACGCACGAACGCCTCGCGTTCGTACCGCCTCGGGACGCGGGACGCGCGGCCTTCCCCCTGCAATTCGCGAGATTTGGACTCGCATCAGCCAACCCGCCTGCTTTGGACGGATTCGGCGCTCATCCGCCGACTCCTCCTGCGGATGTCTTCATGTCCGGCTCGACGCGCGTGCGCGACAACCTATGGAACGCCCACCTCGTCGCAGCATTCTTGAAGCACATCTCGCGCAAGCATCCGACGCTGCTCTTCGAGCTACGCGACGACGGCGGGTTCGTGATCCCGGGTTCCGTATGGATCCGGGGAGGTGCTGTGGAAGTAAACCGCGAGTTCCTGAATACAGAGCGCGCGCGAGTGCTGGAAGTCACCGGCGACCCGCAGGCCGCAGTTCCGTACGTGTGGGCCGAACTTCAGGCTCTCGGAGGGTCCTTCTTCGCGGAAGCGTCGATGGACGACTTCGGGAACGTGCCGGAAGTCCGGGAGCTGGGAGCTTCCTGGGACCAGCTTGAGAGCATGAGCATCGAGGATCTCGCCTCGCTTGTCGTCGAACACGCGACGACGGAGGCGGTCCCCGTCGCGGCTTAGGCAGGAGGCCCATGTCATTCGTGATCAACCAGCAGAAGGGGGCGGGCGGAGCGCGAGTCCGGTGTGCGACGCGATCGCGTCGCGGCTTCGCGCCACCGTCCGCCCCCGCTGCGCTACGAGTCATACGGCAAACAACTACGAGGGGTGCAGCATGAACACGATCACCGCAACGACCGGCGCTGAGCCGTCATCGCCCGCGAGCGCGGCGGACGATTCGCGCCTTTGGGACGCGAACGATGTGGCCCGGTTCATCGGCGCCAGCCGTTCCTGGGTCTACCATCAAGCGGAAGCGGGACGATTGCCTTGCATCCGCCTTCTCGGTTTCCTACGCTTCGATCCCCAAGTGGTCCGGGCTTTCGTGCTGGCGGCGTCGTCCGCGCCAGCAAGGTTGAAGTCCGGCGACGCTTCGGGCGCTTCAGGGAGATAGGCCATGCCTTCGGTTTTCAAACGCGGTGTTCGCTGGTACGCGAAATACAAGGACGCGACGGGGCGGTGGCGCACCCGGCCGACGACGGCCGACACCAAGACCGACGCCAAGCGGTTGGCCACTGACCTCGAACGCCAAGCCGAGCGCCACCGGCTCGGCTTGGAACCGCTCCCTACCGACGACGGCACCACGCTCGGCGACTTGCTGAGCTGGTGGGAGACGACGTACTTCAAGCAGAGCCCCGCCTATGCGAAGAGCTGCGGCACATTCCGCCGTCACCTAGTCGGGTCCAACCTGTCGAAGAGCTCAATACGCGAAGTGACGACGGGCAGGGTGGAGCAGTTCATCCAGGCGAAGACGCGCGAGCTGGCTCCCCAGACAGTGAACCACCTGCGCAGCTTCCTCTGTCGCGCCTTCAGCGCCGCCCGGCGCGCCGGCAAGGTCACCCAGAATCCGGTCCTCGACGTGAAATGTCGGCGCGTGCCCAAGCGCCTCCCAACGTTCCTGACCCTGGAGGAGGTTCCGCGCGTCCTGCTCGCGCTCCCCAGGCGCTGGCGGCCACTCTTCGCCACGGCCATCTACTCCGGGCTGCGCAAGGGCGAGCTGCTCGGGTTGCGGAAGACCGACGTGGATCTCCCGCGGCGGCTCATTAGCGTTTGCCGCTCGTACGCGCGCGACACCACCAAGGGCGGGCACGCGGAGGCGGTGCCCATCGCCTCCGAACTGGTGCCGTACCTCGAAGCCGCCATCAAACAGTCCTCGTCCGAGTTGGTCTTCCCAAACGAGGACGGCTCGATGATGTCCGAGGAGGCGTCGCTCCAGGAACTGCTGCAGTCGGCGCTCGCCCGCGCCGGGATCGTGACCGGCTACAGCCACATCTGCCGACGGAAGGGATGCGGGCATTCCGAGGTGGCGAAGGACGCCGACCTGCGGCGTTGCCCGAAGTGCAAGATGAAGCTCTGGCCGCGGGCGCTGGTGCGGAAGATCCGCTTCCACGACCTGCGCCACACGACCGCGTCGTTGCTCATGATGGCGGGCGCGAATCCGGCGGCCGTTCAGCGCATCCTTCGCCACAGCGATCCGCGCATCACGACTGAGGTTTACGGCCACCTGGCACCGGAATATCTCCGTCGAGAAATCGATCTCCTGTCCTTTGGCAAGCCCGTGAACGACACCGGAAACGCTTCCGCAAGCTCACCGAAAAACGATCCGTTTGGTGCATTAGTGGTACAAGAACCGAATGATGCACTGATCGGCGGATCCAGTGGATCTCGGAGCCCCCTGGAAATGCAGGGGTTTTCGCTTGAGCGCGAGACGGGGCTCGGACCCGCGACCCTCGGCTTGGGAAGCCGATGCTCTACCAACTGAGCTACTCGCGCAAACGTAATGTTTTCAAACTGTTATCTGTACTTCTTAGCCCCCGTTATGTGCCCCTGTAACCACAGCGTAACCAACGGTACCGTTCTGCGTCCCCGGACAGCCTATTGATACCACGTCCCCACCGGAGTGCGAAAGGTCTACCCGGACGGCATCGAAGTCCTCTTCCTTGAAGTGCTCGGGTCGAAGATGCGCGTAGCGTTCCGTGGTGGTCACGCTGGCATGCCCAAGGATCTTGGAGAGCTTCTCCAGCGAGTGGCCATCCATCACCCACAGGCTCGCGAAGGTGTGCCTGGTGGCCTGGTACCACGAGATGGGCGGTAGCTTGCAAGCCTTCAGCGCCTTCGCAAGGTTGCTTCGTAGGGAGTGGGCACGCATGAAGGTTGAGGGTCGCTTTGCCGTTCCCCCACGCGTGGGACACGTAGGAACGAACAACATCCCCTCGCCTCCGGTCTTGAGCTTCCACCGCGCCAAGATGGGTGCCAGGGCATTCTGCAAGGGCACGATGCGGGGGTCGTCATCCTTGAGCGGGGCCAGCCTCCCGTCCTTCACCTGTTGTGTTACGTGGATTCGCCGGTTGGCTAGGTCCACGTCCTGCCAGGAGAGCCCCAGTACCTCGCCTGTTCTCAGTCCCGCCAGTGCCCCCACGGCGAACGCCACGTCGTAGGGCTCGCTCAAGGCCCGGAACACCCGTTCGACATCCGATATCTTCTCCAGGAATGGCGTGTTGGTGGTATCCAGCTTGGAGCGATACAGCCTTCGTACCGAACGAGGAAGCAGGGAGACAGGATTCACCCGTGCGAAGCCCTGTTCGATCACCTCCGCGAAGAAGGTGGAGAACAGGCGGATGCAATGTCCTACGGTTGTGGGGTGCATCCCCTCACTGAGCTTGCGTTCCACGAAACGGCGCAGGCTTGTCGAATCCACCTCGGTTGGCTTGCAGGCCCCGAAGAAGGGATCGAGATGCTTGCGCCATCGGCAACGATCATCGCGCCAGGCCCGATGAGTCTGCTCGCGCCGGTCGAGCCAGTCCTTGGCCAAGTTCTTCAAGCTCGGGGCCGTCTTGAGTTCGACGGGCATCCTATCCCGCCCTGCACGCGCATCTGCGGTGAGCACGTCCAGCATCTTCTTGGCTTCGTCCTCGGTGGGATACCCTCCCTTCGTGCACACCCGCCCTGCTACACGCCACTTGATCCAGAAGTTTCCGGGGCCGCGCTGGTAGACGCAGCCTTGCCCGCTGGGCCTTTTTCGTTTCTTTCGTGCCATGGTCTCCGCTCCTTTCTTTGTCCGCGACCTGGACGAGACCAGCGGCGCAGGGCCTGTCCGTCCCGTCCTCGGTCCTGTTGCCCTGATAAAGATCCTCGACGCCTGACCAGATTCAAGCTGATCGCAGCTTGGCCACCTTGTCGGCGATGGTCTCGCGGTCGGTTCCATGCAACCGCGCCATGTCCACGCGCACGGTGTTGCCGATCTTGACCGTCGGCACCTCGCCCCTCTTCACCCACCGGCGCATCGTGGGAACGCTGACCTTGAAGGCGGTAGCTGCTTCCGTGATGGTCACGAGGGCAGGGGGCAGGGCGGCCCGCAAGCTTTCCAGCTTGTCTGTGTTGTCGGTGACTGCACGCTCCAACGCCGCGAGCCGCGTGGGGATATCCCCCATGGCCGAGAACAAGGCAGCCAAGTTCTGCGTGTCGCTCATCGGCTCACCACCCAACGTGGAGCCGCAAGCGTACCAAGACGACACGGTCACCCAGAGCAGCGGCGTCGAGGACAACAGCTTCTCCCAGATCTTGGCACCCCTGGGCGGCTTGACGACGAGCAGCACCCCCGACGAGATCAATGCAGCCGTGCGCACCTGGGCCACCGGTGTGGTCGACTTGCCGCCCGTGGAGCGGGTGACAGCC
Organism: uncultured delta proteobacterium; assembly: GCA_963755125.1. Classification (GTDB taxonomy): domain Bacteria; phylum Myxococcota_A; class Polyangia; order Fen-1088; family Fen-1088; genus Fen-1137. The sequence continues at coordinate 26,202 of CAVWIP010000017.1, forward strand.
AGGGCCGAGGCGGTCCGCCTCTTGAAAGATGTGAGCGTGCGATCAGCAGCAGCCCTGGTCGATGCGGCGCTTGCCGAGGCGCTTGCAGCCAAGCAGGACGAACCAGACGGCGACGACGCGCCGATCTCGACTGGACAGTTTGCCGAGGTCGAGCCGTGGCCGGACCCCGTGGACGGGCAGGACCTCATTAGAGAGCTGGAGTCATTCGTCCGCAGGTTCTTGATTTTGCCCAGCGAGCACGCCTACATGGCTTTGGTTCTCTGGGCGCTGGCGACGCACGCGCACGACCTGTTCCAGCTTTTCCCGATCTTGGTGATTTCCAGCCCCGTTCCGGGAAGCGGCAAGACCACGGTCCTGACGGTGTTGTCCGCGCTGGTGCCCAAGCCGTTCTTCACCAGCAACGCGACCGCGGCATCATTATTCCGTGCAATCGATGACTTCCACCCCACGGTGACGATCGACGAGGCTGACAGTTTCTTGATCGGCAACGAGGCCCTGCGCGGCTTGCTCAACTCTTGCCACCTCCGCGCTTACGCTTTCGTGACCCGCGCCATTGGCACGTTCTCGACATGGGCGGCCGTGGTGCTCGCCCTCATCGGCAAGGTGCCCAAGACGGTCGAAGATCGCGCCATCATCATCCCGATGCAACGGCGTGCGCCGCACGAGCAGGTCGAGCGCTTCCGTCAGGACCGGCTCCACGAGTTTGAACACTTGCGTCGGAAAGCTGCCCGCTGGGTGCAAGATCATGCCGAACAAATCCCGACGGCCGATCCCGAGATTCCCGACGAGATCTCGCGTGACAGAGCGCGCGACAACTGGCGCGTTCTCCTCGCGCTTGCAGATGAAATTGGTGGCGATGTTGCCCGCCGTGCGCGAGAGGCGGCAGTGGCGCTGTCGAGAGCCGACGAGGAGTTCGACGAGGACCCGGCTACGCTGCTTCTGCGTGACCTGCAAGGGCTCTTCCACCATCGGTGCGCGGACCGCCTCGAGAGCCAGGAAATCGTGAACAGCCTAGTCGCGATGCCAGATCATCCTTGGTCCGCCTACAACCATGGGCAACCCCTGACCACACGAGGCTTGGCAGTGATACTGGGGCTATTCCGCATCAAGCCCCAGAAGTGGTCGGTGACGGAAGCTGGAAGACGGATATCGAAGCGGGGCTACCTGCTTTCAGATCTAAAGGACACGTTCGCCCGCTACGTGCCGGCTCCGGCTGGCCCGCTGCCCGAGCCGACTGAGCCCAACGAACCGCCCCAAGCGCCCCATCCGCCCCAGGTGCCACCGCTGCCGGAGCCCACGGAATCGCCAGAGCCAGTGCCCAACGAACCGCCCCAAGCGCCCCAAGCGCCCCCGCCGGAACCTGCGAAGAAGAAGACCAAGCCAGTCATTCCGTACTCTAGGGCCCGGTCGTGAACCACGCATCGTGCGTGGGGCGGATGGGGCGGATGGGGCGGATGGGGCACGGTTTTCGGGGCGGCTTTCCCCAGGCACCGAAAGTTGATCTGCCACCGATGGCATCGACCACCGGCACGGCTTCACCGCCTTGAAGCAAGGCGACAGGGGTTCTGGAAGGAGAACGAGCAACAATGGGCTATCGACTTCGACTCATAGAGTTGGAAACCGACGAGTGTGACCGTTGCCTGCGCGGAACAACGGCAGCGCCGCGGGCGATGGGGGCGGGACCCGAGAAGGCTAAGATCGTAGTCGCCGTACCGGCGATGACCGCCGAGATGGCCGCAATCGGTCACCCGATTCCCCCAGCAAGCCGCGCCTGGGAGTTTTTCGACTGGCAGTTCACCACCTGCAGCTACCCGATCAATGGGGTGCGCTTCACCGGCCTCGTCAGGTGTCCCGGGCGTGCGCTGTCCGAGCCAGGCTGCGTTGCCCAATGTGAAGACCACCTTGCCCATGAACTTGCGGCCGTTGGCGCAGAGGTCCTGCTGCTCTATGGCCGCGTCACGCCGGAGTCATTTGAAGGAAGCCGCCGGTTCAGCAGCTCTGGAGATGCCGTCACGTTCGCCTGCAGCGACGATGTGATCGTGCCGGTGCTCTTCATCGACGACCTGGACACCGTGTTGCAGCAGGCGGACATCGCGTTCTGTCGGTTGTTGTTCACGGTTACAGTCCGAACCAGTTCATCCTCGGAGGTTTGAACGATGCGAATCGGCAACAGGACTCGCTCCCAAAGATCCTCTTTGATCTTCGTTCTAAGGTGGGGGTCGTAGCGGAAGAAGAATGCGTTCTTGATCGTCTGGCAGCCGTTGAGCACAAATGCCTCGCGCAGCTCAACCCCGCCATCGACAACCTCACTGCGACGTGCGAACAACGTGATGCCATTATGAAACATGGCGAACCGCTCAGGGGTGAGCGTGCCTTCCACGCAAATCTGCTTTAGGGTCGCCCTCATCTTTCCGGCCGGGCCCTTCTCGGTGTTCTTCTTCGACATGAGGTAGTACCGCACGTTTCGGGAGAACAAGGCATCTCGCCGAGCGCAGTACAGATTCACCAAGTCCGCCAGTCGACCTACGCCGGTTAGCATGCTAGCCCCTTCGCCGGCGGAGAAGTGGTGTGCCCCTTCAAGACGAAGCATCACCGTCTCAGGGCGCGCTACGACGATTTGTTGTGGCCCGACGTGTACTGGCCCAACCGGTCGGATGCGGCACGTGTGTCCGTCGAGCACGTCTGCGACAACCTCGCGAAGCCGGGTCATCGCGCCTCCCAGACGCTGACCAAGTATCGCCTCCTCTTCGCCCGAAAGGTGGAGGACTTGTAGCTCCAGCTCAAGCGAGGATCGGCTCTCCTCCGTGAGCCTGTTCAGAGCTGCGCGCAGATTCATCAGGACCTTGTTTTCGACCACGTTCTCGGGCTCGAGTCCTTGAAGACATCGGCCTATCTCACCTAAGGTCCGTTCAAGATCCTTGAACCCCTTTGCCACCATCTGGAGGGATTCCGTGTACTTCGCCTGCACAAGTACCAGCGTGTCCGGTTTTGCGCCGTTCCCAGATTCGAAATGAAAAGCGTCGACCCCGAAGTCGTAGTTGCCATCCGAAGACTGCTGCATAGCCTGGCTTTCCGGCAGTTGGAACTTTTGGTGCAGGTACCAAGGGGCGAAGCAGTGTGCCTCGGTCCCGGTGAAGGCAGTCCGCTTCCAGAAACTCCTGACCTGGTCCCTGACTGCTGCGCTATTCATCCTTCCTCCTTTGTAGGGTTCATCGTGAATACCAGACTGGCTGGGCGATTGATCGTGGTGGGATGCTCGATGAGAGGGCCCTATCGAGACACGAATACCTAGTCAGGCTCATCGCCTTGGCCAGTCTCTCCTTCGGGAATAGTCGCACTTTGTTAACCAGCATCTCTTTCCCGCTGCTCAAACCAATTTACAGACACGACATCCTAGGATTGCCCCATCAGAGTTCGCCCCTTCATAGGTCGGCAGAATCCTGGTGCGGGTTGAGCCACCGCAACATCCCAGGTCGGGAGCACTGGCGGATGACGGTTTCGGCGGTGCTTACGTCCGGCACTTTGAGCACGTTGTGCGAGTGGTCGTTGCCTGCCTGCTATCACCACTGGCTTGGTGGGGATCGGTGGACATGGCAGGCACAGAGGGATGGACCTGCTTGGGTAAAGCGGTACAGCTGACCCACCGATGAAACGAGTGTCACGGGTATCCGGCCCGTGGTACAGGTGATACGGAACCCGAGCCGGAGGGTGCAGATCCCCGGGAGCCGACAGTTTTCGCGTAGGAGTCTGCCCATGACGTCCGAGTCCACTCTGCCCAATTTCGGGGACGCAGCGCTCACCACAAGGCCAGGTGCTCGACGCTCGCTCTCGCCAGCCAGAAGAGACGTGGAGTTGGCAGCCGGCCTCTTCGTGGTTCTACTCGTCTCCGCCTGTGCATCAACTGGCCTGGTTTTGAGACGTCCGATTGAAAAGCAGTGTAAGACAGTGAAGCTAAAGCAATGCGACGACTTGGTCAACGGCATCCTCTTGTACGTTGACGGCGATGAAGATGGTGCGCGTTCGGCCCTGGCTGATGCGGTGCGGGCGAACCAGCCGGAGAAGCTCAGGAAGTTCGCTGAGGGTTTGCAGACTATTTCGCACATCCCCGGGGCGTCTTCGTACATGGAACCCATCGCGAAGGTCAGCGAGTTTCTAGCGCCACCCGCACCGGCACCGAAGTCGAAGCCCGTGCGGAAGACCCAGGTTGCAAGCCGAACCGGCAGCGAAGACGTAGAACCGCAAGAAACTGAGCGTGCGCCCGGTGCGGCAAGCTGTCCGCCTGAGACCCAGAAGAGCATTGTACCGAAGACAGCCCCGGTGCCCGAACCGGCCGCCACCTGGAATGACCCGACCAAGATCGATGGCGGCACCGTAACCCCATCGCTTCAGGCGGGAGCAGAAGCCTGCAATATGGGCATCGGCCTACCCATGTACGAAAACGCTCCATTCAACTCAAAAGCCGCAGGTGCAACATTGGGGGTTTGTCTGGGGGTAGTTTCAGGACCGATCACGGTTACCGACATCCACGCCAGCGGGGGGTGTACCGTGGATCTATTCGTGATCGGAGGGACGCCGTCACATTCACGGTGGCTCGTGCAAAGCCCCGCCCGCACCCCACTACACATCACGGGCGCTCGATTGGCAGCGCGGGAAGGCGAAGTCATCTCGGTGGGTGTCGCCGGCTCCGGTCGGAAGACTGACGCACGATGTGCACTCACGTGGGCCGGTTGGAGGCCCTATGGGACGATGTCCCCGACCGCGAGAGGACTCCCAACGCCTTCCCAGTCTGGACAACCGCTGTCAGCCACACTGGTGCCCCCCATGCAGCCGGGCACTCAGGGACGTTCGTTGCGAATGGCTGCCGGCACTGGGAACAGCGTGGCCGACAAAGAGACCTCACCCACAGAAGCCACCCGACCTACCCAACAGCAACGAGCGGTTAGGGAGAAGAAGCCCACTGAGCCTGAAGATGACCACCCCTTGCCACCCAGGAAGGAGGCATGGGAAGACCCCTTCACTCGCCCAGTGACTCAATAGTACACTTATGAGTCGGCCCCTGCTGGCCCTCCGGAATCGGCGGCAAAAGCCCCGTCCACACCTCCCGGGCCGAGGCAGGTTTTTGAAACGGTGCCTGCGAGTCAGGGTTGAAACGAATCCCGAATGGAGCGAGCATGGTCCCCATGATGGCCAGGCTGTGGATCGTTCTTTCGTGTCTTCTGGTGGTATTCGTCGGCGGTTGCAGCGGCGGGAGTCAAAGCCCCAAGTGCGTTACCGGCATCACGGTAGAGTGCCCGTGTGCTACCGGACGACAGGGCTCCCAGACGTGCACGTCGGCAGGCACGTTCGGAACGTGCGTGTGTGCCACGCCTGCGGTGGATGCTGGGGGTTCCATCGGAACCGGTGGGACGACCACCCTTGCCACGTCAACAGGTGGGGTCGGTGGGCAGTCATGCTCGTGCGCGTGTTGCACAAGTGCTCGAAGCATCTCTGGCACGGGGCTGGTCTCGTTGAACCCGGGCGTCAGCAAGTAGCTTCCCTGGCCCAGTGGGAGCCGGACGCCCTGTTCCGGCACCTCGACGCGGACGAAACGGCAAGGACCACGGTGAACAACTCCGAGATCGAACTTCTCCAGTCTTCGCCGTGCGATGCTGACCAGGAACTGGTAGGAGACCGGCTGGTCGAAGAACAGCAGCAGGTGCACCCCACCGCTCGATGACGAGCGAATCGGGAGAGCCTCGGGGAAGGCGGCCATCGCCAGCTTGAGCGTCTCCTCGAAATTGACTCGCTGTAGGTCACCGTGTCGATCTAAGTCAAGCGTCAGGACCTGGGTGCTTTCCAGGCCGAAGCTCGACAGGGGCATCTCGCCCGTGAGATGCATCGCGATGAGATTGTCATTGGGCCGCTTGTTGGGCGTGGTCTGCCAGTACCGGCGATGCCGGCGCTTGGATTTTCCGCGCATAGACTCGGGCGACTGGAGAGCCCGGTATCCGGTGGAACCTTCAAGAAAGAGTCGGCGTATATCCGCAATGGCTGTCTGCTGCGCCCAGCCCCGGGGAAAACCCACAGCTTCAAATCGTAGGTGGACCTTTTCCAGCCAGTCCACCTCTGCGTCCGGGTCCAGGCCGTGGTCCTGAAGAATCTTGGCAAGCAAGATCTGAGCAGGCGTGCGTCCCATGAACTGTTGGGCGAATGGCCTGACCAAGTCCACAAGGCTGCGACTGACCAGCGGGTTGCCGCCGGTGGCGATTTCCACCGCGCGCGCGATGGCCGTGATGTTCTTGGCAAGCGGTGACTCGGGCGGAATGTAGAGCGGGTCCGCAGCTGCGCTCAGGTCAAACGATCCGGTCCAGATTGAGCTTGAAGCTAGATTCAAGGCGCGGCGTATCGTGTACGAACGCCAGGAAGGCGCGTTCGACAATCTTTGGAGAACGAACCCGCAGGCGCTTGAGGACGAGTACGAGAACACTCGCGGGGCCTGGGTGGACATCTCTGAACTTGCCCGGGCCATCGCAGCTGCCGCAGGTGAGGTCAGGATGGCACTGTACGGTAACGATATCTTTGAGAGTGACGCTGCCTACGAACGATGTTTTGACGATGGAGTTGACCCGATTTGGTGGACGGTTTCGTTACGCAGCTTTCTTACCAGCTTTCTTCACTGAGTGCATCAGCTCAAATTCGATTGGGCTGTTGTAATTGAGCGCCGAATGACGGCGGCAAGGATTGTAGAAGCCTTCGATGTACTCGCCAATCGAGAGGTTAGCTGCCTCCCAGCTTTCGAGATCGTCGATGTCTTCCAACTCGCGCTTGAGGGTCGCGAAGAAACTCTCGGCCACGGCATTATCCCAGCAGTCTCCCTTCCGGCTCATGCTGCATTCTATGCTTCCGGCTTCCAAGGCTTTGCGGTAGTCGTCGCTCGCGTACGTGCTGCCTCGATCTGAGTGGTGAACCAGGCCGCTGCCGGGCTGGCGTTGGCACAAGGCCATGGCCAGTGCCGCGAGCGCGAGGTGGCGATCGACATTCCGACTGGTCGCCCAGCCGACAACCCGCCTGGAAAACAGGTCGAGAATCACCGCGAGGTACAGCCAGCCTTGCTGCGTCCACAGAAACGTGATGTCAGTGACCCACGACTGGTTTGGACGAAGCGCGGTGAAGTTGCGCTCCAGCACATTCGGCGCGATGGGGAAGCTGTGCTTCGAGTCGGTGGTCGTGCGAAAACGATGACGACAGCGCGCCACCAGCTTGTTTTCGCGCATCAGCCTGGCCACCCGCTTGCAACCCACCCGATCCCCGGAAGCTTTGAGGTCGGCATGAACACGGGGACTGCCGTATCGTCGCCGGCTCCCGTGATGAATCGCGGCTATCCGCTCGGACAGATCCTGGTCACGGCGTGCGTGCAACGAGGCGGGCCGTCCCTGGCTGGCGTAGTAGCCACTGGGCGAAACGGCCAAGACACGGCAGAGGACCGCGACGGGGAAGGCCACCTTCTCCTCGGAGATGAACGCAAACCTCACGCGCTCTCCTTGGCGAAGAAGGTGGCCGCCCTTTTTAAAATCTCACGCTCCATGCGGAGGACTTTCACCTCGCGACGCAGATGCGAAAGTTCTTCCTTCTCGGCGGTCGTCAGGGCGCCAGCAGGGCCCTTGCCCTCGTCTACCCTCGACTGCCGATCCCACTGGTACACCAGGCTGCTTGCCACCCTGAAGTCCTTTGCTACCTGCGCGACGCTGCGTCCTGCACGGACGAGCGCCACCAAGTCTGCCTTGAACTCGCGCGTGTGCATGCGCCGGGATCGCTTCTTCTCTTTGTCCAACATGTGGTCACCTTTCTACGCCCATTTTCCTGAGCGAGGGTGTCCACCAAACCGGGTCAAGTCCACGAGAAGAAGCGGTTGTCCTCGATTGTCCTCCTCACGCTCCTCCAGAACCTTCATGATGTGATGGCCCTTGTCCTCAAGAAGGATCTCAACCTGGTTCCCAAAGAGGGCGCGCCCAAGCCCGCTCGGCTGATGTACCACGCCATATGCCTACTGACTCGCTATCTCGCGAAAGAGGACATGCGCGACTTCGTCGCGCTCTGGGGGGCACAGCTTCACTACAAGGACAAGGACTTCCGGGAGGAGGTTCGCCGGATCCTGAACTCGACCAAGAGTGGGATTCGCGCCGAATTGTCTCGGCAATTCATGTCGCTTGAGTCTGGGAGCGCGGAGCAGCTCAACGAGGCTTTTGATCGATGCAAAGCCGCTTTGAAACTCAAGGACGGCATCGATCCCTTCGAGACCTTCAAGGACCTAGATGAACAGGTGCCGGTGTTAGGGGAAGCTGATGATTGACTGAGGGGATCCCCGCATTTGGGAGTAGCAAGTGTTGATATTGTTGGGTCAGGGACCGGCGCGGTGGTGTGCAGGAGGTTGATGTTCTTGCCACCATCCACCGAGGCCCGCTGTTTTTCCGACGGTCGCTTCCAGGTATACTACCCCGCGTGGTTGATTGAGTGCCCATGGTTCCTGTCTCACGTGCAATCGGAGGCACCATGTTGAAGGGTGTGTGTTCTGTCTTCGTGAAGCTGGCCATGGTGTTCGTGTTGGTATTCACCATCGGTGCAACCGGGTGCAGCGGTGGTAGCGGTGGCAGAGGAACGGATGCCGGCGGCGATGCGACTGGTGCTGCGACGCTGGAAGGGGTCTTCGTGCCGACGGGCAGCCTGACCGTGGCTAGGTTCGGCCAGACGGCGACGCTGTTGGGCAACGGGATGGTGCTCATTGCTGGCGGGGCTGGTTCGAGCGCGGAGCTGTACAACCCAAACGCCAGAACGTTCACCCCCACCAGCAGTATGACAACGGCAAGACAGAGCCATACGGCGACGTTGTTGCCGAACGGGATGGTGCTCATCGCTGGCGGAGATGAACTCGCCAGCACCGAGCTATACGACCCAAACGCCCAGACTTTCACCGCCACCGGCAACATGACCGTGGCGAGACAGGGGCACACAGCCACGCTGTTGCCGAACGGAATGGTCCTCATCGCTGGCGGAGACGAACTTGGCAGCACCGAGCTATACGACCCCAATGCCGGGACTTTCACCGCCGCCGGGAACATGGCCGAATCCATGCATACGGCAACGTTGTTGCCCGATGGGGAAGTGCTCATCGCCAGCAGCTACGCTGGCGGCGTGAATGCCGAGTTGTACGACCCAGTGGCCGGGACATTCACGGCCACAGGTAGCCTGTCGACGGCGAGGGAAGGCCACACGGCATGTTTGCTGCCTAACGGCAAAGTGCTCATCGCCGGCGGACGGAATTACGATAACAGCGGCTCGCTGCAGTTCCTTGCGAGCGCGGAGCTATACGACCTGACAGTCGGGGCATTTGCGCCAACCGGCACGATGTCTGTACCAAGGCAGTACCACACGGCGACGTTGCTGACGAGCGGGAAGGTGCTCATCGCCGGCGGACTCAGTGACGGCGGGGATCTCGCAAGCGCGGAGCTATACGACCCAGAGGCTGGGGCATTTGGAGCAACCGGCAGCATGTCCGTAGCAGGGGCATGGCACACAGCGACGTTGTTGACGAGCGGGAAGGTGCTCATCGCCGGCGGCGGCTTTGCCGATTACGAGACTCTCTTGCTCACGCCCCTCGCAAGCGCGGAGCTGTACGAATAGCGGCGACAGTCGGTGCCAACGGAAGAGCTACAGCTACGTCAGGGAAGGACAATCGGGCACTCTTCGTTTGGTACCGAGTAAGCTACAGATACTGGGTCCCCTTTCCCCAAACGTACCCACGGTTATCCATGCACCGGGGGGGTATGTCAACGGCGGCGGGAAAAATGCGAGCTACTTGATCCAGAACACACGTGACGCATGATTTCCGGCCAAGTTGAACATAATTCGGTGCGCTGCAGATCGTGGTGTCGGTGGTCTGGCCATGTGAGCGGGAACACCTGGGACAGGTGGCAAGAGCAGCCTTCGATACAGCCGGGAATGGTAAGGGACCACATCACACACATCGTCGCCAGAGCTTGCGAGAAACGGCGTGCGGAGGGAAGCTAGGGCCGGATAAAAAGTTCGAAAGGGCTGAGGGTGATCCCCATTCACATAAGCGGTACACAGCCCGAAGTTCATGCCTCGACGATTGCAGTCGTGCCCGAAGGGGCAACCACGCCGCGCAAGCTTACGGAGCCGCTGACAAACCCCAAGGGCAGCATCGTGTTTCAGCCACGAGACTGCTATTTTCGCGCCTGTGATCCCTCTGATGCAAATGGTTGGGTCCTCTCGATATATGTCTTCCCCATTCGAAAGGTGCCGCCATGCCAATACGTGGATGGTGAATGCGTCTGTGATGTGGCGATCGATCACTTGAACGGACCGCTTGCTTGCGTCATGCGTCTCAAGGTGGTCAGGCTGCAGAACGAGAATGTCTTTCTTGGGCTGGCGATGAATCGGGCAGTCCTGTCATTTCCGAGCAGCTCCGGCTGGATGATTAATGGGCCGGGTGACTATACCGCTGCCAAGAAGGGCCATGTTCTGATGGCATGCTACCCTCGCAATTCCATTCCTGTCGTCGGCCGACCATCTCTCGATCGAAGCATAACCAAGGGGTGAACCCATTGCAGCAGACGGGCTTGCCGCAGGGAAACCGGTGTAGAGTTGCACCGTTCCGAGCACGCCTTGGCCTCCCAACCTGTGGTGACCGGGTGGCACCTACGAAACTCTGGAGCGCAGGATGAACGAAGATGGCAGAATTCGACGACTACGGCCGGAGGCACTGCACTTTTTTGATGCGAATTTCCTCATTCTTCCAGCGGCTGACCTTCCCACGCTGAAGAATGTTCCACTCCAATCTCGTTGGATCACAGAAACCGTTCTCCAGGAGGTCCTGGAGCGGCTCGGCCCAGGAGCACAGGAGGCAGTCGACGCGGAATTTCATACACTGGGATTCCATGACCTGTATGCCAAGGACCCCCGAGTGTGCCCCGTGTTTTACTGGTATGTCCTCGCGATGTACAATCCTGCCACTGTAGGCAGTGATAGTTTCGTCGATGACCTATTCGAGTCGATGCTAATCAAGAACACCGTGACGCAGGCGGATCGCGACCAGTATCAGGAGTTTCGCCGCCAAATAGCCAATAGTCAATCCCGCAATCCCAATGGCGACCCAGTTCTCCAGGGCCTTGAGCGCATGGCAGCACGAATGCGGAAGAAGGCAAGGCGCTCATTGCAAGACAAGCATCCGGCATATCTGCGCGACATCAAGAGTCTCGGCCTGATCCTGTACCACGCTCTGTCTTCAAGGCAAAATATCGTCTACCACACGTCCGATGGCGACCCGGTGATATTGCTTCTCAAGTGGCTCGATTCGATGGCCACGTGGACGACCCTGACCCACGCTGTGCTTTCCAGGTTGACCGCCTTGGACAAACAGCTCATCTTGCGAGGTGGTTCAGTCGACGTTGTCCTTGATTTCGCGGAATTCGTCCGCGAGAAGTCTCGGCTATTCTTCGGTTTCCTCAATGACCGACACAAGACCAAAGCTTGCCGTTTCACGATCAAGCACTGGAATCAGGCGGAGCGGAAACTCGATGAGGACGTGTATGTGTGGTTCGATGATCGGGTTGCCGCCGGCCTAGCGAACTCACACGGCACACTATCGTGCCCATGGACCATCAACGCTGAACTCGGCAACTGGCTTCAGATACACTACGATTGGCCTCCAGATGAGGCGCACCAAGGCCAACTATGCGTGCACGTCAAGCGGAAGCGAATCATTAACCGCACATCGACTTCTATCACGCCTTCGGAACATGACCGGTTGTGCGCCTATCGGCAGGATGACGTAAACGGCAGGATTCACCACTGGTCGCAGTTCCTTTAGGCTGGAGTGATTGGCTTGTGTGCGCGTGATGAGGCCGACCGCAAGAGAGAAGCGAAGTGGTGGTTCATGCGCCGGCTCCCTGGACAAGTGCTGCCTCGGGACTCCCGGTAGCACGAGTCGTCCATGATCGGCGGCGGAAAAACACAAGACAGCGAATCCCATATCCAGCAACTCCATGTCCCTGGTGCTGCAGATCTTGATCTCCACCACCCAGACCAACTGCCACCTCGTTTGTCGGGGATGGATGACGGCACATGCTCCTCCACGTTCTCTGCCGACAGCACCTGCTGAAGCATCATTTCGCGGCGGGGACAAAGATCAAGCGTGGCATCAGCCACTACGATCTTTGTGCTCGACCAATCTGCCGTTCGATCTGACCAGACCCGGCTCTTGATGACCTGAACATGGGTTCTGCTCTTGTAACGCAGCAAGCGACTGGCTCTTGTACGCGGGGAAGAGAAGATGAATAATTTCCAGCAGATACGGCTACCCCTCCCGCAGATTTCAGGTCTCGCCTTATATAAGATAAGGCGACAGTCGGAAAGTGCGGGAGCCCTGTAGTCCCCTTCTCCCGCGTACAAAGCCAGACCACCTGGGTCCCGCCCTCTAAGTCCGACAAGAACGGCGGAGAGGGAGGAGGAATATGATCATGCGATGCCGTCACGGCCAGTTGATCCCAGGAGGGCGATGTTCCTGACCTGACCCCCATGGTCATCCACCTGTTTTCTCTCCGGCTGTTTCCAGATACACTACCCCAGGATGGGTGATAGAGCATCCAGGGTTCCTGTCTCACGTTCAATCGGAGGCACCATGTTGAAGGGTGTGTATTCTGTGCTTGTGAAGTTGATCGTGGTGTCCGTGTTGGTATTCACCATCGGTGCAACCGGGTGCAGCGGTGGTAGCGGTGGCAGAGGAACGGATGCCGGCGGCGATGCGACTGGTGCTGCGACGCTGGAAGGGGTCTTCGTGCCGACGGGCAGCCTGACCGTGGCGAGAGGGAGCCACACGGCGACGTTGCTACAGAATGGAACAGTTCTCATCGCCGGCGGAGCCTACGATTTTGAGGGCCTTCCGGAAGGTGAGATGAGCGCGGAGGTATACGACCCAGGGACAGGGACATTCACCGCCACTGGCAGCATGACCGTGGCAAGGTGGCAGCATACGGCAACCTTGTTGGGCAATGGGGAGGTGCTAATTGCCGGCGGACTTGGCGCTAGCCCAGATAGCGCGGAGCTGTACGACCCGAGCCTCGGCACGTTTACATCCGCGGGCCGGATGACCGTGGCAAGATATGGCCACACGGCGACGTTGATGGGGAACGGGGAGGTTCTGATCAGCGGTGGACAGTCTGTTGCGGGTGGCAACTACCTCTCTAGCGCGGAGCTATATGATCCGGTGGCTGGGGTATTTACTCTGACGGGGGCGATGACCGTAGAACGGTATGGTCACACGGCTGCGCGGCTGACCGATGGCAAGGTGCTCATCGCGGGCGGGTACGATAACAGTGGAGCCCCCCTCGCCAGCGCAGAACTATATGGCCCTAGCACTGGAGCATTTTCAATAACCGACAGCATGATTTCGGCGAGGGCGTACCAAACGGCTACGGTGTTGGGCAATGGGGATGTGCTTATCGCTGGCGGAACCGATGGAACCGACACCAATTGGAATGCCATCGCGAATGCGGAACTGTACAACCCGGCGGCCGGCACATTTACCACGACAGGCGGTCTAACCGTAGCACGGGGCATGCACACAGCGACATCGTTGCTCCTGGGGACGGTACTCATCGCCGGCGGATACGACGGCACCAGTGGACTTGCGAGTGCTGAGCTATATGACCCAGCGTTCGGGACATTCACGGTTACCGGCAATATGACTGTGGCAAGGACGGAGCACACGGCGACGTTGCTGGGTAACGGGAAGGTTCTCGTCGCAGGCGGAAGCGGCGATACCAGTGCGGAACTATACGAATAAACCCCGACAGCCAGCGACAGCCGAAGAGTCATAGCCCCATTAGGGAGGGACAATCGGGCATTCTTCGCTTGGTGCTCAGTAAGCTATCGAAACCGGGTCCCCTTTGATTCGCGCACCCACCATCATCCATGCACCGGGGGCTCCGATATGTCGGCGGCTGAAAAATTCCGGGGCAAAAATTCAAGCCGGCTATCCAGCTTGAACCTGGAGACACGAACGTCTCCATCTCCCCTTTGATCAGTTTCGCACTCGCTGGCGGGAGACAGGAATCTCAAGCTGTGCTCGTTCTGCCAGTTCATGCCCCAGCCGACGGCAACGAGACCAGGCTCGCTCGGTTCTGATACCCAGCCGTCTTGCAATGCTCTTCAACCTGTGACCAGCCATTTTCATGGACAGCAGAGTTTGATCATCCTCAGGCAAGCTGGCAATCCAGGCTTCCAGGTCGATGGCTGATACGATCTTCCTGACCGGATTCGCAGCCAGAGATTCCGCCAGCCCCAGCAACCTGCACTCTTCTTTCTCCTGGAGAATTTGATCGAGCCTGAGAACCTCCACCTTGCCCTCGATGTAGTTGCGCAAGTCCATCACACAGCCTTTTCGAGCTTTGCCACCAGCGGGAACAATCTGACGGCTCAAATCCTCAGCACGAAGCCGGGCAGCAAGAACAAGAATAGCATCATCCGGAATCTCCCCCCTCTCTGCATGCCGACGGTACTGTTGATACACGAGAGCAAGTGCATCTTGGGTTCTGTCTTCCGCCATGTCGGCATGAAGCCGGCGGGTGATAGGCTTGAACATGCCACTGCGGATTTTCTGGTCAAAGCACGAACGGATTGTCTCGATATTCATGGTCAGGACCTCCGTAGGCGTGCACACACGGAGGGCCTTGTGGTCCACGTGGCGCACAGTTGCGCCAGTGGGCGCGTGGGGTAACAGTGTCAGTCAGGCCAACACTGTGGATTACGGTGCAAATGCACCGTTGAGGGCTGAAGAGCCGCTCCTCACTATACTTATACCCGAATTGCGGGTGGGATTTTCAGGGGGGATTGCTTTGGTCCAACGCCAATCCCTCGGCACCAATTTCAGGAACCACTGCCCAGGGCAGGGCATATCTGATCAGACGCCGGACAGGTCAGACACGTCAGCGCGAGCAGCGTGCCTGGAGGCGCCAGCGGCGCAGTGCTCGGTCGCAGAACAGTGATTCTCTGGTTCATAAATGCGTTCGGGCAGCCCGTGGTTCGATCCGCATCGTAGTAGAGGTACCAGCAAGGCCGAGCGCTGTCCGGGACGTTGGCCAGCAGGGGATTTGTGGGATCCAGCGGGAGTTGGGTAGTGGGATCTATGCACTCGGTGAGAGTTTCTTGCGAGTAGCCAGTTGTCAGACACCCATTTTGGCCCGGCGTGGTGCACCCGCTGTCGTAGACAACCTGGCATTCAGGCTGCACGCCAGGTGCATTTGGGTTCGTGTCGATCAACGGGTACTGCACGCAACCTGGACTCAGCGCCTGCGAGATCGCCTCACCAATTTGGGTCATCGCGTCCGTGAAGTCCTGGTTGCAGATGCTGAAACGCTGTCCGTTGGCGCCGAAGGCACTGACGAACTTGTTATGGCGAAGACCGCCGTAGGCTTTGTAGATGTTGCCGTCAGAGGCCTGCACAGTGGGATTCCAGCAAATGGGCATGTAGTCCCAATAGGTGTTCTCTGGGGCCGGGAGCGACGTGGTGTCAACCCCGATCCTGTATTGATCCGTGGTCTGGACATTGGGCAAGGCAGTGTCCGGGGGCCAGCCGAAGATGCCAGACACGAGGATCTGGGTCTGGGGATTGCCCTTGACACCGTTGACGCTGTCGATGATGTCCCGCACGTCGATGAGCGGAAGGTAGGTGGAGTCCAGATTGTTCCTATCGAGCTGCTCCTTGTCCGTGCAATCGGAAAATGGGTGCATGAACCCCAAGGCGCCAGTTCCAGGTCCAACGTTGGGCGTCGGGGCCGGGTTCTGCGGGGTGAAGCCGTTCACGGGGTCGTAGCCAGGGATTGGTTGGCCACCGCAGAGATGGCCCCGAGCCGCGCATTTCAGGCTGGCGGTTTCCCCAGGGGGCCTGGTCAGGAACATGCCATCGTTATTGTTGCCGTTTTGGGCTACGTCGGCGACTGGAGCAGAGCAATCATCCTCGTCGGTGATGAGCACAATGGCCAGGTATGCCTCGGGACGCAAGAAGCCGACGTTCTCCATGTTGATATCGGTGCAGTTATTGCCTTGGGCGTTGCAATTCACCTGTTGGGGGTTGAGTGCGACTTGAATCGATTGCAACTGGTGCTCGTAACCGCAGCCCGCGATTCCCACGGACTGGGCGAGGCAGGTGAAGACGTCCGTAAGCTGGCCGGTGTAGTTCTGCGCCCGCCCAACCCCGTTCGCATTCGCAACATCTGAGATCCACCGGGCACCCGAGTTGAGGCCGCACCCGTTGGGTGTGGGGTAGGTTGAAATTTGACCGGGGGCGGTCGAATATAGCGTATTGCCGGGCGCGACCGAGGCAATCAGGTTGTTGGGATCGTTTCCCCACAAAAGGCCGCGATCGCCCAGAACCCGTGAGCAGTTACCGCCGATATTGTCCGAGCCAGCCCCCATGTCGCTGCTGATGACGCCGATGTGGACGTCGGGCAAACTTACAGCTGTGCCCGAAGGGTCCAAAGGGTCTGGAAGGTTCTGCAGTACCTGGATCATCTTGGGGAAGTTGGCAGCCAGTGCCTGCTGCTTGGGATCCATCGAAGGGGAATTGTCGATCATGAACAAGATGTCGACTTCGCGGCTGACCAAGACGGTGAAGGAGGTCAATGGGAAAATATCGACTGCGTTCGTCACGGCCTCGCTTGCGCTGGTCACGCCACCGGCTGCGCTGGTCACGCCACCGACTGGGCCCGTCGTGCCACCGGCTGCTGGGCCCGTCGTGCCACCGGCTGCTGGGCTCGTCGTGCCACCGGCTGCTGGGCTCGTCGTGCCACCGGCTGCTGGGCTCGTCGTGCCACCGGCTGGGCCCGTCACGCCTCCGGGGGCTACTGTCGCACCCCCAGGATTCGCGCTGGCGTCGTTGGGTAGGCTGGTGCCTGCCAACGGATCGGACATGCATGCGGCCGACAAGCCTGTGAGCAGGAGTGCGGCCAGCGAGCCTTGACTGCTGCGAGTGTGGTTTCTCATGACCTTACCTAGTCCCCGAACACCAATCGACCTTACAAACGACATCAAAGAAACCAGAAACTGACGCCCAGGCAAAGCTGGGCTTCGATTCGCGGCAAGGCTGCCAGACGGGGGCTGCCCTGGCCATGTCGTCGCGAGTGTTTGGCGCGACCGGCCACAGGAAGGTGCGCAGCAAGGGCGCAGCTCGGCCCATTACGCCGACTTGCTTCTGCTCCGGTGCGCGAGTGGGAGCCCGGCCAAGGCTCCCCAGGATGGGGCCAGGTCGCTGTGTTTCTGGTCTAACCGGTTGTGGGAGGCGGAAGGTCCTGCGGTGAATAAGCTATGGGAACTGGGTCCCCTTTGATCCGGGTGTCCACCGTCGCACGCACACCGGGGGTGGGGTATGTTGGCCGTTGGAAAAATTTTGGGGCAAAAATTCAAGCCAGCCGGGCCAGCTTGAACCCGGAGGCAGGCTCGCCTCCATCATTAGATCAGGTACCGGAAGCCGCGGCCATCTTCAAAGTGAGCGTGGCGACCATGCGCAGATGGGTCAAGACCGGCCACGTTTCGGTCGTGAAACTGGCAAACACGGTCCGTGTTGACCTGCCCCGAGTCCACGGCGTCGATGCGGCGGACGTCGCACGGATGGCCAGGGAGGCACGGGCTCGACGCTGAAGGCTATCGGTAGGCGATCCTATCCCGTCCCCAATTCACTACCGACAGTGGGCCCCCTTCGTCGAAGATGCCCACTGTCGTCCGTGCACCAAGGGCAAGGTGTGTCCGCGGGCATCAACTTCGTGAAACTGCCCTCTCCGACCGATCTCCTTTGCCGAGGTTGCATGAGGTGCAAAGAATCTGAAGGTTCTTCTTCTCGGTCCGGCCACCCCGTGCCACGGGGATGATGTGGTCCACGTGGAGCTTAACTCCCTCCTTGGCACCATGGCCGCAGGCGCAGCACCGGAATCGGTGAGCCTCCAGAATTTCGTAGCGCAGGCCGAGGGGGACGCTGCGACCCTTGAACACGCGACCGGCGTCTTCGGGGTGCACTTCACGCTTCGGCAGCGATTGGAGGGAGTAGCCCTTGTTGCCCATGAAGTGACCCTTCACCAGCGCCACGGTGAGGAAGGATCGCAGGAAGGATTGGGGAGTGGTGTCTACGAGGACGCCCGATTTCCCATCGAACGTGCCCAACACCAGACGGTGGTTCTCATCGACCTCCATACCCAACCGTCGGAGCATGCCGCAAAGTTCATCGGCCCGAGTCGCACGGGCAGCTGCGCCAATCTTGCGGGTGGCGAGTCGCAGGGTCTGGGTCAAGGTGAAGATGGCTCCCTTGTGGCGCAGCAGGGTTAGGTTCACGGAGAAGAGCATGCCTCTTGCGCAGTAGGCAAATAGCCTCCAGTGGTCGTTCACGTTCAAGTAAAGCTGGAGGGAGATCTCAAGTTGCTGTTCCCTACCGATAGTGAACGTGTACTCCAGTTCGCGGTGAAGCAACTGCCAGTCTTCGTGGTTGTACTGAAGCCTCGAAGTCGTAAGGATTCCTCGGTGTCCGGCAATCCGGGTCTTGCCGAACTCCAGGTCCAGTGCTGGCAAGGTATTCTCTACGAGCAAATCTCGAAATCTCAACACGTAGGCTGGGGCTCTCATCTTCGCACCACCCTTCTGCCAGGTTGCCGTGACGTCTCTGCGACTGAACCGGGAACGGGGTTGGCCTGCGCCGCACGTAGGTCCGCCACGATCACCTCGGCATCCCGGCGCTTGAATTCCTTGGGAGAACCCCGAAACTGGCCCGTCCACGCGATGGGCGAGACCATGTTCTGGAAGAAGCTCAGCCGGTCACGCTGGGTCAGCACCGGCACCCCAAGGCCCTTCACACGGAACCGTACGTAGAAGTTCTTGGATCTCGCGGGAATCCGGCGATTTCCATTGTCTTCCTGGCGAGGAAAATCGGGCACTTCCGCACTTTTTCGACCAGTAGTGCTAGCCGTCCCCTGGTCCGGACAAAGTCTTTTGCGGCTGACAGCCCCGTCGTGCAAATCCATTCTTGCGCGGTCTCTAGGATTCCCGTCCGAGCTGCCCCGGGCTGGTACGGTTCGGTCCTCGTCGGCGCTTCCCTCCTCCATCCTTGGGGCCAGCCAAGTGCTCCAGAGCGAATTCATACAGGAAACGCGCACTCGTGTATGCAGCGTACCGTTGATAGTCGTCCCCCTTTGCGGAGTCCCCGAAATCGCAAACTGACTTGACAGACATAGCCGCAGGCCGCGGTTCCCTACAGTGCGCCGCCGCCACGAAAACGGCGTAGGTCTCCATCTCGACGCCGATGACCTTGCGGTTTCTTCGAACGATGTCCTCCATGACCGTCCTGTCTGCGACGACGGAGGCCCCAGACGCGATGGGACCGATCTGAGCGCTGAGTTCAAACCGCGGCCGGGTTCCTGGCCATTTCCCAGATATCCCCGCGAGCATCTTCCCATCGAGCCGAAACTGCCCCAATCTCGCCTTGAGGACTGGATCTAGTGGCAATGGCGAAGGAGATGGAGCGAAGCGACTCCCGCTACCGGCAACAGCTGTAACCTTGCCCGCACCGTAGTCCCACGACTGGTCGGCAATTAGGATGTCGCCGAAATTGCCCTCCACGCCGGCTGCTATCCCCGCCATCGCCAAGTACCGCGGCCGGAAGCGCTCCACGATCTTCATAGCCAGAACAGCCGTAGCGGGCATGCCAACATCGCCCGTAGCAGCTGCGACGACCCGCATCCGCTTACCCGAACGGGTAAAGACTCCACAGTGGTAGATAGCGCTGTCGCCCTTAAAGCTCTTTTCCTTCCATTTCCCTGGCAGGTTCAACACCGCCTGCAACTCTACGGCCTCCAGAGCGGTCATGATCGCCATGTCGACCGGCCCGCTGGGCGCATCACGACCGAAAACCTCATCAACTATGTATACCAACTTCTGTCCAAGTGGAGTTGACCCGATTTGGTGGACGGTTTCGTTACGCAGCTTTCTTACCAGCTTTCTTCACTGAGTGCATCAGCTCAAATTCGATTGGGCTGTTGTAATTGAGCGCCGAATGACGGCGGCAAGGATTGTAGAAGCCTTCGATGTACTCGCCAATCGAGAGGTTAGCTGCCTCCCAGCTTTCGAGATCGTCGATGTCTTCCAACTCGCGCTTGAGGGTCGCGAAGAAACTCTCGGCCACGGCATTATCCCAGCAGTCTCCCTTCCGGCTCATGCTGCATTCTATGCTTCCGGCTTCCAAGGCTTTGCGGTAGTCGTCGCTCGCGTACGTGCTGCCTCGATCTGAGTGGTGAACCAGGCCGCTGCCGGGCTGGCGTTGGCACAAGGCCATGGCCAGTGCCGCGAGCGCGAGGTGGCGATCGACATTCCGACTGGTCGCCCAGCCGACAACCCGCCTGGAAAACAGGTCGAGAATCACCGCGAGGTACAGCCAGCCTTGCTGCGTCCACAGAAACGTGATGTCAGTGACCCACGACTGGTTTGGACGAAGCGCGGTGAAGTTGCGCTCCAGCACATTCGGCGCGATGGGGAAGCTGTGCTTCGAGTCGGTGGTCGTGCGAAAACGATGACGACAGCGCGCCACCAGCTTGTTTTCGCGCATCAGCCTGGCCACCCGCTTGCAACCCACCCGATCCCCGGAAGCTTTGAGGTCGGCATGAACACGGGGACTGCCGTATCGTCGCCGGCTCCCGTGATGAATCGCGGCTATCCGCTCGGACAGATCCTGGTCACGGCGTGCGTGCAACGAGGCGGGCCGTCCCTGGCTGGCGTAGTAGCCACTGGGCGAAACGGCCAAGACACGGCAGAGGACCGCGACGGGGAAGGCCACCTTCTCCTCGGAGATGAACGCAAACCTCACGCGCTCTCCTTGGCGAAGAAGGTGGCCGCCCTTTTTAAAATCTCACGCTCCATGCGGAGGACTTTCACCTCGCGACGCAGATGCGAAAGTTCTTCCTTCTCGGCGGTCGTCAGGGCGCCAGCAGGGCCCTTGCCCTCGTCTACCCTCGACTGCCGATCCCACTGGTACACCAGGCTGCTTGCCACCCTGAAGTCCTTTGCTACCTGCGCGACGCTGCGTCCTGCACGGACGAGCGCCACCAAGTCTGCCTTGAACTCGCGCGTGTGCATGCGCCGGGATCGCTTCTTCTCTTTGTCCAACATGTGGTCACCTTTCTACGCCCATTTTCCTGAGCGAGGGTGTCCACCAAACCGGGTCAAGTCCAAAGTTTCTCCGCCCAGTCGTTCGAGCTTTCCTCATACTTAACCAGGTGCCACAGGCTCGCCTCGAAGTCGCCACGGTATTGATCGCGAAGATCATCAAAGGCAGTAAGCCCCACGATGTGCCCTGGTCGGATAGCACCTCCCCGCTTCTTGAACCGAATCATTACCGTCATCCCGCCGTCCGATCGCGCTGGTTCGCCACGTCGGACTGGCAACTTCAAGTCGATAATGAGGAGATCAAACCGCTGTCGCGTCATGGCCTGCGTGGCATCATTTGCCGTGGTCGCAACCTCCACGATCAGATTCTCTTCCGCGACGAAAGCATGCAGGGTCTGGATGACAGCGTCCACCTTCCGCCGGTTGTCATCGGCAATAAGTACTCTAATCATCTCTCTTCAGCCTTCTTTGCACTATCTCGCGCAGTTTGTTGCGCCAGCCAGACTCGGACGGCTCGTAAAAGACCGTCCCCCAATATCTACCCTCAAATTCCGCCCCCATCTTGGCAGCCAATTCATCGAGACTCTGCGTCTCTTCTCCCGTTCCAAAACTCTCAAACTGAGTGACCACAACGACGCCAACCGCGAGGTTCCTTCGCTTCAATTCTGCAAGGATATCATAGCCGCTGAATGGGCGCGGTCTGCCGCCCTTCTCCAAAGACGAAATGTCATACGTTGGCATGCTCATGTCGAGAAGTATAAGTCTGGGCTTCAGCTCCACCGCCGCCTGGAGACCGCTCTGGTATGAGCGGCGCTCAGTCACGTCCCCTTGAAGAAGATCTTCCCGAACAAAGCGCATCAACTCCCGACTCTTGTTCGGGTCGTCCTCAATGATGAGGATTTTCATGTTTGCAAACCCTCCAGCGACAATTCTACCCTTATCGCAAAGCCCTCTTTGGGCTTAACATCGACATCGATGGAGTAGTCCTCTTGCCCCAGGTCGTACTTGGCGATCTTGTGTAGCTTCGCAAACCCACTGCCCCCCTCCTGACGAATGACGCCTGTCGCCCTCTTTGCTGTTTCAAGGAGAGACCGAGCCGTCCTCTGCAAGTCCTCGACCGAGATGTCGGGGCCCAAGGCATTACGTACCTCAATAACCAAGCGAGCGCAATGCGCGAATATCCGGCCCTGCACCCGTGGTCGGTCAAGCTGGGCGTGTCTCACAGCGTTCTCGAAGAGAATAAAGAGCAGGTCAATGAAGGCTGTAAAGCTACTCCCCTTCATCATAAGAGATTCGTCCCCGATCTCCATTTCAGGGAACTCCGCGAGGTTAGGAAAGCAGTTTCGCAGGATCTCGCTCGACGCGTAGGCAAGAAGCGTAAGCTTGTAGTCAGGTACTGCCTCCTCCTCCCCGACTTTGAACCAGGCCGCAATGGCACCAAGTTCGTTCGCGACGCTCGTACGACAGCGCGCCAGAGCCGCAGAAAGGTCTGCGTTGCGCGTGCCAGGGGCCAATTCTCCGAGCGCCCTCTCCAAGTCGTCGATTGTCTGAAGGAGGCGCTGGCAAAGCTCCCCGGTGATTCGGTCTCTGATCTTCGCTAGCTGAGCCTGGGTCCTTTCCCAGAGGTTCGCAAACACGGCTTCAACGAACCGCTCGACGTCGGCTATCTGAAGTACGGCGAGGTATAGATTGACGGCATCAGCGTCGGTGTAGTCGAAGTCGAACATCCCAGCAGCTTTGCTCCGCGACTTGATCTGGAGCCAATCCTCCTTTACCTCCTGGATCAGCCCGTCGATCGTGGCAGAGAAGCGGCGAAACGCATCGTTGATCTTGTCGCGGACCGCAGCGGGGCTGGACAGCGTTAAGGGCTTGCTCCAATGCGCGTTGTACTCGTATTGTGCTGTTCTTGCGTTCTTTCGGGTGATCAGTGCCTCTCTCTCGAACTGGCTTCTGATTTGGCCCGATAGAGTCCCGTGCCGAATCCGGACGCTCAGGTACGAATCGAGGCCAAATTCGTTGCTCGAAATGAACCTGGCGCGAAGATCGTCGAAGAGATCCTGGAACTGCTGCAGAGTCGCATCGCTAATGACAAGTACGGGCTCCTCTGTGTCGAATCTCAGGTCCTTCAGAGCGAGCGTTTCTCGGAGCCTTCCGGTCAGCAACGAGAACGCCCGGAAGCGCAGAAACTTGTCGTAAAACCCACGGTCGAGAGAGCGAACGATCCCCGACGTATCGACGTGGATTTTGCTCTCGCCATATCGTTGGAGCGCCCGACGGATCACCAGGGCTTCCGTTCTTCGTGCAATTTCCGTGGAGGATGCGTCGGAGGAAGCAGGATCTATGGCGAGGAGCGTCTGGCATATTGCAATCCGCTCACGCTCAAGGTCCTCCGAGCTACCAAACGCGACGGAGTAGTCCATCACCTCCGGAATGCAAACGTGTCGAAGAAAGTGAATGTAGCGCCTGGCTGGGAAACTGTCTTTGCGTGTGAAGAGTTCGCTCGGCTTCCGCGCGCCGGCTTGCGAAAGAAAGTCGTCATAGGCGGCGTAGGTAGACCGAAAGGAGTCTTGTCTTCGGCGTGCCTGTCGCGGGATCGAGAAGAGAATGGGCCAGACAAGCGAATCTTGTCGGGTTGGGGGATGGGCCTTGCATGCATCGATGATTTCTTGGATAGGGAAGGCCCCTATACCGTTGGGCCGCTCCAGGTACGCGTCCACAGTAATCTCGGCCGCTTCGGCGGGCTGCCCTGCGGACAGGTAGGCAGAGCAGAGACCGAGCGACGCTTCATGGCGGAGCGGCATGCCCCCCTGGGGGTGTGAAAGGAGGGCTGAATAGTGCACAATTGCGCGACGATACTCTCCACGCAACACAGCATGACGAGCTTCGTACTTCTCTGCGCGCGGCGGCCAGATCCCTTCGAAGGAAGTGGGGGCGCGATCTCTGAATAGGTCGACGACTGGGCCGTGCTCGTACCAAGAAGCGATCTTGTCGAGAAAGGCTGGCTTGTCGTTCGGAGGCAGAATCTCCGAGAAGCGGGGGGTAATGGCGCTTGCGGCCAGAGCGCCGAAGACCTCCATGTCAAGGCCGGTTTTTATGCATCCTTGGACTGCGAGAAATGCCAGGACCTGGTCGGCGAACCTGGTCCCGTCGAGCGTGTGCGTGAGTTTCCGCAACCACGCGACGGCCTCGGTTGTGTCCGGGCCTCGCGCTAGCACCGAAATCACGGCGCGAACCAATGGCTCGGCCGACCCGAACCTGGCGCCGTCCGGCTCCCGCCCGAGATAGAGGCAGCTTTTCGCATAGAGCTCAACGAACTCGAATGCGTCCGTTCCCCTCGCGAGCACGTCTTCGGCCTTGAGGGCCGCCTCTTCGTGGGCACCACTGGTGTAGGCGTTTAAGACGTATGCGAGAAACGGGTCCGGAGGCGTCGCCGGAAGCGCGGAACGCGGATTTGCTAAGAGATTCAACAGCTCCAACCGCTTGTCCTTCACGGCTTGGGCGAGGGAGCCAATGCACTCACGGAGGGCCCCTCGGGCGTGCGTTTCCGGGTCGCTGGCGCAGATCTGAAGGCACCGCAAATAGCAGCAATACCGATCCACCATCGGGTAGCTCGCCTCCCGATGGAGCACATGTCGAACATCCGGCTTGAATCGGAGGCTGGAGAAATCGAATTGGAAACGGAAGGCGCTAATGGCGCCCTTTATCTCTGGCTGGTCAGATCCTGGGACCCCCGCACAAAGGGTGTCTATTGCACTCTCATAGTTCGAGGCCGAGAGTTCCTCCTCCACCCTTTGACTAATGAGCGTTGCGTGGACGCGCACAAATTCACTGCCGGCTTGTTCAGCCAGATCGGCAAGGTGGGCTCGATTTTCCTTGAGCCCACCCTGCTTCTGGGCCAGGAGCAGCTCAGCTCTGAGCGTCCAAAGGGACTGGCCTAGTCGGTCGACGATTTGTCGGAGCGTTGCTGCGGCTTCGGCGAGATCTACCGTGAGCAGGGCTGCCTCGAACCGGTCCCGCAATGCAATGAATCCAGAAAGACGATCAGCATACCTCTTTAGGACGGCGCAGTTCCACCGCAGTTCATCGGCAAGAGAGTTGCCGATCGGCAGGACCTGCGCTCTCGTGAAGTCGGCGTAGGTCTGCGGAAAGGCAGTGCCTGTGATCAGACGTTCTGCGGCGGGCTGGTGATACCTGAGCACACGACCAATAAGCTTGATGGACTCCGCTTTTAGACTGATCCGGGCTGCCGCCCCACGCCTCGTAGGTTCAAGCAGACGCAGATATCGTACGGGGATGAACCCTGGCGCATTCTCGCCCTTTTCTCGAAGCCTGCGGACCTCTCTGCGTTTCGCGCGGCGCAGCACGCCTGCCCGCTTTGCTTGTCTCTTCAGTGCCACCACATCCCTCTTGGATCAATGTTCGCAGATTTCCATTCTCACAGTGTCTCGACAACTGTCCCAAACGTCAACATGATCGCTGGACTCCGTCCCCGTATTGATTCTTCTGGCCTGCGACCAACGGTTGCGGCGGCTGGGAGATCCAGATCGAAGTGACCCTGGGACACCGCTGATGCGACTCTACTTCTCCCTCTTCTTCATCGACCGCGCCAGCTTCACGGCCTCGGCAACACCCTTCTCCGCTGCGGTCTTCTTCACCTTGGCTCTGTCCGCGCCTGTGAGCGATTTCAAGGCAGCCAGGTACTGCCCTTGCAGCTTCCGCGCCCGCCTGACCTTTGGCGTGACCTTCTTCACCTTCTTTGCCGCCGCCGGCTTGGCCCCTGTCCCGTGAGTGACCTTGCCCGCCCGTCGCTCCTCCCGGTACTTCTTGATCTTGCTCTTGGCCACGTTCTTGTGGTCCTTGCAGACCATGCCGAAGACTGGTGCTGCCACGTTCTTGCAGCCGGGTACTGGACAAAGGTGCTTTGGTGGCTTCTTCTTTTCCGCCGATTTTTTCACCGTCACATCCGCCGCAAGTGCCACAGCATGCTTGGGTGGCCTACCTGGTCCGCGTTTTTGCGGAATACCAAAGGCACCAGCAAGCGCAGCCTGGATTCGTTGAGCTACGGCTGCCTCAACGGTGGCAACGATCTGCTGGGTGAAGGTTTCGATCTGAGCGGTGATGTGCGGGTCGGTGTGGGGCATGAGGTCTCCTGGTTGTTTCTTGCCCGCCATCGTATGGGCTGCCGGGGAAATGGGCAACCAGATCGAAGTGGCCGGGGATGAAGGGGTCTGGCTACGCCACCGCGTTTGAGTTGGCCATCTCCGCGTGAGAATCGGGCTGGTAGGCCGGAACAAGACGGGGCTCAGACATAGAGCCGCTGCTGAATCGAATTGACGAGCAGTAGCCGCCTAGTCCGCAGTCTCCGTTGATGTGACGATTGCTTCCCGTCACATAGGAACCTGGGATGGTTCCTTGATCGTCAAGAACCACCCTGGCTCGTTGCGCTAGTCTCGCCTAGGTCTTACCAGTGGCGGTCATGCCTCCAGTTGCCTTGGTTCCGCCCATGGCTGAGGTGCCGCCGGTGGCGGTCGTGCCTCCCGTTGCATGGCTTCCGCCCATGCCCATCGAACCGCCCGAACTCGTTACGCCACCCGTGGCTGAGGTGCCACCGGCGGATGTCGCGCCTCCAGTTGCATTACTTCCACTCGTGCTCGTCGAACCGCCGGAGCTAGTTGCGCCGCCCGAGGCCGAGGTGCCGCCAGTGGATGTTGTGCCTCCAGTTGCGTTAGTTCCACCCGTGCTCGTCGTGCCACCCGCACCTGTTGTGCCACCGGTGGATGTCGTGCCGCTGCTCGCGAGCTTGTATACCTCGCTGCCTGCCAGCAGGAAGCACCCAACCCCGTAGTCGTCGAAGTCGGCGAGCATGGTTGGACCTAGACGTCCAGGGTCTTGTGGGTTTTCGGTGCAGGGCAGAGCGCCCGTGGCCTGCACGTACCCGAGCAGGCCATCCGACTGAAGGGCGATGGTGGAAAGGCCGTTCCAGGCGCTCTGCAGGGCTGGGCCGTAGGTCGCAACGTCAAGAAATCCCTTGCGAATGCCCCAGGCTAGACCGTAGGTAAAGAGCGCCGTTCCGCTGGTTTCTGGACCATCGTCGCCGGTCAGGCCGATGCTTGCGCACTGGGTGGGATCGAAAAGACTCTCATTCCAAAAACCGTCGCTGCGCTGGAGGGGCACCAGCGCCTTGGCAATGGCCTGGAAGTCCGAGACGTACGTGGCCCGATGGGCATCGGTGGTCGGCAGGATGTCGAGAACCCGCGTCAGAGCTGCGAAGACCCAGCCGTTTCCACGCGACCAGTAAATGCTCTTTCCGTTCGGGGCCACGATGTAGGCATCGGTGGTTTGCGCCGGTAAGCTCGACATCAGGCTTGCGGTTATCGTCAACTCGGAGCAGTAATCGAGGCCGGCATCGGCGTTGCCGTCGACGCTGCCATCGACACTGGCATCAATACTGCCGTCGACGCTGCTTGCAACGCCGGCATCGGGGCTGCATTCGCCGGCTTCACTGTCCAGGGTTGGCGTGTAGTGCAAATCGCGCCACCAGAGCCCATCGGCGGCGTTAAATAAGCCTCCGCCTTCGCTCATGCGAGCGTCATTGTAGAGGGCCCACATGGCATCGAAGTAGCCGCCATTGGGGTACAGAACCCCCAACTTCGCGAACACGGGCATGGACATCTGGATGGCGTCGATCCACCACCACACATTCGCGGTCCCGTTCGACACCATGGCGTCGATGCTTGCCTTGATTGCCTGGATGCGGACCGGCTGCGGATCGATGTTGTAGAGATCGATGTAGGTCTGGCCGCAAGCCTGATTGTTCGCGTCGGTCGACGTAACACCTGCCGCTGTGTTTGCCAGGAGCCAAGGATGCGTCGGGCTCGCACCCCATGTGACGGCGTAGTTGTAGTAGGTCTGCTGGTTCGTCGTGTCGGGGTCCACGTTGTAGAGCCCCATGAGTCCTTCGTAGTACGCAGCCCGAGTCCAGAGATTGCTGGGCCTAGTCTTGTTCGTGACGATGTCCGCAGTGGGATCGGGATGTTTCGTCATGAACCAGGTATTCGCTCGCTGCATGTTTTCCAGCACTGACGAGTTAGCCGGCAAGCCCGTGAGTGTTGTCACCCCACCGGAACTGGTCGCGCCACCCGAACCTCCGCCGGTTGTGGTGGAACCACCCGACATCGTTGCTCCACCTGAACTGCTCACACCACCTGAGCTGGTTGTCGAACCACCGGTCACGATAGTTGAGCCACCGGTACTCGATCCTGCGGTACTCGTGCCGCCGGCACCGATACCACCGGTGCCTCCGTGCGAGCTGGCGGACGCCGTGCCCCCGTTATGTCCCGCAGTGTTCGTGCTCGATGAACTTGAGCATGCCGCGAACGTGACGGCGGCAGACAGAAGAAACGCACAACGCCAGTAGAATCGAAAACAGTTGGTGCTCATGAGTCCTCATCTCCTCGGCAGCGCCAATCTCGCGCTGCTCACTTCAGTTGTCTCTCGGTCCAGGATTCGTAGGGTGAAACAACATCAGCGCACGCCGCTCAGAATGCCTCAGCGTGACACCGCGGGTATGCATATAGCTAGATCGGAAACGTGGCAAGTGGAATCTTGGCAGACGAGCTTTTGCGCTCTCGGAGGCTGGCCCCTTGGAGAATTGAAGTGGCGGGGGGCAGTAGCCGTTTCTTGGGGAAGCAAGATGGCGACCTGCCTGCCTTCCTGACAAGGGCGCGCGCTTTCTCGGGTCCGAGGGTCATGTCCACTGGGTAGCTGCGGCGTTTCGAGTGCGTCTGTGTCCTTGTCTTCCTGCCCGGCAATCGGATGGGCTGCGGGGAAAATGGGCAACCAGATCGAAGTGGCGGGGGATGAAGGGGGCTCCGGTCACGCCCGATGCCACCCTGTCACCGGGTAGGACGCTAGTCCTGTTGAACCCTGCCTTCAGATTTCCACCACGAGCCGGTCCAGGAACTCGGGATTGGGCTCCTCGCCCATGTACCCGAACGGATTGCACAGCACCGTGGTCTCTCCGATCTGAGTGCGCATGGATGCATGTGAGTGCCCATGCAGCCAGAGCCTTGGCCGGCGTTCTAGTATCAGCTCCGTGAGGTCGCACACGAAGAACGGGTTGAGCAGGCTTCCCGCGAATCTAGGTGCGACACAACGCTGTGACGGCAGGTGGTGAGTCACGACGATGTCGCCGGGGCGCAACTGCTGATCGAGGAAGGCGACAGCCCTGGCGTTCTCCTCGTACACCCAGGACTCGAAGTCCTTGATGACGGAGAAATCGCTCAACAAGTGCTTGAGTCCTTCATTGATGGTGGAGCGCGGGAACCACAGCGGTACCCCCAGGAAGTTGAACCCGAGAAGTTCGGTGCCCGAGGCATCAAGCCAGATAAGATTGGGGTTCTCGGCCTGCGCCTGCCGGGTGAGGTCGAGCACGCTACTGCGGTTCGTCCTGTAAAATTCGTGGTTGCCGTGAACGTACACGACGGAGGCGTCACGGAATCTCCGGCACAGCAGCGCGAGTGCCGCGGGGATGCCATCCGCAACGGCGACATCGCCGGCAAGCACCAGCACGTCGACACCAGATGGGTCGAGCGACTCAACGAAGGAGCGCCCACCGTCCCGGTGAAACTCGAAGTGCAGGTCGGAGAGGAGTTGGAGGCGCATACAGGTCCATCCCAGGGTAGCATGCGTCCCTGACGAGCTTTCAGAATGACTACCCAGGCCCACCTTCCCCGTCAGGCCGCACCAAACGACGACGAACCTGCCCGTCAGGCAGCAATCGAGCGCTACCTACGCACCGGCAAGTACGAGACCACTTCTCCCGCCTGGCCGGGTAACGCCTGGGAGCGCGAGGTCCGTGCACACGACGACATGATCCGGGCTCTGGTGGCCGAGGTGAACAAGCTCGCAGCTGGGCACGAAATTCCATCTGCTTCGCTTCCCGCCGACTTGGTGGCGTTCACACGCAAGAAGGTGGAGCCCATGGCGCGTGGGCTGTTCCGGCGTGACGAGCAGGAGGCTGTGCTGGCGGTTCTGGAGAAGTCGGTGGTGTTCTTGACCCCCGCGAACATCGACCAGGTGCTGCTCCAGTGCAGCTGGCTGCACACGGCATGGTCCCTGGCGAACCTGTATCTGGACAGCATGGGCGCGTCCCTGCTGGGACCGGATGCTGACAAGATCGTGGGCCTGAGCGAGGAGACCACCTGCTTCGTGTCCCTCAAGTATTTCAAGATGGAGGACCCGTTCGCGGACTTCGTCGTCCACGAGGCTGCGCACATCTTCCACAACTGCAAGCGGCGCACGATAGGGCTGGCGGAAACAAAAAGGCAGGAATGGCTGTTGGATATCGAGTACCGGAAGCGCGAGACTTTTGCCTACGCCTGCGAGGCGTACGCACGCATCCTGGAACGCGCACCCAAGCCACAAGATCGCCCGGCCCTTGCCACCGAGTACGCAAGCAAGGTGCGCGTGTCAGGTGAGCGTGTGGACACGGTCGAAGTGAACAGCATCTTGGCTGATGCGTGCGCGGCAAGAAACGGGTGGAAGATCATCCTGGGCAGGTGCGCACCGGAGAAGAGCAGGACCATTTCCATGCCGCCTCAGATCTAATGATGGGCAGTCGTCCAGTTAGCTATCGCGCTGCAAAATGAGGGCGGCCCCACGAACCTGGGTCATGCATACCAGGGGGTGGATATGTTGATGTCTTTGCCGGCCATCGTCCATGCAGCTATAACGGCGGGAATAGGCAGCTTTGGGTACAAGACACTGAACAATTTGGCTCATTCCCGGGGTTCCCTTGGGAATCCAAGCACACGCCGTTCAGTGGACCGAGGTCGCACTGCTCGTCATATTGCGAGTCGAGAATGCCATCACCGCAGCAGGGTATCCTTCCCGCATCCCTGCCGTCGGCCGATGCGCCCTCTGGCTCGATAAGCCCCCCATCTGACGAAATGCCACTGCAGACACTCCCATAGTGAATCGCAGGGTTAAGGCATGTGATGAACCGCGTACACAGATACTTGGTGTAACAGAGACTGGGGTCCTCCACACAGGTCTGATCCCCCTGCGGCATCTGGATATCGCCCGGATTGCAGGACAGTGTATCGTCACAATGCTTACCGTTAGGCAACATGCACAGTGTGGAGCCACAGGAGTATCCCACATCAGGGAGGTTCGTTGGGGAATAGCACTCGCGGTATGTTGGACAGACCTCGGAGTAGTCTGATTCCTGCCCCGAGGTTAGCGTCTGGTCGCCTGGGTTGCAGTTACATAACGAACCACATGGTCCTAGGCCACAAGACTCTGTGCTGCATGCCGCCAGGGTGATGGTGAGTGCCAGGCCCATGCCGGCTACGAGGAGAGCTGTCACAGTTCCTGGCATCTTGAACATTGGGTTTCGTTCACGCCCACTTATTGAAGGCGATCAATTTTGGCAGACAGAGCAAACGGAAGCATCTCCGCAATGGGTGTTGGTTACGCAGGATGCTCCAGCGTTGCAGTCGTCGTTGAAGCGACAGGCTCCTCCTACAGGGGCACCTATTGGTCCATCGCAAAGATAGTAGTTGTAGCCGACGTCGCCTCCGCCGAAAATCATGATCGGCCCACAGATAAGACCACCAGCACAGCTGCCTCCTTGCTGGGGCGGTGTGCACTGGGTGTAGCACCAGCCGTCGCCACGGGGCTCGCAAGAGGAATAGGAGCAAAGGGGCGGGCCGGCAACGCAAGGGCACATCTCGCCAAAATTTAGAACTTCGCCGGGAAGACACGGTTGGGGGTGAGGAGCGCCCACACGCGGAGAACTGCTATCAGGTTCCGGCTTGCCACTCGCATCCACACCGGCATCTGCCCCAAATCTGCATACAATGGTTTGCGTACACAGCTTGCTCTCATAACACGGACTGGGGTACCCCACGCAAGACTGATCCCACTGCGGTATCTGTGTATCGCCAGGATTGCATGATAGAGAATCGTTGCAATGCACACCCTGGGGCAATACGCACAGTATGGAGCCACAGTTGTCTCCCAAGGAGTAGCACTCGCGTTCCGCTGGGCAATCGGACAGGTCGGTGTACTCTGATCCAGGCGCGAAGCCCACCTGCTGGTCCCCTGGGTTGCACCCAGGAATCGCCCCACACATGCCGCCTTGGCTGAGTGGAGAATCGGTGGCGTCCCCTTGGCCACCAGTTCCACTATTCCCGTTTGATCTGCCGGCATCCGAAGCACTCATGCGCCCACCAGCATCTGCCCCATATATTCCACCAGCACCAGCAGCACCTGTGCTGGCACCTGCTGCTCCACCCTGACCACCAGTACCACCTGTGTTGACACCCCCGGTTCCACCTGGACCAATCATGCCAGCAGTACCACCTACGCCGCTACCTCCTGCTCCACTTGGACCAATCGTTCCTCCTGAGCCTCCGGTTATCCCGCTGATGGTGCTGTTGCCTACCTGGCCTCCGCTTCCAACTCCTGCATCACCGGCTCTGCTCTTGAGTCCGGAGCTGCTGCATGCGGGTCCCACCATCAGGCCGGCTACGAGGATGACTGTCACCGCCGTTGGCATCTTGAACATATGGTCCTCCGTGTGCTCGTCCGGTGAGTGCCAAGCTGGATCGTCGGGTCAGTGCAACAGGATGCAGTCACGGTAGCGTTCGAAATCGTCTTGGTCGTGGCAGATGCGCCGGGCCTCGCCAGACGAAGAGCGCAGGCGGCGGTCGTAATAGTCTTCCGTTTTTGGTGATTGCGGCTTAGGCAGGCTTGCAACATCCTTTGGGTCCGGGTCCCACTTCGGCGGGTCTGGCTCGCGCATGCACGCCGTGACCACCCCCCTCGATGAGATGATGCACAGGTAGCGGGCCCTGTGCCCGCAAGCCTCGATGTCATAGAGGTTGTCTGAAATGTCGGCCCTCTCGATCAGGCCGATCTTTTCTTCCGGACAGGAGAATTCCCGCGAAGCTCTTCGAATCGCACTATCCCCGGTCGTTGCGCAGCCCACCCCGAAGAACAGGACGAGGACACCAATTCTGACGATGGACGAGTGCGCGCCTCGAACCGAAGGGCTTTCTTCCCGGTGGCTGCTGTTCGAGGAAACTATCATGCGACACCGTGCCCGAAATCACCCATCGACACGGGCAACTCTACTTCCCGTGCTGTCCTCTTGAGGAAGCTCTCGATGCGCTGCCGGACAGCCTGTTCCTTCATGACCCCGGGGAACATGGTACCGCTTTTCGGGTGCACGGGATGCAATATGAGATCCAGGGGGATTCCTGAGCATCCGAAAAGCGGCAGACAGCCCCGGTTGATGCGTCTTGGGACGCTATGTCAAAGCCGACACCAGCTTGGTGTGCTGACCATGTTGGGGAACTCGATCATCTTCCTGACGTCGGTCGACATCGACCACAGGGTGTGCATCACCCATCGTCTGCCCCTTCAGCTCTCCCGTTGGTCGATGGCCTACGAGTTGAGCGCTTTGGTCAGCACCAGGCTGGCCTTGAAGGTCAACACGCGGCGGGCGCTGATTGTGATCTCTTTTCCGGTATGCGGGTTGCGACCGGGGCGTGCCTTCTTGTCCCGGACCACGAAGTTGCCGAAGCCTGAAATCTTGATCTTCTCGTTCTTTTCCAAGGTCTTCTTCACCGTCTCGAACACCGTCTCGACGATAGCTATGGCCTCCTTTTTCGAGAATCCGCCGTCCTTCGCGTAGACGGCGTCGGCTATGTCCGCCTTGGTCATGTGACTACGTTCGCCAGAAATCCCGTCGGTGTCAAAGGGTTGAGCAGGCTGGCCATGCGGACATTTGCGTCAGCGAGGATGCGCTGGGAAGGCGTTTAGATCGCTGTTGGCGAGGGCGATGCCGTAGAAACAATTTGGTCTGATTGCAGCCGAGGAATTCCTCCGACTCCTGCGGATCAGAACGTCACGGCATTTTGGAAGCTTGTCAGGGCCGCTCCATTCAGGCGCATCTGATATTCTTCCGTGTAGGTCAAGATCGGGTATGCCCCTGGTGCTGCGTATGGATTGCCCCCTGCTACGGTACCATCCTTAATCACCTCGCCAAGGTAGACATTGCCATTGAGGTCGTAGAATGTGATGTAGGAAGGGGTTGTCCTCGGTGATGGACGAGGATCGGTCGCTACATAGGTATTTACCCCGTTAATCATTGAAACACTACCCAGGGCCATCGTGTAAGTTGTGCTGTCGCTGCCAACCAAAATGCCCCCAGCATTCATGAGTGCGGCAATCGTGGTGCCAGTGGCAACGGGTTTGGGGGTGCTGCCAGATGCAGCTTGTATTGAAGAATAGTCGAACACAAAATAGGTGTCCCCAATCTCGGTTGAGGTAAATTTCATATAGGACGCGCCTGCCGCCCAGGTTGCACCAGGGGCGAGCAGGGGTGTCGTATTGTAGAACAGTGGACTAAAGTAATTGACCAAATCCGAGAAGGAACTGGATGCTACATTCCCAGTTAGCGGAACCACGGAGTAACCAGAGTTGATGTAGCTGTTGACGATTGTGGTACCAGTCGCGTCAAGAATGTCGGTTCGGACGCCCCCGGAGATTCCTTCAACAACACCCGCTGGATAGGTGACATTTCTGATCCACGCAGGGCCTGAGCTGACCACGATCTTACCACCAACAAGGTAACGATCTGGCGCATAGCCGCTGGGGATAGGGATCTTTGCGATATCAACTAAAGCCGTATCGGTAACTTTTTGAGTGCCAGTCGACGGTGACGCAGTCAATTGAGCAGAGTTTTGGGCAAAATAGTTCGTGCCCGATACTGGAATTCCAGTGTAAGGCAGGGAGTAGTAGCATTCATAGGAAGCGTTGGGAGCCATCGTGAAACTCTCATACGTGGCTTGGTCCTGACTTAGGGCAGGAGGAGCGCCGGAAGAGCCGCCACCGCTTGTCGTGCCGCCAGCGTCAGACTCGCCTCCTATGCCAGAAGTGCCGCCTGTGCCGCCGCCACCCGAGCCACCGATGGGTGCATCCGGCTGAGTGGCAGGGGCGTCTGGCACCCCGGCATCGCCGCCGCCGCCAACGGCTGTTGCGCCACCGACAACTGTCGTTGCGCCAGAGGCTGCACTGCCGCCCTGCGGCGCAATACCACCGGATGCCGTGATTCCGCCGACAATCGTACTGCTGCTGACAACCGTAGTTCCACCACTTGGCGCAGTACTTCCACCCTGCGCGCTGATTCCGCCAGCGCCGCCGCCGGAAAGAGTCGTTGACCCGCCGGAGTTACTCGGACTTGTCTTTGTGCTCGAGCTGCAACCGCTGGCCAGCGTTGCAAGAGAGATCCCAAAAGCTCCGATGAAACACAACCTGAAACGATTGGGTCGGTCCGCGTTCATGATGTTCGCTCCTAGTCTATGGGCGGTCTGAGGTTGAAACAGGCAGAAATCAGTCACCTGCTCGACGGGGAGAGAGAGTGTACAGCTTTTCTGGTGCATGGGGTGTCAGAAAGATCGCTGGGGATTTCAGGTCACCTGGGAAGATGCACATGCGCACCCGGCCAAGGCAGCGGAAGGGACTTCTTCGTCATCGGGATCCTCCCGACCAAGAATCGCAATATCGTACGCCTTGCGCAACCGCATGCGACGGTGGAATGCGCCTCAAGAGCCACAGCCGCATGGGACCTGTGTCCGGCCCGCCGTCCATCAGCGCCGCTTGGGAGCATCACCGAACCGGGATACAATCATTCCCATCCCGGCAACAATGCCGACGGCGGCATCAAGCGCGATGAGCGCGCCCTTGACCGTGTTCCCGGCGGGGTTGAGCACGAGGTTGTTGGCTCCTGCCAAGTTCGCACGTGACAGGTTCAGTTTTCCGCCGTTTTCCCGCAACATTTCTTGTACTTCTTCCCCGATCCACACGGGCACGGCTCATTCCTGCCGATCTTGGGAGTACTGCGCCTTGGCTCGGTGGTAACTATGTCCTGTCCGTGGGCTTCGCGGCCTGCCCGGAAATAGCGATAGGCATACGCGATGCCAGCTGTCATGTGCGCAATGACATCTTCGCGCTGCTCAAGGCTGATCGGCCCCGGTCGCATCTTCGGGTCTTTGTCATGCTCGTGGTGGAGCATCATCGTCGGAATCAAGCAACCGCCGTTCTCTTCGTCATTCAGAAGTTTCGACCAGCCACCGGGCCGCATCTTCACGCCTCGCATGAAGCCGTTTGCCCAGTCGTTGCCACTTGCGAATCCGTGCTCGTCTTCCAGCAGGAGCGGCAAGTGGACGTCGTCTTTGAAGAACGCATCAGCGATGGTGTTCCAGTGCCGCATCATGAGGGCAAAGAACTCGTTGGCCTCGTCGCGACTGGCGAATCCGGAGTGGTTTGACATGTCGCCGCCGAAGACCTCCGGCAAGTACTCGCTCGGCATCACGGTCTCCGGGCCCACGACCAAAGCTGCGAAGAACCCATCCAGTTGCTCCAGGTTCATCGCTTTGTCACCCCCGCGGCTTTCGAGAAGGTCTCCGAGGCGGTCCAACTCGGCGTCGTTCAAGGGCTCGCTGGCGGTCTGATTTTTCATGGGGATTCCGACTACTCTGGGTAACCATTTACCACACGAAGCCCATCACGAGCTGCCATCGGTGCCCTGGTGGAACCCTCGCGAAACCTGGATTGAAACCCCTTCCGACAGGCACTACCGTTTCTTCGCGTGCCTCCTACCGCCTTCATCCACCTGGACATGGACGCGTTCTTCGCGTCGGTGGAGCAACGCGATTCTCCCGAGCTGCGAGGCAAGCCCGTCATCGTAGGCGGCGACCCGCGACGCGGAGTCGTGCTGGCGGCCTCGTATGAGGTGAGACCGTTCGGGGTGCACTCGGCCATGCCCATGGCAGTCGCCATGCGACGCGCACCCAAGGCCATCGTGGTTCCGCCGCGCATGACAGCGTACGAGGAAGCGAGCGATGCCGTCTTCGCGATCATGAGCAAGGTCACGCCGCTCATCGAACCGGTCTCGCTTGATGAGGCATTCCTGGACGTGACTGCATCAGTCAAGCTGTTCGGCACTCCCAGCCAGATAGCCTCCGACCTGCGAGCACGGATTGCATCTGAGGTGGGGTTGCCGTCGTCGGCTGGAATCGCGTCGGTGAAGTTTGTGGCCAAGATCGCATCTGACCTGGCCAAGCCGAACGGGCAGAAGGAAGTCGCACCAGTTGAGGCCCGCGAGTTTCTCGCCCCGTTGCCCGTCGGACGTCTGTGGGGCGTGGGTCCGAAAACCGAGGCTGCTCTTGCAGACCTTGGACTTCGCACCGTCGGGCAGATTGCAGCTTCAGATCCAAATTGGCTCGACAAGCGCATCTCTGGTGGGCGCGATCTGTGGGAACTGGCATGTGGGATCGATCTGCGACCAGTTGTTCCCGACCGTGAGGCGAAGAGCATCGGTACCGAGGACACATTTGATGAGGACCTGGCTGGCACGGATGCGCTGCTACCCCACGTGCACTCGCAGGCTCTGCGCGTAGGACGGCGTCTGCGCCAGGCGGGCAGAAAAACAACGGTGGTGCAGCTCAAGGTGAAGCTGGCGGACTTCACGCTGCTCACGCGCCAGACGACGTTGCACGAACCGACAGACGATGGTCAGGAGATCTATCGAGCCGCAAGCGCTCTCCTGCTGGCGGAGAAACTGAAACAGAAGGTCAGGCTCACGGGTGTATCAGCGCAGTCGCTCGTCGGTGAAGGCGGGCAGTTGCCTCTCTTTGATTCTGACCGCCGCGTTGGTCGGCTCAACGCCGTCCTCGACCGCATCCACGACAAGTTCGGCTCAGATGCGGTGACCACGGCAGACTTGCACGCAGCACCAGGCAAGAAACGGGAGTAGAGGGACGATCTGCTTCCGAATGCTGTGCTGAGTTAGCTATGTCCGTTTGAATTGATGGCGGCCCCGCAAACCTGGGTCACGCGTAGTAGGGGGTAGAGTGGGGTGGGGTGATGTTCCTGGCTGAGCACAACCAAGGGCAGGGGATGCTGGCCATCAGGAAGGTCGATCCGAGCCGTGCGACACACCTCTGATGACGTCGTTTTCACCTGTAACCACGGCGTAACCAACGGTACCGTATTCGGTACCAAACCGGAGGGATCACGGATGACCTGTTCCCTTCGTGGTGTTCAAAAATCCCCTATAAAACAAGGGGGTTTGAGCACAAAGGGTGATCATCCGTGATCATGTCCAGGTGAGTTGGGAAGCCGATGCTCTACCAACTGAGCTACTCGCGCATTCTCTTTTAATTTCAGTTAGTTAGGCTAGATTTCGTTCGCAGCGAATTCCTACTCTCTGCCCATTCTCTGCCCAAGTGGGGCGGGAACCTCGCGAAGAGATAGCACAACCGACGCCGGTTTGGAAAGGTCGACCGCAACTCTATCGAACGCCTTGGCGCCGAAAAAGTCCGGGGCCAAGTGCGCGTAGTGCTGGGTCGTGGAGGTTGAAGAATGGCCCATGATTTTGGCCAGTTCTTCCATGCTGCCGCCGTTCATCACCCATTGGGATGCGAACGTGTGGCGGGTGCATTGGTACGCAGACCAACGGCTGGAACTACACATCCCCGTCGGACACCAGCATCCAACTCTACGGCTCGTGGTGTACCAACGTAACCAACGGAACCTACAAGTCCGCCGAGGTTCTGATGGGCTGCCCAGGGGATAGTGGCATTATCCCGTAGCGCAGGACCTTCCCCGGCAATAGGCGGCAGAGTTGGAGCGTGAAGCGGCGAATCACCACACGCTCACAGACGAAGGGAAGCCAGGCGGTAGAAGGCGGTCTACAAGAAGCAAGACGACTCTGGGCAGTTGGCGACGATGCCGGTAGCGTGTGAAGGTCGCGGAAGAGTGTAGAAGCCAAGCCGGGATCATGACCAAAGCCGACCTCATCACCATCATCGCCGACAAGCTCAAGTTCCCCGGGGCGCGAGCGGAGCTACTTGTAGATCATATCTTCTCGTCCATGTCAGACGCCCTCATGCGCGGCGAAAAGATCGAAATTCGAGGGTTCGGCAGCTTCACCGTGCGCCAGTACCGCGCCTACGACGGTCGTAACCCGCGCACAGGTGCAATCGTTCCCGTCAAGCCCAAGCGTCTGGCCTTCTTCAAAGTGGGCAAAGAGATGAGGGAGCGCGTGAATGGTGGGAAACGCTCGACAGAGGTAGGAGCAGCGGCTGAGCCGGACAAGCTGGTCTAGGGCGGATACGGATGTGAGTTGTCCGACGCTCGGCATTCCGTCGGCGGCGTTCAGAGTATCCAGTCGCACGCATTGAGTGCCGTGCAGTTCTGCGCCGCCATCGCATTCTGCAGGCAGGCCACATTTGAAGGGCCGTAGCACTTCGAGTAGCCCGCGCCCATGGTGCAGTTGATCATGCACTGGCCGGCGCTGGTGCTTGATCCGCACTGCGCCGAAAAGGCACAGATTGTGCCGGGTGACCCGTCGCCGCAGAGCTGGCTCGCGCCGGCGTAACTGAGGCACCCACCGTCGGTGTAGCCGAGCGACGAGGCATCGGCTTGCCCGGAGGCTGTGTCGAGCGGACGGGAAGCGTCCGGCCCGTGGCTGACCGCCGAATCGGACCCGCCTGGCCCGTCCGGGGTGGAGTTGGCCGTAGAACTGCACCCCATCATGCCAAGTCCGAGCAGCAGCATGAAGAATCGGACAGGAAAACCGTTGCGCATGTTGGCCTCCAAGAGATCGGTTCGACGTCAGGGGCAGCCGCCCTGGGGACAGGTGTTGCAGGTGATCTCCACTCCGCTGGTGAGCGTGGCATTCACGACACATCCGCCTGAAGTGGTGCCGCATTCGGGAGTTACCGGCCCCTGGCCACAGGCATTGTCGACACATTGAACCCCAACCGAGCCGTCTTCGATCACCAGGCACATCTGTCCGGAGGGGCACGTGCGAGAGATGCAATTCACCGTGCTGCAAGCCCCGGTCTGGACTGTCCATTTGCCGCCTGCACAGCCGGCCTGCGTGCGACCCGTACTGGGGCAGTTGTCGTAGAAACAGGTCATGTCCGTGCTCCCGCAGGAAGAGGCGTTTGTCGGCGGTGTCGAAGGACAAGTGGTAGGGGTGACCCCGGCATCGGCATCGGCGCACTCGTTCTGGAGGACACAGCCTTCGTAGCAGTTGTTGGCATACGAGAGGGCATACGGCGTCACACAGACGGGTTGCGGGGCTAGACACGCAACCGGGCCAGTGCAGTTGGCGTGACCGCCGTCGGCGCATCGGCTGAAGTTCGGGGGATTCTCGAAGACCGAGTGGCAGTCGCTGCGGCTATCACACTCCGCCTGGGTTGACACCTGGCTGCAGCTTGCAACAGCAGCATCGCTCACTCCAGCGTCCGGTGGCGGACAAGCGACGGCGCCGCACACGGCGAAGCACATGCCGGTTCCAGGCGTGCATCCCGGACACCAGGTCTGGCCTGCCGGGCAGACTCCCGGACAATAGGAGGCCGTGCAGGACTGCCCGCAGCTGCCGGGGATGCCAAGACTTGTGCACCCTGGGCACCAGATCTGTCCCGCTGGGCATGGCCCCGCGTCCGCCCCTGCGTCCGCGCCGCCAGCCATCACGAAGGTCATGCACCGGCCGCTGACGCATTCCAGGCCGATGGAGCCGCCCTGAGCCGTGTTGTTGCCGTCCTCGGCTAGCTGGTAGGTGAAGCTGGCGCAACCAAGGTTTCCGCAGGATAGCGACGGGAACGTGCACGAGGACGACTTGGCCAGGCCCACCTCCGAGATGGCACCGCAACAGGTTGGCTGGACCACCTGCCTGCAATCGCTCGCCAGGGTGCAGGTCTTGGCCGTGGTCGCGATGGTGCCGCTGGAATCGTAGCAAGAGTTGCCGCTGCTGCTCGACGAAGCACCACCGGTTCCAGTTGTTCCGCCATTTTCCCCCGTGGCGGTACTGCTGCCGCCAGCGCCACCAGAACTCGGGCAGTAGCAATCACACTCTCCCCCCTGGCAAAGGGCGAAACAAGTGGAGGGCCTTCCACTGCACACATTCTGGCTCCCGCCGGACCCCGCAGCACCACCCGTGCCGAAAGCTGAGCTTCCGCCAGAAATCATGGTCCCGCCGCCTGCCGTGATTCCGCCCCGCAAACTCGTACTTCCGCCTTGTGCCGTGATTCCGCCAGAAGCCGTGGTCCCGCCGGAGCTATGGAGACCGGTCTTGGCGTTCGAGCTACAGCCGCTGCCCAGCATTGCGAGGGAGAGCCCAAAGGCTCCGACGATGCAAGACCTGAAACGATTGGGTCGGTCGGTATTCATGATGCTTCCTTGTCGTCTGCCGTTCGGGAAATGGAGTGTTCGCTGGGTGTGAACTGATGGTCAAGTCTCACGGATACCCGCAGAGCACGTATGCGGAGGTCACGCTGCATTCAACACCACCGACGGCGGGGCAGAGGCAGTTGCAGAGATCACCGCTGCACGCGTCGGGGAGGTCAACACAACCTGGGGCGGGTGCGGGCTCCGTGCAACCTGGGCTCACCTGATCTCCTGTTGCCGGGTCACGGCAGGAGGCGGCATACACGAGGCCCGGCGGACAGCCCCCGTCGCCCAGAGCCTGGCACAGCGGAGCTGGGCCGCCTGAGCGGAGCACGCAGGCTTGGCCGGAATGACACGTGGTGCTTCCGCAGGACTGACTTCCGGCGTCCCATGCTGTGTCCACCGCCGAGGGGACGTCTTGCCCGGCATCCGTCGGCGGCACCACGACGTCCGTTGTGCATAGGTGCCCCACGCACCGGACGGACACCAAATCGATCGGCTGCGTGTCCGTTCCCAGGAAAGGCGTGGTCTTGCCCGTGTCCGTCAGGTAGCCGAGATACTCCGCACACCCAAGCCCGCTACAGGCTCCCGGAGGCAGTGCAAAGCAACCTGCATATGCACTTGCCTGGGTCTTGGCTATTCCACGTGCGTTGTCTGCCCCACAACAGGTTGCTGCGGTAAGAATCGTGCAGTCCGAATCCTGCGTGCACTGGCGCGCCACCGCCGCAAAGCCGACCCCT
Source organism: uncultured delta proteobacterium (assembly GCA_963755125.1). Classification (GTDB taxonomy): domain Bacteria; phylum Myxococcota_A; class Polyangia; order Fen-1088; family Fen-1088; genus Fen-1137. Next base: position 68,384 of record CAVWIP010000017.1, read on the forward strand.
CCATCGTCACTACACGCGACGCCTGCGCCAGCGTCGCTCGTCACTCCGCCGGTTCCTATGGCCCCACCTGTGCCCGTACCGGCGTCAGTTCCCATGCCGCCAGTTCCTACAGCTCCACCCGCGCCCGTACTGGCGTCAGTCTTCACACCGCCAGCGCCTCCAGAAGAACCATCAGGTAGTCTTCCAGCGCTCTGGTCCGTCCTGCCACAAGCCCCAGCCCATCCCATGAGCAGGCAGGCTGCCCAGGCAGCGAGGTTCCATGAAGCACGCGGACGCAAAGTGTTGTTTGCGCTCATCCTATCTTGCCGTGGCATTTGTCGACGATACAGCAAGCTGCGTGCCACCCGCTGTCGAGGCTGGTTTCATGGAACGATCATGTATGTCGGCATGAAAACGGTCGATTGTGCGCATACCCGTCGCGACAGGGCCGTCCTCATACCCTCAGAATTCTGAGGGCAATCTCAGACGGCTGATGGATCGTGTCCAAGATTTCACTTGGTCCCCGGTCAAGAAGTCAACTCGAACTTGGCCTCGAACTTGCTGATATTTTGCCCACTCGATCTGGAGGCAGCCATGACTCGATGGATTCGACCTGGGACCGGTTCTTGTGTTCTTTCCGCGCTTTTCTTCGCCACATTTGCTGGGTGTGGTTCAAGCAACTCGAAATCTGCGCCTGATGCCACCACCCACGACACCGCGTTGTCGCAAGATGTTGTCGTGGCCCTTGACGGTTTTAGCGATCACGCCGTCGCGCCTGACGCCGCTGCAAGCGATTCCACCGTGGCACCCGATGCTGCCCAGAGCGATGCTTTGGTGGCCGATGTCCCCGCGACCGACGCTGCTTCCTCCGATGCCGAAAGTGTTTCTGACGCTGGGTCTGCCCCGGACATCGTCACCGCCATGTCGTCCGTCCAGCGCATCGCCGATCCCCAGGTGCCAGCGGCTGACATCACTACCCTGGCTTCCGACAACGCCGCGTTCGCGTTCGCAGCCTACCAACAGCTCATCACCACGAACACCAATCTGGTCTTCTCGCCAGCCAGCATCTCCATCGCCCTTGCCATGACCTATGCCGGCGCAGCAACCACGACAGCGACCGAGATGGCTCAAGCACTTCACTTCACCCTGCCACCCGCGCAGTTGCACCCGGCGTTCAATGCTCTGGACCAGACTCTGGCCTCACGTGGTCAGGGCTTCCTGGGCGGTGATGGTGGACCCATGCAGGTAGACATCGTCAACGCGCTTTGGGCCGAGCAGACCTACACGTTCAGGAGCGATTTTCTGGACACTCTGGCCGAGAACTATGGCGCCGGCGTGAACCTTCTCGATTTCATCAATGCCCCCGATCCATCGCGGCTGACCATCAACGCGTGGGTGGCTGGCCAGACCAACGATAAGATCCAGAATCTGCTGCCTCCGGGCTCCATCGGAAGCGCGACAAAGCTGGTTCTCACCGATGCGGTCTACTTCAATGCTGCCTGGAGCACCCCGTTTGACCCGAACAATACCCAAGACGGCCCATTCACCCGCCTCGACGGTAGCACCGTGACTGTGAGTTTCATGAACGCATACCTCCCCGGCCTTCCGGCGATTCAGGGGACGAGCTTCGTAGCCGCGTCTCTGCCCTACGCCGACACTCGGCTCTCGCTGGTGGTGGTGGTGCCTGATGAGGGCCAGTTCAGCCAAGTCGAATCCTCTCTGAATGCAACCACGCTGGCGACTCTGGTGGCCGGGCTGGTCAGCCAGCCGGTTATTCTCACGCTTCCCCGCTTCAAGGTCGAGACAGCGACGAGTTTGAAGCTACTCCTCCAGGCCCTGGGCATGATATCGGCTTTCATCCCTCGCGTCGCCGACTTCTCGGGCATGGATGGTACGCTCACCCTCTTCATCTCGAACGTATTCCACGACGCCTTCATCGACGTTGCGGAAAAGGGCACCGAGGCCGCAGCCGCCACAGCAGTCGTCGTCGCAAAAGATTCCGTTGCCAGTGCGCCTCCGACAGGGCTAGTGGTCGACGCGACCCGTCCCTTCATCTATTTCCTCTATGACCAGCCCACCGGTGCCATTCTCTTCATGGGTCGGGTTCAAGATCCTAACCAGAACTGACCAGAGAGGCGCATCATGCAGCCCCATCTCGACCGGGAGGGAGGCCAGTGTAGATGTCTTCAGGTACGCTACCCCGCGTGGTCGATAGCGCGTCCGAAAGGTGTACCCGTGCGGCCCATCGATGAGCTAGAAGAAGTGCCGGGGATCGGACCAGCCACATTCGATGCCGTCCATTCATCGGCTCGCGTGCCAGGATCATGCTTAGTAAGGAGGTCAGACGATGCTAGTGGTGATCAGCGATTTGCATCTGAACGATGACTCGGCTGCACCCGAGAACATCAACCCCCGCGCCTTCGCGATCTGGATGGATGCCGTGATTGCGCTCGCTCGGAAGAACAAGGCCAAGGAACTGGTCTTCGCCTACCTGGGCGACATGGTGGATCTGCTGAGGACCGAATATTGGTTCTACCCCGCGCCTGACGTTCCCCTCGGGGCGCAGGGCCCGGAGGCATTCCCTCTCGAACATCGGCCCTGGGGCACTCGGGACATCAACGAACATCCGGACCAGCTTTCGGAGGCTTGCCGTAAGCGCGCCCTGGCAATTCTGCAGAAGATCTGCAGCCAGGCGAAGGAACAACTCGCGTACCTTAGTGGTGCTGCCAAGGGCGTACCCGAGGAGCTTGAAAAACTCGGAATACCGATCCGGCGCCTCTACGTGCCGGGCAACCACGACCGGCTTTTCTGGGTCGACCGTGCCGTCCGCGAGGGGATCCTGGCGGCTCTAGGTGCGGCTGTGGTTCCGGGAGACCGTCCCTACGAGTTGGCATTGCCCGAGTACGGCGTATTGGGGCGCCATGGGCATGAGTGGGATCCGTGGAACTTTGAGGCGTTCCAGGAGGGCCACACCCCGAAAGATCTCAAGGCCGACGACTACAAGCTTGTACCCATCGGCGATCCCATCACGACCGAGGTGCTCGCCCGCCTACCGTATGAGGTCTACCGGGCGCTTCCCCCGCAGCTTTCCGACGAGATTCGCGCCCAGGTCTTTGAGCATCTCAGGCATGTCGAGGACGTGCGCCCTCTTCACCAAGTGTTGCACTGGGTGGTCGTCCAACCAAACAGGTTCACTGCCGGATACGACTCCGCCACTCGCGATGTCATCCTGGACACCCTCGGCACGGTGGCCAAGCAACTGCTTGCTCGCTTCATGGGGATTCCGTTTGTCAAAGGTTGGCTCAAGGCCCACGACAAGTGGAGCCTCAAGCTCGACGAAGCCGACAAGATCCAGGATATCTATCGGCTATCGAGAGTTTTCGACATCAGGAACGTCTCGCGGGCGCTTGCGATTGCGGAGAAGCTCGGGCTCACGGCCCCCGACGACGAAGCCGGTCCCGCCGCCCAGGAACTTGGCGATCCTCCACGCGCTCGCTACTGCATCTACGGCCACACTCATCAATTCGAACACGTTCCTTTCGGCTGCAACGCGAACGGAGACGGTTTCGTCTACTTCAACTCGGGTACCTGGCGGCCTCGCGTGGAGCAGACCCGCGACCAACGTGGCTTCGCCGAATTCAAGGAGATGACCTATCTGGTGTTTTACCGGGCGGACGAGGATCCCGCAGAGAGAGGGAGCAAGGGTTTCAGCTATGAGCTCTGGAATGGAATAATGCATAAGTGACCCGCGCCGTTCGGCTGTCCTGGCTAGCACCATCGTGCCGTCCATCCAAGGATTGAAGCCCGTGCGATTTCTGCCCGCTTTTTTCTGCCTCGCACTGGCCACCGCGCTTGCGACCTGCAGGACGTCCCGCGCTCCCACGGCAAAGGCGCCGTCCTGGATCCTCGATGACACGGTCGCGATTCCAGGCGGCACGTTCGCCATGGGAAGCGACAGCCGGGACGCGAACGAAAACGAGAAGCCGGTGCATCTCGTGACCGTGAAGAGCTTCCGCCTCGACCGGACCGAGGTGACGGTGGCGGCTTACGCCGAGTGCGTGCGCGCCCGCGCCTGCAAGGAACCCGAGGCCTTTCGCGCCGAACTCGGAAATTTTCGCATCTTCTGCAACTGGAAGCACCCACAGGACCGATCCACGCACCCAATCAACTGCGTCGATTTTTCGCAGGCCGCCGCTTTCTGCGCGTGGGCCGGCAAGCGTCTGCCCAGCGAGGAAGAATGGGAATACGCCGCGCGCGCAGGATCGGACGGCCGAATCTATCCCTGGGGAAACGACAAGCCCGACCAGAGCCGGCTCAATGCCTGCGGAAAGGAATGCCCGGACAACCTTGTGGCCAAGCGATTCCCGAGGTGGGCGCCCATGTACGAGGCGGACGATGGCTGGCCGGAGACGGCTCCAGTGGGCAGTTTTCCCGCCGGCGCATCGAAGCACGGCGTGCTCGATCTGCTTGGCAACGTCTGGGAATGGACCGCGTCCGAGTACGCCGCCTACGACGGCAGCCACGCCGAGAAGAAACGCGTCCTGCGCGGGGGAAGCTGGGGCGGTGGCGATCCGCGAACCGAGCGGACCAGCAACCGCTTTCGCCTCGATCCCAGCAGCCGTGCGCAGTTTCTCGGCTTTCGCTGCGCCCAGTAGACAGGCGCGTCGTCGCGTGGTGCGACTGACCACGCTCGGCTGCCTGATTGCCCGCGGGCAGGAAAGTCGGGCGCAGCCGCGACGGGGTTGGTACACAATAGCCGCATCCTCATGCGGCCCGCCCAGCAGTCCATCTCTCGCGCCATGGGAAGTTACCTGCGGCGCATCGCCGTGCACCGGCGTCCCCTGGCCAAGATCGCGGTGCTCTTTCCCATCAAGCACGCCGCCTATCTCTTCTATCCCATTCTCATCAAGCTCATCATCGACCGCTTCATTCCGGCGCGCCGGCTGGACTTGATCTTCGGCACCCTGGTGGTGGTCGCCCTGTTGGGGGTGCTCAACTACTTCTGCCATCGCGCCTACACCGTGTGCGAAACCATCATCACCAAGGGGGTGTCGCGCAGCCTGCGCAATCAGATCGTGGAGAAGCTGCAGCTTCTGTCGTTGCAGTATCACGCCAGCCACGAGAGCGGGCGCTTCGTCTCGAAGCTGCTGGTCGATGTCGAGCGCACCGAGCGTTTCGCCGAGATGCTCTTCAATACGTTGCTGGCCTCGGTCATCACCGTCGTGTTTTCGGTGGCGGTGCTGGCAGCGGACAACTGGAAGATGCTGCTCTTCTACCTTCTGTGCATCCCCTTCTACTTGCTGGTGTACCGGTATTTCAACGTGCGTTTCGGCCGGTTGCAGCGCGCGGCGCGCATGGCCAACGAGGATCTGAGCCATTCCTTGAGCCAGTTCATCCAGACCTCGTTTCTCAGCAAACTGCACGGCGAGGAGGAATTTGAACGAAGACGTATCGATGAGCGCAGCGTCGACATCATCCAGCGACAGAAGTCCATCCGCAAGGCCATCGCCTCGTTCGGCATCATCACTGTGACCTTCTCGCAGGTGTTCACCATGCTGATTGTCGCCGTGTGCGCGACCCTGGTGGTGCGCGGCGAGATGCTCATCGGATCGCTGGTGCTGTTTCTCACCTACATCACCCAGCTTACCAACACGGTCACCAACATCATCAACCAGTTTCCCATCATCACCGAGTTCGCCGAATCGGTCTACTCGATCGACGAGGTGCTCGACGCTGCGGAAGAGGAGTGCAATCAGGGGAAAGAGAAACCAGCCGCCATTGACGGACAGATCGAGTTTGAGGCCGTGGATTTCTCGTACGGGAGTGGGCCGCCGGTCTTCACCGGCCTTTCCGTTCTGCTCGAGCGCTCTGCCACAGTGGCGCTGGTGGGGGCGTCGGGTTCGGGCAAGACCACCTTCGTGAACCTGGTCCTGGGTCTGGTGCAGCCGCAACGCGGACGCATTCTCCTCGACGGCCGGGACCTGGCGAGCCTTGACATGCGCCATGTGCGCAAGCAGGTCGGCGTGGTCACACAGGAGCCCATCATTTTTCGGGGAACCGTGTACGAGAACATCGCGCACGGCCGCGAGGATTACGACAAGCAGGCGGTTCGCGAGGCGGCCCGGCGAGCCAACGCGCACGAGTTCATCGCGGCACTGCCCGACGGGTACGACACCGTGGTCGGGGAGCGCGGGGCCACGCTGTCGGGCGGGCAGAGACAGCGTATCGCCATCGCGCGCACGATCTTTCGCCGGCCGGCCATCCTGGTGCTGGACGAGGCCACCTCGGCCCTGGACGCGGAGACGGAGCGCGAGGTGCAGAAGGGCATCGACGGCCTTTTGGGGGGCCAGACCACCATCGTGATTGCGCACCGTCTGAGCACCATTTTCAGGGCGAACCGCATCCTGGTGTTCGACAAGGGAAGGATCGCGGAATCAGGCACGCACGACGAGTTGATTGACCGGCGTGGGCTTTACGCCACCCTGTTGCAGGTCCAGATGGGGCTCGACGAGCGCACCCTCGGGGTTCTGAAACAGGGGTGAATCGACAACCGTTGGCGGTTGCTTTACGGCTGATTGGCCCCGACGATGCTTGTGGCCTTGTTGGCGTATGGGCCGGCGGGGAATTTGGCCAGATAAAGAGCGGCAGTTTTCCGCGCGGCAGCCCGATCGCGCAGGGAATCGAAGAGTACCAGACGGCGGCCCAGAGCCTGCTCGCCATAGTCGCCGGCCGGGTTTTCCGCTAGGTAGCGACCGTACCATTGTAGCGCGCTGGTCTCGGCCTTGCGCCCGGGGCGGGATTCGTCGAGGGTGCCGAGGAAGAAGGCGGCGTCTCGCGCCGCCACGGTTTGCGGGAAGCGCTGGCGCTGGGCCAAGAGCGCCCGCTGCGCCAGATCGTCCCTTCGGCGGTAGCGGGCGGCATCGGCGAGAGCGGCGAGGTCGGCACTTGTCGCGCTGGCGAGCACATCGTCGAGACCTCGGCGCGCGGCCTCATCCAGGATGCGCTGGAAGTCGCCGCGAGCCAGCGCCTGCGGCCAGGCCGCCGAGGACTCGGGGGCCATCGCTCGCGGCGCCGGCGCTGGGCGAGGGGCGCGCGACGACTCGCGCGGGGATATCGCCGGGCGCTCGCTGGAAGACGAAGGTGCAGGCGCGAGGTCAGCCGTGGGCACGGGCGCCGCGGGGGCCGCGGGCTGAGCCGGAGAGGCAGCGGGCGCCAAGGCGTCGAGCACGATTTGCCCGCTTTCCGCGCTGGCCAGGAGATGCTGGCCGGCGGAAACGGCGAGTCCCTGGCCGGCATTGGGTCCCTTCACCAAAACGCTGCCGTGGCGAATCCAGAGTTCCAGGACACTCGTTTCCGGGGTCCAGTTCATGTCGAAGGCTGTCCCCGTCACCAGAATTTGGTATGGCCCGGCCGCCAGTGACCAGCTCGCCCCGGGAAGATGCACGACTTGCGCAGACAGCCGGCCGTGCTCGAGCCGGATGCGCGCCCCCCGCGCGTCGATGGCCGTGACGCTCGCGCGCGCCTCGGCGGCCACGGTCACGCGAGAGCCGTCAGAGAACTCGATGCGCCCGGCTGAAGCGAGATCGGGAGCAGCGTGAGGCACGCCGGTTTCGTCGAGGACGCGGAAGGCAAGGCTGGGCGGCGTCTGGTTCAACCTGGGAGCCAGCAAGACGACGGCGGCCGCAGCAACGGCCAGGGCAAGGCCTAGGGCCAGGGTGTGTCTGGTGCGCAGCCGTCCCGAGAGCTTCACCTCAAGGCGGCTCCAGCCGGCCTGCTCGCGGGCGGACAGGTCGTCGGTGAGGGCGGCGCGGGCCAGGTTACAGAGGTGGCGAAGCGCGCGGTCCGAGGCTTGGGGCTCCAGGCTCTTCTTCATGGGGATTCCTCGTCGATTCCCGAGAGGTAGGCGGCCAGCCCAGGATCTCTGGCGATGTGGTGGTCGACCCGCGCGCGGGCGCGCACGAGCCGTCGCTTGGCTGTGGCCAGGGACACGCCCATGGCTGTGGCCACCTCGGTCAACTCCATGCCTTCGATGAAGCGCAAGACGAAGGCGATGCGGTCCTCGCTTCCGAGCCGGTCCAGGATGGCGTAGAGCCGAGAAACCGCCTGGCGCGCTTCCGGATTGGGATGAACCGTCTGCAGATCGGGGTCGATGTCTTGCTTCGCACCTAGGGTCATGCACCGTCGCACCCAGCGGCGACGCAGTTCGTGGCGCAAGGTGAGCGTCGTGATGGTGATGAGAAAGGCCGGCAGGGTTCTCGGGTCGCGCAGCGTCGGCAGTCTTTTGAACAGATTCAGGAAGACCTCCTGCACCAGATCCTCCACTTCATTTTGCTGGCCTAGCGAGCGGCGCAGAATGCGATAGACCAGCCGGGTATGGCGATCCCAGAGGACGCGGGGCGCGCGGGGATCCCCGTCCAGGATTGCGCGGACCAGGCCCGCGTCGTCGATCGCGGAAAGATCCGCGGCCGGCAGCACCAGGATCTTGGCGCCTTCTCTGGCCTGGCTATCGGTTTCGCTGCGCATGTCGTTCAATTGAAAGGTGCCCGTCCTCGCGGAAACCGGCTCAGGAAACAGGCCGTTCGGGGAACCGGCTCTTGCTACAGTAGCTGCACCCATCGGCCTCGGGCCAAGGAGGAGGAACCATTGCCTGCCACGGTGGGGCAACTTCGTTGAGCCGTTGAAGTGGCCAGGCGGCACATATGCGCGCGAGAGATGTCCACACGAGGATTCCATGACGAGTAGGCATTCGGGCAGCACACCACACATGGCGGTTGTGTGCCTACCCGCACGCGCCGCTGTCTTGGCAGCCGGCCAAGCGAAGGGGTCTAACCCCTGTGCTCACCTGAGTGGAAATAGTTCTTGCCTTGATGGGTAGCCCAGATGTGTGCGAAGACCTTCCGTAGAAAAGCGTACGCAACAGCGTCAGCGCTGAAATCATGGAGGAATTAGCGATGCGGGAAGGCTGGCTTGCTGACCGATGCATTGGTTGCAGGACATGGCCCGGTTCGCTGCAAGACGCTCTTCCCGCGCCTTGCTCCGGGCCGCTGCCAGTTGCGCCGGCAGGTCTAGGATACCGGCCTTGGCGTTGCCTTCGGGAAGCCGTTGGCCACCAGCCAGGCTGAACCCAGAAGCGCGGAGTAGTGCCAGAAGAATCCGGACAACCGCCGCGAGGACTCGCGCTCGCCGATCAAGCTTCGCGATGGTGTCGAGCAGCTGCTGCCGGTCCTGGTCGAACGGCTCAATGGTGACGACAGGGCGCACACCGCGCCCGTGCCAAGAGGAAACCGTGGAGCGCGGGATCGCGACGTGCCTTGGTAGGCATCTCTTGCCAGTGCGGCACACCTGCTCCCGGATGCGGTGGTCGTAGGCGCGGCGCGTCTCTGACGTGGCCACAAGGTCGCTTGTCATCACGAAAGGATCACCCGCCGGATGTCACCCGCCAGCGAAAACCTCAATGATATTGAGGGGGCCGCAAATGCGCACACAAATGTGCTGGAGGTCTTCGCGCGCAGCTGGGCAAGAACTATTTCCACTCGGGTGAGCACAGGGGTTAGAACGCAACCGGGGTCGCGAGTAGCTGGATCTCGTTGGCGGTGAGCGCGCGATTGTAGAGCGCCTCCTCGTCGATCCTGCCGGGAAACAGTTCAGTAACCACCGCCGCATTGCCATTGCCGCCCAGGATCACCGGCCTCGTGTCGCGGGGGAAAACCCCCGAGATCGACCGCGAGTTGACCTCGACGCCATTGACGTACAAGACCGCCAGGTTGCCGTCATAGGTTCCCGCCATGTGGGTCCAGGTCGTTTGCGCGACCTGTTGGCTGGCCTGCGGACGGGCGGCTGCGATGCTGGCCGAGAAACCGATGAACAGCGTGGGTGTCCCGTCCTGATACAGCGACAAGTGGTAGTACTGCTCGTCTGTGGTTCCAATCTGGCGCGACAGCGCCGTCCCATACCCATCGGCCACCGAAATCACGCCATCGAAGTAAACCCACGCGGAAACCGTAACCTGGGTGGTGATACTGTCGATGCTAGCGGAGTCTGCGACAGACGCGTATCCAATGCCATTGGTGTCCAGAGCCCCGTTCAGGCGTCCTTCAACCCAGGCCTGCGCCGGATCCAGACCCACCAGGGTACCGTCATTGCCGTTGCCGGAGGAGTCGTGCGCTACCTTGCTGCCGACGGGATCGTCGAAGTGCCACAAACCCACCAGTCCGGACAGCAGGCTCGCGGTGCTGGCAGCACCGGAGACATCGCCGGGGCTGCCGTCGAGAGAAGACGGATGATGGCCTCCGTCCGAGTAGAGGTCCACCAGGGTCAAGGTGCGTGGCGAGCAGGCCGCCAGGAACCCCAGCAGGATTAACGGCCTAGAAGCTGACGTGTAGCCCGACATTGGCCAGGACTCCGGGACGGGAAAATGATTTCGTGTCGGTATTGGCGATGCGAATCACCAGGGGTGGGACAGTCGCGTTGGCGTTCAACTCGGCGCCGAGCCAAAGCCGATTCGCGAGGCGAAGGTTCGCGGCAACTCCGGCCGCAGCCAGCGCGGACCAGGCGGCGCCCGAGCGCGCAACCGCTTGCGTTGGATCAGTCGTCGCGCCTTGGCCGCTCAAGTGTGCCACGCCCGCCGACGCGACGACGAACGACTGAACCCGCGCTCGCCGAAAGAAGGCCCAGGCCAGTCCCAGCAACCCGAGCTGACGGTGCACGGTGGCGGTTCCATAATCTCCGGTGAGCGTCATGGCCGGGCCAAGGCCGTCGATCTCGGCCCGTATTCCCAGCCCATGCGGCCACGTCACCATGGCCAGCAATGAGCCCATCCATTGGGGCGAAGGAAGCCCCACGTCCTGCTGCACGGCGATTCCCAGGCCAATCGTGACCTGCGGTCGATGAGATGACTGAGCCGTGTGGTCATGGTTGGCGGTGGCTTGCTGTGGCGCAGGCCACAGGCCGGTAAGGCTGACGCGGATCAGCTCGATCGCATTCACAGCCAACACCGCAGCGTCGTGGCTGATGTCGTCGCCCTGGACGGCCATTCGCAGGATGCTGGTTCGCCGTCCCACCCGATCTGAAACCCAGATGGCAATCGTGTGGCTCTCCGGATCGCCGATATGAGCAATGGCAAACGCGGCGACAGCGCGGGAATCCGGGGCCACGGTTTCGACCTGCGTCGTGGGATCCTGGCGTGGGTCGAGGGTGACAAACGTGGTTTGGAACTCGGCCGCGGTCAGCTCTCCGGTGACGCGGGCCAGCGCGGTGCGCGTCAGCTCGTCGACATCGGCCGGCCGCAGGACGATAACCAACCCGCGCGACGGCCGCACCCCAGGCAGGGCTCCCGAGCTGCTATCCACGCCGTCCGCCGTGAGCGCCAAAAGTGATACCAAGACGGGAGCAATGGAGAGCATGGACGTCCCGCATTTTCTGTTCACGGGCGGGACGAAGATTGAACTTGGCAGGCCGAACGGAAAAAGACAAGGAGCGAGGCTGATCCGCCTTCAGGCGCGATGTGGGACTTCTCCTCACTATGGCGACATTGGCCCACCCGCGTTCGGCCCGCAATTGCTGCGCGAAACTTGCTACACTAGACGCGGACACAGACCATTGGGCATGGGTCCGAATGGCTTGCCCCGGAAGTGAGAGGCATCCTTCAATGACAAGAGAACGTATTGTGCGCCCGGTTTCCAATGGTCCCGCAGGTCCGTGTGCAGGCTTCGTTTTCACCGCAATTTGGGTGCTCGCGGGAATTGGCTGCAGCAGCGCATCGATTAGCAGCACAGGCGGCACCGGAGGTGCAGTGGGAGGCACCGGCGCCAACGGCGGCACCGGAACGAACCGAGCCGGTGGAGCGGGCATCAATCTGTCCTCGGCCGCTGCGACCGGCGGCACCGGTGGTTCGAGCAAGGTCTGCAACGCTTCAAACACCTCCGGCTGCAAAGCCCAGAATCCCCCGGCGTGCGGCGACGGGATCAACCAGCCACCCGAGCAATGCGACGACGGGAACATGCTGCCCGGCGATGGTTGCAATGGTGTCTGCCAGGTCGAGCCCAACTGGACATGTCCCCCGGCGGGGGCTTGCACGCGAAAGGTCGTCTGCGGCGACGGCGTCATCGGCCCGGGCGAGGTTTGCGACGACGGCAACACCCTTGATGGCGACGGCTGCAATTCCACCTGCACGGTTCAGGATCCCGCCTACACCTGCATCGCCGGACAGCTCTGCACTCGCACTTCCCAGTGTGGCAACAAGCGCATCGAACCGGGCGAGAACTGCGACGACGGCAACACGGTGAGCGGCGATGGCTGCAGCAGCAGCTGTCAACTCGAAGCTGGTTGGGTCTGCCCGACGCCCGGTGCTGCCTGCAAGCCGGCCCCGCGGTGCGGTGACGGCATCGTCCAGCCCTCGCTGGGCGAGGTTTGCGACGACGGCAACACCAAGGATGGCGACGGCTGCTCGGCCGACTGCAAAACCAAGGGTGTGGGCTGCGTTTGCACCCCGGGCCAGTTGTGCGTCTGTCCGGTCGTCAAGTGCGGGGACGGCGTGATCGAGGGTAGCGAGAAGTGCGACGACGGCAACACCAATAGCGGTGATGGCTGCTCGTCGACGTGCACCATCGAGACCGGATATGCCTGTCCCTTTGTCAACGCCCCCTGCGTGCCAGATTGTGGCGACGGCATCGTGCTGGCGCCCATGGAACAATGCGATCCCGGCGTCCAGGCGCCAAACATGGCGCAGGCCTGCTCTTCCACCTGCAAGTGGAATCCCGGCTGGGCCTGCAGCGGTACCCCGCTGAGCTGCCACCAGACGGTGTGCGGCGACGGCAAGGTCGAGGGCACCGAGGCCTGCGATGACGGCAACACCCTGCCCAACGACGGTTGCTCGCCCACCTGCCACTTTGAGCCGACCTGCAGTGTGAGCACGGGCACCTGCACCTCGAAGTGTGGGGATGGGTTGGTCGTCGGCGAGGCGTGCGACGATGGAAACACCACCAACGGGGACGGCTGCTCGTCGACTTGCACGGTGGAGCCCGGCTACCAGTGCAGTCAGCCCGATTCCAACGCTCCCACCATGACCGTGCCGGTCACCTACCGCGACTTCCTGGTCGGCGGCGATTTCCACGCGGCCGACGTCTCGGGTAGCAACCCGGCCACGACCGGCCTGGTCCAGGGCACGCTCGACAGCGACGGCAATCCGGTCCTCGCCGGTGTGGGCGGCACCGGCGCGACTAGCGGGTGGATCACGAGTGCGGCCAGCTTCCACAATTGGTACCGGGACACGCCGGGAACCAACACCACCTACGTATCGACCATTCTTCTGCACAACAATGGCAACGGCGCCTTCGTGAACTGGTGGAAGGACAACCAAGAGTGGACGTCGTATTCCAACGTTCGCTGGTGTTCGGACGGAACCTGCACGAACTGCAACCCTCCGCCGTACGTGAACGACGGCACAATGCAGTGTTTTGCCGTGTGCGCGCCCTGGGGCACCGGCAACACGAATTCCTGCGTGGCCAGCGTGGCACTGGTCCCTGGAAACCCGCTGTTTTTCCCCCTCGACAACATACCGGGCATGATCACGCCGACCTCTGCCTATGCGACCGCCGAAACCCCGCCTCTATACAGCGGCGGCTGGGATGCCGAGCCAGGGACGCCCCAGCCTGTGCACAACTTCAGCTTTACCAGCGAGGTCCGCTACTGGTTCAGCTATTCGACGAGCAAACAATATACACTTGATTTCACGGGTGACGATGATGTCTGGGTCTTCATCAATCGCAAGCTGGCGGTGGACCTGGGGGGTATTCATACCCCGGTCGAGGGCACCATCGTGCTCAACGCGACTGGTGGCGGGGATGTCACCGTGACCCCGACCGAGGGAGCCACCTGTACCACGCAGGGCGTGGTTTCGACCTGCACGTCCAGCAAGAGCAGCGTCGATCTGGGCATGACGAACAACGGCGTTTACGAGATCGCCGTGTTCCAAGCGGAACGATGTTGGTACGGCTCGACGTACAAACTTACCCTGAGCGGCTTCAACGAGTTGCCGAGTGTGTGTGGGCCCATCTGCGGCGACGGTGTCGTGGAGCCCGGCGAACAATGCGACAATGGAACCGCGAACAATCTGGGCGGCTACAATCAGTGTGGCCCGAATTGCCTGCTCGGGCCTTATTGCGGCGACGGCGTCGTCAACGGACCCGAGCAGTGCGACAACGGCACCAACGACGACGACTACGGGGCCACTTCCGGCTGCGCGCCTGGTTGCAAGCTGCCGGCTCGCTGTGGTGACGGCATAGTGCAGGCTGATTTTGGCGAACAATGCGACAACGGTTCCGCCAACCTGACCACCACCGACCCCGAAGTTGGCTATGGGGGCTGCCTGGCAAACTGCCAGCGCGGCGACTACTGTGGCGACGGTATCAAGAATGGCACCGAGCAATGCGACGACGGTGTCAATGATGGCACCTACGGCACTTGCAATCCCGACTGCACGCTCGCTCCGAGGTGTGGCGATGGGGTGGTTCAGGCGGACTACGGGGAGCAGTGCGAACCTACCATGACGAATGACCCCAATTGCACAAGCGCTTGCCGGCTACCGGGCGGGTGCGGCGACGGCATTGTCGAGCCGCCCGAACAATGCGACGACGGGGCGCTATTCAATACGGGCGCCTATGGTGGCTGCGCCCCGAGTTGCATCTACGCCCCCCACTGCGGGGATGGGATTGTGAACGGACCCGAGCAATGCGACGAAGGGACGCTCCTCAACACTGGCTCGTACGGCGGCTGCACCGCGCAATGCAAGCTGGGTCCCTACTGCGGCGACGGCATCATCAACGGTCCCGAGGAATGCGACGACGGCGCCCAGAACGGCCTGGACAATTACTGCACGGCCTCGTGCAAGAACGTCGTCTACCTTCCCTCCTGATTGGGGGTGCAGCGCGCTGGTGGAGACACCGCATGGCTGCTACCCATCCGTCTTCAGGTCTTCCGCGATCGTCGCGAACTGTTCCAGGGCGGCTTCGAGGTCGGCGGTGATGTCGGCGGCGATGACCTCCGGCGCGGGGAGGTTGGCGGATTCCTCCAGGGCCTCGTCCTTCAGCCAAAAGATGTCGAGGTTGAGCTTGTCGCGTTTCGTCAGCTCCTCCTAGGTGAAGGACTTGAAACGCTCGGTCTCCCGGCGGTCGCTGCGGTTCTTGCGGTTGAAGCAGGCGACGAAGTCGTCCAGATCGCCGCGTTTGAGGGTATTTTCCTTCAGCGTGAAGTGCAGGTTGGTGCGCAGATCGTAGATCCACAGCTTCTGCGTCCAGGGCTTTTCCTTGGTTCCGCAAACGCCGTAGAAGAGCCGCATATTCTCGATGTTCTGGACGGAAAAGCCGCGCCCAAGACGTGCGGTGAGGTCGGAGGCCAGCCGCTTCAAGAGCTGCTCGCCGTAGACGGCCCGTTTTGCGCCACCTTGCTCGAATTCGACGATGCGCCGGCCAACCTCCCAGTATGTCGCCGTCATGAATGCATTGACGGCGCGAGCGCTGGCGCGGCGAGCGGATTCCAGCAGCTCGCTGACACCGCCGAGCAAGTCCGAATAGGTACGCGTTGCCACGATGTCCTTCGGGCATGAAGCGCTTGCCGACATGTTAACCCATCGCTACAAATCCATGCTGGCTTTCGCCGGAATGCGCGGGGCACGCACGTACGCCCCGCGCCGCCACCAATAACCTTAGTAGGCGGGACAGGGATTGTCTTCCACCGAACCGTACGGGCCTTCCGGGTGTTCATCGAAAGGTCGATCTCGATCTCGGCAAGATCGGCGGCGTCGCCCGCCGTGACCTCAATTGGCCTTGGGGCGGTTGCGCCGCTAGTACTCGGCGAGTGCGCCGAGGTGGAGGCCCGGATCCGGACGCCGGGCTGGGCTCTTGCGAGCCGAAACGCCCGCAGGTCGAGGTGTCCCGGCCGTCGCTCTGCCTCGCAGCAGCTCGATGTGCCGTCGCGGAGGTTCGCCAAAGAGCCGCCGGTACTCGCGGCTGAACTGGGACGGGCTCTCGTAACCGACCCGGAAGCTGGCCTCGGCCGCGTCCAGCGCTTCGGCCAGCATCAGGCGACGCGCTTCATGCAAACGAAGGTGCTTCTGGTACTGAAGCGGGCTCAACGCCGTAAATGCTTTGAACTGATGATGAAGAGCCGAGACGCTCATGCCCGCTTGCTTGGCCAGGGCCTCCACCCGCAACGGCTCGGTGTAGTGGCCCTTGAGCCAGCTCAACGCACGCGTGAGCCGGTGCGCCTGTCCTGCTCGGGCGATAACTTGCCTCAGCCGCTGCCCAGCCGGGCCGATCACCAGGCGATAGGTGATCTCCCGGCGCAAAAGTGGCGAGAGAACCACGGCATCCTGCGGGCTATCGAGGATGTCGACGAGGCGGCACACCGATTGGATGAGTGCTGTGTCCAGCTTGCCCACGGCGAGGGCGCGAGCCGTTGCCACTGGCTGCCGGGCCGTATTCATCTGGGCCACGACTTCGCTCACGTCGCCGAGGTCCAGCAACAGCTTCAGTCCCAGATAGGGCATCCGGGCAGTGGCTCCCACGATCTGGGCCATGGCCGGCACGTCCGCAGCGATGAGCAAGTACTTCGTGGCGTCGTAGCGAAATTCGCGACCGGCGAGTGTTACCCGCTTCGAGCCCTGCGCGATCACGCAGAGTGCAGGCTCATACAGGATGGCGGCTGGCGCCGGATCGGCGGAGCGCCGATACAGCGTGAGCCCGTCGACTGCCGTTGGATAATTGCCGTCGACGCCACCGGTCTGGCGCTCGATCAGCTGCGCAAGATTGAGGGACGCTTCCATGGCTTGTGCACCTAGCTTGCAGGATTAGGCAAGAAGTGTCGAGGACCGTGTGATGTCAGGCGTTGGCACGTGCGCTAGCTTGGCAACATCGAAATCAGGAGGAAGCGGAAGATCGACCCGGGTAAGGTTTTCGACTTGAAGCTGCCCCTCGACCAGGTGGCAGAGGGGTATCGAGCCATGCACGAACGGCGGGCAATCAAGACGTTACTGCGACCGCAACCAACGAACGCATGAGAGGAGAAATCATGGAAAAACGAAACCTGGGGAGAAGCGGCTTGGAGGTCTCTGCTCTGGGCCTTGGCTGCATGGGCATGAGCTTCGGTTATGGACCGCCTGCCGACCGGCAGCAGATGATCGCGCTCATTCGGGCGGCCGTCGACCGCGGCGTCACCTTCTTCGACACCGCGGAGGCGTACGGGCCGTACATCAACGAAGATCTCGTCGGCGAGGCGCTGGCACCTTTCCGCGGCCAAGTCGTCATCGCGACCAAGTTCGGATTTGCTTTTGATGCATCCGGGAAGCAGACCGGCCTCGACAGCCGTCCCGAGCACATCAAGCTGGTCGCGGAGGCTTCGCTCAAGCGGCTCAAGATCGACGCCATCGATCTCTTCTATCAGCACCGCGTGGATCTCGACGTCCCCATTGAGGACGTGGCTGGCGCGGTCAAGGATCTGATCCAGCAGGGCAAGGTCAAGTACTTCGGGTTGTCCGAGGCGGGTGCCGGGACTATCCGGCGAGCGCATGCGGTGCAGCCCGTGACGGCGCTGCAGAGCGAGTACTCGCTGTGGCTCCGCGAGCCCGAAAGCGAGACGCTTTCCGTGCTCGAAGAGCTAGGCATCGGCTTTGTTCCGTTCAGCCCGCTTGGCAAGGGCTTCTTGACCGGCAAGATCGACGAGAAGACTAGCTTCGCCAAGTCGGACTTTCGCAACGTGGTTCCCCGGTTCGACGCCGAGAATCGCAAGGCGAACCAGGCCATAGTCGATTTGCTCGGCAAGATCGGCGCCAGGCTGCATGCCACACCCGCTCAGATTGCCCTGGCATGGCTGCTCGCACAGCGGCCGTGGATTGTTCCCATTCCGGGCACGACGAAGCTCCAGCGCCTGGACGAGAACCTCGGCGCCACCTCGGTGAACCTGACCGCCGAGGATCTGCAGGAGATCGACGGCGCCGCGGCCAACATAAAGGTGCAAGGTGCCCGGTATCCCGAGCACTTGCAGAAGCTGGTCGGTCGATAACGGAGGAGGAGCGATGTCGATTCGAGCAGACGCAGCCAAGAACCACGACGAGCTCTTTCCACGACAGAGGTCGGAACTGCAGAAGACCGACCCCGAGCTGATCGGAATCTTCGACAACTGGGCGTTTGGCGACGTCATCGCCGACTCGCCGATGGACATTCGCACCCGCTTGCTGATGCAACTGGGAGCTATCATCGCCTGCCACGCCACCCGCGAGTACCGGGTCATGCTCGGCGCTGCCCTGGAGGTCGGCGTGACGCCCGTTGAGATCAAGGAGGTGGTCTATCAGGCGGTTCCCTACGTCGGGATGGCGCGTGTCTATGACTTTCTCGACATCACAAACCAGGTCCTCGTCGAAAGAGGGGTCGCCTTGCCGCTTCCGCCCCAGTCGACCACGACCGTGGAGACTCGGCTGGACAAGGGCATGGAGGCACAGAGGCGACTCTTCGGCGACGGCATCGACCGGCTCTACGCGGAGTTGCCGAAGGACCAGCTTCACATCCAGCGATACCTGACCGCCCACTGCTTCGGTGACCACTACACGCGTGCCGGCCTCGACCTCGCCAAGCGAGAGCTGCTGACCTTCTCGATGCTCGCGGCGCTAGGCGGTTGCGAGCCGCAGCTCGCGGCGCACGTCGTGGCCAACCTCGCGGTCGGTAATGACCGAAAGACTTTGGTGGCCACGGTTTCCCAGCTCTTGCCCTTCATCGGCTATCCGCGCACGCTCAACGCTCTCAAGATGATCAATCAGGGCGCCACGCAATGACGAACGTTCTCATCCTGGGCGCCAACGGCCAGCTCGCCCGCAATACCACGCCCGTCTTTCTTCGCGACACCGACGCCCGCCTGACCTTGTATTTGCGGCTGTCGAACAGGCTCCAGAATCCGAATCCCAAGCGAGTGACCATCGTCGAAGGCGACGTGCTCGACCGCGAGGCTCTCGAAGCCGCGATGCGCGGACAGCACGTCGTCTACGCGAATTTGGTCGGAGACATGAAACGCCAGGCCGAGCACATCGTCGCCGCCATGTACGCGACCGGCGTGAGGCGCCTCATTTTCATCAGCTCGATGGGGATCTACGGCGAAGTGCCGGGAGAGAAGTATCGCAGCGTTCTTGATCCCTATCGGGACTCGGCTGCCATCATCGAGGCATCCGACCTCAACTACACGATTCTCCGGCCCGGCTGGTTCACCCACGACGACGAGGTCTCGTACCAGATCACGCAGAAAGGGCAGCCGTTCGAGGGACACGACATCTCCCTGAACAGCCTGTCCGACCTGATTGTGAAGTTGGCGATTACTCCCGGCATGGAAAGCCGTCGCAGTCTTGGGGTGAGCCGAACCAAGTAGCGACAAGACCTCCCTACCACCAAGGGTGCTAGGAATGCCTTTGATTTCCGATAGTTAAGTGTAGGCGGGACACCTACCGAATTAGGCGAAAAACCCTATAAACTCAGGACGTTTGCTAAAACATGGGCAGAAAGTTGCCCCCAGAGTTACCCCCAGAAACATGCCGTGCCAAGGGTTCAATCCCGGTGCAGACCTGGCCGACCCGGCGTCGATATTCATTCGCGCTGATAGACTCTTCGGCCACGGAAAGGCTACCAACCGAGAACTCCGAGCGCAACCCCGGTTCAGACGAGCCACCTGCACCAGGCCCCCACTAGGTCGGCAGCATTAACCTCGCTTCAGTCCCTCCTCCAAGGCACTGTTGAGCACCCGCCAGCTCTCCGTCTTGTCGGCGCACACCCGTCTCATTAGACGCATCTTGAGTTCAAGGAGAGAAATCCTAAACACAAACGTTGAATGCAGTTTGCGCAGCACTTCCTTGCCGCTTGCATCCTTGTACCACCTATCGTCCCAAGTCTCCCTCCTCCGCTTCATCTCTCGCTCGACCGCTTCGAGGAAATTGCCCGTCCATTCACCTTCTACAAGGTCCTTCATGCTGTTGCGAGAACACTCGATGCTATCCCAGAAGAGATGTGCCACGCCATTCCCATCCAGGCCAGCTGCGATCTCTTCCTTCCTGATTCCAGGGGATGTCGGGCGCAAGCGGCTGAACTGTTCAAAATACAACGAACGCCTGACCTCGCTCTCAGCATATTGCTTCAGAACGCGCGTCAACTCCCCCAGTGATGGCACCGTCTGTGGGTCCTTGAGGGACTCCTTCATCACGTCGTAGACAATATTGGGTTCGAGCAAGAAGTTCTCGATGCAGTAGCGCTCCCACTGCTTGACCCGCACTTTGTTGCTGCTCTTCGCACTCGACAGCTTGCGATCACGGTCGAAGAAGAAGAAATGGTACGAATCGAGCTTTCCAGCTTCTTCGCTCCTCTGAAGACTCTCGATCTCCTTTTCGACCTCACCCCGACCTCCAAGCGATTTTAGGCGATAGCCGGATAAGGAGTCGCCCATGGCGGTCTCCAAAAGGTCGATATCGTCGCCACCTTCGAGAAAGATAGTTCCCTTGGTGGAGAACAAGACGTCACTCGGTTCGGCTCCCAATCGCTCCAACGCCTCAAATACCTCAGCCTTGTGCGACTTAAGGATTTGGGTGATATCAGTGCCCGAGCGCAAGTGGTGCAGAGCACAGTCCTCTCGATCAAACGCAGCCCCCAGAATCTCAGGCGAATGGGTGCAGATGAAGGCCTGTTTTCGCTGTGGCACAAGGATCTCGTCCAATAAGAAAGGCAGAATCTTCTTGCACACCGCAGGGTTCAGGTGCAATTCCGGTTCGTCTATCAGAATGATGCCGCCATCGGCCGTATTGCGCTTCATCAGAAAGAACGTCAGGATCAGACCCTTCTCGCCGCTGCTCATGTTGTCAATGTCATAGACGGCCCCCGACGTCGTCTCCTTGATTCGTACTGAAAGATTGCCACTGGGTCCGATAAGCGGACCCTCAAGCTGCTTCCCCGGCAGGAGGTTGTTGAACACAAGTTCAAAGTCCCTCTTGAGCTGTTCCTGTTCGCGTATGCTGCTGACATATTGATTCACGATGTATTGTTTTAGCCGGGTGTATTTGGTTGCTGGTTGTGCTAGGTGGGTCTGCAACTGAGCCGCCGCATCTGCACCGCCAATCTGAATATTCACCTCACCCTGTGGCATGGCGCGATCGGCGGGAAAGTAGTTGAAGATGCTGGATTGGGGCAAATATTGCAGGTCGAGAAAGGCGACAATCTCCTGATCAAGGGGACGGGTTCCACGAATGCCGTTAGGGCCGTTCATGATCTCCAGCGTAGGCTGAATTGCCCTTACGGCCTTGACTTGAGCGAATTCCTCGGTGACCCGACCTTTGATCTGGGTCAGTGTCTGGAGGCCTTGTGGTGTGGAAAGGTATTGGATTAGCGCGAGATCTTCCTGACCGGGAAGCACTGCGAGATGGCCGCGGAGTCGTCTCGCCGCAAGCTGATCGATGTTCTTTTCAATTAGCGATAGCTCTTCGTCATCGAGCTGAATCTTAACGCGATTCGCAAGGGTAGTCGTCCGTCCTTTAGAATGGCCGGTAGGTTCAAGAACTGTGGGAGGTGTGGTGATTGGGCACCAAGGGACTGAAGAACCGCAGCAGATTCGTTGGCTGCGGTGGGCATGAGTAATGCCTTGGCTAACCGGATTGCCTCAAGGATTGTAGTCTTCCCTGTGGCGTTGGGACCGACTATGACATTGGCCGCGCTCGTAGTTTGAAGAAACACATCCGCTAGGCCGCGAAAGTTCTCAATGTGAATGGTCTCGACTCTCATAGTAGACCCCTGGGTCCGATTGAAAGTTCGTTGGCATCACAGAGGCGATCCGGCTGCGCCAACGGCGGGTGCATTATAGTTGGAAAGCCATGCCCTTTCAATTGCGCCCTCGCTCGATGTTGGTCTTCAGATCCTCCGCGATCGTCGCGAATTGTTCCAGGGCGGCTTCGAGGTCGGCGGTGATGTCGGCGGCGATGACCTCGGGTGCGGGGAGGTTGGCGGATTCCTCCAGGGCTTCGTCCTTCAGCCAGAAGATGTCGAGGTTGAGCTTGTCGCGTTTTGTCAGCTCCTCGTAGGTGAAGGACTTGAAACGCTCGGTTTCCCGGCGGTCGCTGCGGTTCTTGCGGTTGAAGCAGACGACGAAGTCGTCCAGGTCGCTGCGCTTGAGGGTGTCTTCCTTGAGGGTGAAGTGCAGGTTGGTGCGCAGGTCGTAGATCCACAGCTTCTGCGTCCATGGCTTTTCCTGCGCGGGCTTGCGGTCGAAGAACAGGACGTTTGCCTTGACCCCTTGCGCGTAGAAGATGCCGGTCGGCAGGCGCAGCAGGGTGTGAACGTCGGCCTGCTTGAGCAGTTCGCGGCGGATGGTTTCGCCGACGCCGCCCTCGAAGAGCACGTTGTCGGGCAACACCACCGCCGCGCGGCCGTGCTGCTTGAGAATGGTGAAGATGTGCTGGAGGAAGTTGAGCTGCTTGTTGCTGGTGCTGGCCCAGAAATCGTCGCGGTTGATGACTAGCGATTCCTTGGACGTGTCGCCCGCCTCGTTGACGATGGTGACGCTGCTCTTCTTGCCGAACGGCGGATTGGCCAGGACGATCTCGTACTCGCCGTGCTTGCCGGCCAGCGCGTCCTTGGTCACCACTGGCAAATCGTCCTCTGACTCCCCGCCGATTCCGTGAAGCAGCAGGTTCATCGCGCACAGCCGGGTGACGCTGTCCACCAGCTCGATGCCGAAGAAGGTGCCGCCCTTGAGCTTCTTCTTTTGCGCCCGGTCAAGGGCGTGGTGCTTGGCCAGGTAGTCGTGCGCCGCGAGCAAGAAGCCGCCCGTGCCGCACGCCGGATCGCAGATGGCTTGCCCGGGTTGCGGGGCGATCACGTCCACCATCGCGGCGATCAGCGGTCGCGGCGTGAAGTATTGGCCCGCTCCCCCTTCACATCCTCGGCGTTCTTTTGCAGCAAGCCCTCGTAGGCGTCGCCCTTCACGTCGGCAGACAGGCTGGACCACTGCTCCTTGTCGATGAGGTCCACGATCAACCGACGCAGCTTGGCCGGATCTTGGATTTTGTTCTGCGCCTTGCGGAAGATCACCCCGAGCAAGCCCGACCGCTTGCCAAGCTCTTCGAGGGTCTTGCGGTAGTGGGCTTCGAGGTCGTCACCGTCAAGCTTCAATAGCGCGTCCCAGCCGAATGCCCTGGGGACAGCCGATGGTTTGTTGAACGGCGGCTTCGCCTGCTCGTCGGCCATCTTCAAGAAGAGGAGGAACGTCAACTGCTCGACGTAGTCGCCATAGGACAGACCGTCGTCGCGGAGGATGTTGCAGTAGTTCCAGAGCTTCTGGACAAGCTGTGTTGGGTTGTTCGACATAGATTATGAGAGCGCCCGCGAAATTCGATAATAGCGCTTGTCCAGGGCGTCCTTCCCCCCTTCCATCACTTCACACACGGCGCGGCGAACCTCCTGCCGCTGAAGCGCTCCCATGGCGCCGGCCCAAATCTGGCCTCCCCCAAAGCGCATCTCGATTATCTGTTCCGCTGCACCATTCACAGGGATATTGGGGTTGTGAGTCACGACGATCACCTGCTGTTTCCTTTTCAACCGCCGGAGGCCAGAAACGACAAGAGACGAGATAAGGCGCGTGTCCAGATCGTCCTCGGGCTGGTCGATAATGAGCGGTGAATCATCAAGTGAAAGGACAAGGCCAAGAAGGCCGGCAGTTCGCTGTCCTGCCGACCCGGTTTCGATGTCCTCAACAGAGCCATCTGCCCTCACCAGGTCCAGATGCAACCTGTCATCTGGAGTCCATGCCGCGACACGATCCAAGTCTTCCGGTGTATTGAGGCGGAGTTGTTCGAGGTGCCGAGCGAAACGACGATCAAGACCCTTAGGATCAGCATACGTGGCCTCCCGCAGGATGGTCTGAAAGCAGGCCAGCCTTTCCCAGCGATCCTCCGCATGAGGCTGCGCGACAATCTCGGCTAAATGCCCGCTCGTCGTGCCGCCGTCGCAAGAACGAAAGATGTCATTTGCAAACTCGTCGCCAGACTTCCTAATCAGCTGACGTAGCTCCTTCTCCGCAGCTTCTCCATTACCCATTTCCTGAAGCGTGACCCTTATGTGCTCGCCAGTGTTTGCCTGCATCCAAGTGTCGATTGCACGCTTCCTCTCTGTACGAAGGAACCGCTCCTGAACTTCTATCTCCTGCAACAGACTTGTCCCCTCTTCGCGCAGTCTCGCCAAGTCGCATTCGTGTTGGGCCAACTTCTTCACCTTTGCCTCAAGCTCTGCGCGCTGCCTAAGCAAGCCTGAATAGCCCACGATATCGGCGTCACCAGCCGCCTGCTGGACCAGGGTCCTGAGTTCCCCATACGCCCGAAGCGTCTCGTCGAATCTAGCCTTCCAAGGAACCCTCTCATAGGTGGAGGTCCACTGGCTGCTCAAGGAAACCAAATCAGCTTCAACGGAAGCCAGTTTCAAATGCAACAGCTCATAGGCAGAAAGCACCGCTTGTAGTGGAGCGCTCGATGAGTCGCCGAGCGCAACCTTCAGGTCATTTTCCAATTCAATATGAGGAAACTGGCGGCGTGTCTCGGCGAAGGTGGCAGCCGTTGTCTCCAAAGCCACCCGTTTAGCGTCCAGCCCTTGCTTGGTAGTCTGGGCAGAGCGGTAATCCCTTAGCAGCTGTTTGTGGGCGCTGTCCTCGAAGATACCAATCTTCGCTCTCACGTCCTCCAAGTCAGCGCGAGCGTGGGCAACTGCGGCGATCTCCTTCTCAACCTGCCGAAGATCGCGGCGGTTTTGTAGCCACTTCTCCGTGCTAGACTGACGCTTTTCCAGCCAAGCACGCTTATCCCACCGCTCATCAATCAGGTTCAGCAACACGTCGGGCTGCTTCGTCATCTCGTAGAGCTGCTTCTGGCTGAAGATCCGGACGGGAAATCTCTTTTGGACGTCGCCAACATCGTCTGTCGTCGCCCAGGTGCCGCCGGCATCCTGTTCCTCCTGAGTGCAGGAGCCGTCGCTCTTCCAGACGAGCGCAATGTCACGCCCATCCTTGACCAACTCCAGCCTGATGGATGTCTCTTGCCTCAACATGCCAGTCTCCCCACGCCCAACTGGAATGCGGTTGAACTTGTCGAATTCTGCCTTGACCTCGGGTGGCATCCCGTCGGTCTTAGCCAAGACTATTCGCAGAAGGTCCAAAATCGTAGATTTGCCAGAGCCTCTGCCTCCGATGAGGGTAGTCAACCACGGGCTCAGGTTCAAGGTGAGATCTCGCCCGTTGCCGATCTTTTGGCCTTCGGCGACCGTCAACCGCCTGAGATGAAAGCGCCGGCCAACTTCGTTGGGGTCCGCGGGCGGGTCCTGTAAGGATCGCACACCGTCCTCGCCGTCGTGAAGAGCTAAACGGAGGGCTTCAAGGGAAGGCGACTCCATCTTTACCCAAGCGTAGCGCCTTCCCACCGTAGCTGGGTGGTGCGTATCGGAGCCCATGACCGAGGCAAGGCTGAGCTTGAGCCCGGAGTACGTCGCGGGAGGTATGTAGGCGGGATCAATCAACTCCATGGCGAGTAAACCATCGGATTGCAGCGTCTGCTTCAGGGTGGGGCCACTTTGTTCCTGGAACAGACCCGAGGGCGCGTCTGCGTGTGCAAGTATCGGGATACCGCCTTCCTGGCAAATCAGGTCGATCACCTCAGAACATGACTTCGTCGTGCAATCATCTGTCCTGCCGTATTGGCCACGGAAGCCGCACTTTGAGAGCAACCCGACGATGGTACTTCCGCAGGCGTTTGGGTCGAAGACCGCGATGACGTGAATTCCCCCGTTCACGCTTAGTTCGACGCCGGGAAACAGGGTTATTGGGCGGAATTCTGCGGATTTCTCGGAGTCCATGCGTGCCACCTCCGATTTGAGGTCGTCAATCCATTCTCCGCTGTTGTGGTCGGTAATGGCAACGCAGTCCAGACCAGCCCTCATGAAGTCGAGAAGCCACTCGCGAGGAGTCCGTGACTTCAACGCCACTTGATCGTTTCCCTTCCCGTAGTCATCCGATTTGGGGGTATGGGTGTGAAAGTCGAACTTCCACCAGTTTGCACCGAAGTGGCGTGTTGTGGCGCTCATGGCGTGGCTCCTCTCGGGGTGCGCGACGAGCCTCCCAGCAGCCGGCCGGTAAATGCCTTCTGGAGGATGGACTGGCGCAGGCGGGTGGCGCGCTGGAGGTTGGCGGCCACCGCCGTTTCCAACTCCTCCACCACGCTCAGGCGCCGTTCCACCTCGGCCACGATCCGCGTCTGCTCGGCGACTGGGGGAAGAGGGAGTACGATGGATTTGATCTCCCCGAGGTTCAGCCTTGGACGACCTACTCCGTGAACCATTCCTTTGGTTCTCTTGCGGACCGGCTCGGAGTTGAGGACAGCGTTCAAGTATTTCGAGGCTACAGAGCTGTGCGGCTTGAAGCGAATGCAGTCGGCCTTGACGATGGCTGGGCCTAGCGATTCTGGAATAGTGCAGGAGCGCGGTGGATTGTCGCCGAACCCAGCGATCACCACATCATTTGCGAACACTCGGTGCTTCTGAAGGCCCTCAAAGTGCGCCTGCGAAATGTGGGCGCGCTCATCGACGTAGACGCCATCCCCGATGTTCTGGAGGCGAATGACACGGGGGCCGCTTTCCACATAGTGCTCGGTCTTGAGGTTCGAGCCAAACGGACCGTCAGTAATGGAATTCGGTTCGGGTGCTGCAAGTTGTTCAACCCTCGCCCACGTCCAGCCTTTGGGATGGGGTGGGAAACTCGTGGTGTCGGGCGCAACGGGTTCTTGGTAGCTGCCCCGACCTTTCCAGTTCTTGCGGCGTTCGGTGAGGATGCGGGCGAGGAGGGCTTCGCCGGTTTCAAAGGTCGATTTGCGCTTGCCGGTCTTGGCGAGTTCGGCTTCGGTGGGGACGAGGCGGCCTTCGCAGGCGGCTTTGAGCACGGCGGCGCGGTAGCGCTTGAGGTTGGCCTGCACCCGCCGCAACGCCGCCACGCCCACCTCCAGCCGCGTGAATTGCTTGTCAATCTCCGCCACAATTCGCCGCTGTTCGGGGAGCGGGGGAACAAACAGCCTGGCCGTCTTCAGGTGTTGGAAGTGGCGAGCGTATCCCTTGTCGGGGAAGTCAAGAGCGTGAGCTATCAGATACAGCCATTTGGCATCGACCCCGAGGGGCTTCAGCACTTTCACTCCATCCGCGCCTGGCACGAATGGCTGATCCAGATACTTGAAGGCGCGCGTGTGATCGCCAAATACCAATAGGGGCAGGTCTTGCGATATGACCCTGTCCGCGTCGTCAGAGTAGCCACCGATAAACCGCTGCCCTTGGTCCACAACGGGAAAACGCCCCGATTCCAAATACTCCCCTCTGGGGAGTTTCTTTTCATTGGTAGAAACAGTTGAGACCACTGCTCCAAAAGTGGTTTCCGTCCAACCATGCGGCAGCCCGGAGGTCGCCGTCACTTCCGCCCCTCGATCTGTCTGCGCGTCTCTTCCAGCTCGGCAGAGAGGAGCTTTTCATTCGGCAACGCGGTGAGGTACTCGCGGACGAGCAGTTTGTTGGGCAAGGCATCGGTGGCGTAGTGGACCAGAGCCTCGCTCTTTCCGCTGCACAGGATGATGCCCACGGGCGGGTTTTCGCCGGGCTGCACCCAGTGTTCACGGGCATAGTTGAGGTACATGTGCATCTGCCCAGCGTCAGCGTGGGTGAAACGCCCCAGCTTGAGATCGAAGATCACCAGGCAACGCAGGCGCCGGTGGAAGAAGAGTAGATCCACACGATACCATTCGTCGTCGATGCGCAGGCGGCGCTGGCGGCCGACAAAGGTGAAGTCGTTGCCCAGTTCCAAAAGAAAGGTTTCGAGGTGGCGGATGAGGGCATCCTCCAGGTCGCTCTCGGAATACTCATCGCGCAGGCCGAGAAATTCGAGGACCAGGGGATTGCGGATCTCCTCATCGGCCGTGACGGCGTCGCCCGGCTGTGGCTTGGCGCCCTTGGTGAGCATGGCGGCCTTGTTGCGCGAAAGGGCCGTGCGCTCGTAGAACTGACTGTCCATCTGGCGCTGGAGCTGGCGCACAGACCAGCCGCCACGCAAAGCCTCGGTCTGGTAGAAAGCGAAGGCTTCGGGCGAGCGGCTGCGCCGGATCAAGAGGACGTAGTGTGACCAAGGCAAGGGGAACGCCCGGGCGATGTCGGACAGGTTGAATGGAATCGCCTGCGGTATGCCGCGTGGCTTCTGAGAAATCCCAGACAGTGTCTGGGATTTCTTGGTTGAAGAGGAGACGGACAAGGTCAAGGTCGATTTCCCAGACAGCGTCTGGGAAATCTCCTTGGTTCCGCAAACGCCGTAAAAGAGCCGCATATTCTCGATGTTCTGGACGGAAAAGCCGCGCCCAAGACGTGCGGTGAGGTCGGAGGCCAGCCGCTTCAAGATCTGCTCGCCGTAGACGGCCCGCTTTGCGCCACCTTGCTCGAATTCGACGATGCGCCGGCCAACCTCCCAGTACGTCGCCGTCATGAATGCATTGACGGTGCGAGCGCTGGCGCGGCGAGCGGCTTCAAGCAGGTCACTGACACCGTCGAGCAGACCGGAGTAGCCGGGGGATGCGACGGGGCCAGATGTCTTGCTCTTCACGATGGACTTCTTCATGCCGCCAGCACCTCGTTGAGTTCATCGAGCAGCGTGGGCAGCTTTTCACCGAAGAGCTGATACACCTTGCCCAGACCACCGCGTTGGCTGAATGGGGCGAAGTCGAAATCGTCGGGTTCGATGGTGAGGCTGGTGGCGATGTGGTCGCGGATCAACCGAAGCCAGACAAGCTGCTCGGGTGTGAAAACTGTTCCTGCCTTGGCCTTGCCCGCAAGCCATTCATCGAACCGCTCGACACGGAATCGGCGAAGGGTGCCAGCACGGGTTGCTGTTTCAGGGCAAAGCGGACCAGGGCGACGAGGTCGGCAAAACGTCCGGCCTGGGTGCGGCCCTTGACCTGGTCGGGCGCGGTGACGGCGAAGGCGTCCCAGAGCCGATCCTCGGTCCAGGTGGCGTGCTGGTCGCGGAGTTTCTTTTCCAGCTCCTTGAGCATCAGCTCGGTGAGGCGGTGCTTGAACGGGCGGCTGTATAGGATTTGCAGGGCGTCGATCTCGGTCTGGTGTTGCACCAGGTAGTCGCGAAACTCCTGGACCAAGCCGGCGGCCTTCGCCTTTGCGGCCTCGTCAAAGCCCTGGCTGAGGACCTCGTCGGGCGTGTAGATGTCGAGGGCTTGCTCGGTCTCCCTTTTCAGGGTTTCCAGGGTCTCACGCAGGGCGGGTTTGTCGAAGGGAGCGCAGGCTTGCACGATGAGTTGCTGGCGAGCGGCCTCGAATTGCGCGGGGGCGATCTCTTGCACCTCGGCGCCGGGGCGGCCGGTGGCGTGCTCGGCGATGGCATCGGGATCGAAGGCACGGAGTAGGGCACCAGCCAGGGTGGCAGGCGTTTGCCCGCCAGAGGCGGTGCTGATCTGCTGGCGCTGGGCAGGTTCAAGCTCGCGGTCGAGCCGGGCCAGTCGGGCGGCCAAGGTAGTCAGCGTGTCTTCGTCGCGGCCCGCCGGGAACAGCACCCGCTGGAGAAGAGCCTTGAGCGGCACCGTGGGCTGGCGGTCGAGCGGGCGGGATTCGGTCTTGTCGCTTTCGCACACGCCGACGGCGTCCACGATAATGAAGCGGGTCTTGCTGCGGGCGTCTTCCCCGGACACGGCTTGCAGATCAGTCGCAGATAGGACGCGCGTGCCACGGCCCTTCATCTGTTCAAAGTAGACGCGGCTGCGGACATCGCGCAGGAAGATCAGGACCTCCAGCGGCTTGATGTCGGTGCCGGTGGCGATCATGTCCACGGTCACCGCAATGCGGAGCGTGGGCGAGAGGCAGAATTCCCGGATGAGTTCCTCGGACTTGGCGGGCTTGCCCGTGACTGGGTGCTTGGCCTGGTAGGTGATCTTCTTGCAGAAGTCGTTGCCCTTGCCGAAGACCTCGCGGCACACGTGGACGATGTCCTCGGCGTGGGAATCGTCCTTGGCGAAGATGAGTGTCTTGGGCAACAGAGTACGGCCGGGAAAAAGCTCGGTGAAAACGACGTCGCGGTAGGTGCGCAGGACGGTGCGGATCTGGTCGGGGACGACGACGGAGCGGTCGAGATCCTGGGGCGTGAAATCGAGATCGTCAGCGAGCACGGCCTGGCGAACAGCGCGGGATGCCTTGCTGCGGTGGTCGATGAGGAACCCCTTCTCGATCTTGCCGCCCCGCTCGGTGACGCGGGTTTTGATGCGATAGACGTCGTAGCCCACGTTCACGCCATCGGCGACGGCACGCTCGTGGTTGTACTCGGCCACGCGGTTCTGGTGGAAGTAGGCGATGGTCTGCGGCGCGGGCGTGGCGGTCAGGCCGATGAGGAAGGCATCGAAGTATTCCAGCACCTGCCGCCAGAGGTTGTAGATCGAGCGGTGGCATTCATCGGTGATGATGAAGTCGAACTTCTCGATGGGCACTGCCGGGTTGTAGGCGACATCGCGGGTGCGGGTGCTGCCCAGTGCGGCGGCCAGCTCGGCGCCGGAAAGATCGTCCGCGCCTTCCGCCAGTTCCTCGCCGCGCAAGATGGAGTAGAGGCGCTGGATGGTGCAGATGGTGACGCGGCAAACGTCGTCGACATTGGGCGAGGTCAGGTGCTGGACGTTGTAAAGCTCGGTGAAGAGCCGGCCGGTGTCGGGGGTGCGGTAGCCATGGAACTCGTCGCGGGCCTGTTTGCCGAGGTTCGAGCGGTCGACGAGAAACAGGATGCGGCGAGCCCCCGCATACTTGATCAGGCGATAGGTGAAGGCGCAAGCGGTGAAGGTCTTGCCCGCGCCGGTCGCCATGTGGATGAGGGCACGCGGACGGCTTTCGGCAAAGGAGTTCTCCAGGCCGGTGATGGCCTCGATCTGGCACTGGCGCATACCGCTGGTGACGAGCGGGTGCGCGGTGGGCATGGCCTTCAAGCGGCCGCGCAAGGTGTTGGGCTCGGCCGCCCAATCCGCGAGGGTTTCGGGACGATGAAACGAAAACACCTGGCGAGATCGGGGATCGGGATCGCGCTGGTCGCGGAAGAAGGTTTCAACTCCGGTCGATTCATACAGGAAGGGCAGAGGACCCGTGAAACCAGCGGCGAGAAAATCAGGCAGGCCGCTGGCGTAGCGGGCTGACTGTTCGGCGACGCCGGAAAGCGTGGTGCCTTCCTTCTTGGCCTCCACCATTCCAACGGGTTTGCGGTCCACCAGCAGGAAGTAGTCGCAACGTCCGGTCTTGAGCTTGACCTCGCGCAGGGCAACGCCACGGCCTGCCGAGAAATCCACTGCCGAGTAGTCCTGAACCACCCATCCGCACGCAAGCAGTTGGGCATCAATCTGCTCACGGGCGCGTTGTTCAGGGTTCAGGTCGGGCATGAAGCGCTTGCGCATATCATAGCCCATCGCTGTAATTTCGGGTGCGAACTTCGTCGGCGCTCGGGGCTCGGTCTGATCCTCAGGGCTCTCGGGGTGAGATGATCCCCCTCGTGATGGTCCGAATCGAGATCGTGTTAGATGGGTATGACGAATCCATCCTTGCCAAGACCGGCTACTTCCGGGACGTGAGCATCTTCCAAAGGAGGGCTTCGTCCCTATTCGGCCGTCGTCGAAACGAGCGGACGGGTTCTTCAGCCTGAGCGTTGGACTTGCGGGACAGGCCGTACTTATTGAGAATGCGCGGGTTCGCTGCGTGGGCGATTCCGATCATCTTCTTTTCAAGCGCTACTATAGCCCTCACGTCAGCCTTGCCTTGGCCCGGTTTGCCCTGCGGTATCAGGAACAGGATAGGCGTGCCCCTGTTCCTGAGGAGGGTGTCTCTGATCTTCGACAAGACATGGTCGGAGCAGCACTCCGCCTCGAAACTCTGTCTCGTGGCGCGACCAACCCAGGCCGGAATGCTCTTCCTCGAACCGCGCACCCCGACGAGATAGACGCCCTTCTTCCCGCCGCACTTCGTCTGTTTGATCTTCTTCTTGAGATCGGCATGGTCTACCGATCCGTTCTTTCGGGCTTGTTCAATTGCGCACACGCCGGAGAGCACGAGCGCATTACCAGCTTGCCTGATCATCTTGCATCTCCCTATGGTTGAAGTGTCATCGGAACGGAAATGGTCTTCATGGGGATCAATACCTACTTTGGCGCTAGGGCCTTCCGAATCGCGAAGGTCCCGATGAATCCAGCGATGCGTCCCACGTGGCGGTAGAGCTTGAGTCGCTCGTCGTTGACGAGGAGCCGGGCTTCAAGTTCCTCGATCGGCATTTCCTCGTAGGTATGCTGCTGTCCTGACGACGCAAACAACGAGGGCAACGTCAACTGCCTCTGGATCAAGCTGCCGATCATCGCGCCCTCCACGTCGAGAACAGGCCGCAGCCGATCTGGAACACGCCACCGGCAACGAGGCCCTCCATGGAGCCCTTCAAGGCAGCATTGATCAGCATGGCATCCTGGGTGCGAATGTGCGCGATCAACCGCCGGCGATACTCAAGATCCTCTGTGACAACCTCGGCACCCGGGATAGGAGTCGCCTGTGCCTTGAGTACCTGGTCAAGGCTCGCGCCCAGATCACGATCTTCGCCGTGGCCGCTGCGCGGGACAGATACTGGGGCGGCGAAGGAGTTCTGCAAGGCTGATGGCAGCCTGGTGATGGGAGTGTCCATTGTTGTGCTCCTGGTATGTCGATCGCTGATGTACGGCTAGGCCACGCCTGAGCCGTTGTTGAAGTTGAAGGGGACGGCCAGCTTCTCTGGCGAGAGCCCCAACTGCTCAGTGCGAACCGGGGGACTCAAACTGTTCGCGTTGACGAAGGAAATCGTCTTGAAGATCTCGCCGTCAAACCAGTCGCGGTAGGCCGGCTCTTCCTTCCTCCGCTGGATGGCCGCCGCCAGAAGGGTCGGACATATCGCCAAACCACGGATGGCCTCAAGGGAACGAAAGAAGCATCGAGTGTGGCAGATTTGGCAAACCATGTAGGGGCGTGCCTTCCTATCGAAACGCACTTCACAGGCGTTCTCAGCCAGACAGAACATGCACGTCCTGAGTGTCATGTGGAAACCTCGGTCGCGCCGTCGATCGGGCCGGCTGCGGGGCTCACAGGTAAGACATCGCCACCAACCCCATCGAGATCCTGGAATCTGGACTTGACGAGCCGCCACGTCATCTTTTCAACGACGACATGGACATCTGCCTCGTGCTGCAAGGCCATCGCACCGGCTGGCTCTCCGCCCTTGGTAATTTGGAGGACGGCGACCAAAACATTGAGGCTGGGAAGGACCCCGAGGAGATGGCGAAGCTCAGCAGCAGTCCAGCAACACTCTTGGACCGAGTCAACCACGAGCGACGTGACGCTCTTTTGGGACGCAAGTTCGACCACCTGGTCGACCGTCGGCCGCTCGATAATGTGGAAGTCGCCACGCCGGACATTGCATCGGGCCAGCCGCGCCGCGAGCGTGGGACTGATGCCTTCCTCGGCCGACACGAGCAAGGCAGGACCGGCCACACCGTTTGCCAGTCGTGTGGACCACGTGGACTTGCCGCCCCCAGGGGGGCCGCTGTCCAGGACCAGGGAACGGACACCGAGATGGAGGTCGGGATATGCCTGCTGACTGACACTGCCCCAGCCCATTCGCGCGACCTCGCGGGCCGTCGAAATTCCAGGCTGATAGTCCACCTGGGCGCGGTTGCGATAGGAAAAGGGCACGAGCTGGCCGCTGCCCCAGCAGCCGGAACAGAAGGGAAAGTGACGCTCGTATTGTGCGCCACAACGGAGGCAACGGTAAACGAACATCGAATCGCCTACTGTACTGAGACTCTACAATACGGACTGTACCATATGCGGGGCAAGTGTGGAGAAGATTATGCGGTGGTGACAATGGAGTAAAGGAAACGGCGCAAATGCAATTGAGTGTAGTGTCCACTGAATATCAGGGAGTTCCCGGGGCGTCCAATGAAGGCCAGTAGAGTCCACGGAGGCCGAAAGAACCATCCCAGTGCCGGGCGAACTGGGGCCACGGGCCATGTAAGGGACGTGCTGGAGGGGATTGATGGCAGTCTCCTACAGCAAGAACACCGGCATGGTGACAGGAGTACACACCGTCGTTCCGATTAGGGGACGTCAGGGCGTGGGCCGGCTTCAGCAATATCTGGCTTTCGCTCACCCCGCATCGGTCTCCGCCCACGTGCGCCTGATGGTTGCCTTGACGGAGATCGGCACGGTTGGCACGAACTCCCGCATCCCTTCCTTCATAGCCAGAACGACCACGGATTTCACCTGCTCCGCGACATCTGCGGGCGCCTCGACAAGAACTTCGTCGTGTACGGTGAGAATCAGCCTCGCCCTGAAGGCTGGCAGGCGCTCATGGAGCAAGATCATGGCAAGCTTGAGCGCATCGGCGCCTGTTCCTTGCACGGCCGTGTTCAAGCGCGCGCAGTAGCTATTCGCGGGGTCAGCGAATTTGCGCAAACGGCCGCTTGCAGTTCGGACCACGGAGGAATTGCTGCGCGAGACGGCATCCTGCCACTGCGCGATACCCGGGTAGGCAGCGAGAAACCTATCACGAAAGCGAGTGGCTTCATCAAGCGTCATCGTAACGCGAGATCTTTCGTAGGCGTATACGACGAGCGTGTCTGCCCCCATTCCGTTGAGTAACCCCAAGTTCACTATCTTGCCAGTGTCGTGGTCCCTGTCGGTCACCTCGGATTCGGGTTTGTTGAGCAGCAAGGCGGCGGTCATGGTGTGTGGATCGTCGCCGCGCCTGAACACTTCCAGCAAACGCTGATCCTGAGTAATGTGGGCGACGACCCTCAAGTCAGCAGCTTTGATGTCAGCGGAGACGAAGAGATAGCCCGAACTGGGCTCGATGCACCCCCGGACGGCGGCATCTTTGGGAAGTCCCATCAGGTTTGGCTTGGAGCAGCTCAGGCGGCCCGTGACGGCCGAACAGGGATCGATGGATGCGTGGACGCGGTTTCCTTCGTCGGCTTCCCCTTGGGCCTGGAGGATCTCCAGGATCTCTTTCCCTGGTCCTCGGACGAAACTAGCGACGGAGTGATAGTCCAGCAGGTCTTGTACGTAGGGGCGGTTCAGGTATGGGGCCAACGTCTCAGCACTCATGCCATCCATGTCGCATCCGAGGGCATGCAGGGCAGTTTTCACCTGCGGATAGGAGTCAGGGTTTACGTTCCCGAGCTGCTGCAACAGGCGGGCCTTCAAGCGCAACATCCCAGCCCGGCGCTCCGACACCAGGTCACACCATCGCTGTTTGTTGACGCCCACGCCGGCCATGTCCATGTCCACCAGCACCGGAAGCAGCTTGCACTCCAACGTGTACACCAGTTCGAGCCCATCTTTCGCGATGTCCACTGCCAGGGAGTCGTGGAGCCGGGGCAATTCTCTGACATCCGACGCGGCGCTTTGGAGTTGGGGAAGCGTGAGCCTGCCTGTCCAATCCTCGCTCTGTGGATCCCGGCAGGTGTGGACGCCAAGATGTCGTTCATAGAGATTGGCCAGGGAGGAGTAATCGTCACGGTTGCCTTCGGCATGAAGGCCGCCATCAAGAAGACGTGCGGCGGTCCGCGTGCAGTAGGCCGTGTGTGGGGTCACGCCGTAGTGCTGGCGCAACACCTTGAGGTGGTAAAGGGCATTGTGGGCGATCACGGTCGCATCGCCAAGAGCCTGGGCGAGGGTTGTCATGTCCCCGATCGCCGTGAGATCGAGGAGAAATACCTTTCCGTCAGGTGTGGCCAGTTGGAGGAGCCGGGGTCTGTGATGCATGGGATCGGAACCAATGGGCTTGGTGCCAAGGGCAACGCGCCCAGCCCGACGGACGGCATAGACGGCGGCATCAAACTGGTCGGCCGAGGCCACGAGCGCGTAGTCGTCGTGGGATGGCCTGGCGGTGTCCGCTGGCCTAGGCATTTGGGCGGCTTGGCTGCGGAGCAGCGCAATCAGCTCGGGCTTGAAAGCAGAGATCGTGGGTCGCAGCGCGTGCCGTGCGTCTTTGGGGCCTATCACCCGGATCCGGTCACCATCCAGACGCAGGTGAACGCCATGGGAGTGGCAGGCAGCGAGGAGGATATCAAGGGGTGTCAGACCACGTCCTCCCCGGGGTCGGCAACAGGAGGCAACACATTCCCGCCAGTCTGCCGGTTCACGTCCCCCGCGTGCGCGAGATCGGGATCATAGGGGAAATCGGGGGGATATCTGTTGCTCGTGTTGCCGGTCATGGAGATCCCTCTCCAGCCCCGGCATTTCTTGCCGTGCGTGTTGTGGGTCCAGCATTCGTCGACGCCGTGGCCGCGCAGTGCGTCCGCGAAATCTCGATCAGACATGGGCCACCGCTCGCCCTGGACATGCGACCATCCGGTGTACGCCTGATAGATCGATTTTCGCGTGACGACGGTTCCAGGCTCCATCCGGCAGCACTCCTGCAGGAACGGACCCAAGCGGTCGGACTCCTCGCGGTAGGTAGCGGTGGCGTCCCTAACCTTGGCGCTGACGGACAGGCCGACGTGCTGCCAGGCGAGACAGCCCAGCACGGCCCAGGCGAGGATGCCGGGCAGCTCCGCGCGCAACTTGTCGACCAACTTGTGATCTTGCTGTTCTTCCGGGATGGGCCTCTCAAACGGCACGAGATGGAGCCGCCTCCAGATTCCCTCATCTATCCCCTGCACTATCGGCTTGTGGTTTCCCGAAACCCACAGCTTATGCGTTGGGTCGAATTCCCAAAAGTCCTCCCTCATGCGCCTGGCCGAGATCCGATCCCCACCAGTGATGTGTTTGATCACTTCCTCCGCCCAGCGCTTTCCCGCAGGTGTCTCCTGGCAGACAGCCACTCGGCGACCAAATAGGGTCGTCAGTTCGGTCGGGTGCGCCTCGAACTCCTTCGCCAGCAACATCGAAGTCGGTGCCTGAGTCGCGTACTCACCCAGCAGGGCCAGGATCACCAGCAAGAACGCTGACTTTCCGTTTGCCCCTGACCCATGAAGAAAGAACAGGCAATGCTCCGACACGTCGCCTGTGAGGCTGTAGCCAATCGCCCGCTGGATGAAAGCGATAGTCTCCTCATCGGGCAGCACCTCAGTTAGAAACGTCTCCCACCGGGGGCAACGCGCCTCCGGGTCGTAGGCAACGGGCAAAATGTGGGTGATGTAGTCGCTTCTGTCGTGAAGTTTCAGCCTGCCAGTTCGCAGGTCGAGGGTGCCATTCAGGACGTTGAGCAACATCCTGTCTCGATCGAGATCCTCGCGCTCTAGCCGGATCAGTGGTTCTGCCTTGACCAGCGCAACCATCGCCCTTCGTTTTGGTTCTTGCTCGGAGCGCAGCGCATGCTTTGCCAGGTCATCGCGTCGCTCCTCGCTATCGCAGGTGCTCGCTTCGACCAGAAAGGACCGCGCCACCGCTTTGGACCTTTCAAGGACTCGGACTGAACCAGCGTCTTCCGCCCAGAACTTGCCATTCCAGACATGAAACTTGCCCCACTCGGGCACAAACCGGACATCGTCCCCAAACATCTCTACAAGTCGTTCGGCGTTCCCGCTGTCGGTTAGGGGCACTTTTCTCCAGGGCGGATTTCCCTCCGGCGTTGCCGCCCTCTCTATGCATGCCTTGACGGCGTCGACTCCGCGAGACGCATGTAAATCATTGAAGTCCGTGTCATCCTCACAACGGCCGTCACCAAAATCGGGAAGAGCTAGCATTCCCCGCACGACCTGCGCCGCGTGGGTAGCTGCCGCCAGGCCGGGATTGCCATCCGTCCGATGGTCATCGTCAGAGCAGATGATGATCTTCGCCTTGGGGTGTCTTGTGCGATGTGCTTCGGCGACGGACAGCAGGTTGCCCCCGTCAAACGCCACGATGACATAGTGCCCGGTTGCTTCGTGGATGCTTGCGCCGGTCGCGTAGCCCTCGCAGATGCAGATCACCTCGTCGGTCAACTTGCCTATAGGGAACCAGCATCCCGCCTTCTTCCCGCCGGCCAGGAATCGCTTCTCGCCGTTGATGTCAATGAATTGGAGCGTGCTGATCTCACCGTCACCACTGTACGCGGGGACGATTAGCTTGCTGTCGTAGTTCTGCCGCAGGCCATGGGATTTGACGCCCTTTCGGGTCAGGTAGGCGTGGAAGACCACAGACGGTGCGCCGGAAAAGATGGAGGTCGCGAGCTTGCTCTTCTCGGCGTGAATTTGCTCCTGCTCGGCCGCATGCATCTTCTTCATCGCGTCGGCGCGGGCGAGGTACTTGGTGTGCTCTTCGGATGACAATTCCTTCAGATTCCGGCTGCACCAATACTCCCAGCCCTTTCCGTCTCGATGATTCTGGAATCCGCCCGCTGGGAGTCCGTCGAGATGCAGTACATAGGAACCGTCCTGCTTGTCTGGTTTGCCCTCTGTGCCGCATCGGTGGATCTGGCCGTCCGCTATCAGGCTGGCAGACGGTATCAGGTTGCGCCGGATCATAGCCCTGCGGAAGGCGTCCTTTACGGAGGCGACGGTCGCGTGGGTGCCGCCGGTATTGGAGGTATCGAACCCGTCGGTCATGATCGAACCCGCCGGACTTGGTGAGGATGACGATGTTGATGGTGATGGTAATCTTGGTGCATTTGCTGACCCATGAAGCTTGGTTAGCCCTCTGCCTTGAGCAGGGGGGCGGCGGTACCAGTTGCAAGCTGGTGCCGCTGGCTTGTCTCGCGCACTACGCAGCGGTCTTAGACGGTCGCGCTGCGGCCACGCGCTCGGCGATCCGTTTTCGACGTCGCTGGCGCGCCAGCCGACCGCCCGTATGCCTAGGCGAACCTGGGCCGGGAACGTGCCCTCACGGATCATTTCGTAAATTGTCGACCTGGCTAGCCCAGTTCGGGCCTTCACGTTTGGAAGGCGCCAGATACATTGTGTTGTGGTGTCCATCTTGTCCCTTGTGGGCCGGAAGTTCGTGGCCGCAAAAGGACTCTGGCAGATGCACACGGAGCAAGAGAAACAAACGACGAGGCGCCCCCATATGGGGCCTCATATGGGGGATAATTGCGGCTCCGGTCACTGTGGCCCTCTTGGGGCCTCCAAGATGGTCCGCAATTCGGCTTCCGAAAAGTCCTTGGGCAGTCTCGCCGCCTCTTTGAGATAGTTGTCGACGGTGCTTCGGCCAACGTTATGTCCGCTCATCTTGACAACGCGCACGACCTGTCCCGCAAGCTCCAGGGGTTCCTCTCAGTGGACCAGTGTGCTCTCGTGATGCCCAGAATGATCTTCAGCATGCAATTCCGGGTGTCGGACTTGAGCGGCTTTTCTTCGATAGGAGGCTTCGGGGCTCCTGCCGATGCCGGACCCTCGGGCTTCTCTTGGGGAGCAGGCTTCGTGGCACGGGTGAACGCCGATTCGTCTGACTTATCACCCGGCAATGCGAGTCCCTGCGGCTTGGTGGCGGTGGCTTGCTGTGCGAGTTGCCGAAACTGATCCGGCAGTTCTTTCCATATAGATGATCTTGCAGCCAGCCCCACAGCCCATTTGGCGACCTCAACCAGATAGACAGAAATCACACCAGTTGGGTAGGGCTTCGCACGGAAGCCGCCCTTTCTAACCCGAACATTTCTTTCGGCGATCCTGAGCCGTTCATCGAATTGATCGAGATTGGGCCAGCCAAAGCCGCCGGGATTGCTAACTACACCGGGGTCGATTCCACAAGACAGGGCAATCACCTCGTGCAGGTAGACTCTCGGAAGACATTTCCAGTAGTCCCAGTTTATCTGGGGTAGTGATGGGGAGGCGAAACGAGTTGAGCGTCTTGTTGCGAGTCGTCTGGCCTTGCCCCTGTTGGCTGATGTCTTTGCTGTCTGTTGCTTTTGGCCATGGCTTTGCCTTTCGTTGGCGCTACCCAATCGGGGTGACGGCGTTTGCCCGTAGCGGGATCACAGTGACGTCGGCCTTCAACTTGTCGAGGTAGTCGGCCCAGACTTGCATCATCTTGCGACGTTGATCCAGGAAGGCCGTGCGGTTGTAGGCGCGGCCGTTGGTGTCGGGCACGGCGTGGGCTAGCTGCTGTTCGATGATGTGACCGTGGAAGCCCAGCTCTTCCTCAAGAAGCGTTCGCGCGGTGGCGCGGAAGCCGTGCGCGCTCGTCACCTCCGTGGTGATGCCCATGCTCCGCATGGCCGCGAGGATGGCGTTGTCGGACATGGGCCGACCGCCGCCACGCTCACATGGAAAGACATAGCGACCATTGCCCGTCAGCGGTTGCAGGTCGCGGAGAATGGCCAGCGCTTGCGCCGCCAGGGGAACGATGTGCGGTGTCTTGGTTTTGCCGGTGGTGTAGCGCCAGTCCGAGGTGTCCCAGTGGATGCAGCTCCATTCGGCCGTGCGCAATTCTTTCGGACGGACGAACACGAGCGGCGCGAACCGGAGGGCGGCCATCACGACTGCGGTGCCCTGGTAGGCGTCCAGCTTGCGCAACAACTCACCGAGCAGCTTGGGTTCGGTCACGGCAGCGAAGTGCCCCCCGGTCGCTGGGGGCAAGGCGCCTCTGAGGTCGGCAGACGGATCGCGCTGGGCGCGGCCAGTGGCGATGGCGTACCGGAACACCTGACCGCAGTTGCTGCGTGCCCGGTGGGCCGTGTCCAGTGCCTCCCTGTTCTCGATCCGTCGGAGCATGGCAAGCAGATCGGGCGCGGGCACGTCGGCGACAGGTCTTCCGCCAATCCAGGGGAAGATGTCCCTCTCGAACAGCCGCAGGACGCGCGTGGCGTGGTCCGGTGCCCAGCCGGGCGAGTGCTTGGCGAACCACTCGCGGGTCACTACCTCGAAGCTGTTCGCGGCGCGGTCCATCTGCGCGGCCTTTGCGGCCTTGCGGTTCTCGGCGGGGTCCACGTCCGAGGAAACCAGCTTGCGAGCATCATCCCGGCGCTGGCGTGCATCCTTGAGGCTCACCTCGGGGTAGGTGCCCAGCGAAAGACGCTTCTCCTTGCCGGCTAAGCGGTATTTGAAGCGCCACCATTTGCCGCCCTTGGGGGAAACTTCGAGGTACAACCCCTTCTCATCGAACCTCCTGTAGGTGCGCGCCTGGGCCTTGAAACCTCGGATGCCCGTGTCGGTAAGCATTTTGGGGCAACTCCTTTTGGAAATCCTCAGTTGCCCCTTAGGTTGCCCCCAGCTAGTCCTGGCTGTCAAGGGACGGCCCTGGACTTTCATGGATAGGAAATCAGCCTAGTTTCCTGACATCACAAGGTCTTCTGAACTTCCTTGGACATCGACGGACTCACGTTTCGTAGGCGGGACAGGGATTGAACCTGCGACCCGGCGCGTGTAAGGCGCCTGCTCTGCCACTGAGCTACCCGCCTGAAGTGGGGACAGTCTATACGGAGCCCGGTCAGAAGGTAAGTCGAAGCCCGCCGCCGCCAGGAAAAATCATCAGGGTCAGCGAGTTGCTGGTTTCCTCGATGGGCTGGTAGTAGTGGACGATGCCATCGATGACTCCGTAGAGGTAGGTGGCGGCGAGGACACCTGCACTGGTCCATTCCACGACCCGCAACACGCGTTCATCGCTGTCGTGCGATCCATTCTTCCCGTAGGTGTTGTCGGGATTGTGCCAGGAGTAGCTGATCAGCCGGCTGCAGACCACGGTGGCGAGCGTCGCGAACTCGACGCCCCCGACGATCCAGCCCTTGACCGTGTCGCCGTTCTGAAACTGGCCCACCGGCGGCAAGAGATTCCAGATGAAGGTGCGGCTCGCCCGTTCCCGAGTCATGTGCTGGTGCCGGATGTTCTCGAAGAAAGACACGACCTCGGGCCGCGTCGTGGTGGGGTCCAGGCGCGCGGCGGGATCCACGCGCAGCAACTCTGCAAAGGCATTCTCGGCGCCTAGCGCCCGATTGGTCAGGAACAGTCCGATGCCAAGAAAGCGCAAAGCTCGCGCGCGTTGCTCGACGCTGCAGGGAAGTGTACCTTCCGCCACGGGCCGGGCGGCGTCCACGACTTGGACCATGTCGCCGTACGCGTAGGCGGCCTCGGCACGCACCAGGGCGGCAAAGGCGTTGTTGGGAGCCCCGTCGTGCTCGCGGGCAGGGGTGGCCGACTCGTCGGCGCGGGCCACCGACGCGGCCCAGACAACCAGCAACACCGCTATGGGTGTGAAGAGACGCTCTGCCATCATGGGAGGGCCACGTCTCCGCCCGCAGGATCGAGGAGATAGAAGCTGTAGCTTCCGTCGGGCAGGGTGGCGAATTCCACCAGGGGTGGGGGCAAGGTCGCGCTGGGATTGCTCGGATCCACGCAGTCCGCGATACCGGACTCCTCGCAATAGGCCTGTACGATCGCGCCGGCAACCGGAAGCCCGCTGAAACTGACAATTCCACTCACACTCAGCCCAGTAGGCAGGGTGCGGTCGGCCAGCGTGGTGTCCTGGTTGGTGGTGGTGACTCCGTAGAGCGGAATGCGGGTGGGCAAACTGTTCCCCGCAGCGGGTTCCACTGAAAAGCGATAGGTTCTGCCGGGGTCGGCGAGGAATTGGTAGCTGCCGTCACTCTGCACCGGGGTCGAGATGACACTGACGAGCACATCGGTGCCGGTGTCGGTCGCTATCAACTGGGCTCCACTTGCCACATTGGCCGGGAGAAGACGGCCGCTCAGCTTGACCTTTTGTCCCAGGATCAAGGTGCGTGTGCTGCTGGCCGTCGCACTGGAAAGATCGATGGTTGCGCTGGTGATAGCGGCGCCAGCTAGGTCGCTCGGCGGTATGAGGGTCAGGCGGTAGGCGACATTAGGAATGTTGGCGAACGCGATCGAGCCGTTCGCGTCGGTCGTGCCGTCCAACCGCACGCTGCCCGAGCCCGTTCCGGCCGACGCACCCGCCACGGTGAGTATGCCCGGGTTCGGCAGAGCCCCGTCCTGCGACTGCAAACGCACGGTAATGCTTTCCGACAGAGGGCTGTTATCGTTCATTAGAATCTGAAGGGTCATGGTTGTGGTGCTGACTGTGTTCCAGGTGAAATTGACCTGATCGAGGGTAGTTCCGTTCGTGGCGGTTCGCAGATCGATGCAATCGGCGATGGTGACCTGGGGCAACGAAGAGCCAGATGGGGGGACCACAACAGCCGAGAACAGCGAACCTGCGCTGGCGCGCAGCGAATAGGCGCCGGTGGAATCGGCGCCGCCCACCGTGGAAGGCAAGGGAAGTGTCACGGGAGCGGTGGCATCAGCGTCCAGAAGGAGACGCGCACCTGCGACGGGACCGCCAGGACCGGTCAGGGTGCCTTGCAGGGTCACACCCGCAGCCACGTCGAAGTCGTCGGGGCGGAATTCTTGCGCCAGCTCCGACGCGACCAGGAACGGGGGAAACACAGTGCCCGAAGCATCGGCCTGGGGAACGACCAGAACATCGTAAATGAGCTGAGGATTAAGCATGGCAAGGAGGGGTTGGTCGCTGGTGCTCGCGCCATCGATGGTCCAGGTTGAGCCATGCGGGGAGACGCGAATGTAGGAAGGGACAGCGACGGCAGGGAACACCGTCGCATCGGGCTGCGCAGTCTCCGCGGGATCGATGGACACCGCGTACCCTCGCAGCAACTGGACATTGCCCTGGCGGGGTTGACCAGCCTGAAGCATGAAGTTGGCGTCCTCATAGGGCACGGCATCCTGGGAAGGGCACCAGCGATCCGACCCGGTGTCGCAGGTCTGGCCAGAATTAGCCGAGGCAGCGGGCGGCGGCAGGATGCGGATGAAGAAGGCCTG
The DNA here is from genome assembly GCA_963755125.1 of uncultured delta proteobacterium. Taxonomy (GTDB): domain Bacteria; phylum Myxococcota_A; class Polyangia; order Fen-1088; family Fen-1088; genus Fen-1137. Next base: position 112,185 of record CAVWIP010000017.1, read on the forward strand.
CGACCGTTCCTGCGGCTTGACCGCGGTGGCCGAAGCTTGGCCCTTGCAAACAGGAGTGGCGGATACGCTGATGCTGTAGCCGCCGGGAGCGAGAAGTGGAAACTGGACGATCGCCATGGTTTGGTCGGTGGTGGGAACGTTGGTTATCGCCAAAGGCGTGCCGTCGGGCCCCTTGACTGTCCATTGCCAGTTCGGCAGCGTCGGCGTCGACGATCCCCACGCGATGGTGCCCTTCACGGCCAGGGTGGCCGTGTCACCAGGCACCAGATTGAGAAAGCTGGGCGTGGACCAAGGCACGATGTTCACCGTGCAGGGCACGAAGGCGTCGGGGGACATTCTGGATGCGTCGGAGGCAGTCCCCGCATCCGCGTTGCCCGGGCTTCCGCCGAAGCCGGTGGCGCCGCCGGACGCGGTCCCACTGGAGGTCGGCGTGCTCAGGGCGCCGCCCGTCGCCGTTATGCCGCCGGTGGCCGGCATACCGCCCGCGGCCATCGTGCCGCCAGTGGCAGTTTCGCCGCCGCCGGGCAACGCGGTGCCGCCTGTGGCTATGGGTGGAGCGCCCGTGCCTGCCTCCGGGCCGCCACTACTGGCGGTAGCGGTGCTCTCTCCCGACGCTCCGCCATATCCGCTTGTCGAGGCGTCGCGGGCAGTGCCTGCCGGGGCACTCTCAACTGTCGAATTGCTGCACCCACCTAGAGCCAGAACGATCCAGGCGCGTAGCGGGACCATGGACCGGAGACGACTCATAGGAATTGCACCGTCCATGTCACCCACTGGGCACAGCCAGGGACCAGTTCGCAGAGTTCGGCATTCGGGTCGCACGAGCTGAAACTGCGGCTGACGCGGTCCTGGTACTCGACCCGGACCTGGACGACATCGCCGGTCGAGAACGCGCCTGGGCCGAAGTCCAGTTGGTTCGAGCTGTAGGGGTTCGACAGGCGTGCGAATACGCCGCTCGTGTCCATCCGGTACCACCAGATGAAAGTCCCCAGGTTCGATCCGGGGTAGGGATCCTGGTCGTCGTCCACCCTGGTGACGGCAAACGTCGTGTCCTGATCCGCAAAGCCGATGGTTTGCAGTGAGGTTGGTGTGAATCCCACGATGCAGGGAGGTTGATCCTGTGCGATCACGACGTCAACGGAGGCCGAGTTGGACATGCCGCTTGCGTCCGTGGCGGTCAACTGGACGTGGTAGTCGCCGGGCATTGTGGCCGTGAACGAGCAGATGGATGGTGTCCGCGCCGACGGGCAGGTATTGACGGAGAGGGTGGTCCCATCCGGCTGGGTGACCGTCCACAAAAAAGTCAACGTGTTCTGGTCGCCGGGGTCGGGGTCGGTGGACCCGGCTGCGGAGAAGGCAAGGTTGCTGGCCAGAGGCAGGGTGGCGCCGGTGGCGGTTGCTGCGGGGCTGGTTTCTTCGATGACGGCAGTGGGTGCCCGGTCTTGCACATCAAACGCGCGTCGAGCCTCGGCTGTGGCGCCATAGCGGTCCTTCACCTGCACGACGACGCAGACCGGGCCAAGCACTTGGGGGGTGTAGGAACACTGGTCATTGCTCTGTTGGCTGCTGCAACTTCCCAGTGAACTGGTAGCTGCCGTGGCACAGTCTGCATCCGCACCCACGGAACCCACGTACCAGGTGACATTGAGCGAGTCGCTGCTTTGGTCGGGGTCGTGGATTGTCGCTGTGAAGGTTGCGTTGCTACGGTAGAGCGGCTGGGCGAGGTCGTCGATTTGGACGGTCGGCGGCATGTTGATGGGACCCGTGTCGAGAAGGCAGTTCGTCGAGCCGCCTGCCAGGATGGTCACCAAGAAGAGCCTAGTCCTGAGCCTAGCCACGGCCCGACGCTATCACAATCTGGGCGTCTGCAACGAACGGGCCAATGCGCCCGGCTAGTAGTGGCGCGCCTGTTGCGCCGAGAAGTCAGTCTTTTGTGAGGGAAGCCGGATCCATCTGTCGCGGTTCCGGCATCTCTGACTCCGACGTGCTGACGCGTCGTTGGGTGCGGCAACCGCGCGTTGGGTCACCGGGGGCGCGCCAATATCAGGGTGCCATCTTTTTGCGTCACCGTACGTTCCACTCTGGCGCCAGGAGGCAGATCGATCTCGCCCACCAACTCCTTGGTCCCGCCCTTGTTGCGCGCACAGAAGATCTCGTGGCGGCCGGGCGCCACGCCTTCGTAGCGAGGCATGAAGACAGACGTAGCCTGGTCGTCCAGGCTGGGGTAACAGATGGCGCCCGTGGCAAAGAGTTGGACTACACCCGGGTTCAGCCTTTCCGGCGTTGTGGGTGCTGTTGGCAGCGGCGCGGGGGTGGGCTCAGGCGCGGGGATAGGCGCTGGTTGCGCAGAAGCTGCGACGGTTGGCGTCGCAGCCGGCCGCGAAACAGTGCTGCTTCCCGCAGTGGCTGCGCGTCGCGAGGGCTTTGGTTTGCCGCCAGAAGGAGGCAGCGAGCGGATCGCGGGCGTGTTGTCGGACGCGGCGCTAGGGATCCCGGCCTTTGCTTCGGCAGACGGATCGGGCGTGGCGGGAAGAATGGGAGTTGACTTGGGCCGGGGCAGAGGCTGAGTCAGAGAGACTGCGGGCGCAGACTTTCGCCATGGCGGGTGCCAGGCCAGCCAGGTGGCTGTGGCCAGAACCAAGCCAGCGACAATCAGGCCAGCCACGCGCACAGCCGTTCGTCCCGCGGAAAGCTTCTTGAGCAAGGCGTTCGCGCTCGCGTGGCTGGGCAGGTACGCGGTCGCCCGTCCGATCTCGGCCAAGGCGCGCGCCAACTCGCCCCGCCGCATTCGCTTGCGCGCCTGCTCCACGGCGGCGTCGGCAACCCTGGGACGTAGTTCCGCTTCGAATCTGGCCGGATCGTCGAGGAAACGCCGGAGCGCCGACTGTTCGGGCAGCAGCCCTGCTTCTCCCGCGAGTTTGCGCAGGTCGGCGGCCAGTTCGCCCGCACCCGGATAGCGCGCGGCTGGGTCAGGGGCAAGGCAGCGCAGAACCGTGCGTTCAAAGCGTGGCCCGACGGTGGCAGCGATCTGGGACGGACGGCGGAAGGTGCCGAGTACGATGGAAGCGATCACGCAGAAGGGATCCTTGCCGGGGAAGGGCAGGCACCCGGTCACCATCTCGTAAAGCAGGACGCCCAGCGCCCAGATGTCGGTTCCTGGCCCCACGTCTTGCGCGCGCGCCTGCTCGGGCGACATGTACGCCGGCGAGCCCACCAGAGCGCCCGAGGCCGTCATGGTTTCCAGTCCGGTGATATGGGCCACGCCGAAGTCCGCGATCACCACGCGGCACCTGTCGCCGCTGTGCTCGATCATCACATTGTCGGGCTTGACGTCGCGGTGGACTATGCCGCGTGCATGAGCGGTGGCCAGCGCCTCGGCCAGCGGCAACGCGATGAGCGCGGCCACCTCGGGAAGCAGGCGCGCCTGCCGCTCGTCCATGAGTCGTCGCAGGGTCGGGCCTTCGATCAGCTCGGCCACGATGTAGCTCGGCTCCTCGGCCGTGGCGTCCACGAAGTCGTAGATCTCGACGATGCCGGGATGCTTGAGCGCGGCGACTGCGTGGGCCTCGCGGCGGAAGCGTTCGGCCCCGTCGCCTCGGGTCGCGACGGTCATGCCCATGACCTTGACCGCCACGTCGCGACCAAGCTGGCTGTCGCGCGCGCGGAACACGCTGGCCATGGCCCCGTGGCCGAGAACGTCCAGCAGCAGGTAGCGCCCGAGCGGCGTGCCCACCCTGGGCGCGCGCGGAGGATTCGACAAGCCCGCCGCCCCGCCTTCAGACAACGGACGCGCTGGGCGGGAGTCGGACGGCCCCGTCACGGGGTCTTGTGCGGGGTGCCCCCCGCTCCTCCGGGTTTGCCCAGAGCGGCCTGCGCTTCGGCCAGCTTCTGCGCGATGAGCGTCGCTGTCGGCTCGAAGGTGCGCGCGAAGTTGAAATTCATGATCGCGCCCTTCCAGTCCTTGCGTCCCAGGCAGATCATGCCCATGCGGAAGAATTTTTTCGCCTCGGGGTGTCTCAGGCTGTCCTCGGGGTTCTGCGGGGCGTGCGACTCGCGGTCGGTTGCGGTCAGACGTTTCTTGCCCTGGTTGAGCGCCCGCTCGTAGGCAGCGCGCTTCTCGGGCGTGGTGAGCACGCGGTAGCCCTCGCATACGCGCGAGTAGATCATCTCCAACTGTTCCTTGAGATCGTGATCCGCGAGGGTGTGGTAGCGGTCGGGGTGCAGATCGCCGGCCAGACGGTAGAAAGCCGTGCGCACGGTCGCTTGGTCGGAGCCCGAGGGCACCCCCAGAAGATCATAGTAGGAGAGCTGATCCAGCCGGGGAAAGATCTGGCGAACGAACGCGGCAAGTTGCTCGGTTGACATCCCCGCCATGGTCTAAGCCTCCGGAATCTCCGGGAGGTCGCTCGGCTCTTCGTACTTTTGCCGTTCCGCCGCCTCCGCGACCTCCGATTCGCTCATCGCGCCGCGCACGTTGACCGCCGCCTCGCGCGCCGCCCCGGTAGCGCCATCACGCGCGCGCACGCGCAGGATGCCATTGGTGTCCACCTTGAAGGTCACCTCGATGGAGACGTCGCCCCGTCGCGCTGGCTGCAGGCCGGTCAGCTCCAGTTCACCCAAGGGCACGTTCTCTTCGAAACGGCGCGATTCACCCTGGCAGACCTGGATGCGCACCGAAGTCTGGCCATTGGACGAGGTGCTGAAGATGCGCGTCTGCTCCACCGGCACGGGCACGTTGCGATCGATGATACGTTCGGCAAAACCACCGGTGACGGCAATCCCGAGCGCGCGGGGCGTGACGTCGAGCAAGACCGCGCGGCTAGGCAAACTCTCGCCCGCGTTGGCCAGGTTCTCCGCCTGGATGGCGGCGCCCCAGGCCACCACCTCGTCGGGGTTGAGGTCGGTGCGGGGAGGCCGGCCAAAGTACCGTTCCACCTCGGCGCGCACCATGGGCACGCGGGTGGTTCCGCCCACCATGATCACCTCGTCGATCTGCGAAGGCAAAAGCTGCGCGGAGGCGAGCACGTCCTGGCAGGCCTGGATGGTTCGCCCGACCAGCCCGCGGATGGCGGTTTCGAAAACACTGCGCGCGATGTGGAAGCGCAACGCGAGAGGTTCGCCGCTGGAACCCACCGCGATGTTCTTGAGGTCGCCGCGCGCTTCAGGGAAATCGGACAGGTGGCGCTTGACCTGCTCGGCGGCGATCAGCAGGCGTGAGCGCGCGGCCTGATCGCTGCGCGGATCGATGCCGTGCTCGGCGTTGAACAGCTCGGCCAGAATGTTGAGCAAGGAGCTGTCCAGGTCGTCGCCGCCCAGAAAGGTGTCCCCGCCGGTGGCCAGCACCTCGAACACGTCGTTCTCGACCCGCAGGATGGTGATGTCGAAGGTGCCGCCGCCGAAGTCGTAGACGGCAATCCGCTGCGACATGTTCTGACCCAGCCCGTAGGCCAGCGCGGCCGCAGTGGGCTCGTTGAGCACGCGCAGCACATCGACCCCGGCGATGCGCCCCGCGTCCACGGTCGCGCGACGCTGGGAGTCGTTGAAGGTGGCGGGCACCGTGATCACGGCGGCGCTGACCGCGTCGCTCAGGAACATCTCGGCGCACTGGCGCAGATAGCCCAGCAAGAGGCCGGACACTTCAGGGATGGTGTACGTGCGATCCGGCCCGATGAAGACCGCTTGCTCGTTGTTACCCTCGCGCAGTTCGTAGGGCAGCCGCACCAGGGCTTTTTGCACCTCATCGGAACGGAAGGGCAGGCCGATGAGGCGCTTGGCCGAGTAGACTGTGTTCTTGGGATCCAGGATGCGGCGGGCAACCGCGTCTACGGAAAAGTACCTGAGGCCATCGGGAGAAAACGACACCACCGACGGGTGCAGGTATCCCCCCTGCGAGGTGGGCACCACGACCACCTGCCCGCCACGCACGGTGGCGACCACGGAGTTGGTCGTGCCCAGATCTATGCCTACGACGGCCATCGAAGTGATTGTGCGCGGTTAGGGAGCGATCGACAAATTCACCAGCCATCTTACACCAGCCACACCGTCGGACTCCAGAGTATGTCCGGGAAGGCGACCCTATGTCCTTGGGCTCGGGTGGCACCAGGGCTTGTTTCTCCCGCCGCCCACACGTCTGCGGACGCTGAGGGCCTGGCGAACATAGAGGCGTGCCCGCGACCGTTGCCATGCAACGAAGCGTCCTCGGACATTCCCACTGCAACGGATATCAAGCACTACGCTGCAAGGCCCAACCATAGAGCTATTGCCCGGTTGACACGCATCATTGTGGCGTCATCGAGACGACCTACGGATCTCCCGATCTTGTCGCGCCGGATGGCAGTCACCTTGTCGACCATGATCTGTGAGACCGACCGCAGGCCATTTGAGTTTGTCGGATCCACCGTCAATCGAAACAAGGGTGCATCAACGATCGTGCTGGTAACAGGTGCAACCGCGATGCTGGAATGCGTACCGTTGAAAAGATCAGATTGAATTACCAGAGCTGGTCTTGGTTTGCCATAGTCGCCTCGCATGGCTACGATGACCACGTCCCCGCGCTTCACGATGTCCAGCCCTCAGTATCGCCAAGAGCCTCCACCCACCCCATCGCCTCACGTTCAGACCGAACAACTCTCTTTGCCGCGAGGCTCTGACGACGGCATTCATCGGCAAAACCCCGCGCTCGCGTATCGGGCAGCCAAACCTGGACCAAACGCAAGCCCGAGTCTCTCATTCGCTCGCGGTAACGCTGAACGGTCTTTCTTGCTGCTGCGGCCTTGGACATGTCATGCAGCATAACATGACACCGACCATGTTGCCACCCTGACGTGTCTGGATAGGTTCGCGGTAGACATGAACTCGCTCAGGCGAGAACTGGCCGATGGCTGAAACAGCCGTCGTCAACGCCTTCCCGCTCATCTGTGTGGATATCGGCTGGGATGGGCAGAATGCCTGACCAGCGCACGGTCGAGATCGCGAACACGTCGCCCCTCCAGTATGGCGTGCCGAGCTGCGCCACCTCCAGGAGCACAGGAGACGGCGCCGCCGTGCTACGCTTGGGGCACGGAGGCAGTCCGATGGGTACACCGTCTGAGGCGGCCAAACTGGGCGAGCAGGGGGCGGCGCCCTACTTGCACCGATCTCTTACACCTGGAGGCACGCGCAGCCGAGTTCGCGGACATGTTCGCCTTGTGGTCATCCCCGCCAGGGTTGCCATTCAACGCCCCGGCCTGACCAGGGATGGCGAACACTGCTAGCCAGGAAGGCATTGTGTGACCTGCAGAAGGGTGTTCCCGAAGGCCGAAGCGCGCTATTCTTTGTGCGTGAGTGGCGCCATGCACACTGCGAAAGAAACCGTCCGCCGGTTGCTCGATGACCTGCCCGATAACGCCTCACTGGAAGACATCCAGTACCACATCTACGTCCGCGAGAAGATCGAACGCGGCCTGCGCGATGTTGAAGCCGGGCGCATTGTTGACCAGGACGAGGCCAAGCGACGGATGGCCAAGTGGCTCGGCGAGTAGGCTGGACCGAGGCCGCGCTTGAGGATCTGAGCGCGACCGCGGAGTACATCGCCCGCGACAGCGCCCGCTATGCAGGCGGGTTCGTTCGAGAAGCGTTCGAGGCGTCCGACACGCTGACCGAGTTCGCCAACCGTGGCCGCGTGGTGCCCGAGTTCGACGACCAGGCCATCCGCGAGATCTTCCTCGGAAGTCACCGGCTGATCTATCAGGTCACCAACGAACGGGTTTTCATCCTCGGCCTGGTCCACGGCGCCCGCGATTTAGCGGCGCTCTGGCGACGTGAGAAACGGACGGGCGGACCTGAGCCCTGAGAAGCTCGATCCGCCGGCCGAGTCGCTTTGGGGGACCGAAATCGAACGACGGGCGCGCGAGGCGGCGGACGGCAAGGTCGCCTTGGTCGATGCAGACGAAGTCCACGCCGAGATCGCCGAGCGTCTTCGCACGCGGAGTGGCCGGTGAACATAGCGGTCTGCGGGCCGGCGTTGCCATTCAACGCCCCGGCCTGACCGGGGACGGCGACCAGCGCGTGCCTGCCACGAAACCTGAAGACCCGGGGAGGGGAGGACTCTGCCCGGGTCTCGCGAACGCGTCGACATTGGCCCAGTTGGGGCCTCCATTGGCGCGTTCATCGGCCGCGCGATGATGGGCACGGCTTTCGGGCGGGAGCTCCGGCCGTCGTTTCGGCGGCCCCTCGGGTGAATCGAGAGCACTCCTTGGCGTCACCCGGCCGTAATCCTGCAAGACACTGGCACTGCCATCGCGAACCGATTCAGGCGATACCCTTCCGGCGCTTGATGTCATCAAGGATCCTTCCAATGAAAGAGCGGAACCCCGGAGAGTAGCCGTCCGCGTTCGCATAGCTGTCGTTGCTCCACCAGGTACGGTGGCGCCAAGCGTATTCCTCCACGGGGACTAGTTCCGCCACCAGTTTGGGTCGGCCCTTCTTCAACCGCCAGGCACCCTCCAACATATTGAACAAGAAACAGCAATAGTTGTCGTAGCGCTCCCGCTGGTCGCCATCGCCGGGTGGCTGGGGCCAAGCTACACAGTAGTCCTCTCGTTCGACATGAGGGTACATCATCGAGAGTTCGATCGCCTTGTTGAGCATCGCTTCGATCCCTGCATTCTGCCGCTCCTTCTGGACTTGCACAGATCGCAGCCATGAAACTGCGGCCCCCAGAAGAGAAACGGCAGCACCGACCAGACTTCCTGCGCGAAACCAGGTGTCCAATTCAACGCTCCTCGGTGAGGGGGACCTTCGTCACTGTGCCGACGGTGCAAGCGTAGCAGCATCACCGGCACCTCCTCCTGCGCCACCCGTACTACCAGCCCAGCCGCCCTCGTGGTACAGGGAAAGGATTTCGCCCTCGTTGAGGGCGCGGGAGTAGATACGCACATCATCAATCAGACCTGTATAGCTCGTCGGGATCGCTCGGCTGGGTCGCCCCAGGGTTGGACTTCCGTTCGCTCGCATCTTCCTCCATGATGGGGCCTGCCATCCCATGAAAGTCGAGCAAATCACCGTCTTCCTGGAAAACCAGTCGGGCCGTTTGGCCGACGTGGCCAGCATCCTTGCGGCCGCGGGCGTGAACATCCGCGCCCTGTCGCTGGCTGACTCCGCCGATTTCGGCATTCTGCGACTCATCGTCAACGACACGGACAAAGCCACCCAGGTGCTGAAGGCCCAGGGCTTCACCGTGGCCAAGACCGAGGTGGTGGGCGTGCAGGTGCCTGACCGGCCGGGCGGCCTGGCCGAGATTCTCAACGCCATGAAGGGCAAACAGGTCAACGTCGAGTATATGTACGCCTTCGTGCACAAGTCCGCCGTCGACGCCACCATCATTTTCCGCTTCGACGATCTGGAGAAGGGCATCGCGTGCCTGCAGCAGGCAGGCATCAAGATCCTGCAGGGCCAAGACCTCTACTCGATGTGACCATCAACAGCAGGGAGCCAAGCGCATGAAGACATCAGCAATCACTGCCACGCTCATCTTCACCAGCCTGCTCGGCGCCGGCGCCACGCAGGCCAAGGGGCCCACCGTCAAGATCGGCGCCATCTTCAGCGTGACGGGTCCGGCGGCCAACCTGGGCGGCCCCGAGGCCAGGACCCTGGAGATGCTCGTGCAGGAGGCCAACAAGAAGGGCGGCATCGGCGGCAACCAAATCGAGCTGGTGCTCAAGGATTCCGGCAGCAGCCCCGAGAAGGCGATCTCGTTTGCCAAGCAGCTCATCGAGGAAGACAAGGTCTTCGCCATCATCGGTCCTTCGACCAGCGGCGAAACCCTGAAGATCAAGGGCATCGCCGAGGAGGGCAAGACCATCCTGCTGTCTTGTGCGGCGGCCGAGGCCATCGTGAATCCGGTGGCCAGCTACGCGTTCAAGGTGGCGCCCAACGACAGCCACGCCGCCCGTCGCATCTTCGAGCAGATGAAGAAGATGGGCATTGCCAAGATCGGCCTGCTTTCCAGCAACACGGGTTTCGGCAAGGCGGGCAAGGAACAGGTCGAGAAGCTGGCGCCCGGCTTCGGCATCCAGATCGTGGCCAACGAGGTGTACGAGAAGGAAGCCACGGATCTCACCGCTGTCGTGACCAAGCTCAAGGCGGCTAATGTGCAGGCGTTCATCAACTGGTCCATCGAGCCGGCGCAAGCCATCGTCATCAAGAACGCGCGCCAGGTCGGTCTTTCCGTACCCATTTTCCAGAGCCACGGTTTCGGCAACATCCAGTATGCCAGGGCCGCCGGGCCGGCTGCCGAGGGCGTGATCTTCCCGGCCAGCCGGCTGCTGGTGGCAGACAGCCTGCCCGCCGGCGACAAGCAGAAACCGGTGCTGCTCAAGTACAAGCAGAGCTACGAGGCCCGCTATCACGAGGATGCCAGCACCTTTGGCGGCCACGCGCACGATGCTCTGTTGCTGCTGGGCAAGGCGGTGGAAAAGGCCGGTGGCCTCGACAATGAGAAGGTTCGGGCCGCGCTGGAAAGCCTGCAGGGCGTGGTGGGCACGGCCGGCGTGTTCAACTTCTCCGCGCGCGATCACGGCGGCCTGGGCATGGACGCCTTTGAAATGCAGACCGTGAAGAACGGCAAGTTCGTCGTGTACAGCGACGCGGCCGCCAAGAAATAGCGACGGCCAGCCGAGGCGGGCTGGTCAGAGGCGCATGAGTCTCGATCTTCTCTTTCAGTATCTGGTGGCCGGCATCACCTACGGCACGATCTACGCGATCGTCGCCATCGGCTTCAACATCATCTACAACACCACTGGCATCATCAACTTCGCCCAGGGCGAGTTCGTCATGCTGGGCGGGATGATCGGGGTGACGTTGCACGCGCTGTTGCCCATGCCGCTCGCCATTGCGGGCGCGGTCATCGCCACCATGCTGGTGGGGGCGCTGATCGAGATGCTGTTCATTCGCTGGCTGCAACGGCCGTCGGTGTTGCGCCTGATCATCATCACCATCGGGCTGTCCATCGCCATTCGCGAGCTGGCGCTGCTGCTGTGGGGCGAGGGCGTGCGCGCCTTGCCGTATTTCTCGGGCACGGCGGTGACCTCGCTTTCCGTCGGCGACGTCCACATCTCGCCGCAAGTGCTGTGGGTGCTCGGCATTTCGGCGGTGATGGTGGTGGCGCTCAACTTCTTCTTCGCACGCACCCTGCTCGGCCGGCAGATGCGCGCCTGCGCCTGCAACCGCGAAGCCGCGCAACTGTGTGGGATCAGCGCCAAGAACATGGTGACCCTGTCCTTCGTGCTGAGCGCGGGCATTGGCGCCCTGGCCGGCTGTGTGATCTCGCCCATCACCTACGTGCAGTACGACAGCGGCACCAGCCTGGCCTTGAAAGGGTTCACCGTGGCCATCCTGGGCGGCCTGGGCAACAGTATGGCCGCCATCGTCGCCGGCCTGTTGCTCGGGACCCTGGAATCCTTCTCGATCTGGGTCATGCCCGCGGCCTACAAGGACGTCATCGCCATCAGCATCCTCTTGCTGATTCTTTTCGTGCGGCCGTCCGGGCTGTTCGGCAACGCCGAGGCGGCGCGCCTCAAGGACTATTGATGGCACAGAGGCGCAATTGGCCCATTGTGATTCTGGCCGTGGCGGTGATCGCGGTGCACCTGGCGAGCGCGGCAGCGGGCAAGCCGCAATACCTAACCCAGCTCACCATGGCCGGATACTACTCGCTGGTCATCGTGGGACTCACCTTGTTGATGGGTTACACCGGCCAGATCTCGCTGGGGCACGCCGGATTTTTCGCCATTGGCGGCTACACCTCGGGCCTGCTGACCACGTACAACCTGCAAGGTGGCGGGGCATTCGTTTCGCTGCTGCGGGCGACGGGGCTGCTGGTCGCGGGCAAGGATCTGTACGGCGGCGATCTTCTGGTCATGCGTCCGTGGCTGGCCTGCCTGATTGCGCTGGCGGTGGCTGTGGCGATTGCCTATCTGGTGGGCAAACCGGTTTTGAAGCTGAGAGGCCACTACCTGGCCATGGCCACTTTGGGATTTGGCACCATCGTGTACAAGGTAGTGCTGGGCAGCAGCCTGGTGGGCGCGGCTGACGGGATCTCGGACATTCCCGCCTTCCCGCTCTTCGCGGGACTGGCAGTGACGGGAAAATCCGCCCTGCGCGTGCAGAACTACTATGTGGCCTGGGGCCTGGTGCTGGCGGCGATGGCTTTGCTGACCAATCTCATTCACTCGCGGGTGGGGCGCGCCCTGCGCGCGATTCACGGCGCCGAGGACGCGGCGGACGCCATGGGCGTGGACACCGCCCGTTACAAGCTGCAGGTATTCGTGCTGAGCGCCGCGCTGGCGGCGCTGGGCGGCGTGTTTCTCACCCACTACAACGGCGGCATTGGTCCTTCCGAGGCCTCTATCATGAAGTCGGTGCGCTACGTGGCCATTGTGGCCGTCGGCGGAATGGCCAACCTGTGGGGTGCCCTGATCATGGGCGTGTTGCTCAATTTCCTCTCGTTGCGTGGCTCCTTCGGATCGTACGACGACGCGGTCTTCGGCGTGATTCTCCTGGCCATCATGCTGTTCGCGCCCGACGGGCTGCTGCGCGTGGAACTGGTGCGGCGCCTGCCCAGCATGCGTCGCCTGAGGGGGCGAGCGCCGTGAGCCTGCTCGTGGTCAAGAATCTGTGCAAGCGCTTCGGCGGCCTACAGGCGGTGGGCAACGTCAGTTTCACCGTCGCTGCCGGCAGCATCAAGGCGCTCATCGGTCCCAACGGCGCCGGCAAGACGACCCTTTTCAACCTGATCTTCGGCGCACTGCCGCCCGACTCGGGCCAGGTGTGGTTTGCCGGCAAGCAGACCGACGGCTGGAAACCGCATCAGGTGGCGGCTGCGGGAATGGCGCGCACCTTCCAGCACATCCGCCTGTTTCCCAAGATGACCGCCTGGGAGAACATCGCGGTCGGCCGGCACGCGCACAGCCGGTCCGGTTTTCTGTCCAGCTTGCTCGGGCTGCCCTGGACCAGACGCGAGCAACGGGCCGTGCGCGAGAAGGCACTGGACATAATGCGCTTCCTCGGTGTGGAAGATCGCGCTGAGGTCGAGGCCAGCAGCTTGGCCTATGGCCAGCAACGCATCGTCGAGCTGGGCCGGGCGCTTGCCTGCGAGCCCAAGCTGCTCCTGCTCGACGAGCCGGCTGCCGGGCTCAACATGCGCGAGACCAGCGAGATGGCGAAGTTGATCGCGCGCATCCGCGACACCGGCGTCACCGTGCTGCTGGTCGAACACGACATGACCCTGGTGATGAACATCTCGGACGAGATCCTGGTGTTGAGCTACGGCGAAAAGATCGCCGACGACAGGCCGCTGGCCATCCAGAAGCATCCCGAGGTGATCGAGGTCTACCTGGGAGAGGACGATGCTTAGGATCCGCAGCCTGGAGGCCGGCTACGGCAAGCTCAAGGTGCTGCGCCGAGTGTCCATCCACGTTTCGCCCGGCGAGATCGTGACCATCATCGGCGCCAATGGGGCGGGCAAGACCACGTTGTTGCAGACCATTGCGGGCCTCTTGCGCGCGCAGGCCGGCGAGATCCTGTTCGACAAACAGGACGTCGGTCGCCACGCGCCCGAGGCCATTGCCTTCCTCGGCTGCGCGCTGGTGCCCGAGGGCCGCCAGGTGTTCGCGCCCATGACCGTGCGGGAAAACCTGCAGATCGGCGCCTACGTGCAGATCCGCCGCGGCCACGCGCGCGAGGTGGAAAGCGATCTGGGCCGCGTGTTCGAGCTGTTCCCGCGCCTGAAAGAACGCGTTTCGCAGTTGGCCGGCACGCTCTCGGGCGGCGAGCAGCAGATGCTGGCCATCGGTCGCGCGCTCATGGCGCGGCCCAAGCTGATTATGATGGATGAACCCTCGATGGGGCTGGCGCCTTTGGTGGTGAGGGACATCTTCGCCATCATTCGCCGCCTGGGCAGCGAGGGGCACACCGTGCTGCTGGTCGAGCAGAACGCCAAGGCGGCCCTGCGCATCGCCAATCGCGGTTACGTGCTGGAGAACGGGCGCATCCTGCTGGAACAGAGCGCAGAAGATTTGCTGGCCAACCGAGACGTGCAGCGCGCCTATCTGGGACGCGACCTCGACTCGGAAACCGAACTCGACGGCAAGAGGAGATGACCATGGTCTGGGAGCCCGAAAAGGAATGCATGCAAAGGGACGAGCTGCGCCAGTTACAACTCGAACAACTCCAGGCGGTGCTGGCGCGGGTCTACATGCACGTGCCCTTTTATCGCAAGCAGTTCGATGCGTGCAAAGTCGACCCCGACGATTTCCGCAGCCTCGACGACGTGCGCCAGCTGCCGTTCACCAGCAAGGCCGACCTGCAGGAGAACTATCCCTATGGCCTGTTCGCCGTGCCTCTGCGCGAGGTGGTGCGCATCCACGCCTCGGCCTGCATGTCCACCGTGGTGGGCTACACGCGCAACGACATCAAGACCTGGTCGAATCTGGTCGCGCGCGTGCTGGGCGCCGGGGGTGTGGGCAAGGACGATGTGGTGCAGATCGCCTACGGCTACGATCTATCGACCGGCGGTTTCGGCATCCACTATGGCGCCGAACGCATCGGAGCCTCGGTCATTCCCACCTCGACCGGAAACACTGCCCGCCAGATCAAGATCATGCGCGATTTCAAGACCACCGCGCTGGTGTGTACGCCCAGCTACGCCCTGCTCATCGCGGAAACCATCCACAAGCAGGGCATCAATCCAGGCGTGTTGTCATTGAAGTACGGCCTGTTTGGCGGCGAGCCGTGGTCCGAGGCCGTGCGACAGGAGATCCAGGACAAGCTGCACATCGTGGCCACGGACAATTATGGCGTATCCGAGGTGATGGGGCCGGGCGTGGCCAGCGAGTGCACGGAGCGCAATGGGCTGCATATCAATGAAGACCATTTCTTGGTCGAGGTGGTCGATCCGAAGACGCTCAATCCCTTGCCGGTGGGCGAGACCGGCGAGCTGGTCATCACCACCTTGACCAAAGAGGCGTTCCCGGTGATTCGTTTCCGCACGCGCGATTTGACCAGTTTGCTGGCCGAGCCGTGCCCGTGCGGTCGCAAGACCATGCGCATGGCGCGCGTCGCGGGTCGCAGCGACGATGTACTGATCATTCGCGGAACCAAGGTGTCGCCCTCGCAGATCGCGACTTTGTTGGGCGAAATCGAGGGCCAGGTGCCGCCGCACCAGGTGGTGGTGGAACGTCCGGGCGCGCTCGACGAAGTGACTGTGCTGATCGCGCCCGGCGAATCGGGCGCCTTTGACGAGCTTCGCAAGCAGCACGAGCGCCTGGCCGCCATCGAACGGCGACTGTCGTCCGAGCTGGGCCTGTCGATCAACGTGAAGCTTGTCGAGCGCAAGTCGGTCGAATCCGGCCCGCGTGTGCTGGATAAACGAAAGGCCTGAACCCGCACGCGGATCCCGGCCTTTTCGTCCGCGAAGACGGTGCTACTTCTTGTCCTCGTACATCTTGGCGACGTAGGTGACAACAATGAAGAGGTTGTGGGAGACGTCCGTGATGTCGCTCGAGTCGGTGGGGTTGGCGTCGAGCTCGAGCATGTACATCGGCGCAACAGTGAGGGTAGGCGTGACTTTGAAGTCAATGCCGACGTATGTGCGATTCTGGCGGAATCCGTCCTTCCAGTAGCCGGTGGACTTGAAGCCACCCCCGTTGGCGATCTTGCTGGTGTCGCTGTCCTCAGCGATTCCGAAGAACACTTCGTCAGCCAGCAAGACGCCCAGCCGGTCGGTGAGCGCGTAGCGGCCCTGGAGCAGTTCGCGCAGCACGGTGCCCCAGCCCCACCGCTGATCGTTGACGCTGAGACCAAGGGATGTCTGAGGGGTGTTGTAGGCGTCGGAGTAGAAGGTGTTGTGGAAGATCACGCGGTCGAAGATCGACCAGCGCCCAATGCGGTATTCTGCCGTCGGAATGATCTCGAGGTTGTGCTCGAAGGTGTAGGTCGACTGGCAGTTCGATGCCGTAGCTGACAGTTGGAGGTTACAGGCGAGGGTCGTATAGTCCGGCCCCTGCAATGCTTGGCGGCCGCGCGTGGGGTATCCCTGGTAGTAGTACCAGAGCGATCCCTTGAAGGTGAAGTTGTTCCATTTGTAGGTGAAATTCGGGCCGATGTAGAACTCGATGAACTGGAGGCCCGCCGCGTCCTCACGCGAGCGCGCGTATTCCAGGCGCGCGCCGGGCATGACGGTGAAGCTCCACTGGGGCGTGAATGCCAGGGTGAGATTCTGGTCGTACCAGATCCGGCCCTCCTGCTTGGTGGGAGGGTCTGCCGCCCGGGCGACCCCGACAAGTGCAACCAATGAACATAGGCTGATGGCAATGACTGACAACCGTTTCATGTGCTCTCCCTTGTAGAATGCCGCAAAACTTGCGCGTCGTTGTTAACACGAGTCAAAAGAAAGCGGAAGGATTCCAGGGAAAGGCGTGGGTGTTTTTCTGGCGCAGCGCGAGAAGGATTATTTGCCGGCCATGATTAGCGCTCCTAGCATCCGAGCATGCTGCTTGAACGTCGACGTGCCGACCGAGATCGCCGCCACGACGGCCGCGTCTCGGCCGTGTTCGCAGTTCGCAACCTGATCGGCTCAAGCCTCCAGCTTGGCCAGGCCGAGGACATCGCGCCCACCGGGATCACCCTGCGGCGTCCGCGCGACGTGCCTGTGTTGCCGCAGACGCCTCTTACTCTCCTCTTCGATCTGCCTGGTGCCGGGGCGCGCATCCGCGTCGGCGGTCTGGTGGTCACGGATCGGCGGTCCGGGCCCTTCCGCCGCACCGGCGTGCAATTCACCGACATTTCATCGGAGAGCGCTGCTCTGCTCGCCGAATTCTGTGCCCGCAGGGTCGCAAGCCCGAGGGGGATGACTATGAATCCTCGATGAGAATCTCGCGTCGCCGCCCGCCTGACCGATGACCAGGCTGAGCGATCAGCCGGGCCACACCCCAGGCTGCAACGAAGTCGCCCTCACACCCGAGCCCAGGTAAATTCTCCGCGTTTGCCAGGAAGATGTTGCTGATCCCCGTGGCGACGGGCGCGCCCCCGATGCCCAGCATGCGAGGCAGATCACAACTGAGCGCGGGCGCCATCGGTGCGGGTGGCACCGGGTCGAGCGTGGCGGGCTTCTCCCCCGGCGCCTGCGGGCCCAGCTCGGGCGGCAGCCCATCGTGCGGCGAGGCCAGCACCCAGAGGTGCTGATCGCTGAAGGGTAGCAATCGCGCGATCTCCTCGCGCACGCGAGCACGGACCACCGCGAGGTAGCCCAGGCTCGCCGCAGCGCTGGCCGGGACCAGGCACTCGACCCAGACCGGGATGCGGTTGGGCTGGCGGGGCGGGGGAGATCCCACAGTGATGTGAAGGGCGTTGTCCTCCAGGATCGGCTTGGCCGGATCGCGCACGGAGAGAACCCGCGGGCCCATGCCCTCGGGCAGTGCCTCGGGACGAAGGAGCAGGCACAAGGTGTATCGGAAACAGGCAGGGCGGATGGCCGCTGCGGTCTCGCGCAAACGGCGCGGGGCTGTGTCCCCGCACAGGGCAAGCAGCGACGCCGCCGGGCCTGCCCAGATGAGCCGGCCGAGCCCGATGGTTTCCCCACGCGGCCGCGCACGCAGGCCCGTGACATTGCCCCGCTTCCAGACCAGCTCGTGCGGCACCAGCCGCTCGCGCACCTCGCCTGAGAAACTCTCGATCTTGTCGGTGAACAGAGCGCGCAGCTCTCCGCCGCCGCCCAGCCGGAAGACCCCGCGTCGGGCTCCGTCGAAGGCGCGGGCTTGGGTCATGGAGGTGACGTCTCCCGGCGAGAAGCCGCTGGTCAGGGCGGCCAGCGCGGCCATTCCCGCGCGCATGGGGTGATACGGCGGCAGCGCGGCCAGCCAGTCGGCATCGAGAGGAGGAAGCTGGCTCTGTATGCGGCCGACGTCGCGCCTTTCCCAGAAGCCATCGGGGGGCAGGGTGACATCGGAGCCGAGCAAAGGATCCAGCACCGCGCTGTTGTTGCGCAAGCGGGCCAGGGTCTCCTCCACCACGGCGCAGTCAGAGGGGAATTCGCGGCGCAACTCGGTGGAGAGGGCATCGGAGTCGCTGCCCAAGGAGATGCGGTGCTGCGGGAAGATGATCTGCAGCCCGGGCTGCAAGGCCGGCGCGCGCCGGCGAATCACCTGCGCGTGGCCAAGCTCGCGCATCACCCGCGCCACCGGTTCGGCATCAGGCGGTGGCAGAAGGCCGGGCTCGCGTGCCAGGGTGTAGGGCCCAGCCTGGAAGGTGGCTGGCTGGCGGTCGTGTCCGCACAGAAGCACGCGCTGCCCGCGGCGGCTGAGCAGGGCCGCCGCGATCAGCCCGGCCAGGTCCGGGCCGCACACCACGACCTCGAAGTAGTTGGTGTCCACGACCGGGCAACAGTCTACGGCTCACGGCTCGCAGTCAACAGGAACTAGGAAGGATTCGGAGCAGGGGACGGTGGTGGGGACGGAGACGGAGACGGGGTCCGTGACCAGGCCCCGCCAGGATGAGGCTCAGCGTTTCGGGTGGGTCAGCCGCCACAGAATGGCGACGATGCGGTCGAGCAGCGCGTAGGCCGGGGCGGCCTGGGCCTGGGCGACGTAGCCCCAGGTCGTGGCCAGGGTCAAGGCGGTGCGCACCTCGGCGGCGCTGCCCGCGGCCACCCGGTACAGGTGAAATCGATCGCGGCCAGTGCGCTGGGAGCCTTCGGCGAGGCACATGGCCACCGAGCTGGCGGCACGGCGAATCTGGCGGCACAGATCAGGATCGCGACGGTTGATCGGATCGAGGAGCGGGCGCAGGGCCGAGGCAGCTTGCAGAGCGAGGTCGTAGGCGTCGAATCGGGACATGACGGTCTCTCCTTCCGGGCGGCCCTTCATGGGCCGTCCGGCCAGGCGACGGCCGGCGAGGCGGGTTGGGCAAGGAAAAGATCGTCAGCCGTCGTCACCACGGCCAAGGCACGATGGACGCTGATTCCCAGAGCCGTGAACTGAGACTGGCCACGTCGACCCTTCGGGTCATCTCGGCGGGCGATCTTGGCGCGCCGCCAGCCGCAATTCCGCCGTTGGCCCGCAAGGTACGAGTTGCAAGGCCTGCAACCGGGACCTTGACCGGCCAGGGAAGGTCTTGCGGCTTTTGCAACCGGTACATCCACCGGTGATTGAAGCTCTTGCAGCCGTTGAACCGCTACCTTGGCCGAGGCAGCTTGCAGAGCGAGGTCGTAGGCATCGAATCGGGACATGGCGGTCTCTCCCTCCGGGCGGCCCTTCATGGGCCGTGCCGCCAGGCGGCGGCCGGGAGTTGGGCAAAGGTAAGATCGTCAGCTGTCGTCACCAACGATGGACGCGGGCTCCTCCACGCTGCCTGGGTCGGCGTCCTACGACCACCCGTCTTCCCCAACGCGACCCCCAGTCGAACTTGCGGCGTGCCCAACTCGCCTCGCCGGCCGACCCACGGCCAGACGGCCCATGAAGGGCCACCCGGAAGGAGAGACCGCCATGTCCCGATTCGATGCCTACGACCTCGCTCTGCAAGCTGCCTCGGCCCTGCGCCCGCTCCTCGATCCGATCAACCGTCGCGATCCTGATCTGTGCCGCCAGATTCGCCGTGCCGCCAGCTCGGTGGCCATGTGCCTCGCCGAAGGCTCCCAGCGCACTGGCCGCGATCGATTTCACCTGTACCGGGTGGCCGCGGGCAGTGCCGCCGAGGTGCGCACCGCCTTGGCCCTGGCCACGACCTGGGGCTACGTCGCCCAGGCCCAGGCCGCCCCGGCCTACGCGCTGCTCGACCGCATCGTCGCCATTCTGTGGCGGCTGACCCACCCGAAACGCTGAGCCTCATCCTGACGGGGCCCTGTCACGGACCCCGTCTCCGTCCCCGCCCCCTCCGAATCCCACGGACGTCGCTCATGGTTGACAGATCATCGTCGGCGGTCGAAATTGGGGATCGTGTCCGAAAAACTCCCCATCGTCTGGTATCGACGAAGCAAGAAACAGAACGAGCCCGCCACTGAGAAGCGCAGCATTCCGGCGGGCGTGTTCACCAAGTGTCCCGCGTGTCGCGAGGCGCTTCTCACCGGGGACGTGCACAAGAACCTGGATGTGTGCACGAACTGCGGGCACCACTTTGCCATGGCCACGCGCGATCGCGTCGCCTCCATCATGGACAAGGGCAGCCTCATCGAGCACGACGCGCACGTCGAGAGCGTCGACCCGCTGGGCTTTCGCGATTCGAAGAAGTACAGCGATCGCGTGAAATCCACGCGCAAGGCCTCGGGCGAGGTGGAGGCCCTGATCGCGGTCGCCGGCCGCATCGCCAACATCGCAGTCGAGGCGGGCTTCTTCGTGTTCGAGTTCATGGGCGGTTCCATGGGGTCGGTAGTGGGCGAGAAGATCACCCGCGTGTTCGAGCGTGCTCTGGAACGCCGCGTGCCGGCCCTCATCTTCTCTGCCTCGGGCGGAGCGCGCATGCAGGAGGGGATCCTTTCGCTCATGCAGATGGCCAAAACCAGCGCCGCCATCGCGCGCTTGCGGGACGCGCATGTGCCGATGCTGTCCATCTTGTTGCACCCCACCACCGGGGGCGTGGCGGCCAGCTTTTCCATGCTGGGCGATCTACACATCGCAGAGCCCAAGGCGCTCATCGGCTTTGCCGGCCCGCGCGTGATCCAGAACACCATCCGCCAGAACCTGCCACCGGGGTTCCAGCGCTCCGAGTTCCTGCTCAGTCACGGATTCGTGGACATCATCGTGCCCCGCAAGGAGCTGAAGGCGACCATTGCGTTGGCCTTGCGTTGGATGGGAACGCCGGCGGTGACAACCCGCAACTGACGAAACGAATCGGTCGCCAGCCTTCCCATGAACACGGCGTACAGGAAGTTGCTGGCTCGCTTGCAATCGGTGCGCATGCTCGGCGTTTCGTTCGGTCTGGACCGCGTGCGGCTGGCACTGGAGCGCTTGGGCTGTCCGGAACGCCGTTTTCGAGCAGTCCAGATCGCGGGCACCAACGGCAAAGGCTCGACCGCGGCCTTTCTCGAATCGATCTTGCGTGCGGCGGGCCTGCACACCGGGCTCTTCACCTCGCCGCACCTGTGCCGCTTTTCCGAGCGTATCCGCATCGACGGACGCGAGGCCGAGGGCGAGCACCTGGGCCAACTCGATGAGGCGGTGGCGGCGACCGGCGTGCCGCTGACCTATTTCGAGATCTCGGCGGTGCTGGCGTTCCTGGCCTTTGCCGAGGCCGAGGTTGATCTGGCCGTGCTGGAGACAGGGCTGGGCGGTCGATTGGACGCGACCACGGCATCGCACCCGCTGGCTTGCGCCATTACCAGCATCGCGCTCGACCACCAGGATCTGCTGGGCAAGACCATCCACGAGATTGCCCACGAGAAGGCGTGCATTGCGCGGCCCGGGGTGCCGCTCTTCCTGGGGCCGCTTTCGCGCGAGGCACTGGCCGAGGTGGAGCGAGTGGCGCATGCGGCAGGATCGCCGTTGCGACGATTGGGCGTCGATTTCGCTGCGCCCGACTTCCCGCTGGCCTTGGCCGGGGCCCACCAGGCTTCGAACGCAGCCCTGGCCGTGGCCCTGGCCCACGAGGTTGGGTCTAGCATGGGCCGGGTATTGCAACCCGAGGTGGTCAAGCGGGGTTTGGCCGAGACGCGCTGGCCAGGGCGTCTAGAGCGCGTGGCCCCTGACGTCTTGCTCGACTGCGCCCACAACGCCGAGGGCGCAGAGGCGCTGGCCGCCGCGCTGCCGGCCGCGTCCCGCCGCGCGCTGGTGGTGTCCATCGTGCAGGGCAAGGATGTAGCGACCATGCTGGCCGCACTCTGTCCGCACTTCGATTTCGTCGTGGCCACGCGTTCGCCCAGCGAGCGCTCGCTTTCGCCCGAGGAGCTAGCGACGCTGGTTGCGCACGATCGCGGCCGACAGGTCGAGGTGGTGGCTGACCCCGGCCTTGCGGTCGCTCGCGCACGCGCACTGGTGGCTGGAGTACCCAACGGCCTGGTCGTGGTGGCGGGCTCGATCTTCCTGGTCGGCGCCGTGCGAGCCCGATTGCTCAATGAGCCGGTTGACGTGATTACCGGGTCGGACCCGATGCCGTGAAGGCGACGAAGCCAGCGATCGGGTGAGATGCACGTTCGAAACCAGTCCGCGCTATTCACCGCAGCCCAGCATTTTTTTGGCGGTTTTGACGCGCTCTGTATTTGCCAGATCGCCGCACCCACGCTTATGATGACAGGGGATGGATCTCAACCCGCGCGCGAATCTGGGTCTTGTGCGTCCGGTGCTGCTTGCCTGTGCAGGTATCGTGGTGGCTGGGCCCGCCCTGGCGGATCAACCCCAGCCCGCGGACCAGAGTGCCAGCGAGCCCTCGGGTCCGCCGACCGGCAAGTACGGCGGGGTCACCATGGGGAGCAACGCGAGCAACCCGCTGCCCCAGTCCCCCTCAAGCCCGCCCCATCTCATCTGGACGGGTTTTCAGCCCAGCGCCACGGGGGCGCGTGTATTTTTTCAGACCAGCGGGCCGGTGGAGTTCGAGGTGAAAGAAGGCCGTGTGTCCAAGGCCGGCCATTCTACGCTGACGGTGCTGCTTCATGGGTGCCGCATTCACATGGCGAACAACCAGCGCAGGCTCGACACGCGCGCTTTTCCCACGCCAGTGCAAAGCGTCTCGGCCAAGCAGCACGGAAAGGACGTCGCGCTCCTCATCGCGCTGCGCGAACCTGCCAGGTCCACGCCTGGAACCGAGGCGGGGCCCAACGGCACACGGTTTCTGGTATTCGAGTTTCCGCCTGGCAGGCCGGCTCCTATCGAGGAGAATAAGGCGCCAGCCGAACCGGTTTCGGTTCCCAGCGGGGCGACATCTGGCGAAGGCTGGTCGCTTTCCGGCGAAGGTGAATCCGTAAAGGCCGAAGTGAAAGGCAAGGCGAAGTCGAAGCGCAAGGGTCAGTCGGCCGCTGCGCCTGACCAGGTAGAGCCCGGGGCCACCCCGGCGCTGGAACCCGCGCCCATCGCGACACCCCCAGCCGGGGCTAAATAGTTGATTCGCCTCGTCCGAACCTATGAAGGAGAGGGCGGAACATGAAAGCATCACTAGTCTTCCGATCGATTTTCCTGGGCGCGCTGCTGGTTCTCGCCGGCTGCTCCAAGAGCGCTCAGCAAGAGCAACCCCTGCCAGTGGTTCCAGACGATGGCGGTAGCACCCATGTCGTGAAGCTTGACGCCGAGGTGGTGGGGGACGGCGCGGGCGACGCCACCAGGAAGGCAGATGGCAACCGCGATTCCGGCGCGGCTGCGGCGATGGACGGCGCCGTCGCGGCCGGCCCGCCACCGTCGATCACCCTGACCGTCGACCCGGCATCGTTGGTCCCGCCTGCGGATGGCGGCGTCCCCAACCCGCCGATCATTCCGGCCAGCTACGGGCCCAAGCCGGTGGTCACGGTGACCGTGGTTTCGAATTCGGGCGACATGCGGGCGGACGACGTGTCGTCGGTCACGGGATCGCTGAACGTCCCGGTCACAGGTACACCGGCAGCGACGGTGACGCTGGCCAAGTCCGAGACGGATTCGGTCCCCGAGTCGAATACGACGCGCTTCGTCTTCTCCGACGTCCCCATCGATCTCTCGAAGGTCCCCACGGGCTCCTACAATCTGGTATTCACTGCCACCACGGTCGGCGGAACCTCGGCGAGCACCCAGATCGCGGTGTGGGTGGATTCCGGGCCGATCATCGTCGTGGTCTCTCCCACTGAGGGCGGATACTACAAGGGCTCGGCACCGGTCGAGGTCGACACGACCCAGACGAACTTCCCCGTCACTCTGATAACCATGGCGGTAGGGCAGGGGGATGCAGTCCCGCTGACGCAGACAAGTACCGGTGTGTACAAGGGTACTATCGATTTCAACAGTTATGTCCCACCTTTGGTGGGCGATGAGCTGGTCACCTTCCGCGCTTATGACGAGAATGGAGTTGAGACGGTCGTCGCGCGCGATTTCGTGAGTGACAACACGGGGCCTTCCATCAGCGCGACGGTGCCTGCCAATGGCGCCATGATCGGGAACGTGATCACCATCAGCGCGACAGTGGTCGATCCGGCCGGCGTGGATACGTCCTCGGTGGTGGCGGTGGTGGCCAACGGTGACCAGACTTTCCAGATCACGCTGGCCCCATCGACGACGGTGGGCTCCAATGTTTTCTCGAACCTCTTTGACACGACCAAGCTACCCTCCTACGCCCTCTTCCCCACGATCTCGTTCCGAGCACGGGATGTCCTGGGAAACGAGTCCACAGTCGGCTATGAGCTCTCACTCGACAACACGCCGCCCATCATCGATCTGGATCCGCCGTACGTACGAAGGGTCAATAGCAATGGGAACTGTAGCTGGGCCTTCGATCCAGTGGGCCCAGACGCCGTGGATGACGGCAATATGGTTACCCAGCTCTTCGAGGTTCGAGTGCAGGCGGAGGACAGGGGCAACAAGCCACTGACGGGCACCACTGACTTCACACCCATCGGCGGCGTGGATCAAAGCAACGTCCAGTTGCTCATTCTTAGCAATACCTCCCGGCCTTTGGTGGTGGATACCAGCAATCCGCCCGACGGTCTTTGCGACGCCATCAACCCTGAATTGGTGCCCACCACGAATCCACAGACTGACGTGGATGCGCAGCTCATTACTATGGTGCCCATGGCGCCGCTTGAAGGTGCGGACTTCAGCCGAGATCCGAGTGTTGCTTGCTCGACGGCGGACTCCACTGTCGCGCCGCCTGACCCCGATTCCTTCTGTGCGACGACCGAGAACGACAGCAAGACTCAGTTCGCCGTGGGCGACTCGACTCACCAGCCTCACTGCTACACGATGACGGAGGTTCTTTCTTATTTGGTGGAGAACTTGCCGTCCATCTACACCATTGGGCCGATTGTGGCCGACGGTCTCGAGTGCGCCGGCCACCAGTTTGACTCTTCCAACAACCTCAAGGACGGCTGGGCGTGCCTGGCCGTGGCGGCGCAAGACATCCTGGGGAACAAGCAGGTTTCGCGCCCCATCCGTATCTGTGTGGTGGCGACTCCGGGGAGTACGGCGTGTTCGGATTTCAAGTCCGTGACAGGGGTTGTGTTATCGTCGAACTCAGTCGAGATCGACACTGCGGTTCCGCTGGTGGGTCCGGGTGGTGCGGCCTTGCAGGCGAACGACGAAGTTATCGTCTCGGGTCTGGTCGGTGTTTCTGGGGTCAACGGCCGTTGGCCGGTGACTCCGCTCGACAGCTCAGGCTTGCGCTTCTCACTCCAGGGCGCTCAGGGCGTAATGGGCGGGGCCTCGCTCTTGGTGGCGCACGCATACGTCGTGCCGGTCGCGTCCATGCCCGACTGCACGGGCACGCTCATCCAGGGCGGGACCGACGGAGGCCTTCCGGTGGTCGACTACACGCAGCCGTGCAAGCCGTTCTCGAGTTTTGTTGCGGGTGCGTGGCGACCCTACGGGCAGTAGGCCAAATCACCACGCCTGCGTGCTCAGGCCACGAGCAAGGCGGTCGGGAGCGCGTTTGGGTGTGCGGCCGTACCAGGCCGTTTGCGCGGCCGAGACTGGCTCCAGTTCGAATGGGATGAACAGCACCTTGAGGTAGCGGTTGCGGCCGATGCGCTCCCACCCCAGCACGCCCAGAAGAGCCTCCCACATATAGTCGCCAGGCCGCTTGACCTGCGACTCCCAGAACGGCACGAACCAAAAGTGGGAGGTCCCGGCCTCGGGGCCGAACCCCTTGCTGAGCCAGATGCTGGGAAAGATGAAGGTTCCTTCCCAGGTCGGGCGACGAACGCCGAAGTAGAAGGGAAAGACCACGGTGGTGCTGCGTTCCTCGCTCCAGAAACGCCAGTACAGCGGGAACGCGATGGTGCTGGCGTCGGTGGTTCCGCTGCGCCGGTAGAAGAGCGGCGCCATGGTGTAGGTTTGGTCGCTGACCTCGTTCTGGTAACGCAGGAAGAGCGGCAGGAACATGGTCAGCCGGCTCTCGTGATACTCGTGCACATCGTAGTAGAGCGGCAGGCCCAGGGTGCTCGACGAGGTGATGTCGCTGCGGTGCCAGAAGAGCAGAAGCCAGGTCGACAGCGAGCGCTCGGGATTGAAGTGCGCGTAGTACAGCAGCGGCGGGATCACCCGGGTGGTGGTTTCAGTGGTCTTGTCGCTATACGAGAACCACAGGGGGAAGAACATACTGAAGCGGCTCTTGAAGTTGTCGCGCCACACGAAGGGTGGCACGTACCACCACAAGCTGTCAGGTGTCGTGCCAAAGCCGAAGAGTGCGGTGGCGACGGTCTGCGACTGGCGTGAGTGGTTCTCGTAGAACAGGGGCATCAGCGCATCGCTGCCCGTCTGGTTCGTGGGATCGCGCGAATACCAGAAGAGAGGCAGCACGCCCCGCGTGATTTCGCTATCGTGGTGCGACCAGAGCAACGGACCTGCCAGGTTGAACGAGCTGTGCTCGTCACGGTTGGCAAAATGCAAGTACAGCGGCAGCAGCATGACGTGGCTCTTGCTGCCTTGCCGGCCTTGCCACCAGAGCGGGAACACCACATGGGTGCTTCCATCGGGCCGGCTCGACTGGAAGTAGAACAGCGACACCACTCGGCTGGTTTGGGTTTCGTGGTTGCGATGGTACACGAAGAGCGGGGTCACCAGCAGGCGGCGCTGGGGACTATCGGCCGAGACGAACAAGGGCACCAGGCCCGATGCATGGCTGTGCTGCTGGTCGTCCTGGGTGCGGAACCAGGGCCCGACCGTGAGGGTGCGGTGGTCTTGGTCGTGGCTGGACCAGAAGAAGGGAAGGAAGCTGTCAAGGCGATACCCGTCGTCGCAGCGGCGGCCGAAGTACAGGGGAAAGACGTAGGTGCCGGTGTCTCCCGGCTGCCAATAGCGCGCATACAAAGGAAACAACACCCGTGCCGTCACGCTCGGGCCATCGACCATGATGTAGGGCCCGAACATGCGTGTGCGCTGGCCAGTGCCTTGGAAGGTGTGGTCCAGGTAGAGCAAAGGCACGCCGCGGACTTGTACCGCGTCGCTGCCATACCAGAAATAGGGCAAGATGAAGCCGGCGTGCAGGCCCGGGCGACGAGTCCAGGCCGCCAGGGGCGAGGCGAACAGGGTGCTGCGGCTGTCACGGCGATAGTGCACCAGGGGGAAGAGAGTGAAGCTGGTTTCGTCCTGGCCGCCCGGCCGGGCGCCGCGGCGGTAGTGGAAGAGTGGAAAGAGGGCATCGGTGGTTTCGCCGCCCCAACTGCGGTGCAGGTAGGTCGCAGCCACGGTGGTGGTGCGATCGGCGGCGTCGTCGCGGAACCGCCAGAAGAGGGGAAAGAAGACGAAGTGATGGCGTTGGTTGCCACCACCCCAGAACAGGACCGGCACGATCCCCGCTGACGACCCATTCCGATCCACGTCGCGGAAGAAGGGGGGCGCTATGGTGGTGGAGGTGCCGCGGCGGGAATCGGCGAAGTGCCACAGAAGGGGAATCTGGATGTGGAAACTGGCCTCGCGATCGTGGCCTGCGATAAAGAGCAGGGGCAGGATGGCGGTAGCCGATCTGGTGGCATCCTTGGCGTGATACCAAAGAGGGAAGGCCAGGGTCGATCTCGATCGCCCGTCGCGAAAGTGCCAGTAGAGCGGGGCCACGATCACATGGCTGCGCTCGGCGCGCTGGCCGACGAAGACAAAGGGAAAGACACCCCCGCTGCTGCCGCCGTCGGAGAAGTGGCGAGTGTAGGCCCACAGCGGGAAGATGCCGGCTGCGCTGGTGCGCTCGTCAGCGGAATGGCGGTGAAAGTAGAAGGGCAGGAAGCCGTGTGCGGTCGCGTTCCGGGCACGATCGTGGAAATACCAGAACAGCGGAAAGACCACGCGCGTGGCTCCGGCGGGGTCGGTGCGCTGGTAGTAGAGCCCCACGATGGTGGTGGTGGCGTCCGCGGGAATATCGCGATAGTGCCAGTAGAGCAGGAGGTAGGAATCCAGTTCGCTCTGCCGATCGTGCCAGTGCAGGATGGGCGGCGCCAGCCAGGTCAGCCCGCGCGAACCCGCGTTGTCGTCGCGGCGATACCCGCCCAGAGGCGACAGATACAGGGCCGTCTTGCCGTGGTCGCCGCGACTGCCGAGAAAGAATGGCAGGATGAGCTGCCAGCTCGATCCCTGTTTTCGGTCGCGTCCCCACCAGGCGAGCAGGGCGGCCGACCCCATGGACCAGCCTTCGCGCCGGACATGAAATACCGGAGGGACAGGGATAATGGTGGTGTTCGCCTCCGCTGAGCGAAACGACCAGAGCAAGGGGAAGCCGACGTCGTAGTTGTAACCCTTGCTGCGGCCGAAATAGTACAGCCACAGGAAAGCACCGGTCTTGCTCTCGCCGTCGACCGATGAGTAGCCCAGCCAGGATCCAAAGTAGCCGCCCTTGGGGTCAGTGTGGCGAAACCCCACCGGGACAATGAGCAGGGTCGCCTCATTCCCGCTGCGCCAGTAGAAGTTGAGCGGCAAGGCGTAGGTGAAGGTGAATTCCTTTGAACGTGACGAAACGAAGAGGGGACAGACCTCGAACTTGTGGTCAGGTGATCGTTTCCAGAAATACAGGAAGCCAAGCAGGCCAAAGGAGCGGCCCTTGTCGGGATCACCGATAGTGAACGAGCCCAAGAGCGGCGCGGCCCAGCCGAACTTGGTCGAAGTGTAGAGGAACGGCCACACCGCCCACGAACGCGCGTCCGGCTGTCGCGTCTGCGAATAGAGGCCGACCACGGTGACCACGCGCTGCTTGAGATGGTCTTCGATTCGCCAGTAGAAGGGTGCCACGATCTGCGTGCGGGCTTCCGGGCTCCAGAAGTGCCAGTAAAAAGGGGCCAGCACGCGGTAGCCTGGGTTGCCCCGGCGCGACCAGTAGAAGGGAATGAAGTCCAGCGTCGCGCCTTCTTTGCGGAAGAGCAGAAGCGTGAAGGCCTTCTCAAAGGCGCGGCAAGCGCCCTGTTCGCAGATGGTGTCCACTGGGCAATCTACGTCCCGGCTGCACGCTGGTCCCGTGGCCGTGGTTGCAGTCGTGGCCGTGGCCGTGGAGGCAGGCATGGTCGTGGCCGATCCGGGCTCCGACTCTTGCGCTGGCTTCGCCGGCAGCGGTTCCTCCTCGGCCTGCGCCGTGCGGAAGGGCAACAGCCCCCCCGACCGCATGTTGCGAGCGAAGGGATCGAGGTTGGCCGCCGCCCAGGCGGAACTGGACAGCCCGAGCACGAGGGCCGCTGCCGCGATCGACGCTGCCGGAAGGAGACGACGTTGTTGCATGCGGGCGGCGATCACGGCTGCGGCGGCAGCATCTTCCATTCGCCGTTCTCACGCACGAACACCACGTCGCCGGTATCCGACTCGTCGCCCTTTTGGCGCGTGACCTTGAGAGTGGCCGTCTCTCCCTTCACCGCCGAGCTCTTGATGCTGAACTTGGTTCCCTCGACTTCCTTCTGCATCTTCTTGAGGCCCTCGGTCGCCTGTCCCATCTGCGTGGCCAGCATGCCCTGGTACATGAGGGCATAGCAGTCGATGACCTTCTCCATGTTGCCCTCGACCAGGGCCTTGCGCCATCGCTCGAAGGTCTTCTCGGGGGTGGAGAACTCGGCCCGTGCCGGCGGAAGCTGGAAGGAGATGCTCTTGATCTTGTCCTTGGGAACCTTGACGGTCTGTCCCTGGGTCTCGACGGTGAAGACGCCGTCGTAGTAGTGGACGAGCTTGCCGTTCATCTTGGTCTTGTCGAGCAACTCGAAGACCTCGGCGCGCGCGGCCGGCGCCCACACGGCGGCGACAAGCAAGGCTGCCGCCACCAGGACAGAGGAGCGGGTCGTGCGAATCGAACCCATGGTCGTCATCCCTTCACCGCGATCCCTGGTGCCGGGAATCGCTTGGTCAACTCGTGCACCTCGGCCGCGACCTGGGCCGCGTTCTCGTCGCTTGGGTTGGACATCACGCGATCCATCCAGGCCGCGATCTGTTTCATCTCGGTGGGTCCCATGCCGCGGCTGGTGACCGAGGGCGAGCCCAGTCGGATGCCGGACGGATCGAACGGCTTGCGTGTGTCGTAGGGCACGGAGTTGTAGTTGAGTTCAATGCCCGCCTTGTCCAGCGCCTTGGCCGCAATCTTTCCTGGGATCTTCTTGTTGCTCAGGTCGACCAGGATGAGATGGTTGTCGGTGCCGCCCGAAACCACGTGATAGCCACGCGCCATCAACTCGGCGGCCAGAGCCGCGGCGTTCTTCACCACGTTCTGCGCGTACTCGCGGAAGGCCGACTGCGAGGCTTCGTGCAGGGCGACCGCGATCCCGGCGGTGGTGTGGTCGTGCGGTCCACCCTGCAGCCCGGGAAACACGGCCTTGTCCAGGGCCGCCGCATGGGCCGTGCGGCACATGAGCATGCCGCCCCGCGGACCCCGCAGGGTCTTGTGAGTCGTGGTGGTGACCACGTCCGCGTGGGGAACCGGCGAAGGATGGGCGCCGCCCGCGACCAGGCCCGCGATGTGCGCCATGTCCACCGCGAAACGGGCGCCCACCTCGCGTGCAATCTCGGCCATGGCTGCGAAATCCCACAGGCGCGAGTAGGCGGTGCCACCGGCCCACAGCAACTGGGGCCGTTCGCGACGAGCCAGGTCTAGCACCTCGTCGAGGTCGATGCGGCCGGTGTCCTTGCGCACGCCGTACTGGACCGACTGGAAGTAGCGGCCGGTGATGGACACATTCCAGCCGTGAGTCAGGTGGCCGCCCATGGGCAGAGCCAGACCCATGACCTTGTCGCCGGGCTTCAAGAAGGCGAAGTAGACAGCCAGGTTGGCCGGCGAGCCCGAGTACGGCTGCACGTTGGCGTGCTCTGCGCCGAACAGCGAGCAGGCGCGCTCCTGGGCCAGGGTCTCCAGCGGGTCCACGAATTGCTGGCCTTCGTAGTAACGCTTGCCGGCGTAGCCTTCACTGTACTTGTTGGTGAAGACGGAGCCAGTGGCCTCGAGGACCGCCCGCGAGACGTAGTTCTCCGACGGAATAAGTCGGATCTTGTCGGCCTGGCGGCGCTCCTCGGAGCGGATCAATTCGAGCACCTTGGGGTCGGCCACGGACAGCGGTTCATCGACGAACTTCATGGCCCCGCAAGCTATTCCGGCGGGGGGCGTGAGTCAACGCAAGGAACGTGTCGGCTCCTCTTTTCATCGGCCGGCACGCAACCTGGCAGCCGGCCTGCCGACAACATCGGCGTCCGTCAACTTCTTTGCAGGAGGCTCGAAAATGAATCCAATATCGCGAATCGTTCTCTCGACCGTTTCTTTGCTCGCCCTGTCGCTCTTTCCGCTTGCGGGGTGCGACGCCGGGGCAAAGCCCGAGTCCGTGGAGCAGGTCACGCTCCACATCGAGGACGTGCCAGAGGACGTTGCCTGCTTGCGCATCACCGCCACCGGCACCAGCCGTCAGGTGGTGCGCGACCTCGACGTCACCCTGGGCCAAGCCGTGAGCGAGTCCTTCTCCGGCTTGCCCATCGGCACCGTCGTCTTCCAGGCCGCCGCTTACTCGCAAACCTGCGACAACGTCACCAAGAGCACGGTTCCCTCCTGGATCAGCGACGAGGTTTCTGTGACGGTGAGCCTCACCCACTCGACCAGCGTGTCACTGACGTTGTACCAGAACGGGCGGGCCAAGGTCACCGTCGGTTTCGATCCCGAGTCAGACGCCGGGACGCCAGACGGGGGGTAAAACCCGTCTGCAGCCGTGGTCAACGCGGGCGAGTTCGTTCCTCATACTCGCCCGCGCCGGCTGTCGTCCCAAATCTGCGATGTATTGTGATAGCTTGCACAGGCAAATGTCGGCAGCCCGCATGGCAAGCGCGAAGGATCGCAAAGGCACCAGGCTCGGTCGCTACACGCTGGTCGAGCATCTGGCCACGGGGGGAATGGCGGAGATCTTTCTTGCCTCGCACGAGGCTGCGGGCGGATTCCGCAAGGAACTGGTGCTCAAGATCCTGCAGCCACGTTGGGCGGAACATCGGGCGGTGGTGGACCTGTTCATGGGCGAGGCGCGCATCGCCGCGATGCTGAACCATCCCAACATTGTCGACATATACGACGTCGATAGCCAGGACGGGACCTACTTCATCGCCATGGAGTATGTCCCTGGCAAGACCTTGACCGAGCTGGCTCGTCGTGCCATCGAGGTTTCGCAGCTCCTGTATCTGGACATCGGGGCGCATATCGTCGCCGAGGTGGCGTCGGCGCTGGCCTACATGGATGAGGCGCTGGACGAGAATGGCCAGCCGATGCACGTCGTGCATCGTGATGTTTCACCCACCAACGTCATCATCGGTCACTCAGGCCAGGTCAAGCTCATCGACTTCGGGATTGCCCGACAAGGGACGGCAATCAAGGATGAGGCGGGCCTCCGTCCAGGCAAGGCATCGTATATGTCTCCCGAGCAGGCGCAGGGGGCCGCGCTGGATGGGCGCTCTGACATCTTCAGCCTGGGCACCATTCTCTACGAGATCACGGTGGGCCGTCGGCTCTGGCGCGGTTCAAAGGTGAACTCCATCCGTCGCATCGTCGAGGAAAAGCCGGTCCCACCTACCTACGTGCGGCACGACTATCCCGGCGACCTTGAAATGATCGTGATGCGCGCGCTGGAAAAGAAGCCCGAGGACCGCTACCAGTCGGCGCATGAATTTGCCGAGGCCTTGCAGTACTTCTTGCAGGATTCGGGTGCCAGGATGCGCAGCCACCATCAGCTCGCACGCTACCTGCGTGAAATCTACTCGCCGGAGGCTGAGGCGCAGATTACCGAGGACGCCCTCCGGCAGGCGCGCATTTTTGCCGAAGGGGATGAGGATAGTCGGCAGGAAGACGCTGAGGTTCTTGACTTCGATCAGGCTCCTGCCGACGGCCCGGGCGCGGCGCTGGCCAGGGCTTTGCGCGCCACTGGGTCAGCCCTGGATTCCAGGCCGGTCGGCGTTGACAGTGTTTCTCCGGGTGCCGACCAAGCGGCAGGCCGGGACAGCGTCGTGCCCGCTGGTATGGAGAATAGGCCGGGGCCACCCGACGCGTCTGGAAAACTACCGTCGCGCGCTGACGAAGTGGTCAAACTGGAGGACGGTGGGCACGCGACCCGCGATAGCGGGCAAGGCGCGGCCGTGGCATCGGACGCGGCGCAGGCTCCTGTTTCGCCTGCGGACTCGGCTTCAGCGGATGCCGCGCGGTCGGCGTCCCAGTCAGTTGCGGCCCCGCGCCGAACCCCTACCGTGGCGCGCGTCAGCCGCGCCCCGAAGGCCGTTGTCAAAGAGGACAAGGTGCCCAGATCGGTTCCACTCGGGGCGGTCCTGTTCGTCGCTGTGCTGTTGGCTGCTGCGGCGGCCGGCCTGGTGTGGCTGCTTCGCGGCGGATAACCCCATCAGACAACTCGTCCGCGAATCAGGCTGTGCTACCCTCATGGGCCAAGGGGCTTCCAAGCTGCCATGAAGTTCGTCTGCGATCGCTGTCAGACCCGCTACTCCATAGCGGATGAGAAGGTCAGACAGCGGATTCTTCGCATCCGCTGCAAGACCTGCAACAACGTCATCACGGTGCAGGCTGGCGAGGTGGTCCCTGGTCCGCAGGATTTCTCTCGGCGGCCGGAGTCCGGCGTTCGGTCCAGTTCTGCGTCGGCCGCGCGCCCCTCGTCGAAATTGTCGCGCCCGCCTTCTGGGCTGCACGAGTGGTTCGTGGCCGTCGACGGGGTGGAGCACGGGCCGCTTAGCTGCGCCGATGCGGCCAAGTACATTGTGTCGCGCAGGCCGGAACAGTCGGTCCATGTCTGGAAGGAAGGAATGGATGGCTGGAAGGCGCCCAAGGACGTCGCGATCATCGCTCAGGAAATAAGCGCGCTACGGCGGCCGCCCATCGGACCATCACAAAACCCACTGCCGGCGCCGGCCCGCACCGACTCGTCGTCCACTCCTCGCCCGCTGTCTCCGCTGTCCGATTCGGCGCCCAGGCTTCGGCCTCCCGGGTCTAGACCTAAGCCTCCGCCGGCTGGAGCTTCTGGCTCCGGCCCGAAGCTGCCGCAGCCTGGTTCGGGGCCGAAGTTGTCCCCGCCCATTCCCGGATCCGGCCCCAAGGTGGCACCGCCGCCCATTCCGGGATCAGTGCCCAAGGCAGCACCACCGCCCGCATCCGGATCCGGCCCCAAGGCACCGCCGCCGGTTACGGGGTCTGGCCCGAAGGTGGCGCTGCCACCGGTTCCCGGGTCAGGTCCCAAGGCGCCGCCGCCGGTGTCTGCGTCTGGCCCCAAGCCTGCGCCAGCCGGAGGGTCTGGCCCGGAGGCGGAGCGACATCGGGCTTCGGTCTCCGAGCCTCGGGTCGGAACGCCCGTCTTGGGACCGAAACTGCCGCCGCCAAGTTCTGGCTCCGGACCTAAGTCGCCGCAGTCGGTATTGCTGGACTCTGTCGCGGAAACGCCTCCACCTAAGTTGGGCGGAGGAGCGCCGCACCCAGTGCCCAAGTTGTCGGTGGTTCCGTCGCCGAACAAGGGGCCGGGCTTGCCCGGCCTGACACCCCTGAGCGCGCCGACACCTTCGCCGGCGTTGGAGTCAGAATTCGACAAGGCGCCCACGACAAAACCCGAGAAGCGCCCGTCCGGGGATCGAGGAGTCGCGTCGCCGGGCACGCGTGTACCGGACATCCAACCGGCGACGGTGCCGCGCGAGCGGATCCCTGAAGATGACTTCGACCAGGGAGAGAAGACGCCACCGCCCAAGGCGCCCTTGCCGCCCATCGTGGCAGGGGCGGGCGACGTTCGTGCTGGGAAGAACTCGCCGGTGTCGACCTTGGCCTTTGCCCACCCGCCGGCCCTGCCACAGCCGCCCGATGTCTCGGCCAGCGGCTCAACCGCAGCGCCCGCGGTCACACTTTTGGGTGCGCCAGCCGCTTCGGCGGGTTCCTTGTTCAGCAATCTGGCAGCGCTGCCTGCCGTGCCTGTTTCAGTGCCCCACGCCGAGGCTGGCCTGTCAAAGTTGACCGGGCTGGCGGCGCTGGTTCACCGGCATCGGCACCTCAAGTACGTGGTTGCAGCCGGCATCCTGGTCATCCTGGTCATCCTGGTCATTTTGCTTTCCTGGCGAGGTGAGGGCGGAGGAACCACCGGGTCGGTTTGGCGGCGGGCACCGCGTGCCCCGCAAGCCTCGCCTGCGAGTGAAGCCGAAACTCCCCCGCAGGACGAGAACACGGTTGCACCGGGAGGCCGGCCCAAAGCGCGAGCCGCCGCTCGGGCCGGGTCCAGGCGATCGGCGGTTGTTCATTCCGCAAGCCCGTCGGGAAAGGCGGTCGCGGTCGGAGACGATCCCTTCGAGGGACCGTCGCCTCCGTCCCATTCTGCCGAGCGGCCGGTGCCGGTGATTTCATCAAGCCAGTCCCGCCGTTCGGATCCCGGCCCGTCGGGCGGCGCGGTCAGAGAGGTTTCTCAGGCGCAGATCAGTGAGTTGGTGAGAAACAAGGAGAACCAGGCCGGCATCAAGTCGTGCTACGAGCGAGCGGCCAAACGCGATGGGCGGATGCGCGAGGGCCGACTGGATATCACGGTGTCAATCGGCGCAACCGGGGTTGTGCAGCAGGTGCAGGTCCACGGCCCGTCGGACTTCCTGCTCATCGACAGTTGCATCAAGAACGCCATCCGGCACTGGCGCTTTCCCGCCAACGTGGAGGAGTACGCGATGAGCTTCCCGCTCATCCTGCAGGGGGAGTAGTTCTCTGCTTCGCAAGTGAGGCACGGTCGGTCATCGTCGAGATTGAAACCCAGTACCGCCCGCGTTCCCTGGGCTCGGCCAGCAAGCTGCGAACCTTTCGCGACGCGCTTCGCATACTCGGGACCATCGTCACGCTTTTCTTCGACGCATGGCCGTGCTGAGGCTGGCGGCGATTCCGAGGCCGCTGGACGGTTGCAAGGTTGCGAGCCTGTCGCGGACCCTCGCACGGGTGCTCGGGGACAAGTACACTTCCCGCGATGATCGATGCGCCCGCCCGTCACCCCTACGCGGCCTTTCTGGCCCGGGTGCAGAAGCCGTCGCGCTACGTGGGAGGTGAATACCACCAGGTCCGCAAGCATCCGGCGACGGTGCGGGCGCGGGTGTGCCTGGCTTTCCCAGATGCCTACGAGATCGGAATGTCCCATCTGGGCAGCAAGATTCTCTATGCGCTGCTCAACAAGACGCCCGGCATCGCCTGCGAGCGTGTGTTTGCGCCGTGGCTGGACATGGAGGCGGAGTTGCGCAGCCGCGGTCTGCCGCTGCTCACGCTGGAGAGCGCGAGCCCCCTTGACGCTTTCGACGTGGTGGGTTTCTCGCTGCAGTACGAGCTGAACTTCACCGGGGTGCTCAACATTCTGGACCTGTCCGGCTTGGCCCTGCGCACTTCCGCCCGGCCCGACCATGCGCCGCTGGTTCTGGGCGGCGGCCCGGTGGCCACACATCCCGAGCCACTGGCGCCCTTCATCGACGCGTTCTTCATCGGCGAGGCAGAAGAGCTTCTGCCTGCGCTTTGCCTGGAGGCAGCCGAACTGCGCCGCGAGCGGGTTCGGCGGCCAGAGATGTTGGCCAGATTGGCTGTCCGCTTTCCGCTGTATGTGCCGAGCCTGTACCGCACCTCGCTTGACCCCGGGACAGGCATCGTGACGGTGGCAGAGCCGATCGATGCGCGTGCGCCTGCGGCGGTGCGGCGCGCCTGGGTGGCCGACATCAATCGCTATCCCTTTCCCGACGACTCGCCCTTGCCTCACGCCGAGGCTGTGTTCGATCGCATGGCGGTGGAGATCGCGCGTGGCTGCACCGAAGGGTGTCGTTTCTGCCAGGCCGGCGTGGTGTACCGCCCGGTGCGTGAGCGCGATCCGGTGGCGGTGGTGGACGCGCTGGTCGAAGGAACCCGCAAGGGAGGCTACGACGAAACTTCGCTGGCTTCGCTGTCGCCGGCCGACTACTCGTGCGTGTCGCCGCTGGTGACGGCGGCCATTCGCCGGCTGCGCGAGCAGAAGGTGTCGCTGTCGGTGTCGTCGCTGCGCGCCTACGGGCTGGACGATGATCTCTTGGCCGCCATGGCCAGCCTGGGCATGTCCGGGCTCACCTTCTCGCCCGAGGCAGGAACCCAGCGCATGCGGGATGTGGTGAACAAGAACGTCTCCGAGGCCGACATCTTGGGATCCGCCCACCGCGTGTTTTCGCGCGGCCACCAGCGCATGAAGCTGTACTTCATGATCGGTCTGCCCGGCGAGACGGACGACGACGTGGTGGGCATTGTCGAGACCACGGCGCGCGTGCAGGAGATCGGCCGCCGCTATCTGCGCGGGGCCAAGGTGACGGCGGCCGTGTCCGTGTTCGTGCCCAAGCCGCACACCCCGCTGCAATGGGCCGCCATGGACAGCCGCGCGCTGACCGCGCACAAGCAGGAGCTTTTGCTCGAGCACGGCCGGCGCCTGCGCGTAGCTGTCAGGATGCACGACAACACCCAGTCGCACCTGGAGGCCATCTTCGCCCGCGGGGATCGCGCCTGCGCGGATTTGCTCGAGCGGGCCTTTCGACTCGGCTGTCGCTTCGATGGGTGGGACGACGCCTTGCGGGCGGACCTGTGGGAACGCGCCATTGCCGAGGAGCAGGCTGAATCCGGGTTCGATCCGGAGCGCAGCTTGGGCAGCCTGGATCTGCACAGCCGGTTGCCCTGGGATCATATCGACACCGGCGTCGCTGCCGACTTCTTACGCGCGGAATACACGAAGGCGCTCGCGCACAGGTTGT
The DNA here is from genome assembly GCA_963755125.1 of uncultured delta proteobacterium. Lineage (GTDB taxonomy): Bacteria > Myxococcota_A > Polyangia > Fen-1088 > Fen-1088 > Fen-1137. Next base: position 149,993 of record CAVWIP010000017.1, read on the forward strand.
CGCCCCCGTGTGGCAAATCGCTGCAGCGAATGCTGCATCCCTCGGATGTGGCCGAGGCCGTGCAGGCCGCAGGCGAGAAGCTGGTCTGTTACGACTGCGGCGTGGCCTGCGATCTCGACGAGATGAAACGCCAGCGGCTGTTCTTCCTGCGGCGAATGAACGCGTGGGCTCCGGTCGAGCGTCCAGCCGCGGCGGCGCGGCCGCCCGCGGGCACGCATCGGACTGCGCCCCGGCCGCTCACCCGCTTTGCACAGAGCGAGGCCCGCCGCTATCGCCTGCGCTACAGCAAGCTGGGCCAGGCTGCCTATCTCGCGCATCTCGATCTGGTGCGCCACCTGCCGCGCATCTTCCGGCGCGCCGGGCTCGACATTGCGTATTCGCGAGGCTTTCATCCCAAGCCCGGTCTCAGCTTCGGGCCTGCGCTGGGTCTGGGTATGCCGTCGCTGGGCGAGATGTTGGACGTGAAGCTGAGCGACGAGATCTCGCCGGCCGAGTTGTTGCGCCGTCTCAACGCGGTTTCTCTGCCCGGCATCGAGTTTCTCGCGGCTGCGGCGCTGCAGGAATCCGAGCCGGCGCTGGGGCGGATCCTGGCGCGGGCGCAGTATGCTGTGCTGTTGCCCGATGGCGTTCGGGCGGCGACGGCGATCGCGGCCTATGCTTCGGGTGCGTCGCTGTTGGCGGCGCGGCGTGAGCGCCAGGACAGTCGGAAGTCGGCGCCTGCTTCGCAGGTGGACGTGCGACCATCGATCACCGACGTGGCTGCGGCGAGCGAAGACGACGCGCGTCTGTTGGCCGTGAAGCTGGGCTGGCCGGGTGCCAGGCCCGAGCAGATTCTCACCTTCGGCGTGGTGGTCAGCGCCACGGGCAGCGCGCGGCCCGTCGAGGTGGTCGAGGCTTTCACCGATCTGGCCATCGCCAGAGAAGCACCGATCGCGCGACTGGGACTGTGGGCCGCAGTGGCAAAGAGCGCGGCCCCGGAAGAGAGGGTGGCATCGCTTGACCCGCTCCTGCCGCACGGGCAACGCGGTTTACTTCGCTGACGCTTTCGGCGATCTTCGTGCCTGTGACTCCCGTCGAGACCAGCCCGCCCGAACGGTCTCTGGCCGCCAGCAAGCGGACCTGGCGTTTGGCCTTGCTACTCGTCGCACTCTGCCTGGCCGTGGCTCATCTGCCCATCTTCTTCGGTCAGATCGTCTTCTTCCGCGACCTCGCGCACTGGAACTTTCCTTCCCGCTGGTTCTTGCGCGCTTCCGCGCGGGCGGGTGATTGGCCCACATGGGATCCTTTGCGCGGTTTGGGTCTTTCCACCTTCACCAACCCGCTCTACGGTCTGTTCTATCCGCCCAACTGGCTGTTCGCAGCGGGCGGGGCAACCCTCGCCACGGGCATGCTGACATGGCAGTGTCTGGCCCACCTGATCGGGGGTGCCGCGGGCGTGTTCTTCGTGGCGCGGCGGATCGGTGGCCAGGCTGCCGGGGCCTGCGTGGCCGCACTGGCCTGGGGCCTGTGCGGCTACACCACGTCGCAGTGGTCGGCCGGTTTCCTGCTGTTCGCCGATGCCTGGGTTCCCTGGATCACCCTGGGCTGCCTGTGCCTGCTCGACGATTTTCGACGCGGTATGGGTTTGGCGTCGGCGTGGAAGGTGGCGCTGCCGGTCGCCGCTGTGTTCCTGCTCGGCGAATTCTTCCTGGCCATGATCGGTGCCGGCTTTGCCTCCATGTTTTCGCTGGTCTTGCTCGTGCTATGGCGCGAGCCGGGAATGCCCGCCCTACGAATCTGGTGGCTGCTCGGCCTCGCTCTCGCGCTGAGCCTGGGAGTCGGGATGGGAGCCGTGGCTCTCATCCCCGCGTGGATGGGCGCGCAGGGCACCGATCGCGCGGCGCCCCTGCTCGCCGCGGTGGCCGAGGCCTGCTCCGTCCACCCGCTGCGCCTGATCGAGTTCGTGGCCCCGTGGAGCATGGGCAACCCCTACACGTACTACCCTGCCTCTCGGTGGGTCGGCGAGCCAGGACTGGGAGGGTTGCCGCTCTCGCAGGGCATGTACCTGGGTGCCAGCGTGGTGGCTCTGGCCATGGCTGCGTTCGGGTGGGAGAGGCCGCGCGCTCAGCGACGCAAGTACGTCGTTTCCCTGGCTCTGGCGATCCTGTTCGGGGCAACGCTGCTGGTGTCGATGGGTCGATACACGCCTGCCCATGCTCTGTTGCGGGCGATGGTGCGGCCGCTGGCCTACATGCGTTTTCCCGAGAAGTACTTCGTGCTGCCAGCCTTGCTGCTCGCCTGGTTGGCCGCGCTGGGAACCACGCGCGTTCTTGCGGGCGGGCCTCAACCATGGCGGCGCACCGCCGGACTGGCCCTCTTGCTTGTGCTGCTGGCGGCGCTGGCACCCTTGCTGTTTCCACCGGACTGGCGTGGCTATGTCAGCGGCGGCGCCAGCCGTGGCGCGGTCGCGGTTCTCGCCATCCTGGGCACGCAGTGGCTGGTGGCGCGACGTCCGAGGCTGGCGCAGGTGCTGGTGGTGGCTACGGCGTTCTTCGATCTGGCCAGCGCCTGCTGGCCCATCCAAGAATTCGCGTCTCTCGATCTCGCGCTTTCGCGTCCCCCGGCAGCTCGCGCCATCCTGCTCGATCGCGGCCGTCGGCCAGAGCCTCCCCGCTTTCATCTCGACGGCGGCACCAGCCAGGAGGTGTGGAAACACGTACGGGCGTCATCGCAAGCCGAAGTCGAAGCCATCTTCATGCAGATGCTCAATGCCAATCTGCCGGCGGTGTGCGGGATTGCCTCGGTCCCCGGCTACGATGCCGCGCTTTCCCCGGCACAGACGGCTTTGTGGGCACAGGCGACAAACCCGCACTACGACCAGCTGCGTCTGTTCTCCGTCGACTACGTCATGCTTCCGCGCGACCAGGTGACCGATAGGCGGGCCGCCTCGGCGGGGCTGGAGCCATTGATGGATCCTCTGCCCGGCGCCCGACTCTATCGGGTGCCAGATTCCTTGCCCCGCGTTTTTCTCGCGGGCCGGGCAGAGCCAGCCACCGATGATCGGGCCATGGCCCGCAGCGCGGAACCCAACGTCGTCACGGGTGGCGTGGTCCTGCTGGCTCCCGAGGTGCAGAGTCAGTTTCTCGACGCGCCTGCCGGCCGGGCCGGTGATTGTACGCTGACCTTCTTCTCGAACGCGCGGTTGATCGCCTCCTGTACTGCCTCTCGCCCCGCCCTGGCCACCTTCGTCGAGCAGTACGCGCCGGGTTGGCGCGCCCGTGTGGATGGCGTGGACGCGCCGCTGGTGCGCGCCAATGTTCTCATGCGCGCCGTGCCGGTCGGCGCCGGCACGCATGAGATCGTACTCGAGTACAGTCAACCCGGCCTGCGCACGGGCGGTCTGCTTTCCCTGCTCAGCGTGTTCTTGCTCGTTGTGCTGGCGGTGCTGATGCCAGCGATCCGCCGGCAGTTCGGGGCGGGCCAGACCGGCGGCGGCTGCGCGCCCGGCCGCCGGACAAGTTGACCTGCCTACTTGGCTCCCTTGAGCCCTACTGCGAGCGGGCGATGCAATGGCCGCCCCCGGTGTCCTGGCGGCAGAGACCCGCAGCGCCGCAATCCGTGTCGCTGGCACAGGCCTTGGGCGCACAGTATGCGGTTCCTTGTCCGCTGCTGGGCGGGGTCTTGAGCTGGTAGCCCAGCAGCGACGGGCCGGGAGCGGCGCAGGTGAGAAGTGGGTCTTCATCGCACTGGAAGCTGGAGGAACAGGGCAGCAGACAAAGCTCGCGGCCGTCGCCGAACACCGCGCAGTCGGAGCCCGCGGGGCACAGGGCGCTGGTGCAGTCGCGCGTGCACATGCCCAGGGCGCCCAGATCCGCACACAATCCGGTCACGCAGTAGTCGTTGCGGAGAACGCCGTTGGCGTCGAGGCAGGGGCTGCCTAGGTCGGCCGGCACGTCGGCAAAACAGCCGTGGGCCGAGGATGCGGCGTTGGGCCACCCGGGAAGGGTGCGGCAACGTAACCCAGCGGTGCAGTCTACATCGGTGAGGCAGGGAGGCAGGCAGAGTTGGGTCTGCCACGGCTCAGCGAGGCCGGCGCTCGCGGCTGCTGTCTCCAGGTTCGCGCACACATCTCCGACGGGGCAGCCATCTTTCTGGCACAGGGAGGTGCACATGCCGCCCAGCGGTCCGGTGGTGCACGGGCTGGCATCCGAGCACAGGCAGTAAAGACCTTGAGCGCACTGCTGGTCGGCCTGGCAAGGCGCACCCAAGCTGTTGGCCAGCACGACGATGAAACCGGGCCGCGTTCTGGTCGCCACGCCGCCGGTCGAACCGACACCCACCAGCGTGACATCGAACGATCCGGGCGTGGCGTAGGTGTGCGATGGGGTGGCGGAGGTGTCGTTGGCGGTGCCGTCGCCGAAATTCCAAAGGTACTGGCTGATGACCATGGTGGCGACCGGGGTGAATTGCGCGGTGAAGGGAGCCGTGCCCGTACAAGACGGCACGGTGGAATCGAGCGACGGGCAATTCGCCACGGTGAAGTCCACGACCAGCGGCAGCGGGCCGGCGTCGATGGGCGGGGCCGCGTCCGGGGCCGCGCCATCAGTCCCCGCGTCCGCCACGGACGATGAACGGCTGGCGCAGGAGGCAAGAAGCAGGAAAGGCAGGACACACCGGCGCGCCATCGCGGGATTGAACAATCTGGGGTGGACGAGGGGTATCGAACCCCCAGCCGTCGGAGCCACAGTCCGATGCTCTACCATTGAGCTACGTCCACCAGAACTTAATGTTTTCAAATTGTTATCTGTACTTCTTAGCCCTCGTTTTTTGCCCTCGTAACCACGGCGTAACCAACGGTACCGTTCTCCGACCCCGGACGGCTGAGTGATACCACGTCCCCACCGGAGTGCGAAAGGTCTACCCGCACGGCGTCGAAGTTCTCTTCCCTGAGGTGTTTGGGCCGAAGGTGCGCTTAGCGCTCCGTGGTGATCTCCGTGCGGCCGAACACGGACGCCGGCGGCGGAAACTGAGAGCTACTTGATCCAGAACGCGGGTGACGCAGGATTTCCGGTCAAGTTAAACATACGCCGTTCTGCTTGGTCGTGGTCACGCTACCCGTGCCGACGAAGCTGGTCGCGGTCAGAGCTGCAGGGTGAATGTGTTGTCGGCGTCGGCGGGCACGGCTTCGGCCTCGGGAAAGAACTCGTTGAAATACGGCGAGTAGCTGCTCACGTTGATGGCGCCATTGGGCTGGAAGGTCAAGATGCGCAGGAAGCCGTCACCATTCCCCGTGGGGTCCGGGGGCTGGGAGACATCCTGGTAGTCGGCGAGCATCTGATGCACGGGCGGGCCGGCGTCGCGCGTGCTGGTCAGGTGGGCCTCGGCGTGAACGTGTCCGCACAGCACCAGGCGCACGTTCGGATTGTTCACGATCAGCTTCTGCCAGATCTGTTCGCCGTCGTTGACACCGCCGGGTAGCTGTTCGACTCCGTAGGTGTGGGGATTGAACGCCTGATCGGTCCGTGTCGCGTAGTCGTACCGGGTGCCATCCGAGTAGAGATATGCGTGGGTGACGATGATGGCATTGGCCGAAACGTTGGCCTTGAGGATACCGTCGGCCCAGGTCAAAACGGCATCGCGCGGCCCGAATTCCAGCGAGATGATCAGCCAGGTCTGTCCCTCGGCATCGAACAGATGATAGCTGTTGCTCGCGCTGGCCGGATCGTAGGTTCCCTTGAAGCCTGGCTGGATGGCCTGCAAGTTGGCCAGCGGGAAGTACGAATCGAACAGTGAGGTGTCCCGGCTGGTGGCGCCGCCCGCCCCTGGGTAGTCGTGATTGCCGATGGTCAGCACGTAGGGGACGTTCCCGTCGAGCAGGTGCATGCTGTGCGAGGCGTTCTGCCACTGATCGTCCACATCGTTGTCGACGATGTCGCCCTCGTGCACGACGTACAGGATATTGCGCGCGGTGGCTTGGTTGACGATCCAGTTGGTCTGGGCGTCGAACCGATCCGGATACGAGGCTGAGTAGTACTGCGTGTCGGGTAGAACGACGAGTGTCCACGGCATGCGAAGAACCGTGGATGGCGCCGAATCCGCCCCTGCTTCACCAGTGAGCACCGCGTCCGCTTCCGTTCCCGAATCCACGTCGGGTGGCTCTGGGGCATCGCTCGCGACCTCTGAACCGCCTGCATCTGCTGTGGCTCCCCCTGTGCCGCTATCCGGCGGAATAGGCGTCGCGGCTGGACCGCAGGCCAGCAGCAAGACCGCAGGGACGGTAAGAACGACGGTTTTGCAGTTAGTCATCATGACCTCTCCCTCTTGTTGCGCCACAACCTAGCAGCGCGTTTGCAGCCCAATGTGACAAAAACGCAACGGCCCTGGCCCCGACAACGCCACTCGGGCCAAAGCCAATCGCGACCACTCAGCCACGGATGAGTGGCGCGAGAGATCAGCCTCCCCGCCAGGCACCCAGGAGGCGAGGCCAGCAACCGACACCGGGTTCGGATAACATGTCCGTTCCATGCCAACCCGCGTTCTCTTGATCGATGACGATGCTCGCCTGGTCGAGATGTTGGGCGGAGACTTGCGTGGGCACGGGTACATTGTGGACTGCTGCGGCGACGGGGAAACCGGAGTGCAGGCCCAGCGGCGCAACGGGTACGACGCCATCATTCTCGACGTGATGCTGCCGGGAATCGACGGACTGGAAGTGTGCCGCAGGATGCGCGCCTTTTCCGAGGTTCCCATCGTGATGCTCAGCGGGCGGGGAGACGACATGGACCGTATCGTGGGCATTGAGGTCGGCGCAGACGACTACATCCCGAAGCCGTTCAACCCGCGGGAGTTGCTGGCGCGCCTTGCCGCGGTCTTGCGTCGCACGCGCCGGGGAGAGCGCGAGGTGGCCGAGCGGCTGTGCCTGGGGCCGCTGGAGATCGACCGCGCGACACGCGAGGTCCGGGTGCGGGGCGAGCGGCGCGAGTTGACCGGCCGGCAGTTCGACCTGCTGGTTCTGCTGGCGGAGCGGGCAGGACGGGTGCAGACACGCGACCAACTCATGGACGCGCTCAAGGGCGAGGAATGGGACAATCGGGATCGGAGCCTTGATGTGCATATCTTTCGCATCCGTCAGGCGATCGAAGAAGACCCCCGACATCCTCGTCTGGTGCAGACGGTGCGAGGCGTGGGCTACGTCTTGGCCTCCACGCCCGGAGGAGCCGGAACGCACGAGCTATGAACCCTTTGCAGCTACGAGCCAAGACATTCTGGAGTTCTGGGTACGCCGTGAAAAGCGGCGTGTTCCCCGAGAAAGAGAGGAGATCCACCATGTGAACGTAGACGATCGCCCCGAGCTGACCTTTTCAGACACGCTCTGAGAAGAACCTGGGAACCAACCTGGAGCGGGGCACGCTGGCTATCAGGAAGGTCAACCCGGGCCCGTGGGACACGCCCTTGATGACGTCGTTCTCACCTGTAACCACGGCGCAACCAACGGTACCGTTTTCGGTACCAAACCGGGGTCATCGCGGATGATCAGTCCCTCGTCAAGCAGGGAGGCGCGCCAGGACGATCTTTTGCTGACCATCTTTTGCAGTTGACGAGGCAAGCCCCTAGCTCCGAACATAGGACCCTCTTCAACCCGGTGAGGCAACATATGCATAGATACGCAACCTGTTTCTTGTTGTTAGCTAGCCTGTCCATTCCGGCGCTTGCACGCGCCGGGGAGGCCGATGATCTGCAGCGCATCATCGAAGACAACCGGCAGACGGCGAATGACCTCGAGCGCCTGGATGAGCAGAAGGCGGCCGGAACGGAACTGACCTTCCTGCGCACCTGGCTGGATCGAGCCTGGAACCTGCGTTCGCAGGAGAAATACGACGAGGTCCGTGTGATCACGGATCGCTGCAAGGCCCAGGCCGACATGATTCGCGAGAAAATCACGGCTGCCAAGCTTGGCGCTCAGGCCGCCCAGAAGGAAACCGAGGTGGCGCGCAAGCGCGCTACGCTCGATCGCACCAAGAAGGCACTGGAGGCCGCCAGGGTCCAGAAGATCCGTCTGGGGGGCAAGTCGTGATTAACCTTCGCATTGGGAGTTTCGTCATGATCAACATTAGAAGAGGACTATCAATTCTGCCGCTGGCGGCAATCCTTGTGCTGGGCGTGCTGTCCCAGGGTTGTGCGCTGAAGCCCAAGCCGAGCGAGTTGGAAGCCCTGGAGAAACTGCGGGCGAGCCCGTCGGCTGCGGCGGCTCTCAAGCTGAAGAATGCCGCGCCGCTGGTCAAGAGCTCCGATGAGCTGCTCACGCGATCACAGGCCAAGTGGAAGAGCAGCGACCTGGACGAGTCAACCGATGCGGCACTCATGGGACAGGCCAAGCTGAAGCATGCCATCGCGCTGGCTGACCAGGAGGCCGCCAAGGCTCGCATCGCCAAGGCCGAGGACGATCTGGATGACCTGGCCGAAGAGCAGGCGAAGGTGCAGAAGGACCTAGACGCGGTCAACGAGGCCATCGGTCTGCTCAACCAGACCGCCCAGGCCAAGGAAGAGCAAAAGGCAATGGAGGCGCAGATGGACGCCGACAGGAAGATGGCGGCTGACAAATCCGATACCGCCGACAAGATCAGCGCCGCCGAGTTGGCCCTCAAGACGGCCGATACGGTGCAGGCGTCCACCTACGCCAAGGCCGAGTACAGCGCCGCTTCCGACACCCTGGCGCGTGCGCAGGCGGAGCTGCAGCAGGGGAACTTCCGTGGCGCGCAGATGAGCGCGGACATTGCCCGCAAGAAGGCCGAGGATGCCACCGCGATCGCGCAGCCGATCTATGCCGAGAAGACCAAGGCCGATGACAACCGGGCGCGCGCCGATTCGCTGACCAGAGAGGCCAGCACCATCGCGGGCGTGGAGGTTCGTCGCGATGCGCGCGGTGTCTTGCAGCGGATCGTGCTCAGCATCCCGGCGGAGCAGCTCTTCACCAAAAAGCAGAGCGTGATTGCCCCGGGTAGGGAAGCCATGCTCGACCCGATCGCCACCCTGATGAAGAAGAAGGAGTACATGAACTATCCCGTGCAGATCGTGGGTTTTGCCGACCCGCACGGAAGCTCGAGTTCACTGCTGGCGCTGACCCTGGCCCGGGCCCAGTCGGTGGCGACCGCGCTGATGTCACGCGGGGTGGACAGCAAGCGGGTCATGGCCACTGGCCAGGGCGGCGCCGAGCCGCTGGCCGGCGGCAAGGACCGCAACCGCAACAACCGCATCGAGATCATCTTCCTGTACCAGTAGTCGGCATGGAATGACCGGGGCGGCTCCCCCCGCCCCGGATCACGACCCGGCGTCCGCAAGAACGTGAGGCCGGATCGGAGACGATCCTACAATTTCACTCGGATCCCCAGGCTTCGTGAGCGAAGTAGAGGCCCGCAAAGACCTTCGCTGCCAGCAGCGTGCCTTGCCTCTCGCGCTCGGTCAGCCAGGTGCGAGCGTCGCGCAGGGGCACCTCGTGCACGCGGATGTTCTCGGAGGGTGTGCCGCCGCCTTTGCCCATCTTGGTGAGATCGGAGGCCAAGATGAATCTGACCAGCTCGTTGGTCATTCCAGGGGAGGTGGCGCTGGTGGAAACCAGCTTCAGCGTCGCGGCCTGGTAGCCGGTCTCCTCCAGCAGTTCCCGCCGCGCGGCTTCGAGCAAATCTTCGTGTTCGTGTCCAGGTTCGTCGCCAACCAGCCCGGCAGGAAACTCGATCGCGTTGCGGCCGACCGGCACGCGGTGCTGCTCGACGAACAGAAGCCGTCGCTCGGCGGTGAGCGGCACGATGACCACCACCGCGCGTGCGTTGGCGCGCTCCACGAAGGTCCAGCCATCGTGGTCCACCAGGCGAAGAAAGGGGGTCTCGGCGAGTATTCGGTGAGCCACGCGGATTCCTACTTCCCCAGCTCTTCGTCGATCCAGTCACCGATGCTCTCGATGTCGTGGCGGCCGGCGTACTTGCGACCGTTGATGTAGATGGTGGGCGTTGAGTTGATCCCCAGGGCGGTGCCCTCGGATTTATCCTGGGTCACGGCAGCCTTGACCTCGTCCGAGGTCATGTCGCTGCGCCATCGGGTGACGTCGAGTCCCACCTCCTTGGCGATCTTCTCCAGCACCGCCGGGGTGAGGGAGTCGGCATTGGCCCACACCTTGTCGTTGTAGGGCCAGAACTTGCCCTGTTTGTGGGCGGCCGTGGCGGCCTCGGCCGCCAGGCGCGCGTTGGTGTGGGAACTCAGGGGGAAGTGCTTGAAGCAGAGCCTCACCTGCCGCGGGTAGGTGTCGAGGACTTGTCGCATGAGCGCCTGAGCCGTGCGGCAGTGCGGGCATTCGTAGTCGACGAATTCGATCAGAGTGACCCGCGCGTCGGCCGGACCCTTGTTGGGCGCTCGACTGATGTCGATGTCCTTGTGGACCACCTCGCGATAACGGTTCTGCAACTCCTCGGCTATCTCGGAGTCGGTGTAGCCGGAGTCGACCAGCTTGGCTACGTATCGGACCGCGAACACCGAGCGCCTACAGCCAGCGTCGTGCTTGACCGAGTAGATGAGGCTGTGACCCTTGCCGCAGCTTGATGGCTCCCGGTTGACCACGCGAAAGAAGACCTTGCGTTCATACTCGTCCAGCTTGGAGAGGTCGATGCCAGGCGGGGGCGAGGTATCGATCTCACCCGATCCCTTGCCGTCGGCTGGTTTGTCCTCGGTGGCCAGGACCGGCCGATGAAGGGGCGTCCACGCGCCCAGGAAGGCGAATAGGGCGGCGGACGCAAGACCAAAACGGGATAGGACGGGGGGCATCGAGGCGAAGATTAGAAACCACCGCGGCGCAAGTCAAACGCCGATGCGGAGTCTCGACCCCAATTGACGAAGCCCGCAGCGCCGGCCAGTATTAGCCCGTCGTCGGACGATACCACCATGGGGTCGGATTACACAGCCGCCGCACTTGCCATCCTGACTGGGGTCGGGATGGCCGTCGCCTTCAGCGCGCTGGCGCGCTTCGTGGGCGAGCGGCGCGTGACCCGGGCCAAGCAGATCGCGTACGAGGCTGGCTCGGACCCGGTGGGCAGCCCGTGGGTGCGCATGCCGGTGCGTTTCTACCCGGTCGCGATCCTTTTCTTGGTGTTCGACATCGAGGTGGCGTTTCTCTACCCATGGGCCATCAACTACGCGTCCTTGTCGTGTGCGGAACCCCTGGTCAAGGGCACGTGCCAGGCCGGCGTTTCGTGGTTGGGCGTGGGCACCGTCGGGTTCTTCATGGCGGTGTTGCTGGTCGCGCTCGCCTACGTGTGGCGCAAGCGCGCGATCGGATGGGACTAGGAGATGCCATTCTCGGTCTACACGTCGAAACTGGCCCAGGCGGTGAACTGGGCGCGCAAGTTCTCGCTGTTCGAGTATCCCTTTGTCACCGCCTGCTGTGGCATGGAGTTCATGGCGACCTGGGCGCCCAAGTACGACATCGCGCGCTTCGGGGCCGAACTGCCGCGCTTTTCCCCACGCCAGGCGGATCTGCTCATCGTGGTGGGGACCATCACCGAGCGCCAGGGGCCGGTGCTTCGCCGCATTTACGATCAGATGTGCGAGCCCAAGTGGGTCATCGCATACGGTGTGTGCGCGTCGACCGGCGGTTTCTACCAGAACTACTCGGCCATGCCGGGCGCCGATCAGGTCATTCCCGTGGACGTGTACATTCCCGGCTGCCCGCCGCGGCCCGAGCAGATGCTGGACGCGCTGGTGATGCTGCAGGAACGCATCCAGAAGGGCGAGGGTCACAGCCAGGTGGTGCTGAGGGCCGAGCGGGGCTATGTCGCGCCCGACGTGGCCATCCGGCCCGCCGGCGATACAAGGGAAGGGAGCGGCCGCTAGGGCCTGCGAGACATGGCCAAGATCATCCTCGACCGGCTCGCCCAGCAGTTCGTGGCGGGCGAAATCCTGGAAACCGGATCGCAGCACGGCAACGAGTGGGCGCGCGTGGCGCCGGCGCACTGGCGCGCGGTGGCGCAGTTTCTGCGCGACGATGCGGTCGCCGCGCTCAACATGTTCATCGATCTGACCTGCGTGGATCGACTGGGCCGCACGCCACGTTTCGACGTGGTGATGCATCTGTATTCGGTGGACAAGAAGCATCGGGTGCGGCTTCTGGCCGGGCTGCCCGAGGACGATTCCAGCATCGACTCTTTGGTGGCGCTGTGGCCGGGCGCGAACTGGTTCGAACGCGAGGCCTTTGATCTCTACGGCGTGCACTTCGTGGGCCACCCGGATCTGCGCCGCATTTTGATGTACCCAGAATTCGTGGGCCATCCCTTGCGCAAGGACTTTCCCAAGGAAGGGCGCCAGCCGCTGTTGCGCCGGTTGCCCGGCAGTGTGGACTAGAGTGATGGACGACTCATCTCAGACTGCCCGCCGCGTGGTGATGGATTTTGGCGACGCCGCCAATCTCCCCGATGATGACGAGCTGCCCACGGAATCCATGCCGCTCAACATGGGGCCTTCGCACCCTGCGATGCACGGGACGGTGCGCATGGTTCTCGAAGTCGAGGGCGAGAAGATCCGCAGCGCCGACGTGCAGATCGGCTTTTTGCACCGGTGCTTCGAGAAGGAAGCGGAGAACGCCACCTGGACCCAGATCTTCCCCTACACCGACCGCCTCAACTACGTGTCGCCCATGCTGTGCAACGTGGGTTACGCCCTAGCCGTGGAGAAGCTGCTCGACATCGACAGGAAAATTCCCGCGCGCGCGCAGTTCATCCGGGTCATCGTCGGCGAGATCTCGCGCATCACCGATCACCTGACCTGTCTGGCCGCCAGCGCGATGGAGCTGGCCGCGTTCACCGTGTTCTTCTATCTGATGAAGGCGCGCGAATGGTTGTGGGAACTTCTGGAGGAAGTCTCGGGCGCGCGCCTGACCCACAGCTACGTGCGCATCGGCGGCGTGGTCGCCGATCTGACGGATGACTTCTGTCCCAAGCTGCGCGATGTCTTGCGCCGCTGTCGCGCCGCCATCGCTGATGCGGACAAGCTGCTGACCGGCAACCGCATCTTCCGCGACCGCATGGACGGGATTGCCATCATCACGCGCGACGACGCCATCGGCTGGGGACTGACCGGGCCGGTGGGCCGCTCGGCCGGTCTCGACTACGACGTGCGCAAGGACCATCCCTATCTGGTCTACGATCGCTTCGACTTCGACGTGCCGGTGGGCTCGAAGGGCGACAACTTCGATCGCTACGCGGTTCGCCTGGAAGAGATGCGGCAGTCGATGCGCATCCTGGAACAGGCCATGGATTTGCTGCCCGCCGGCCCGGTTCTCATCAACGACGCCCGCGTCGCGCTGCCGCCCAAACGCGAGGTGTACAACACCATCGAGTCCATGATCGCGCACTTCAAATTGATCATGGACGGCATCGTGGTGCCGCCCGGCGAGATTTACTCGTTCACCGAGGGTGGTAACGGCGAACTGGGTTTCTACATCGTATCCGACGGCACCGGCCAACCGTGGAAGTGTCGCGTGCGGCCGCCCTGCTTCGCCCACACCGCCGTGCTCAACAAGGTTCTGCCCGGGCTGTTCATCGCCGACGTGGTCCCGACTTTCGGGATGATCAACATGATCGGCGGGGAGTGCGATCGCTGATGGCAGGCGAGATGCCAGCAAAGGCTGCAGCGCGGGCTAGCGTGAAGATGGTCATCGACGGCCAGCCCCACGAGTTTCCCGCGGGTTTGACCATTCTGGAGGCCTGCCAGCGTGTGGGGAGCAAGGTGCCGTTTTTCTGCTGGCACCCCGGCCTGTCGGCGCCCGCGGTCTGTCGCCAGTGTCTGGTCGAGATCAAGGGATTCCCCAAGCCGATTCCATCCTGCTACACGCCGGTGGCTGACAAGATGGAGGTCATCACCAACTCGCCCAAGGTGCTGGATGTACGGCGGCAGATGCTGGAATTCACGCTGCTCAACCATCCCATCGATTGCCCGATCTGCGACAAAGCCGGTGAGTGCCTGTTGCAGAAGCACTACTTCGACTGGGACGCGCGCCTGGCCCGCAACGACGGCAGCAAGGTGCGCAAGGCCAAGGTGGTCAACGTCGGCCGCCACATCGTACTCGACCAGGAGCGCTGCATTCTCTGCTCGCGCTGCATTCGCGTGTGCAACGAAGTGGCGCGCCAGCCGGATCTGGTCATGGCGTTTCGCGGGGATCGCCAGCTTCTGACCACGGCGCCGGGGCGGCGATTGGACAATCCCTATTCGCTCAACACCGTCAACGTCTGTCCGGTGGGCGCGCTGACTGCCAAGGATTTTCGTTTTTCCATGCGCGCCTGGGAAATATGGGCCACGCCCTCGGTGTGTCCCGGCTGCGCCACGGGCTGCAATATCGAGATCCACGCGGCCCGCAACGTGATCCGGCGCCTGATTCCGCGGCTCAACCCGGCCGTGAACAAGTACTGGATGTGCGACGAGGGGCGGCTGAGCTACAAGCCGGTGCACGAGAATAGGCTGGCCGCGCCCATGGTGGCAGGCGCACCGACGAGTTGGGACGCTGCCCTGGCCGAAGCGGCCCGTCTGCTCGCCCAGGCCCGCGACAAGTCGCCTTCGACCCTGGGCGTGGTCGTGTCGGCCCAGATGACCAACGAGGAGATCTTTGCATTCTCGCGCCTGGCCACCGAGCAGCTGCGAACCAGCAAGATCTACCTGGCGGGAGCGCCGGAGGGCTGGTGCGACGACGTCCTGGTGAGCGCCGACAAGAATCCCAACACCACCGGGGCCAAGTTGATCGTGGGACCGAGCCTGCGCACGGCCGCGGATCTGAAGCAGGATCGGGAGGCTGGAGTTGTGACAGCGTTGCTCGTGGTCGGCGGTGCGGCCGACTCGTGCGACTCGCTGCAGACCTTGGTTGTCGTGGCTTCGCACCAGGGCCCGCCGGTCGCAGCCGCGCAGGTGGCGCTGCCCCTGGCTATGTGGGCCGAGGTTGACGGCAGCTTCACCAACCGGCAAGCCAAGGTGCAGCGCCTGCACGCGGCCATCGCGCCGGCCGGGCAATCTCGGCCTGGCTGGGAAATTGCGGCCCGGCTGGGACGTGCGCTGGGCGCGGCGTGGGCGTATGCCGATGCGAAGCAGGTATTCAGCGAGACCTGCGACAAGGTCACCTTGCTGAGCGGGGCTGACTGGGGCACAGCGGAGATGCCGGTGCAACTTCGTTTCGCCAATTCGAGGGGGTAGGGGAGATGTCGGGCGCGCAACTTCTTTCCTACGGTCAGCCCGGCTTCGCCATCGCGGCGGCCCTCATCAAGATCCTGGCGTTCATCGTGCTCTTCGCCATGGGCCTGGCCAGCCTGCTCACCTGGTTGGAGCGGCGCCAGTCGGCCATGATGCAAGACCGGCTGGGCCCCAACCGCGCCAACATCGGGCGCTGGCGCGCCTGGGGCATCCTGCACTTCGTCGCCGACGCGCTGAAGATGATGTTCAAGGAGGACTTCATCCCGCCCAAGGCAAACCGGTTTCTGTTCACGCTGGCGCCCGTCCTGGCTCTCGCGCCGCCGCTCATCGTGCTGGCCATCATTCCCTTCGGGGCGCCGCTGTGCTGGGGACAGATGCGCGAGGCGGTTCCGCTCGGCACCTGCGTGGAGCCGGTGGACCTGCAGATCGCCGTGCTCGACGTGGGCGTGCTGTTCTACTTCGCGTTCGCTTCGTTGTCGGTCTTCGGTGTCACCTTGGCGGGATGGGCCTCGCACAACAAGTGGGCCTTGATGGGCGGGTTGCGGGCCGCCTCGCAGATGATTTCCTACGAGGTCACCATGGGCATGGCGGTGCTGGCCATGTTCCTGTCCTACGGTACGCTGGAACCGGGTGCCATGGTGCTGCAACAGGGGCCGGCACCCTGGCAGTGGGGGATCGTCCGCGGTGTTCCGCACTTCATCGCGTTTTTTCTGTTTCTCACAGCGGCCTTCTCGGAAACCAAACGCACGCCTTTTGACTTGCCCGAAGGCGAATCCGAAATCGTGGGCTATTTCGTCGAGTACTCAGGCTTGCGCTTCGGCATGTTCTATCTGGGCGAGTTCATCGAGGTCATCGGCTCGTCCGCGCTGATGGTGACCATCTTCCTGGGTGGCTGGCAGATCTGGGGCGCCAGCGTTTTGCCCAACTGGGCCCATGTGCTTCTGTCGGTGCTGGTGTGGTCAGGCAAGGTCTTCCTCTTCTGCGTGTTCCAGTTGGCAGTGCGCTGGACGCTGCCGCGTTTTCGCGCGGATCAGTTGATGCGGCTGGGCTGGCAGCGGCTGCTTCCATTGTCAATCGCTAATGTCGTGCTGGCCGCGTGCTGGCAGATGTGGATTCGCTAGTGGCCGCGACGGTGAAAACTGTCAGCCGGCCTGCGGGATGGAAGCGTCGAAGCTATCTGTGGGGAACGATGCAGGGACTGTGCGTGACCTTCGGGCATTTTCTGCGCAACTGGCCCCGCAATCTTCTCGGCTGGCGCGCGCAGTCCGACATCGTGACCCTGGCCTATCCCGAGGAGAAACGAGCATACCCGCCGCGCAACCGGGGATTGCACCGCCTGATGAAACGGGCCGACGGGCAGGTTCGCTGCGTGGCCTGCATGATGTGTCCCACGGCGTGCCCCGCCCATTGCATCAGCATCGTTCCCGAAGAATCGCAGGATCCGCGCATCGAGAAGCGGCCTCGCATTTTCCAGATCGACGAACTCCGCTGCGTGGTGTGCGGCCTGTGCGTGGAGGCTTGCCCGTGCGACGCCATTCGCATGGACACCGGGATCCACGCCTGGCCAACCATCCGTCGCGCTGATGCCATCCTGGACAAGGAAGAACTGCTCTCGCGTGGCGAGATTTCGAGCGCAACTCAAGGAGGCGCCGGACTTTTCTGGCGAGATCGGAAGTAGGGAGAATTCTTTCTTGACCGTCGCTGAGCAGAGGCACATGATCGTAAGTGAACCCTCTGTGCGGTTCGACAGCCGGACGAGATTCTTTTCCCTACAAATTGAATTCTGGGAGCCGCCTCTGGCCGTTGGAATGTGCACGCCCGCTAGAGTCGGGAAGCCCGATGCGGCTAATTCTGTGGCTCCCCCCTTACGAAAGTAGGGGCTAGGAACTCATCCGGAACGGCCGAGGCGGAGGGTTCACTACTTTTCTCCTCGGGCACGGCATTCGCAGGGTTGCAGCCCCATGCAACACCGTGTCCGAAATGGAAGCCAATCCGCAGCCATCATTCCCGTCGTCGATATGGGAACCCTGGGAGGGTTCCCATGCCCTGGCGATGGTACGCGGCCGGCAAAGCCGGCCGGCTCCCCACGCGACCCGACCGAACCTCGGACAGACCAGCGGAATTCCGGCCAAGCCGCCGCGGCTGCTGGACCAGGTGCGAGCGAGCCTTCGCGCCCGCCACTACAGCGCGCGCACCGAGAAAGCGTACGTCGCATGGATTCGCCGGTTCATCCTGTTCCACGGCAAGCGCCATCCCGAATCCATGGCCGAGGTCGAGATCGGCGCCTATCTGTCCAGTCTGGCCGAGGCCAAGGTCAGCTCGTCGACCCAGAACCAGGCCCTGGCTGCGCTGGTTCCGCGGCTCAGTTCAACTTGGGTTTGCTGGAAAGGCCACCGTCGAGGAGGCGCCCACGCCGGGTCCCGATGGACCGTCTCGTCTTCTCGTGCGATCATCAATTCCAGCAAACCCTATTGGTTCGGCGGACGCCCCGCGGTCGGGGCGATTCGGGCGGTAGAGGAGACGACGAAAGAGGCGTATGATGCGCAGCCATGGCATGGCATATCCGCAATAAGCCAGGCTCTGGCCCGCCCAAGCCTCCGCAGCCCCCGAAACCTCCGAAGCCGCCCCAACCTCCGAAGCCGCCGCGGCCACCGCACTCGCCGGCCCCTCCCGGTAAAGAGTACTACTGGCGGGATGACTAATCTGTTCCGGTGTCGGTCAGGATGAAAGGCAGAGAGAAATGGCACCAAGAAGGCGACAGAAGGCGGGAGACGACGACGGTGATGCTCAACAGGGCAAGCCCGCTTTCCCGTATACAACCAAGCCAGGCACGCTGCGGAAGTTCTTGGACTTCGTCCCCAAGAAGCCAAGACCAACCAAGATCAATTTGGAGTATCTGAAGGGCCTGGGCTTTCGGGATTCGAACGACCAAACGATCATCAGGGTACTGAAGAGCCTTGGCTTGGTCGGGGAGAATAGCAACGAGCCAACTCCAGCCTATACGGAATTCATGAAGGAGGGGTCCGGGCCTGCCGCCCTCGGTAAGGCTATCAGGAAAGTATATGCGCCACTTTTCGAGCACTCCCACCAGCCCCACAAGGAGGCTGACGATGTGCTCAGGAACTACTTCAACATCAGTTCCGGCGGAAGCAAAGCCACGATGTCTTTGCAAATCCAGACATTCAAAGCGCTCTGTGACCATGCGGTCTTTGCCGGCACGAACGGCTCTCCCGCTGCGGGCCTGCCAATCGACGGCTCCTCAACGGAAAAGGAAGGTGGATCTGGTCGGGCTCCGACCAATGGCCCGGCAATTCATATTGATTTGCATATTCACCTCCCTGAGAACAAATCCAGCCGGGACTATGAGTACATTCTCCAGGACATTGCGAAGTATATCTACGGGCGAGACATCGGAGGTAGGAAGGATACCGATGGCTAGCGACGCCGCCAGGTTGTGCGACGCTGTCGCGCAGCTGAACGGCAAGTATGGGTCAAGGAAGTCGCTCTCGTCGCTTCCGGCCAGCGCGCAGCAAATTGTCGAAGCGCTTGGTCAGTTCATGGACTGCGTGCGATATCTCAATACCCGTCGGAGTGAGGCTGCGATCTTGAAGCTTGACTCGGAGGCCGCAGTTCAAGACGCTCTCTTTCTGATGCTGCGGCCCTGGATGGAGTTGACCCGATTTGGTGGACGGTTTCGTTACGCAGCTTTCTTACCAGCTTTCTTCACTGAGTGCATCAGCTCAAATTCGATTGGGCTGTTGTAATTGAGCGCCGAATGACGGCGGCAAGGATTGTAGAAGCCTTCGATGTACTCGCCAATCGAGAGGTTAGCTGCCTCCCAGCTTTCGAGATCGTCGATGTCTTCCAACTCGCGCTTGAGGGTCGCGAAGAAACTCTCGGCCACGGCATTATCCCAGCAGTCTCCCTTCCGGCTCATGCTGCATTCTATGCTTCCGGCTTCCAAGGCTTTGCGGTAGTCGTCGCTCGCGTACGTGCTGCCTCGATCTGAGTGGTGAACCAGGCCGCTGCCGGGCTGGCGTTGGCACAAGGCCATGGCCAGTGCCGCGAGCGCGAGGTGGCGATCGACATTCCGACTGGTCGCCCAGCCGACAACCCGCCTGGAAAACAGGTCGAGAATCACCGCGAGGTACAGCCAGCCTTGCTGCGTCCACAGAAACGTGATGTCAGTGACCCACGACTGGTTTGGACGAAGCGCGGTGAAGTTGCGCTCCAGCACATTCGGCGCGATGGGGAAGCTGTGCTTCGAGTCGGTGGTCGTGCGAAAACGATGACGACAGCGCGCCACCAGCTTGTTTTCGCGCATCAGCCTGGCCACCCGCTTGCAACCCACCCGATCCCCGGAAGCTTTGAGGTCGGCATGAACACGGGGACTGCCGTATCGTCGCCGGCTCCCGTGATGAATCGCGGCTATCCGCTCGGACAGATCCTGGTCACGGCGTGCGTGCAACGAGGCGGGCCGTCCCTGGCTGGCGTAGTAGCCACTGGGCGAAACGGCCAAGACACGGCAGAGGACCGCGACGGGGAAGGCCACCTTCTCCTCGGAGATGAACGCAAACCTCACGCGCTCTCCTTGGCGAAGAAGGTGGCCGCCCTTTTTAAAATCTCACGCTCCATGCGGAGGACTTTCACCTCGCGACGCAGATGCGAAAGTTCTTCCTTCTCGGCGGTCGTCAGGGCGCCAGCAGGGCCCTTGCCCTCGTCTACCCTCGACTGCCGATCCCACTGGTACACCAGGCTGCTTGCCACCCTGAAGTCCTTTGCTACCTGCGCGACGCTGCGTCCTGCACGGACGAGCGCCACCAAGTCTGCCTTGAACTCGCGCGTGTGCATGCGCCGGGATCGCTTCTTCTCTTTGTCCAACATGTGGTCACCTTTCTACGCCCATTTTCCTGAGCGAGGGTGTCCACCAAACCGGGTCAAGTCCAGGATCACGGATCTGACGTGGGAGAATCCCACGGACAAGATCGCCGGAAGATTCGCAATCAAGGACTTCCTCTCCAAGTCCGCTCGGGTTGTCATTGAGGCGAAGTACGTCAGGGATGCTGCCCATGGCAAGAATCTGACGAAGGAACTGCACGACGACATTGAGAACTATCGCAACCATTCACACTGTCGAGACCTAGTCTTCTTTGTGTACGATCCAGATGTCTTCATCCCGGATAGGCAGGCGCTTGAAAGGCAAATAGTTGTGAACAGGGAGTACGACGGCGTTCCGTTGAGCTGTCACCTGGTTGTAAAACCGTGAAACGACGCCGAACATGGCGATGAAGCTCTCGTAGGCGCTTGCGCGCCGCCGCTGAACGCCATACCGTTGGACGGACGAAATCGAACTCACATGAAGACCACAGAGGGAGTCGCCGTAAATATGTTCTGTGCCGCCATCGTCAGCGGGTGTTTGGCGACACCGTCCGGCGTGCGAAAAGAGAGCGTCGATCCAGCGGCGAAGGCTGGCGGAACGACCGCGGGTCTTGCGATGCTGGCTGGCCAGCCCGACTGGCTCTACCCTATAGCGGAATGCCCTGTCGATGCTTTTCCTACAACGCAGGTTCGGCTTGCTTTTCCGAGGGAAGCTTGCATTTCAAATCTGCTGACGTGTGTTCAGCGGTGCCAGGAAGGCGAGCCGAGTGCTTGCTATGCTGCGGCACAGAGAACGGAGGATTTGAAAGCCGAGCCGGAGGCCGCACAGGCCCTCTTCCTTCGGGCCTGTCGTCTCGGCATCGCCTCCGGCTGCACCAATCGCGCCGCTGGTCTGGTCTTTCAGAAGCTTGACCGTGCGGACGTCTGGTCCTGTGCAAACCGGACGTTCAAAGCTATGTGTGACAGGGCCGATCCGTGGGCATGCACAATGTGGGGTTCGAGTCTCGCAAGAGGACGCGGAACCAGACAGGATCTGGACCAAGCCCTCAGAGTTCTGCCGAAGGGATGCGCATTGGGTGAGACGGACGAGGCCTGTATCTACGCCAGACGAACGATAAGAGAGATCGAAGCACTTCGGGGTGATTCGCGCGGTGCTAAACCATGATTCGCGGCAGCGCCGTCCAACATGGAGTTGCACCCGACGATCGGCCACGGACGGCCGCTCGCGGGTGAACGCCAAGGCGTTCCATGTGAGACAATGTCGAGAACAAGGAATTTGGCGAAGACCTTGGCCGGGCGATAGCCGGCCTCTTGGTCTTGGCGGTTGCGCTGCAAGGGACCTTCGAGGTGGCGAGGCGATTCACAACAGGTCAAATCGCGCATGATGACGATCTCCTTATGGTCACGGCGCCCATCGGCGGCTTCGTGGGCCTCATCGTCGGCGGATTCATCGCGGCGAGGATGGTGAGGTGGCTTCGCGCAAGTCTGAGCAAGCCGTGGCTTCTTCTCGTCGGGCCGGGTCCTTGGGCATGGCTGGCTTTGTTGATTCCCTGGAGAGCGTCGGAAGGTATCGCGACCGAGCAACTACCGAAGCAGCTGCTCCTCGGGTTGGTGATGATACTGGCTTCGTCGGCTGGCGCGCTGGCGGGGGCACGTGAAAGGTCTCGTTGAACGTCTCCGTCGCTGCATTTCTTTGTGCTGCCCATAAAGCCATTGCAGCTGTCAATCCCGCCGCAGGGACATCGGTGTGGAATGGAGACGCCGACTCGGCGGCGGGCTTGCGGCTGAACGGCAAATCGTTCGGCGGACGCGAATCGGAGGAGGTTGACCCAAGGTCATACCTGGTTATACTGTAGGTATGAAGACCGCAGTTTCCATCCCAGACGAGATCTTTGAGCGGGCTGAGACCCTCGCGCACCGGGCGAAGCGCTCGAGGAGCGAGGTCTATTCGTGCGCACTCAGCGAATACGTGGCGCGCCACGCGCCGGACAGTGTAACCGAGGCGATGAATCGTGTTCTCGACGATGTGAAGGAGCCGGCCGATGGATTTGCATCGCGAACTGCCCGGCGGACACTGGAGCGTAGCGAGTGGTGACGGTCTCCCAAGGAGAGGTGTGGTGGGCGGACCTTGGTGAACCGCGCGGATCGAAACCAGGGTTTCGCCGACCGGTACTGGTCATACAAGGTGATGCTTTGAACCGGAGTCGAATCGCCACTGCCGTCTGTGTTGCCCTGACGAGCAACGTGAAGTGGGCGTCGGCGCCGGGCAATGTCCTTCTTTCTGAGAGCGCGACAGGGCTTCCAAAGGAATCGGTGGCGAACGTCTCGCAGATTGTGACTCTCGACAAGTCCGAGTTGACTGCGCGAGTGGGCAAGCTGCCCAAGGCGAAACTGGAGCTTGTGCTATCCGGAGTGGATGTGGTTCTTGGACGGTAAGCCACGGCCATAAAGCCGTTGCAGCTGACGGTCGGCCGCAGACGGCCGCTCGCCGCTGAACGGCAAGGCGTTCGGCTATCTGTCGAGACCTGGGCATGAAGAGAGGCGCGAGCGGTCGCGCAAGATTGGCCGAGTCAATAGGCGAACCGGCGCACCGACACGTTCATCACCAGTCCCAGCGCCAGCATGACGGTGAGTGCGCTGGAACCACCGTAGCTGAGAAGGGGCAGGGTGACGCCCACCACCGGCAGAAGGCCGGTCACCATGCCGATGTTGACGGCCACCTGCCAGGTGAGCATGGCGGCCACGCCCACGCACACCGTGATGCCGAATCGATCGCGGGCCTCGCGCCCGATCTTGATCACCCAAAGGGTCAACAGGGCATAGGCGAGAAGCACCACCAGGCAACCCAGAAAGCCCCATTCCTCGGCCCACACCGCGAAGGGGAAATCCGTCCACAGCGCCGGCAACGAGCGCAGCCGGATCTGGGTCCCCTGCAGGAATCCCTTGCCCACCAGCCGTCCCGAACCCACGGCATTCATGGCCTGGCGCGGTTGCCACGCGGTGGCCGGGTCGAGCGCCGGGTTGATGAAGGCGAGGATGCGGTTGCGCTGATAATCGTGCAGGGCGTATTCCCACAAGGGCGTGGCGGCCAGCGCCACCACCAGGGCGATCCCGGCCATGGTTTTCAGGCGGAGGCGCGCGGTCAGCATGACGGTGGCGAAGATGAGCGCGAGGATGAGGGCAGTGCCCAGGTCGGGCTGCGCAGCGATGAGCAGGAAGGGCAGGCCGGCGAGGAAGATGGGCACCAGGATGTGGCGCAAGGTCCGCCCGTCGAGCGCAGGGGTCTCGTGTATGTACTTGGCCAGGGCGATGATGGTCAGCACCTTCATCAACTCCGATGGCTGCAGGTGAAAGGCGCCGAGATCGAACCAGCGCCGCGAGCCGCCCACCATCTTTCCGTGAATGAGCACCGTCACCAGCAGCGCGATGCCGACGCCGTAGAGCAGGTAGCCCATGCGCGCGATCACCCGGTAGTCGAAGCTGGCCACCGCAAGGAACAGCAGAGCGCCGACCGCGGCCCAGGAGAGCTGCTGCGCGAACAGGTGGAACTGCCGCTCGCGCACGGCGCTCCAAAGGTTGAGCAATCCCAGCGAAATGCACACCAGCGTGGCTGCAGTCAGCATCCAGTCGAAGCGAAAGCGCAGCTTGCGCCAGGAAACGACCCGGGCCACTAGCGGCTCTCCTTGCGGTTCGGGCCTGCTGGCAGCGCCGGGTCGTCGTTGGCAGGCGGGGTAGGCGAGGTCGGGTCGGGCAAGGGTGCCGGCCGTGTCTCTCCGACGGTGGACGGCAGGCGAGAGTCTCCCGCGGCCGGCCCGTGTCCCGCGTGGTGCGCCAGACGCGGCGGTGACCGATCTTCGGGTGGCACCACGGTTTCGAAATAGCTGTCGACGATCTCCATGGCCACCGGCGCCGCCACCGAGCCGCCGTGTCCGCCGTGTTCGACGAAGACGGCGAAGGCAATGCGCGGCTTGGCGGCCGGAGCGTAGCCCACGAACCAAGCATGATCGACGCGCTCGTAGGGCAGGGGAGGATCATCCTTGCCGACCCGCCCGCCCCGGTAGACCTGCGCGGTGCCGGTCTTGCCCGCCACCTCGATGTGGTGCGATCGCGCCTTGTAGGCGGTTCCCTTGGGATCGGAAACCACGCCGTACAGCCCGCTGCGGATGGTGGCCAGCGATTCGGCGGACACGGCCACGTCCCGGCGCACGCGCGGCGGAAACTCCTCGACCACCTTGCCGTCGGGCGATTCCACCCGTTCCACGATTTGCGGCAACCACAGCTTGCCACCGTTGGCGATGGCCGCGTAGGCGAGCGCCATCTGCAGCACGGTGACGCGCGTGGCGCCCTCGCCGATGGCGGTGTTGAGCGCGTGTCCGATCACGAAGCCTTCGCTCTTGCCGTCGGCGCTGGCCTGGGCGCGGTGCCATTCCTCGGTGGGCACGAAACCCGCCTGCTCGTTGTTGAGTCCCAGACCCGACGGTGCCCCCAGCCCGAATTCGTTGGCGAACTTGGCCAGCCGATTCATCATGCCTGGCCGCGCGCCCAGGTCGTAGAAGAAGACGTTGCAGCTCTGCACGATGGCGTCGTGTAGGTTGACCGCCTTGTGCACCTTGGTGCAGCGGAAGCGGCGCCGGCCCACCTGGATGTAGCCAGCGCAGCGTACCTTGTCCTCGAGTGTGATCAGCTTCTCTTCCAGTGCGGTGGAGGCGGTGATGACCTTGAATGTCGATCCCGGGTTGTAGGTGTCGGCCAGAGCTTTGTCACGGAAGGGGCGCAACCGGTCACTCAGGATGCGCGATACCGCTTCGGGCGAGAGGCCGCGCGACATCAAATTGGGGTCGAAGCTGGGCTTCGACGCGAGCGCCAGGATGCGGCCGGTCTCCACGTCGAGAAACACCGCCGCTGCCGCCCGCGAGCCGCGCAAGGCGCGCTCGACGATGCGTTGCAGGTCCATGTCCAGGGTCAGCACCAGGTTGTTGCCTGGCACCGCAGCCTGACTGATGGGTCCGTCCACCAGATCGGCGATGCGCACGTCGGTGCGCCGCAGGCCGCGCCGGTTGACCACCATCCGTTCGAAGCCTTTCTGGCCGCGCAAATACGGCTCCCATTGCCGTTCGATACCGGTGCGCCCCACGGTGTCACCCGAGCGGTAGCCCTCGTCCTTGCGCGTGCGCAGTTCCTCGGCCGAGACCTCGTTCATGTAGCCGATGGCATGACTGGCCAGCGTGCCGAACGGGTAGTGACGGCGCCGAACCGAGACCACCTGGATGCCGGGCTTGTCGAGCGTGGTCTCAAGTTGGGCCATCACGTCGCGCTTGATGTCCTCGGCCACCACCATGGTTCGGTCTTTGCCCTTCTCGGCCTCCTCTCGAATCGCCTCCCAGGTCGGCACGCCCTCCACGTCGGGACCGAGTAGCTCGCGCAAGCGCAGGTAGGCATCGTGGGTGAGCTGAGAGGGCAGCACCTGGACGTCGTAGGAGGGAACCATGGTGGCCAGCACGCGGCCCTTGTGGTCGCGGATCTGACCGCGAACCGCAGGCAGCACCACGGTGCGCACGATGCTATCGGCCGTCATGCGGTAGTAGCTGTCGCCCTCGACGATCTGAAGGTAGAAGAGCCGCGCCGCCAGACCGAGAAACGTCAGGGCGACCAGCACGGACAGGTAGCGGGCCCGGTGCCGGATCTCAGGAAGTTCGGCGTCTTGTCCCGCGATATCCATGGGTGAGAACTAGCGGGGCGGCAGTCCCGAGCCCAGCGCGCGCGCACGCCGGCGCGACAACCCGACCCGCAGGAGCGCGGGATCGAGACGGCCATCGAGACGACTCAGCAGCCAGAGCACGGGCGGACCAAACACCGCCGTGAGCAGGGCCTCGATCGGTGCCATGCGAAGGCCGCCGTAGCCGGTTTCCGGGCTGACCTGGGCCCTGACCACGACGATGAGCAAGGCAGAAAGCAGGCTGGCCACGAAGGCCGCTGACGCCTTGAGCACCACGCCTCGGACCGCGAGGCGCGAGGCCAGGGCGCGGGCAAAGAGCGCCATCACCAGAAACACGAAAGCGTGGACCCCGCGTGGCGCGCCGGACACGAGGTCGAACAGGTAGCCGAGTGACAGCCCAACCAGCGCGGCCGAGCCCGGTGCCCACTTGAGCGGCGACAGGCCGATGTAGAGCACGGTGAGCAGGCCCAGGGTCGGTGTCACCAGGTGCACCGGCGCGAACTCCATCACCGTGGACTGCAGGAGCAGGAGCAAGAGGCCGACGATCAAAGTGGCGACGGAACGCACTAGCGATACACCCCCAATCCGTGGCTGGGGACGAGCGGTTTGTGCGCGCTGGCTTCGGGATCTGCGGGCGGAGTGGGCGCCACCACGACCAGAACCTCGGACAGACGCGCGAAATCCACGTCAGGCGAGACTTCCAGTTCCTGCGACATCCCGACCGCGTTGCGGGCCACTTTGCTGATCTTGCCCACAGGGAGATCGCGGGGGAAACCGCCCAGGCCGCTGGTGACGACCAGATCGCCCTCTTTGGCCTGCTCGCCTTGCATCAGGTATTCGATGGCGCAGCGGTAGCCATTCTCGCCGGGCTTGCCGCGCAGAATGCCGCGACCCCCGGTGCGCGGCAGCACCACGTCGATGGCCGAGCGGGGATCGACCGACAGCAGGATGTCCGAGGTGTCGCCTGCGACCCGGTTGATCCGACCGACCACACCGTCGGGCGTGATGATGGGCATGCCACGGCTGACCAGGCCTTCACCGCGGTCGAGCTGGATGCGCGCCACGCGGAAGTAGGGCGAGACGTCGATGGCGATGACCCGCGCCACCAGGGTTTCCGTGGTCACGGCGTTGCGCAGGCCGAGCAGCCTCTGGAAGCGCACGCTCTCGGCGGCGCCGCGCTTGGCCTCGAGCAGTTCGGCGCGCAGACGGC
Organism: uncultured delta proteobacterium; assembly: GCA_963755125.1. GTDB lineage: Bacteria > Myxococcota_A > Polyangia > Fen-1088 > Fen-1088 > Fen-1137. The sequence goes on from CAVWIP010000017.1 coordinate 176,992, forward strand.
CGTTCTCGTTGTGCAGGGCTTCGTTCTCGGCGCGCACGTGCACGAGATCGACGTACTGGCCGGCGGCGTGACCGATGCTGCGGGCCAGCCGGGCCATGCGCGACTGCAAGGGCGTGACCAGCGCCAGAATGCCGCGGTCCAGGGGCGACAAATACTCAGGCGACTTCGCACTCTGGCGCAGCAGGAACAAGGCGGTGAGGAAGGCCGCCGTGATGATCACAGCCTCGCGGATTTTCTGTCGGTGCCCCGACGGGAGCATTCCTGCATGCACAGCGACAGCAAATGTAAGGCGGCCGGAGCGGGCGATCCACTCGAAACGCCACGCGGACCCGAGGCCTATTGCAGGGCGACTTCCTTGAGCAGGGCCAGCTCGTCGAGCGCGCGCCCGGTGCCCAGCACGACGGCGCACTCGGGCGAGTCGGAAACCATGACCGGCAACCCGGTTTCTTCGCGCAGCAGCACGTCCAGGTTGCGCAGGAGCGAGCCGCCGCCGGTGAGCACGATGCCACGGTCCACGATGTCCGCGGCCAGCTCGGGCGGGGTGCGCTCCAGCACCGAGCGCACGGCCTCCACGATGGCGCCCACCGGCTCGGCCAGCGCCTCGCGGATCTCATCGCTGGTCACCACGATGGTCTTGGGCACGCCGGCGATGAGGTCGCGGCCCTTGATTTCCATGGACTCGATCTCTTCCAGCCGGTAGGCGTTGCCAATCTGCTTCTTGACCAGTTCAGCGGTGCGCTCGCCGATGAGCAGGTTGTACTTGCGCCGGATGTAGGCCACCACCGCCTCATCCATCTTGTCGCCGGCCACGCGAATGGAGCGGGCTGCGACGATGCCGGAGAGCGAGATCACCGCCACCTCGGTGGTGCCACCGCCGATGTCGACGATCATGTTGCCCGAGGGCTCGGTGACGGGCAGGCCGGCGCCGATGGCGGCCGCCATGGGTTCCTCGATCAGGTAGACCTCGCGCGCGCCGGCCGCCAGAGCCGAGTCGCGCACGGCGCGCTTCTCGACTTCGGTGATGCCCGAGGGCACGCCGATGATGATGCGCGGTTTGACCAGGGTTTGCCGGTTGTGCACGCGCGTGATGAAGTAGCGCAACATGGCCTCGGCGACCTCGAAGTCGGCGATGACTCCGTCCTTCATGGGGCGCACGGCTGCGATGTTGCCCGGCGTGCGCCCCAGCATCTCCTTGGCCTGCTTGCCCACGGCCAGCACCTTCTTGGTGCCGTTGCCGGTGCGCTGAACCGCCACCACCGACGGCTCGTTGGAAACGATTCCCTTGCCCCGCACGAACGTCAGGGTCGTCGCCGTGCCAAGATCAATGGCAAGGTCGTTGGAGAAGAGACCATAGACCCAGTCGAGAAGCATTCGGTTGTGCCGTTGCCGGTGGCCTGATCGCCCAGACGACACGCACAGTCAGTCCACCAGGGTAGCGGTATTATCACACAGCCACGCCATAAGCCAACCGCCGTTCGCGTTACTTGAAGTCGGAGCAGGGGTTCCGGGCCACGCATGGTGGTGCGCTTTCCCTGGCGAGCGTGCTAGATTGCCGCACCTTTTGACCTACCCGGCCCAGTGAAACGGAGGCTTTGCTAAATGCTCGAGCAGATGCGTCAACAGTCCCGATCGCTGCTCATCTATCTATTGTTCTCGATCGTGATTGTCGTGTTCATCGTCAACTTCGGCCCGCAGTCCATCGGCGGCTGCGGCATGCGAATGCCACACCGAGTGACCGAAAGCGCGGCTCAGATCGAGGGCCGTACCCTAAGCCTCAAGGACTGGACGTACGCCTACACCGTGCTCAACGTCGCGTCGATTCCCCCCCAGCAGGCCAAGCAGATGCGTTTGAAGGAAACCATCATGGATCTGCTCATCGATCGTGAGCTGCTGGCGGCCGAGGCCGAGCGGCTGGGCTTTCGCGTGGGCACGGATGAGGTCGAGGATCTGATCGCGGAATCCAAGATGGTCAGCATGGGGCGAGAGCAGAAGCTCCCCTACGTGGAACACGAAGGCAAGTTCTCCTATGACAACTTCCGCAAGTTCGTGCAGTACCACCTGGGCATGTCACCCAAGTCCTTCATCGAACAGCAGCGCCGCGAGCTGATGGCGATCCGCATGCGGGATCTCTTGCGTTCGGGCGTGGGCGTGTCGGCGGACGAGGTGAGGGAGACTTACCTGCGCCAGTCCGACCGGGTCAACCTGGAGTACTTGCGGTTCCCGATTCACCGCTACGAGAGCGAGGTCGAGTTGCGGCCCGACGAGATCGCGGCCTACACCAAGGCCAACGACGAGAAGCTGAAGAAGCTGTACGACCAGCGAAAGACGGCTCTCTATGAGAAGCAGCCCAAGCAGCGCAAGCTGCGCTTCCTGCTGGTCGCGGTTCCCAGTGACGCCGATCCGGACAAGATGGCCGAGGCAGGGAAGCGGGCCGATGCCCTGGCCGTGCGCGTGCGCAAGGGCGAGCCGCTGGCCAAGCTGGCCAAGGCATCTTCTGATGATGCCAACAGCCGGGCGCGGGGCGGGGATCTGGGATGGCAACGCAAGGGTGGCACCACGCTTGGCTCCGAGGTCGAGGACAAGGTATGGGCCGCCAAGGACGGCGAACTGGTGGGACCGGTGAAGATCGCGGGCGGCCTGGCCTTGGTCGTGCCCGAGGCGATGCGCGAGGGCGATATTGCCTTCGAGCAGGCGCGTCTGGAGATTGCCGAGTCCGAGTTGCGCCAGGAGCGTTCACAGGCGCGCGCCAAGGCCGCGGCCGAGGCAGCCCTGGCCAAGGCCAAGGCCGAGCCCGGCAAGAGCCTGAAGGATTTCTTTCCGGCCCCGGACAGCGACGACAAGAGTGGCAAGAAGGACACGTTGCAGGCGGAGGAGACCGGCCTGTTCGCGCGGCGTGGGGCCATGGTGCAGGGCATCGGTCCTGCGCCCACCGTGGCCAAGGCGGCCTTCGAGTTGACCGGCGAGGCCCCGCTCGGCGGGCCGTTCCAGGAACTGGGCAGCTTCATCGTGGTCAGGCTGAAGGAGCACACGAAGCCAGACATGGCCGAGTTCGAAAAGGAGAAGTCGCGCATGGTGGACGATGCCGTCCAGCAGAAAGCCCAGGCGGTAGTGATGGATTGGGCCCGTCGGCGTTGCCAGGAGGCCAAGGAAGCAAAGAAGATCGACGTGAACCTGGATCTTTTGCGCTACGAAGGCGGGCCGGAGGGTGCGGTGGCCTATGAGCCCTGTTCGCCGCCGCGGTTTTGAAAAGAACACATCCCGCCTGACCCAATGAGCGCCAACCAGGGCCCGCGGGATGGGTGGCAACGGCCTTCCGGCGAGACCATTCGGCCGCTGGCGCGCCGGCCTCGCTGGGTCACCGTGCTCGCCGTGCTCATGCTGCTGGCGGGTGCGCGTCTGTTCCTCGGCAGCTTGACCGACCTGCGCCGGCTGGCGACGGGCCGATCGATGGCCGAGGTCAGCCTGGACGGTCTGGCCGACGCCAATCAGGAAGTGCTCCTGCGCGGGCAGATCGCCCTGGACGAGGCCGTGGATCGGGTTCACCCCGCCTCGGCCTGGGTGCAGGCCGTGGCCCGTCTCGCGCTGGCGCTGGTGTTCCTCTTCGCCGTGGCCGCGGTGTTCTCCGACGATCCCCGCGCTCGGCGTGCCAGCGTGGTCGCGGCGTGGTCCGGGATGGCCTTGCACGCTGGCAGCGCGCTCTTCGTGCTCGCGGTCGTGCGCAAGGGGGTCACGGATGCGCTGCCCGTGTTGCAGCAGGTGGCCGCCAAGGCCCACGCACGAACCGGGGACGCGCCGCCCGCTCAGGCCGACCTGGCGCAACTCGCTTCCACCCTCATGATTCAGGTGCCCCTGTTCACGTCAGCCCTGGGCGTCCTGTTCAGCATCTTGCTCCTGGTCACCTTCGGTGGACGCCGCGGCCGCCTGTTCTACAATGGCGGGGTGAAGGCGGATCATGTCTGACATCGAAGGGGCATTCCGACTGACCTTCGTCGAGGGGCGAGGCCTGCTGAGCCTGGCTGCTCGGGACATCGCTGCCTTTGGTCGTGTGGAGAAGCTGGAGTTGGAGATCCCCAACCTGCGTTTCCCGTTCGATCTTTCGGGGGGAGTGACCCGGTTCAAGAATCATCGTCTCAGGCTGCGCGAGATGGCGGTGTCCTTCGAGGCCAATGATTTGGCCGGGTTTTTGCGCGTGGCGCGCCTGGCGGACTATGGGCTCCACGGCCCGGAGGTGGAGATCGATGACGGCCTGGTTCGCATCGGAGCGCGGGCCGTGCTCGGGGATCGGCAGGCCGAATTCACCGCCACCGGCGCACTCACCATGGTGCAGCCCGGCCGCGCACGCCTGTCGATGTTCGACGTGCGCGTGTATGGCTTCCTTCCCGTGCCTCCGCCCTTGCTTGTGACCGCGCTGTTCACGGCCTTGGGCGCGGCTCCCTCGCAAAGGTCCGACGAGGGCGTGGCCCCGTTGCTGCACATCGAGGGCGCAACCGATCTGGAGATCGATGCGCGCGAACTGGCCTTGCTCGCGCTTCTGCCCATGCACGGGTGGCGGATGCCCGAGCGCCGGCACCTGGACGGAACCGCGTTGCGCGCCGAGGCTGCCGGGCAACGCCTGACGGTCGCCTTCTTCCCATCTCAGGACGCCCACGAGCAGGCGGCGTCCTCGGCGATGCCGGATCGTCTGGCCGAGTACACGGCGGCCACCAGCCGGCTGGCGGCCGCCGAGAGTGCCCTGCTGGCGGGGGACCTGCCCAGCGCGCTCGAGAGCTATCGACAGGCGGCACCTGTGGAGAGCGGGGATCAAGCGGCGACGGCCCGCCTGCTGAATCTGCTCACTTCGGCCGTCGAGACGTTGACCGAGGCGGAAAACACGGCGTCGGCCGCGCTGGAACGCTGGCCAGGCCTGGCCAGCGCTTTCTTGGTCGAAGCCATCGCCGCCAGCGAGAGCGGTCGCCCAGCGCAGGCAGCCGAGTTGTTCGAAAATCTGGCCGGAAGCAACCACGGCTCACGCATGGACCGCGCGTTTGCTCTGCTGGCAGCGGCACGGCACTGGGCGCGGGCCGAGCAGATGGACCGCGCCGTCAAGGCGCTGGAAGAGTCGCTTGCCCATCGCTCGATGATTGGCCCTGCGGTTCGCGCCCTGGCCTTGCGTTTCGGGGCCGAGGGTCGCTGGGACGAGATCTTGCCCATGCTGGCGCGGCGGGCGCTTCACGCCAAGCCGGGATCGTCGGATGACGTGGGTGCCGCCATCGAGATGGCCGAACTGGCGGTGGCCTCGGGCGAGCCGGACCTTTGCGCCAAGGCGGTGGATGTCCTCGACGGCCTGCTGCTGCGCGAGGACTGGCCCGATCCCGCCGTGCCGCGTGCCGAGGCCGCGCGGCAGATGGCCGCGCTGTGCTCGGTGCTAGGGGACGAGGAGGCCGCCATCGAGTGGCTGAATGACTGCCTGCAGAGTGAGGCGCCGGGTTCGACCGCGCAGGCCGCCCGGCAACGTCTGGTGGACATATACGCACAGCGAGGTGACGCCCGAGCAGCAGTGCAAGCGCTGACGGCGTGGGCTGGCGATGCGCGCACCCCCGACGCCGCCGAGCAAAGGGCGGCGTGCTTGTGCGAGGCGGCGCGCTTGCTACGCGAGACGTTGTCAGAGAGAGAGGAAGCGGTGAGCCTGCTGGAATCGGCTTTGCGCGTGGATCCCACCTGCGTGCCGGCCCTGGATGCTTTGCAGGCAATCGCGGGAGAGACCGGCAACTGGGCCGGGCTGGCCGAGGTGCTGCACCGGCGACTGGCCGAGGTGAGGCCAGAAGATGCAAAGGTGCTGCTGCAGCGACTGGGCTCGGTGTTGGCAGACAGGCTGCGGGACGAGGAGCAGGCGGTGGCCACCTACCGGGTACTGCTCGATCTCGACCCGGCCATTGCGGAGGCGCGGCTTGGCCTGGCCCGCCTGCTTTGGCGGGCAGGGGAGCGGGAGGAGAGTCAACGTGAGTACGGCGAGTTACTCCATCATCCGGCGTGCACCACCGCGATGATGGGCGAGGCCTACCTGTGCTTCGCACAGACGGCACAGCAGGCAGGCCAGGCGCCGCAGGTCGAGGCCGCGATCGCCGCGGCCCTCTCGCTGGAGCCCGACGGGGCGCCTCTCGACCTGCTGGTCGCGGGTCTGCGGGAACTCGGGCAAGGAACCAAGCTGGCCGAGTGCCTGGTCATGCGCGAGCAAGCGCTGGATGACGGCCCGGCGCGCATCGCGGTCACGCAGGCGCTGGCCGAGGTGCTGGAGCAGATGGGTAAGCTCGACGAGGCGGAGGCGGCCTGCCGCCGTCTTCTTGAGCAGGCTCCCGACGACCTGCGCGGCCTCGCGCGTCTGGCCGCGATCTGTCGCCAGCAATCCCGCAGCGACGAGCTGACGGCGCTGCTCGATCGGCTGTGGGCGGCTCTCGACGGTCAGCAGGTGCCTGACGGACTGAGCCTGGAGGCCATCGGGCTGGAGTTGGCCGACCTGCTGTTGCAGAAGGACGAAGGCCGTGGCCAGGCGGAGTCGATCCTGCGACGCCTGGCCGATCGAGGCTCGCGCGCCGCCCTGGAGGCGCTCAGCGCGTTTCTTACCAAAAAAGGGGCGCTGGACGAAGCGGACGCCTTGTTGCTGGCACGGGTGGACAGCGAGGCCGAAGGAGCGACCGCAGCGGCCCTCCTGGTCGAGCGAGCCCGCTTGCACCTGGTCCGGCCCGAGGGTGAAGGTCCCGCGCTCATGCTCTTGCAGTCGGTGGGACGCGCGGTCTTGCCCGACGATGCGCTCGGCCTGCGCGCCGATTTGGCGGAGAAGGCTGGCGACGTCATCGACGCACTCGCTTGCTGGCAAAGTCTGCGTGCGCTTCGCAAGGACAACCGCGCGGCGCGGGACGAAGTGGATCGACGGCTGGCGGCGCTGGTGGTGCGTCCCACGGTGTCGACGGAAACCGCGCGAGCCATGCTGGAGGAACTGCACAACGCCAATCCCTCGGATGAGGCGTTGGCCGCGTCACTGTTCGAAGTGTACGGGCGGCAGCAGAACATCGAGGAGCGCAACCGGGTTTGGGGCGCCTTGCTGGAACAGGTGCCCGGCCTGCCGGCTGTCTGTCACGCCCGCTGGCACCTGGCCCAGGCCGAGGCCGCCGAGCGGAGCGGGAACGCTGCCCTGGCCGAAGATGAGCTGGCGCGTGCCAGCGCTCTCGACAGGGGAGCACAGGCTCGCGCGGGCCAGCTTGCCGTGCAGGCGCGCCTCGCCGCCGGGCGGGGCCAGCTCGACGAGGCCGGGGCTTTGCTCGACGAGGCGCTGGCGCTCTCGCCCGACCACGGCAGCGTTCTGGCGGCGCAGGCCGACCTGGCCTATCGCGCGCAGGAGTGGGACAAGGCGCGGCAGGCCTATGCGCGCCTGGCTGTGCTGCCCGACGCGGCTGCGGCCTATGCTCCTGACAAGCTGGCCCTGCGTCGCGCGGAGCTGGCCGAGATGTTCGGTGACTCCGGGGATGCGGAGAACGCCTACCAGGATCTGGCCCGTCTGGATCCGCAGCACGCGGGTGCGCGTGAGGCGCTGGCAGGCTTTGCGCTCGCGCGCAACGACCGGGCTGGCGCCGTGGCCAAGCTGGAGGAGGTGCTGCGCCTGCTGCCGCGCGATGCGGTCACGCGCTTGACTGACATCCGGCACCGACTGGGCGAAACCTACCTCGCTCTCGGCAACCTTGCCGCCGCCCGGGAGAACCTCGAGATGGCGCTGGCCAGCGACCCGGACCGCGCCGGGGTTCTCGAAAGCCTGGTGGAAACCTATCAGCAGCTTGGCCTGCATCGCGAAGCGGCCGCGGGCTGTGAGCGCCTGGCGCGCAAGCTTGACGATCCCCATAAGAAGGCCGAGGCCATCTATCGCAGAGGAGAGATTCTGCGGGTCGCGCTCGGCGATCTGGAAGGAGCCAACGACGCGTACCTGCGCTCCTCGGATCTGGATCCCAGCTTTGCTCCCACGCAGGCTCGCCTGGTGACCTACTACTGGCAACGGGGAGATCTCGGCAACCTGGCCGAGGTGGGCAGTGGCCTGATTCGCGCGGCGTCCTCGCCGCTGCCGGGCGAGCCCGACCTTCCCTTGTTGGTGGCGTTGGCCGCCATTGTGGCCAGCAAGGACGAGGAGCTGGTTCGCACAGCGCTGGCCGAGGTGATTTTCGACGCGGAACCGGTAGCCCGTCGTCTGGGCGAGCTGGTCCGCATGCTGTGCAAGCCCGCCTCGCCGGGCTCGGCGGCATCGAGCGGCAGCGAGAGTGGCGTGCGCAAGTTGCCGGGTACGGTCGCGCCGGGCGGCAGCGAGAGTGGCATGCGCAAGTTGCAGAGCGCCGAGCGCGGCATCTTCGAGAAGCTGGACGCGGTGTTTGCGTCCCTCCGCACAGCAACACCGCTGCAATTCGAGGCGGACCTGTGCGCGGCCGCGCTCCGCAGCGTGCTGGGCGATCCTGCGGATCTCGGGCCGGCCTTGCTCGCCGCCTACCTGCAACAGCGATGTGGACGGCCCGCCCTGGCACGGGCGGCACGGGATTTGGCTCTCTTCCTCGACCCGGAGCTGCCACTCAAGGGAAGTATCGCCAGCCTGGGCGCCCACAACCCTGCGCGCGCGACTGCGTGGAGCCCGACGGTGGCCGAGCATCCCCTTTGCCGCGGACCCTTGCGTCGCGTGCTGCGTGCGCTGGCGCCGGCCTTGGCCGAGATGCCCCATGCTGGGGGCGCTCCCGTGGAAGGGGCGCCGCTGCAACCCAAGGCCGAGAGCGTCTTCAGGGAGCTACGCGACCAACTGGGGGCTCCTGTCCCGCGAGCCGTGGTGCGGGGCGCGGGGGCCGAGGTCACCTTCGCGGTCACGCAGCCGCTGACGGTCGTCGTGGGAGAGCGGGCCGAGAGCCTGGATGTCGCCGAGTTGTGCTTCCTCGTCGGGCGCGCGCTCGAGCAGGCGCGCGCGGGGACACTGGCGGTGGCGCGTCTGTCGGTCGGCGACCTGCGCGCGCTCTTGCGCGGGGTCATTCGCGCGGTGTCTCTGGGGGCATCCGACGGAGAAGCAGGCGGGAAGGACAGTGAGAACGATCGTGCGGGCCACTGGGCGGCGCTGCTGTCGCAGCCCCCGACCGACAGGCTCATGCCCACAGGGAAGGTCCGCGCCGACTTGCTGGTCGAGGCGGGCGAGGCGCTGGCGCGGCCCCCAGACCTGGAAGGCTACGTGCGTGGCTGCCGCTACACAGCCGACCGGGTCGGACTGCTCTGCTGCGGAAGCCCCTTGGTGGCGCTGCGAGCCCTGGCTGGCCAGTTCAAGCACGATGGAACCTCGCCAGCCGAGGTGGGCCGGGGTGAAAGGCAGGAGCGAGTGCGCAGCTCGACAGCCATGCGCGAGAACATCGCGTTCATGCTGTCGGACGAGTACGCATCCTTGGTCGAAGACTAGGCAAACGATGCCTCAAGCCACTGAAGCAACGACGGCCGACGATCTGCCCCGATGGCTGCGTCGGGCCTGCGCTTCCGGTCCTCAAGTACATCAGTACGTTCCGGTCCGGTTCTCGGCCCTCCTTGTCCTCGGGCCTGCTTGTCGGCCGGATTCAAAGCGTGATCGCGATCTTCTTCGATCTGCCCCTGCTAGGGGGACTAGAGCGTGATTGGAGTCTTTGACTCGGGGTTCGGCGGACTGACGGTACTGACCGCGCTGATTGAGCGGCTGTCCGACTATGACTATCTCTATCTCGGCGACAGCGCGCGGGCGCCCTATGGCCCTCGCAGTTTGGAGGTCGTGCACAGCTTCACGCGCGAGGCGGTGGAGTATCTCTTCGATGCCGGCTGCCCTTTGGTCGTGTTGGCCTGCAATACCGCCTCGGCGCAGGCCCTGCGCACCCTGCAGCAACGGCATCTCCCGGCCCACCGGCCGGACCGGCGCATCCTGGGTGTGGTGAGACCATCGGCCGAGGCGCTGGCCGGGCTGGCCCCGGGCGCCATCCCGGGCGTGACCGAGCCGGCCCTCACCACCGGCACGGTGGCGGTGCTGGGCACCAAGGGCACGGTGGCGTCGGGATCGTATGCGATCGAGTTGGCAAAACTGGCGCCCGGGCTACGTCTGATTCAGCAGGCGTGTCCGCTGTGGGTTCCCCTGGTCGAAGCCGGCGAACTGTCAGGGCCGGGCACCGAATATTTCTTGCACCAGAATCTGGATCCTCTCTTCGCGGCGCCCGATCCGCCCGGCCGCGTGCTGCTCGGGTGTACGCACTACCCGTTGCTGCTGCCCGCGATTCGCACCATGGTGCCAGCTTCTGTCGAGATCATCGCGCAAGGCGGGCTGGTAGCCGATCGCCTCGCCGACTGGCTGCAGCGGCATCCCGAGATGGAGCGGCGGCTGTCGCGCAAGCGCACCCGGCGCTACGCCACCACCGACGATCCGGTGTGGTTCGCCCGGCAGGGACAGAACATCCTGTCGACGTCGATCGAGGTCGAGCAGGTGCGGCTGAAACCTTGGAACAGATAGCCGGGCTTGACCGCGAGACGCAACCCGCCGATGCTAGTGCGCGAGGCATGTGTCCCATGCGCCGGCACCTTCTCTTCCTTTTCGCGATTTCCTGTCTTGGTCAGTTGGCCTGTCGCGGATCGAGATCGAGCATGTGCCCCGAGGGCATGTCCCTTGACGACACGCACTCACGGCCCGCCCAGTTCGTATGGTGTCGCGACCGGGATAGCAAGCGCGCTCAGTACATCGAGTTCCAGCCCGGCGGCAAGGACAAGCGGCAGATGTGTGATTTTCGCGACGGCCGCGCCGAGGGGCGCTTTGTCGCCTGGTTTCCCAATGGGAAGGTGTGGCTGTCCGGCCAGTTTGCGGCCGGTCGTCCGCAGGGGCGCTGGAGTCAATGGGACAAGTCAGGCTCGATGGCGGCCGAGGGCGAGTATCGTGACGGGCGTTTCGTCGCCGGCGCGCCGGTGGCCAGCTCGGCGCTGTGCGACAAGCTGCACCCGCCGTAGGCACAGGTGCTACGACGACATATCGAAGCCGAGCTGTTCGGCGAGGGCACGTAGGGCTTTGGGAGGACGGCGGTGGCCGGCCCGGAAGAAGGACAGGTGTTCCCACACCGCCTCCTGGGCGCGGGGGGCTAGTTCGCCATCAGGCCGCAGGGCCGCGCGCTCGGCTAAGCGTAGAGCCGTCTCCCAGGCCGAAAGATCGCTCACGCTGGGCGAGAGATTTTCGAGGAACTTGATCAGCGCGACGGCAAAAATGTGCGCCAGCGACGTCACTTCGTCTGCGGAGAGCGGGCCCGCCTGATCGGCGGTGTCCAGCAGCGCCTGGCATCCGGCGGTGCTGCTGGCCTGATCGGCCATGCGCGCCAGGATTCCCATGCGTAGGGCCGCAGCGCCATCGGAGTCGAGATTGGCCAGGGCTAGACGCTGTTTGCCGATCTGGCATGCAAAATCCGCCTTGCCGTCGTATCGGGCGGAGAAGGCGAGGGCCGTGGTTTCGCCGGTCCGGCGCTGCACCACCGTGGCCTGGCCCGCCAACGCCAGCTTGTCCCGGCCCGCGCGCTCGGGAACGATCGCGACGTCGAAGCCGGGCACCTCGCGCAGCGTGGCCGGCGAGGATGCAAGTGTGGCAAAGGCTGCGCTGGCCACGGCGATGGCCGGGGTGACACGCGCCTGGCAGGCCCGGCGAAAAACGTCGGCGCCTGTGCCGAGGCTGGGTTGATTGCTCTTGGCGCGAGCCAAGATGTCCAGCAATGCGCTTTCTGGTGGACGGCCGCCCAACCCGCGCCACACATCCATGGCGTGGGCGGCACGCCGCAAGCCGATCATGCTCTCCAGACCGGCGATGTCGTCGAAGAACCAGGCGCAGCTGGCGTACATGAGGAGCAAGGATCGCTGCATCTCCATCAGCCCGAGGGCGCGCTGTGCGGCGTGGGCCTGGCCTTGCTTGAGCGGACCGCGGCCGATGGACTGCAGGCGCCGCATGCGCTGCTCGGGAGGCGCATCCACGATCTCGCCGTAGCCATCACGGGCTTGCCACGGATCCGCGAAGAGATCATCCGCCGCATCGGCGAAGAAACCGGCGGCTCGGTCGCGCAGCCGATCGAACGCCTCTCGTAGCGGGCCGCGCCAGGACTGGGCCCAGCCGCGGCTGGTGTCCATGGCACAGCCGCAGTTCCGCCGCCAGCGGCCCACGCCGTGCGAGCAACTCCACGCCGTTCCCTCGCCGTCGGGTCCCGGCTGCAACTGGGCTTCCCAGGTGGGCGGCTGGCGTTGCACAAAGGCGGCCAGGTTGGTGACCTCGATCTCCGCCGAGGCCGCCCCCACCTGCGTGGCGTAGGCCAGGGTCAGATCCGCGAACTTTTTGTGGTGGCCATAGAGCTCGCCGTCGGTGGCAGCCAGCACCAGGTGGCGGCCCTCCGCGCTGGATCGATCGGCCGCTTTGCGCACGGCTGCCAGGAAAGTGCCAGCGTCGCGGGCGGCAGTACCGAAAGCCAGGTCGCGCGACACCGGCCCGTCGAAGATAGCCAGGGCGATGGAGCGGCCCGAGCCGTCGGGATGCGGCCAGCGATACAGGCGTCCCGTGTCCAGGGTGTTCGCATTGACGGCAAGCCATTCCTTGCCTGGCTTGCGCACGGCTGCAATTTGCTCGGGCGCCAGGATGGTGAAGCGGACCTGCGCGTCGATGAGCGCCTCGAGCGTGGGCGCGTCCACCGCAGTTTCCGGCAGCCAGATGCCCTCGGCGTCACGGCCGAAGCGGCGGCGGAAATCGTGCAGGCCCCAGGCGATCTGGGTTTGCCGGTCCCGGGGCGACAGCAGGGGCGCGATGGGGTGCGCCCACACTTGGGCGATGCCACCGCCCTGGCCCAGACGCTGGCGCTGGCTGGCATCGCCCTCGCGAATGCGCCGCGCGGCGTGCGGATCGTGTGGTTCGAGCCAGCGCGCCAGGGTGGGGCCGAAGTCAAACGTGAGTCGATCGTAGTTGTTGACCAGCGACTTGATCTTGTTGCCACCCTGGAAGATGCGTGCGTAGGCGTTGGCGCGATAGCATTCGGCATGGATGCGCGCGTTCCAGTCGTGAAAGGGCGCGGCCCCCGGTTCACGCGGTACCTCGTCGGTCCAGGGGTTTTCGCGCGGCGGCTGATAGAAGTGGCCGTGAACGACGAGCGCGATAGGACGGGGCTTGGCCATGGGGGCGAGTCTAGAAATCGCGCGCGCGGGTCAGCCAGGTATCACCCGCCTTTCCCACCACGGTGATTCCGCCCTCGCTGACATGGTGGCGGACAGCGTCGCGCGCCAGATCGTGGCCGATGTGATCGCCCGCCGCCACGCGAACGTTCTTGTCGACGATGGCGCGCTGGATGCGTGCGCCCGGACCGACGAAGACGTTGTCGAACAGGATGCTGTCGCGCACCTCCGCGCCTTCGTCGACCCACACGTTGCGTCCGAGCACGCAGTCCTTGACGAAGCCGCCGGCGATCACGCACCCGCTCGACATGATGGACTGCACCAGCGTGCCGCGCCGCCGCTCGTCGTCGAACACCAGCTTGGAAGGCGGGTCAGGGTAGTTCTGGCTGATGATGGGCCACTCCCAGTTGTACAGATTGAATCGAGGCACGACGTTCTTCAGGTCCATGTTGGCCTCGTAGTACGACTCGATGGTGCCGACGTCGCGCCAGTAGCCCTGTTCGCCCACGGCGGTGACACCCGGGATGATGTTGCGGGAAAAATCGTACCAGTACACCCGGCCAGTCTTGACCAGCGAGGGCAGGATGTCGCAGCCGAAGTCGTGGTGGGTGTCCTGGCGGGAGTCTGCCTCCAGCGCTTCATGGAGCGCCAGGGGCGCGAAGATGTAGTTGCCCATGGAGGCCAGCGCCCGCGTCGGGTCGCCCGGGATGGTGGTGACGCCGTCCTGCGGTTTCTCCTGGAAGCCGGTCACCCGACCAGTGGCGTCGCTCTCGACGATGCCGAAGCCTGCGGCCTCGCCCGCCGGCACCGGCAGACAGGCGATGGTGGCCAGCGCATCCTTGCTGCGGTGGAAATCGACCATCTGGCGGATGTTCATCTTGTAGACGTGGTCGGCGCCGAACACCAGCACCATGTCGGGACGAAAGATCTCGACCAGGTGGAAGTTCTGGTGAATGGCATCGGCGGTGCCGCGGTACCAGCTTTCGCCCGTGCGCATCTGCGCGGGCACGATGGTCACGAAGTCGGCGTGCGTGCTGCGCGCGCCCCAGGTGCGCTGCACGTGTTCGACCAAAGATTGCGCCTTGTACTGGGTCAGCACGTAGATGGCCCGCACCCCCGAGTTGTGCATGTTCGACAGCACGAAGTCGACGATGCGGTAGCGTCCGCCGAAGGGAACGGCAGGCTTTGCGCGGTCACGCGTCAGGGGGAAAAGGCGCTCCCCTTTTCCGCCGGCCATGATGAAGGCGAGGAGGCGAGGCTGGTCCATGAGATTGGCCGGACCATTATATCTCCGAATTGGTCTAGAGCACCGAACGGTTTGCCTCCCGTCGCGAAATCGCGGATTTGCGTCGCGTCCCTTCGTTGCTCCTCGGTCGAATACGTCGAGTATTCTCCCTCGTCGCGCCTCGGGCCGCTCGCAACTGCGCAATTTCGCTCGGTCCGGCAAACCGCCCGGTGCTCTCGCGCCTGGTTTGTGACAAACTGCCCCCCCTATGTCGCCGGAAGAGAAGCTGTATCACCAACTGCACGAGCTCTCGATGAACATGTGGTGGGCCTGGAACCCATCCGTGATCAAGCTGTTTCGCGATCTCGATCCCGAGGGATTTCGCGCGTCCAAGCACAACCCGCTCAAGGTGGTGAAGAACCTGAGCCCGGAACGGGTGTGCGAGCTGGTTCAGGACGCGGCTTTTCGCGCCCGCGCCGACCGGGTGTACCGCGAGTTTCACGCCTATGTGTCGCCCAACGCGCACACCTGGGCTCAGACCGAGGCTGCGCCGTTGCGCGTGCGGCCGGTCGCGTACCTGTCGGCGGAATTCGGCATTCACGAGTCACTGCCCATCTACAGCGGTGGTCTCGGCGTGCTGGCCGGCGATCATGTCAAGACGGCGTCCGATCTCGGTCTGGCCTTGGTGGCGGTGGGCCTTTTCTACCGCCAGTCCTATTTCCGCCAGCACATCGACGCTGTGGGCCGACAGCACGCCGAGTACGAGAGCGCGCCCGAGGAGTACCTGGCGGCCAAGCGCAAGCAGGACCGGGACGGCAAGCCCCTCATCATCGAAGTGCCGCTGGGCCGCGAGATGCTGCGCGCGCAGGTGTGGCAGGTCAATGTGGGGCGCAACCAGCTTCTGCTCCTCGACACGGACCTGGACGGCAATTCGGATGAGAACCGCAAGCTGGCCGCGAGGCTCTATTTCGGTGATCAGCGCGTGCGTATCCGGCAGGAACTTCTGCTGGGCGTGGGCGGCATCCGCGCCCTGCGCGCCGCGGGCATCGACTGGAGCGGGCTTCATCTCAACGAGGGTCACAGCGCCTTTGCCACGCTCGAGTACGCGCGCCTGCGCATGGAGGAGACCGGCGCGGATTTCTGGACGGTGGCGCAGGACGTGGCGCAGTCGACGGTCTTCACCACGCACACGCCGGTCGACGCGGGCCACGATCGTTTTCCGCCTGAGCTGGTCGAGGAATATCTCGAACCGCTGCGCCTGTCGCTGCGCCTGTCGAAGGAGGAGTTCATGGGACTGGGCCGGGTGCGGCCGCAGGATGCGCACGAGGCCCTGTGCATGACGGTGCTGGCCTTCAAGATGTCACGCTACGCGAACAGTGTGTCGTGCCTGCACGGCCGGGTGACCAGGCGGGCGTGGCAGGCGCTCTGGCCGCACCACCGCGAAGATGAGGTGCCGGTGGGTCACATCACCAACGGGGTACACGTGCGCACCTGGTTGGCGCCGGCCATGCAGGAACTGTATAGCCGACACGTCGGCCCCGACTGGGGCGAGAATCTGCCTGACCCGAAGATGTGGGCCCGCATCGACAGCGTTCTCGACGCTGAACTGTGGGAGACCCACCGCACGCTCAAAGCCACTCTGGTCAATTTCGTCCGGCGTGCGGCGGAAGAGCAGCGCAGGCGCAACAGCCACAGCGAGGAACTGATCGAGGCCGCGAAGACGACCCTTGATGCCGATGTCCTGACCATTGGGTTTGCCCGCCGCTTTGCCACCTACAAGCGGGGGAACTTGCTCTTCACCAACATGGAGCGCCTGCGGCGCCTCCTGCTCGATGCCCATCGGCCGGTGCAGCTCATTTTCGCTGGCAAGGCGCATCCGGACGACCAGCCCGGCAAGGAGCTTCTGCGCACGGTCTACCAGGCCAGTCTGCTGCCCGACTTGCGCTCGCGCATCGTTTTCGTCGAGGACTACGACATCAACGTGGCTCGCCATCTGGTGCAGGGCGTGGACGTGTGGCTGAATACCCCGCGCCGGCCGCAGGAGGCCAGCGGAACCAGCGGACAGAAAGTCTTGCTCAACGGCGGCCTCAATCTCTCCGTCCTCGACGGCTGGTGGGCCGAGGCCTACGACGGGCTGAACGGGTTCGCCATCGGCAACGGCGTCTGCCACGTGTCGACCGCCGAGCAGGACAGACGCGACGCCGAGTCGCTGTACCAGGTGCTGGAAACCGAGGTCGTGCCCCTGTACTACGAGCAGGATGAGCACGGCGTGCCGCACGGCTGGGTGGCGCGTATCAAGCGGGCCATCCGCACCCTCGGCTGGCGCTTCAACACCGACCGCATGGTGCGGGACTACGTGCGCGAGTGCTACCTGCCGTCTGCGGGCGTGAATAGCTGCGCGATGCCGAAGTAAAGTACCGGCGCCGGTGGCCGGAGGCCGACGCCGGTCGCCGGAACCGGTGGCCGGGGTTGGCGAGACGCGCGGGGCAAGCGAGTCGGGCAGAATCCGAGAGAACTGGAGTTGACGCGCTGGCTGGATCGCATCTGGCGAAGCGCCACGCGTGGATCACGCGGTGACGTAGGCTGGCTCGGCGAATTTGCTGTACCTGCTGCCCACTGAAGGCGGTTACGCCGCCTTGGACGTCTGGCGGACTGGATCTTGATCGGTCCAAGCGTCGCGCTGAAGCTGACGCCCGAGCTTTCTCAGGGCGCTGAGCTCGATCTGGCGCACCCGCTCGCGCGTGAGCGCGAAGCGCGCCGCGATCTCCTCCAGGGTCATGCCGCCGTGGTCAGCGGCTTCCAGCGCGCAGGCCTCGCGCAGAACTGGTTCATTGGCATGGGCCGGTTTGGCCCCGCGGGTGTCGCGCGTCTCGGCCGTCAGGTTGAAGCGGCAGATGGCGTACGGGCAGGGGCCGGGCAACCGGCGGCACGCGCCGTGCGTACTCTCGAAGATGTTGATGCGGGAAGCGTCTGCCATGTCTGATCTCTCGGTTAGGGGGTGGCTCGCTGCGAGCATCCGTCCAATGACATTTGCTTCGGCACCTCGGCCAAGAAACTTGAGGCCTAGTTCGAAGGGCTTTCGAAGCCCCACACCTTAGATGCCGAACGGGGCTATTTCTGAACAGGTGCGCCGGCCGCGTCGTCGGCTGTCTTTTCAGGGAGTTGGATTCGGATATGTGCCCGACGTGCAAAGGTGAACAAGGCCACCAACCCCACGATGACCGCGTACCACAGGGTGCACAGCCGCGTGACGAAGGTGGCGGCGGCGGCCACGCTGCGCCCGGTGCCGGTGCCCAGTTGCCCGAGCAGGGCGAGCATGCCCGCCTCGGTGACACCCAACCCACCGGGTAGAAACGAGAGTGCGCCGGCCACGGTCATGGAGGCGTAGATGAAGGTGCCGGCCTGCATTCCGATGGCAGCGCCGGGAAAGCCGTGAACCACCACCCAGAAGGCCACGCACTCGCAGTACCAGCTCAGTGTGGACAGCAGCACCGCGACCACCAGGGGGCCGGGCCGCAGCAGCGCAGCGGTAGACCGGTAGGCCTCGTGCAATTTGTCGGCAAACGAGCGTACGCCGGGCAGGCGGCTCGACAGCCGCAGGAAGAACAGAGCGATGGACTCGACCGAGATCACCACCAGGCCCAGTCCAATCACGACGGCGCCGGTGGCCAGAAAACGCCGGTCGACGTGAAATGTGAACACGCCGACGCAGGCGAGCAACAACAGGCCGACCAGATCCGTGAAGCGTTCGGCGATGACGATGGGGGCGGTGCGCGCGGCGGGAATTCCGTGCGACTCGCGCAGAAGCAGAGCCTTGATCGCCTCGCCAAGCTTGCCCGGGGTGACGGTGAGGGAGAAGCCAGCCAGGAAGATGAGGAAGCTGTGCCCGACCGTCACCTGCTGCAGGCCAAGTACTTTCAGGTAGTAGTGCCAGCGCGCGAAGCGAACGCCGTAGTTGAGCGAAGCCAGCGCGAGTGCGATCGACGCCACGGCCCAGTTGAAGGTGGCCAGAGCGTGCCCGACGCTGCGGGCCCCGGCCCAGACCGAGAAGCCGACGTAGATAGCCACGCCAGCGGCAACCCCGAGGGTCACGCGCCAAATCAGTTTCCTCACAGTTCACCCCAGACTTGGCGTGTGGGTCTGGCTGGATAGCGATCTGCCGTTGAGAACACAGAGAAAAGAGGAGAGGACACGGAGGACTAACCCTCCACGCCCTGGTCGCGCAGCTTCTCGACGCGCTTGCGCTCGTTGTGATCCAGGATACGCTTGCGCAGCCGGATATTCTTGGGGGTCACCTCGACCAGTTCATCCTGGTTGATGAGTTCAAGCGCGGCTTCCAGGGTGAGGGCCAAGGGGGGCGTGAGGAAAAGCTTCTCGTCGGCGGCGGTGGTGCGGATGTTGGTCAGCTTCTTGGCCTTGGACGGGTTGACGATGATGTCGTTGCCGCGCGCGTGCAGGCCCACCACCTGGCCGCCGTAAACGGGCACGCCCGGCGGCAGCAGCAAGGCCCCGCGTTCCTGCAGGTAGAAGAGGGCGTAGGTGTTGGTCTGGCCGGGGTCCTGCGCAATGAGCACGCCATTGGTCCGACCCTTGAACGTGCCCGCGTAGGGGCCATAGTGGGTGAAGTTGTGGTTGAGAATGCCGGTGCCGCGCGTGTCGGTGAGAAACTGCGAGCGGTAGCCGATAAGCCCGCGCGACGGAATCACGTACTCCAGGCGCATGCGGCCTTCGCCCGCCGGCCCCATCTCCTGCATGCGGCCGCCACGCCGGCCCAGCTCCTCGATGACCGGGCCGTTGTAGGCCTCGTCGAGATCGATCACAAGTTCCTCGTATGGCTCCAGCTTTTCGCCGTTCGGTCCCTCCTTGAAGATCACCTGTGGCTGGGACACCATCAGCTCGTAACCTTCGCGGCGCATGGTTTCGATCAGCACCGACAGGTGCAACTCGCCGCGGCCCAGGACCTCGAAGGTGTCGGGCGAGTCGGTCTCCAGCACGCGCAGAGCGACGTTGGCTTTCAGCTCCTTGAACAGCCGCTCGCGTATGTTGCGTGAGGTGACGAACTTGCCCTCGTGGCCGCAGAAGGGACCGTTGTTCGACATGAACTGCATCTTCACCGTCGGCTCTTCGATCTCGAGCAGAGGCAACACGACCGGGCGGGCGATCTCGGTGATGGTCTCGCCCACGGTCAAGTCCTGCATCCCGGTGATGGCGCAGATGTCGCCCGCCACGGCTTCCTGAAGCTCGAAGCGCTTGAGCGACTGGTAGCCCAGGATCTTGGCCACGCGGAATTCCTCGCGGCTGCCGTCGCGATGCACGCACAGGGCGCGTTCGCCCTGGCGGATGCGGCCCGAGAGCATACGGCCGATGGCCACGTAGCCGAGATAGTCGTCGTAGTCGAGCGTGGCCACGTGCATGGACAGGGGGGCTTCCATGTCGGCCAGAGGCGGGGGCGCGGCCTGCACGACCAAGTCGAGCAGAGGCGACAGATCCTTGTGTTCGTCCTTGAGATCCTTGACCGCGTAGCCCTCGCGGCCCGAGGCGTACACCACCGGGAAATCGAGTTGCTCTTCACTGGCCCCCAGCGCGCAGAAGAGGTCGAAGGTGTCGTTGACCGCGCCGTCGGGATCGCAGCCGGCGCGATCGATCTTGTTGACCACCAGGATGGGCCGCAGTCCGAGAGCCAGCGCCTTGCGGGTGACGAAGCGGGTCTGCGGCATGGGGCCCTCGAAGGCGTCCACCAGCAGCAGGACCGAATCGACCATCTTGAGCACGCGCTCCACCTCGCCGCCGAAGTCGGCGTGGCCGGGCGTATCCACGATGTTGATGCGCGTGCCCTTCCAGGTGATGGCGGTGAATTTCGCCAGGATGGTGATGCCGCGCTCGCGTTCCAGATCGTTGGAATCCATGGCGCAGTCGGCGACGACCTCGCCAGGCCGGAAACTGCCCGCCTGGCGCAAGAAACCGTCGACCAGAGTGGTCTTGCCGTGGTCAACGTGGGCGATGATCGCGATGTTGCGAACGTCGCGGCGGCGAGGCGCTTCGTCAATTTCAGGGGCGGAACTGCTCATGGGAGGCGGGCAGGCATACCACATCCTGGCCGACAGGCTGCAATTCACCCCACTGGCTCAACCTCACCCGGTTGCGGTAGGCTAGTCGCGTGATGGATCGGAATGGTTTCGAGTTCGATGAACTGCACGCCGAGGAGCGCGGCCTGCTGCTCGGTCTGAGCCTGTTGGGTGCGAGCGACGGAACCCTGTCCCGTCTGGCCGGGGACCGTCGTCCGGCCTGTGGCAAAGCATGGCAGGCCCTGCGCCTTCTTCCTCGTTCTGACCGGGCTGCGCTTCTGGCGCTGTGGATCGTCGAAACCAACGCGTCTATTCCGCCGGGCATGGAAAGGCTACACCCGAGCTGGCTTGCCCAGGCCATCGCCAGTGAGCCAGTGGAGCTTTGGCCGGCGCTGCTTTCGGAGCTGCCCGGGGCGGAGGCCGTGGCGTCGCTCTTGCCGCAATCCCATCCAGCGGGCGCGATGGCCAGGGACGCCGAGACCTGGCCACCCGGATCGGTGGCCGAACTGCAGCGCTGTGTTCTTGGTCGACTGGCGCGGCTTTGTGTGGGGCCTGCGGGGCCGGTGGGCGCAGGCCTGTGTCGCATGGGCTGCGACGAGTTGCTGACCGAGGTTGCCCGCCGGGGCGCGGCGATTCCGCAAGAGCTGTGCGCCGAGGGAGACGCATCGCTGTGGGCGGTGGCTGGCCGTTTGCCAGCTACGCTGGGGCAGAAGTGGGTGAAATGGTAGAAGGCCAAGACATGGGCCGGTTGCAGAAAGGCCTGGGACGCGTGGTTCCCGCCGCGGTTCTCACCGCAGAGGCAGAAGCCGCACAGATCCGCGCGCGGGCCGAGGAGGAGGCCGTTGCTCTGCGGTCCGAGGCACAGGCCACGCGGGCGCAGGCCGAGCGCGCCGGCTTCGAGGCTGGCAAGCAGGAGGGATTGGCGCAGGTGAGCGCGCTGCTGCTGGCGGCGCGGGCGCAGGCCGAACACGACCTCCACAGCGCCAAAGACGCGGCCATCGTGCTGGCCCGGCGCATGGCCGAGCGAATCGTGGGCCGCGCCGTCGAGCTTTCGCCCGAGTTGATGGGCGAGATCGTGGCAGAGGCTCTGGCCGCGAGTCGCGTGCGGACCGGCAGGATCGTCCTGCGCGTGCATCCCGAGGATCTGGCTGCCATCGAGCACGAGCGGCCGCGCTGGCTTGCGCGCGTGGCAGCCAGGGTTGACGTGCGCGTGGTGGCCGACCCGGCGATCGGCCGTCATGGTTGCGTGGTGGAAACTGCGCTCGGTCGTCTGGACGCGCGCCTGGACACGCAACTGGACGCCCTGGAACGGGCCTTGCGGGGTGCCACCGGCGCTTCCACCTGAGGCAAGCATGGCTGGAGCTGACATCGAACCCGCGCTGGTCGAGTTGAGCGACGCCCTCAAGGCGCTGGATCAGGTCAACCCGCGGCGGCTGGCAGGTCGGGTGACGGAGGTGACCGGCCTGGTGGTGCGCGCCACCATTCCCGGTGTGCGCGTGGGCGAGTTGGTCTACATCGATCGCGACGCGATGTCTGGGCCGGGCGGGGCGGAACATCCGCGCCTGCAGGCGGAGGTGGTCGGCTTTCGCGGCGAGGAGGTCGTGCTCGTGCCGCTGGGGGAGGTGGCGGGTATCGGCCCGGACGCCGTGGTGAGTCCGACTGGAAAACCGCTTGGCCTGCGGGTGGGCGATGGGCTTCTGGGGCGCGTGCTCGATGGTCTGGGCGACCCCGCGGACGGGGAGGGCCCCATCACAGGCCCAACCGAGGAATGGGCGGTGGACCGGCCCGCGCCCGACCCGCTCACGCGCCGGCGTGTGAGCAAGCCGCTTGCCCTCGGGGTGCGTGCCATCGACGGCTTTCTCACCGTGGGCGAGGGTCAACGCGTGGGACTCTTCTCCGGGTCGGGGGTCGGCAAGTCGATACTGCTCGGCCAGATCGCGCGCCAGACCGAGGCTGACGTCAATGTGATCGCTCTGGTGGGCGAGCGCGGTCGTGAGGTGACTGAGTTCATCGAGGACTCGCTGGGACCCGAGGGGCGAGCCCGCTCGGTGGTGATCTGCGCGACGAGTGACGCGCCCAGCCTGGTGCGGCTCAAGTCGGCGTTCGTGGCCACCGCGGTGGCCGAGTGGTTTCGCGACCGGGACCAGCGCGTGCTCTTGATGATGGATTCACTCACCCGTTTTGCCCGCGCGCAACGCGAGGTGGGCCTGGCCGCGGGCGAGCCGCCGGCCCGACAAGGGTTTCCCCCCAGCGTGTTCGCCCTGCTGCCGCGTCTGCTCGAGCGCACGGGCAATTCGCAGATCGGATCCATCACCGCACTCTATACCGTGCTGGTGTCGGGCGGCGACATGGAGGAGCCCATCGCCGACGAGGTTCGTGGCATTCTCGACGGGCACATCGTGCTTTCGCGCGAGCTGTGCGACCGCAATCACTGGCCGGCCATCGACGTGCTGCCGTCGCTCTCGCGGGTGATGAACGCGGTGGTGGATGAAAGGCACCGTGAAGCCGCCGGGCGCGTCCGTGAGTTGATGGCAGTCTACGAGCAGAAGCGAGATCTTATAGTGCTCGGCGCCTACCGACGTGGCAGCGACGCGCGCACCGACGAGGCCATCGCGGCGATGGAAGCCATCAACACATTCTTGCGCCAGGGAACGCACGAAAACACGTCCTTCGAAGAGACCCGCAAACGGCTACTGGCGCTGGTGTAGAAACCAAGTTGTCTGAGGAGAAACGCATGAGCGACTGCCTGTTCTGCAAGATTTGCGAAGGCCAGATCCCCGCGGCCATCACCTTTCGCGACGAGGAGGTGGTGGCCTTCAAGGACATCAACCCCAAGGCGCCTTTTCATCAACTCGTGATCCCGATTCGCCACGTGTCCAGTTTGGCCACGGCCGACGCGAAGGACGCGGCCTTGCTGGGCAAGTTGATGCTACTGGGGGCGCGCCTGGCGCGCGAGTCAGGCCAGGCCGACGGCGGGTTCCGGGTGGTGATGAACGCAGGGGCTGACGCGGGACAAACGGTGTTGCACGTGCACTTGCACGTTCTAGCTGGGCGGGTGCTCGGCTGGCCACCAGGGTAGGGGCCTACATCCTGATGTCAACCAGGGTCTTCCTGCGCAGTTCGCCGAGAAAGTTCTTGGTCTGCCGCTCCATCTCGCGCTGGCGCAACTGACCGCGGATCTGGTCGCGCACCTCGGCCAGCGGTTTCGGATCCTGCGCGCGGCGGCCCAGCAGCTTGATGACGTGAAAACCGCGATCGGCGCGCACCGGCCCGCGCACCTCGTCGACCTTCATGGAGAAGACCATCTCTTCCATGGGCTTGGGCAGGATGTCCTTGCCAAACCAGCCGAGATCGCCTCCTTCGGCTCGGGTGGCGGGATCCTCGGAATACTCGCGCGCCAGCTTGGCGAAGTCCTCGCCCGACTGGGCCCGCAGCGCGAGCAGTTGCGCCTGCTTTTCCTTGTCCTGCGCGGTGGCCGTGTCGGCACCTTCGGGGATGGCCAGAAAGATGTGGCTGGCGCGCACCTGCAGGTTGGCTGACTGCATGTGGCGGTCGTAGTAGCTCTGCACGTCGGCGTCGCTCACGCTGATCTTGGAGCCCACCGCGATGTTGATGATCCGATACTTCAGGATCTCGCGTCTTGTATTCTGGCGGTAAGTGGCGAGGCTCATGCCCTGTTTGCGCAGTTCCTCGCGCAGTTGCGTGTCGTCGAGGCCGTAGTCCTTCTTGATCTGTTCGATGGACTTGTCGACCTCCTCGCTGCCGACCGAAACCTTGAGCTCGGCAGCTTCCTGCACCAGGAGCTGCTCGTCGACCATGCGTTCGAGGATCTGACGGCGCAAAGCCGATGCGCGCGCCGCCCGCTGACCGGGATTGGAGATGGCGGCGATGTCGGCCATCATCGGCGCGGCCCGGTCCTCGACTTCGCTTTGCAAAATGATGTCGTTGCCCACCACGGCAACAATTTTCTCAACCACGCGCGCCTGGCCCACTGAGGGCAGCAACAGGAGCAGGCAAGCAAGGCAGAGGCACAGTCGGGTCATGGGCATGAACTAGGTTCCTAGGGTTTGGGTGTGGACGCCTGCGTCGGCGCGGAAGACGGGACGGGCGAGTTGGCTACGGGCTGGCCGGCGTCCGCGGGCGGGGCCACGGTGATCTTCGCCAGCTCACTTTCGTCGATTTCCACGCGGATCGACTTGCGCGCTTCTTCCACCAACTCGCGCTTTTGCTGCGCGCGCGCCTGTTCCAGAAGTCGCTTCTGGATGTCGACCTTCACTTCAGCGAGAGGTCGCATCACCTCGGACCGGCGGTCGGTCAACTTGAGGATGTGGAAGCCTTTGTCAGACGAGATTGGCCCCACGATGTCGTTGACCTGAGTGAGAGCGAAGGCGGCGTCGACCAGAGCCTTGGGCTCGCGCATGGTGTTGCGGTCGAAGAAAGTCAGATCGCCACCCCGTGGTTTGGAATCCGGGTCTTCCGAATAGCGCTCCACCAGGTCGCGGAATGACTTCGCGTCGTTGCGCCCGGTCTTGGCCTCGGCGGCGATCCGGCGCGCGGCGGCTGCGTCGTGCACGAGGATCTGGCTGACGCGCACCTCCTCGGGCCGGAGGAATTCAGATTGGTGCTCGCGGTAGTATTTTTCGACGTCCGCCGGCGCAATGTCCTCGGCCCGCAGCTTGTCGTTGATCTCTCGCTTCTCGAACAGCGCCACCATCTGCTTCTTGGCGATGCGCTGCACGTCGGGGTCGCGATCATAGCCTCGCCGCAGCGCCTCGCGCGCCATCAGTTCGTAGCGGATAAGACCGTCGAGGAGTTCCTTCTTCTTTTCCGGCGTGGAGTAGCGCGCGAGCACGAAGGGCATGTGAGAATAGCGGGCCAGGACTTCTTGCAGATCAGTGGCCGTGATCTCGGTGTCGTCCACCCGGGCTAGAACCGGGCCCGAATGGCCTGCGGCCTTGCCCTCGTGGCCGGGGTTGGGCTTGCAAGCGCCGAGGACTAAGGCCGCAAGGCAGAGAAGACAACGACGCATGTTGTTTGCATGGCACAGGTGCGGGCTTCCCGCAACACCTACGCCGTCACGCACGCGACCACTTCCTGCAGCCGCCTGCGTGCGGCGGCCAAATGGTCGTGCTTCTCTTGGTCGTCGAAGGCGTACGACAGCCTCATGTCAGGTGAGAGTTTCCAGCGGCCACGCTGTACCAGCCGCATGACCTTGGCCGGATCCAAGCGGGCATCTGCGTCCGCGAACAGCACCAGCCGGCCCGCGGTCAGCTCGTAGGCGCGCGCGCCGGTTTTGCGCACCAGGGTCTTGTCGCTCATGACCTCGCCCAGCAGGCGGGCTTCGTCGGGCAGCGGGCCATAGCGGTCTTCCAGTTCGGCCAGCGTCTCGCGCACGTCGCTGTCGTCGCGAGCCTGGGCCAGACGCCGGTAGAAGTCGAGACGTTGGCCGGTGTCGGGAATGTAGTCGTCGGGCAAGAAGGCCGGCACATCGACCGCGATCTCGGGGTCGAACTCGCTGCGGATGGGCTGTCCGCGCAGCTCGGCCACGGCCTCTTCCAGGATGCGCGCGTAGCTGTCGAAGCCGACCGCCGCGACTAGGCCGGACTGGCGATCGCCCAGGATCTCGCCTGCGCCGCGGATCTCGAGGTCGTGCGTCGCCACCTGAAATCCAGCGCCCAGCTCGGTAAAGCGCTGCAACACCTCGATCCGCTGGCGCGCCTGGGCCGAAAGCACGGTTTCCGAGGCAATCACCAGGTAGCAAAAGGCGCGTGCCTTGGCGCGACCGATGCGCCCGCGCAACTGATAGAGCTGGGCCAGGCCGTAGCGGTCGGCGTGGTTGACGATTATGGTGTTGGCGCGCGGGATGTCGAGGCCCGACTCGATGATGGTCGTGCAGCACAGGATGTCGTAGCGCCCGTCGACAAAGTCGATCATGACCCGTTCCAGCTTGGCCTCGGGCATCTGGCCATGGGCCATGCCCACGCGCGCCCCGGGCGCCAGGGCGGCGACCTCGCGCGTCCACTTGGGCAGATCCTCGACTCGGTTGTGCACGAAGAACACCTGGCCTCCTCGCGCCAGTTCCTTGGCAATCGCTTCGCGCAAAAGGTCGGGATCATAGCCGCACACGAAGGTGCGAATGGCCAGCCGGTCAGCGGGCGGGGTGGCGATGATGGAGATTTCGCGCAGACCGGTCATGGCCATCTGCAAAGTGCGCGGAATGGGCGTGGCGGTCAGGGTGAGCACGTCCACCTGCGAGCGCATCTCCTTGAGGCGCTCCTTGTGAGTCACGCCGAAGCGCTGCTCCTCGTCGATGATGAGCAAGCCCAGGTCGTGAAAGTGCACGTCGCGCGATAGCAGGCGGTGGGTGCCGATGACGATGTCGAGCTTCCCCGAGGCCAGCGCGGCGATGGTGTCGCGCTGTTCACGCTTGCTGCGAAAGCGCGACAGCGACGCCACCCGCGCCGGGAAGTCCCGCAGTCGCTCGGCGAAGGTCACGGCGTGCTGCTCGACCAGGACCGTGGTGGGGGCCAGCAGCGCGACCTGGCGGCCACCCAGCGCGGCCAGCAGCGAAGCGCGCAGGGCCACCTCGGTCTTGCCGTAGCCCACGTCGCCGCACACCAGGCGATCCATGGGCGCCTCGTTCTGCATATCGGCCAGCACCGCCGCGATGGCCTTGTCCTGGTCAGCGGTCTCCTCGAACGGGAAGGTCTCCTCGAATTCGCGGAAGATGACGTCAGGGGGAGGAAAAGCGTGGCCGGGCAGCGCCTGTCGCTGGGCGTAGAGTTGCAGCAAACCTTCGGCCAGCTTGCGCGCTTGCACGGAAACCCGGCGTCGTTTCTCCACCCAGGTGGCGCCGCCCAACTTGTCGAGCTGCACGGTTTCCGGCGTGCCGCCCACGAACCTGTGCACGACACCGATGCGGTAGACCGGCACATAGAGCCCACCGCCGTCGTATTCCAGGTGGAGAAAATCCTGGGCCACTCCCCGCAGTGTGAGTTTCTTCAGGCCCCGGTAGCGGCCCACGCCCTGCTCGTCGTGGACCACCAAATCCCCTTCGGCGATCTCGGCCAGATCCTCGAACCCTGCCACGCTCGCCGTGGGAGCCGCTCGGTGTACCCGCGAGCCGAAGATCTCCTCTTCGGCGATCAGCGCCAGGCGATCATCGGGCAGCCGGAATCCGTGCGTGAGTGGCCCGACCAGGATCTCCAGCGAGGGGCGGGCAACGCCCTGGGTGAGCAGGCCTTGTGCGCCCCCTTCGCTGTGGTCGCGCACGATTTCCGGCTGCAGGCCGAAGGTCTGCACGACCCCAGCCAGCCGATCCGCGTGGGCGCGGGTGGAAGCCACCAGGCACACTCGATAGCCCCCAGCGTGCCACCGTCGGATGCGTTCGCACAGGGCGTGGCCCAGGTCTTCGTCGCCACGTTGCTGGAGCAACTCGGCGCGCAGGCTGGTGTTGGGCTCTGCTGTCAGGCGGATGCGCGCGTCGGACGGGCCGCCATCGTCGCTGGTCGGCGTCATCTCGACGGTACGCAGTTCCAGGCTCGGCCAGACGGCGAGAGCGAGGCGCGCCTGTTGTTCGTCGAGCAGAAACTCCTCCGCATCGAGGGCGAGCCGATGCTCGGCCCGGCGGTGCGCCGCGCTTTCGCGCAGGCGGGAGAAACTGCGGCGCGCTTCTTCCAGCAGGGCTGCCGGATCCTCGACCACCACGCGGGTCTGGGACGGGAGGTAGTCGAAAAACGAGCCGAGACGGGCGTGGAAGATGGGAGCCAAGGCTTCGCTGCCGAAGAAATCCTCACCTCGTTCGATCTGTTCCAGCAGGGTGCGGGTCTTGCTTGACGGGTAGGCGGCCTGGTCGGCTGCGGCCAGCAAGCGCGCTCGCACGTCGGCACCTGCGGTGACCACGGTCTCCCGCACCGGGTGGAGCGCCACGCGGTCGACGGATCGCAAGCTCCGCTGGGTGGCGGCGTCGTACAGGCGGATTGACTCTACCTCGTCGCCGAAGAGATCGATGCGTATCGGGTGCTTGTAGATAGGGGGAAAGACGTCGATGACGGCCCCGCGCACCGCGAAGGTTCCTGGATCCTCGACGATCTGAGCATGGCCGTACCCGGCCCGGCACAGGTCGTTGACCAAGATCTCCCGGTCAAGGGTAGAGTGGGCTTCGACCATCCGGCAGAGATCGGCGAAGTCATGCGGGGGAATCACGCGGCGAAACGCGGCCGCAGCAGACGCCACCACCACGGCCGGCGCGTGGCCGTGACCCAGGCGATAGAGCAGAGCCAGCCGCCGCATGACCGTGCGCCGGTCGGGCTGCATCTCGGCGTGGGGCGAGACTTCGGGCGCGGGCATTTCCAGTGCGGGTGAAGGTGCCAGCGGATCTTCTGTGGACTTTCGCGGCGCCAGGAAGAACGACAGGTCCGCACGGCGCGTCTCGACCAGATCCTCGCCAGCAACCAAGTAGAGCAGGGGACCACGGTCTTTGACGTTACGCGCCAGATGGGCGGCGATGGCCGGGCCCAAGGTGCCCGCGGCGCCATAGACCTCCACCGCGGTCCCAGCTCCCGCGTTTTCCAGGCGGGCCTCGATGTCACGCAATACGAGTCTGGTATCCACTGAGATGGCAGTGCTAGTCATACCCTATCTGTGGCTGGCCGGGCAGGAGCCGCTCCGTCCCGACGTCGAATCCTGCGTCGGGAGCAGACTCGCCGTTGACCACAGGGGGTTGCGCGGGATAAGGTGCCATCCAATCAAGGAGGAGCGCACATGAAACGCGTCTTGGGGCTGTCGTTGGCCGTTCTGGTTATGGCATTCCTGGCGGCCTGCGATGAGACCAAACTCCGCATTGACCGGGTCGAGCCTGCCGAGGGCATCACAGCCGGCGGCGACCACATCAACATACTTGGGGCAGGGCTTCAGCCAGGCAAGACACAGGTGCGTGTCTCATTCGGCGGTCATGTGGCCGAGCAGGTCGTCATCTCATCCAAGGACAAGATCAACCTCGTCACCCCCAGCGGCGACAAGGGGCCGGTCGACGTGATCCTGGACTTCGACGACGGACAGCGCTTCAAGATCCCGGGTGGCTTCCGCTACGTCGAGCCGAAGCAGAACGATGACCTGCGCAAGGCCTTCTTCAACAAGGGCAAGCCCGCTGACAAGAAGTAGGGGCAACCTGCGGTCGGCCCTGCGCCCGAACTACTGATAGGCCACGCGGAAGAGCTGCTGCCCCATAAGAAGCAGACTCCCGGTTGGCACGGCTCGCACGTCGCGGATCCGCAGGAACGTGCCGTTCGATGAGCCCATGTCGCTCAGGCACACTCGGCCTTCGCGCAGCACGATCTGGGCGTGGGTGCCCGAGACATAGCCATCCTCGGGAAAGAGGATGTCGCCGCGCTCGCGGCCGAGCACAATCGTCTCATCGAAGATCGGGAATGCCGGGCCATCCACGTCCCGGCCCACGATGACGGACAGGCGGCCCCAGTAGCCTGGGTTGGGCGTGCCGATGATTTCGGTTCCATCCTCCAGTGGCGAAGGTGGGCTGATGACATCGAAGCGAAGCAGTTCCTGACCGATGCGGAAGGTGTCGCCCGATTCCAGCGGTTCTTCCTGCGTGAGCTTCACGAACACGCCGTTCAGGCTGCGCAGGTCACGAACTTCGAGCCCCCCCTCGCTGAGAACGAAATCGGCGTGGCGAGGCGACAGGTAAGGGTCGGCGTCGAAGAGATGGCCCTGGCCTCGTCCGATCAGGTTTTCACCCTGTTGCAGGGGGTGGCTGCCTCCCTCGGCCCCGTCAGGACGGATGAGCGTCAACTGGCCGCGAACCTTGACCTTGACGGGCTCCGGGGCCAGTGCCGCTGCTTGCTGTACCGCTTCCGCGACCACGGCGCCCACGGCTGCTTTCATGCGATGGCCGCAGGATCCGCAGAATGTGAAGCCAGCAGACACGCTCTGGCCACAGCGTGGACATACGACCGGCCCAGGGGCTGCGGCAGGGACGGGAGCGGTCGTCGCGGGGGGATACGCGGCTTGAACCGCGATGGGGGCCGGCGGAGCGGGAACCGGGACTACTGAGCTTGGCTGCGCGGCTGGGTTGGCGGGAGCTTGTGCCGAGACGGCCGAAGCCCGAAACCCTGCGCCGGGTGCTGGCGCAGCAGGGCTCGCACTGGCTACCGGCGCGCCACCTGGGCGCCACGCGGTTGGCGCGGAGGCGAGCCTTGCTTCCGCGGCAGCGTCCTGTGGGGCCGTCACAACTCGCGGCCGGGGCGCGTCTTGCGCAGGGGCAGGTGCCGGTACAACCGGGGAAGGGGCCGGAGCGGGCGCTTGGACACGCACCACCGGAATGGCCACGGGGGCAGGGGGCTCAGCCACGGCCGCCGCGGGCGGCGGGGGTGAGGAGGTCCTTGCCACGACCGGACCGGCTGGCGCCTGCGCGGCCGGAGGCGCCTTGGGGGCTTCCACCGGAACGGGAGCGGGAACTGCCGTTTGCAGTTTCAAGCCGCAGCCGAGGCAGTACTTGAACTGGTCCTGGTTTTCCTTGCCACAGCGAGAACAGATGATCACGAGCTATCCTCCGCGCAATTCATAAAGAAGAACATTAACTTCAAGCTCTCTCGTAGTTGCACCGCGTTGTGGCTATGAGATCTCCACCCTCATGAGCTGCTGGCCGAGAAACACGTAGTCGCCGTGTCCCAGTGGGGACTCATCGGTGATACGCACGAAGGTGCCGTTCTTGGAACTCAGGTCGGTCACCGTGAACGTCCCATCCGGGCCGATGCCGACTTCGGCGTGGCGGCCCGAAATGAAGGGGTCGTCGGGGAAGTTGAGGTCATTGTCCTCGCGACCAATCGTGATGCTGTCGCCGCGTGCTCGCACGATCAGGCCGAGCTCGCCACCGCGTAACCGCTGGACGATACGCATTTTGGAGGCCCGCCTGGGGCTGGCGTAGAAATAGGTTCCTTCGGCATCGGGCTGCGGCCCGAAATCGGGCGCCAGAGCTTCGACTTGCAGCAGCTGCTCACCGACCAAGAACACCGAGCCGGAGTCCAGCCGCGTCGGGGTGCGGATGCGCACGAACACGCCGTTGATGGAGTTCTCGTCGCGCACAAACAGTTTGCCGTCTCGATAGAAGAAGTTGGCGTGGCGCGGGGACACCAGCGGGTCGTCTGGAAACAAGATGGCACCCTCGCTGCGGCCCACGACATGCTCCGTCCCGCCGAGTTCGTAGGCCAGGCCATCGGCACTGTTGGCCTTGACAACCACCAGCTTGGCCACGCTGGAAACCTGGACGCCCGAGAAGAACATGGTCTTGCCGCCGCTTGCGCTTGGCTGGGGCTGTATCTCGATGCGGGTTCCACATTGACCGCAGAAACGATCGCCGATGGGGACCGGGTTGCCGCAGGTCGGGCATGGCTTGGTTGACATGGATTCCTCCACACTGACAGCAGGCTGCGCCGGCGCGGGCAATGATTCACGAGAGCCCGCCTCGACGATCGGGGCTTGGCAGACCGGGCACCGGGTCGCGTCGAGGCCGGTCAGAGCGTCGCAACGGGGACAAACCAGACCGACGGGCATGCTGATGAGGTCATCTTGCCCGCATCGCACGGCCTGTCAAGCAGGCGGATCTGGTTGCTACCGCCTGGTGGAGCTGTTGTCGCCAGCCGCGCTTGGCTCGTACCGTTCCCGTAGGAAGTCGCGCACAGCCACCCTGACCCGGTCGGGCATGCGCAGCGCCAATGCCTCTCGCGAAATCTCGGGCGTTTTTCGGTAGGTTTCAAAGAACCTCATGCAGTCCGGGCAGTTGCGCAGGTGGGAAGAGAAGAGCCGCCTCTCTTTATCGGGCAGCGAGCCGCCCAGGAAGTCGAGGCAGTAGTCCACGATTTCCTGGCAAGAGAGAAACCCCAATTCGTCGTCAGCAGGCTTCACGTCGTTGCTTTCCCGAGAGCCAGTCTTGTTAGAATATACCCTACTCGTCCCAGCCCGTACCCTAAACAGAAAGAATGGCCGAAAGCATTGGTGATGTCCAGCAGCGGAAAACGGCGCCACGTGGAATCGTCCGGAGTGACGTTGACAGGAAGCTGACCACGGATGACTGCCCAAGGCCAATGGCAACCCTTTTCGGTCGACGCTCTGCCACTGCTTCCGGCCGATTCTGTCAGGTGGACGGCGGCACTGGCTCGGGCTCAATCACGTGTGCCGTTGGCCGTGACGATCGCGGCAAAGGGGGTGGGAGCGGTCGAGATTGGCCCGGCCCAGCTGGCCTTTGCGCGAGCGGGAGATGAAGTAGACCTCGACGGCCTGGACACTTTTCGGCTGCAACGCGACGGCCAGCTCGGTTGCGTGGGAGTGGGCCACCGGGTTTCACTGGCCATGGTGCGCGCTGTTCTAGGCGGGCCGGCGCCAACCGCGATTCGTCCGCTCGGCCGCAGTGAACGTGGTGTCATGGCGGCCATCCTGCTCTCAGCACTTGACACCCTCGGGGTTTCCCGCAGGATTGAGATTGGGCTGGTGGACTGGGAAGGGCGGCCCGATCCGACCAATCCGTGCCTGGTGATTGGCGGCTCGATCCGTACCTCCGGGCACGTGGGAGGCCGGGCTCTTCTGGTGATTCCCGTGGGATGGCTGGCCGATGCTGCCTGCTCGGGCCCGGTCGCGGTTCAACTGCAAGGTTTGTCGGCCAGTGCGACGCTGGAACTGGCCCGCACCGATCTGCTGGGTGCGGCCCTTGTCTCGGCTGTCGTGGGCGATGCTGTCGTGTTTGCAGGCGTTGCCGGCATCCATCCACGCGGTCCTTGGCCCGCCCGCTTGCGGGTGGGCGACTTCGCGGCGCCGGCCTGCGTGGCCGCGGATGGCACGCTTGTCATGGCAGGCTCATTCTTTCAGTCAAAGGAGGACGCAAAGTCGATGGCATCGCAAGACGAAACCCCAAGCTGCAACCCAGTCGAGCCTTCGTCGTCGGAGGTGGCGAAGATCCTTGCGACCGCGCCGGTTGAAGTCGTTGCCGAGATCGGCCGCCTCACCATTCGAGGCGACGAACTGGCGGGACTGATGAAGGGTGGCGTGCTGAGTCTTGGGCCGCGCCGGACCGACGCCATCCAGCTTCGGGTCGGCGGTCAGCCCTGGGCCGTGGGCGAGCTGGTCAGCGTGGGTGACGAGCTTGGCGTGCGCATTCTCAGGCTACAATCGGGGTGAGACAGACAGCCTCCAACGAGGCGGCTGTCGCCGACCAGCGCGGAGCCGCGCGCATGAGCGAGGCCAGGAGCGGTTGCCACAGATCGACGTTCGTCCGCAGCGCGGCCGCGCGCTGGATGGCGCCGATTCCGCCCCACGGATCCGCCGGCGCATAGAGGAGGCTGCAGCCTGTCTGCGACGTCACGTCGCAATCCACCAGATAATCTCCGTTCGCGCCCGCATCGGGCGCCAAGGGAAGTGCACCGTAGCGAAGGGCCAAGCTGGCTGGCCGCCCGGTCAGGTCCCCCGCGTCGGCCAGGAGCACAGCGTCGGCTGCCGCCAGGATCTGCCGCTCGGCCTCCAAGCCGAGTTCCGGGAATACCGTGACCTTGCCCGGTGATCCCATGGCCAGCACATTGGCCTGGTCGATCAGCGCGCGATCCCCTCCCGCGGGAAACACGACCGCGACATCCGCGCGCCCCAGCTTCGAAATGGTATCGAGAATCTCACGGCCGCCCCGTGGCGGATCGAGCGGCCCGGTCGCCAGCAGCAGCGTGCGCGGCCCCACAGCCAGGGACGCGCGTCGCACAAGAGTCTTGCGACATTCTTGCTTGCCGGACGGGGATTCGCGCGAGAAGGTGGCGGCGAGCGCGGGATCCGTGGCTGGATCGTGCGG
Organism: uncultured delta proteobacterium; assembly: GCA_963755125.1. Classification (GTDB taxonomy): domain Bacteria; phylum Myxococcota_A; class Polyangia; order Fen-1088; family Fen-1088; genus Fen-1137. The sequence continues at coordinate 211,298 of CAVWIP010000017.1, forward strand.
AAGTTCGTCGCACCCGAAACGCATCGAGGCGACTGGCTGGTCCGAGGCACGGCAGGCCAGCTCAGCGGCACCGCGGAAGGCTTCCGCGGCCGAGGGGCAGGGGAGGATCACCACGTCGGCCTCGATGGCGCCAAGGGCCACCAGCACGCCATTCGAGACAGCGACCGCAGGGTCATCGGGATCCAGATCGGCGCGCTCGTCGCTCGATAGAGGCTGGTTCCAGCGTCCGTCCGGCACGACCAGGGCTGCATGGGCGGAAGGTGCGCACGCCAGGGCCAGCGCCGAGGTTTCGCCCCAGCCCACAACCACGTCCGGCCAGCAGATTTGGTCGCGAACCAGCGAGGTGGCGGCACTCGCCAGCAGGGCCGAGCGGCGGCCTCGATTTCCCGAATCGGCGCCCAGAACATAGAGCGAGCACTGACTCACGGCCGAGCGTCCCTCGTAGAGCGAAGATTCTTGGTCGGTGCCCCCCACGCGGGTCGTGACGGTTCGCAGACGTCGCGCCATTCCCGGCAGGCGGGACGCCTGGTCCGGCGTGGCCAGCGACAGAATGGTCACGCGGTGCTTGGCCACTGACAGCGCCAGCGCTAGGGCGGCTGCACACGCAGGCAACTCGCCATCCACCACGGGCGAAACCTGATCAGCGACAAACAGGAATTCGGCCATCTACCCCGAAGGTGCCTCGGTTCCAGAGAAAACGCCGTTGCGGCCCGGCAAGGGTGTCAAAACAAGTGCGCGGAGGCCTTACTCGCTGGCGCCGCGCTCGTCTTCTTCTCCGGGAAACTCGTTTACAGAAGGGTACTTCATGATCTCTTTGCGCGAGATCTTCCACGCCTTCTGCACGATCCAGGAGAGAGAGCGGTCCTGACGCGTGGCTTCTTCTTGGATCTCCTTCAGCATCTCTTCTGGGAAGTAGAGACTTTGTTTCCTCTTGTCCGAACCGGCCATAGAGCACCCCGTTGTGGCTAATCTCGCCTGGGCGAATTCTTGCATTTACGCAGTTCCCAGGCACCCTGTCAAGGATACGGGTTCATTGGTTATCTTTTCTGCGACATGATTCAATACGGCGGTACACTAAGCACGAAAGTCTTCACAACTTGAGTCAAGAGGCTTCATGGAAGGGACCGGTCTGAAGAAGAGGGATCTCAAGCGGTTTCGCGAGATCCTGTTGACCCGCAAGAAAGAAATACTCCGCAACGCGCAGCGGACGTTGAGCGAAGACATGACGCTCGAATCTGACGATCTGCCCGATGAAATGGACCTCGCGTCGTCCGAGTACCTGCAATCGTTCACGTTCAGGCTGCGTGGGCGCGAGAAGACATTTCTGCAGAAGATCGACCATGCCCTCGATCGCATCGAGGACGGGACATTTGGCCTTTGCGAGCAGTGCGGCGAGCCCATCTCGCTCAAGCGGATAGAGGCGCGGCTGGAGACGACCCTTTGCATTCGCTGCAAGGAGGATCAGGAAAGGATGGAGAAGGCCTACGGGTAGGGGTTGGGAAGCTGCTTGTAAGAGGAATGGTTGGGGCCGCCGAGGTGCTCGTTGAGGCGCGGGCAAGCGGCGTTGGCGGTTTTTCGACCACGAGCAGGGGAGGGTCAAATGGGAGGCTGTGCCGCATCTTGCGACGTTCGCCGGGAGTCGAGTTCACCACAGTGGCCCTGACCCTGCTTTCCGGTTGCGTCGGGGTGTTCGCCAGCCCGCGGGGGCCTAGCCTGTCATGGGGCACCCACTCGCAGGGAGCCCTCCTGGGTGCGGTCGCCTTGCCCATGGAAGGCGACGGCTATCAGGTCCACCCCGAGTGGCGCGCGCGCGGCCGCACCTTCGCCATCGAGGAACTTGTCGCCGGGCTGACACGTGCCTTCGCGCGCGTCGCGCGGACAACCCCGGGCAGCCTGGCCTATGTCGGAGACCTTTCGCTGCGACGTGGGGGAGATTCGAGCATGCACCGTTCGCACGAGAGCGGACGGGACGTCAACGTCTTCTACTATGCCGCCGATCGCGACGGGAAGCCGCTGCACAATCTTCCGGCCATGCTTCGCTTCGCAGATGATGGCAGCGCGGCGGCGTGGTCCTCCGCCAAACCGGGACGGCGCATGCGCGAGCCGCTGCCCGACGCCCATCTCGACTTGCCACGGACATGGGCGTTGGTCGCGAATCTCCTTTCCGACCCGAACATGGAGGTGCAGTGGATATTTGTCCACAAGCCGCTGGCAGAGTTGCTCGTGCAAGAGGCAGAACGAGAGAAGGCCGATCCGGCCTTGCTTGCGCGGGCGCGCGAAATCTTGCACCAGCCCACGGACGCGCGGCCACACGACGACCACATGCACGTGCGGGTGTTCTGTCCCGTGCAGAGCCGCGTGTTCGGCTGCATCGACAAGGGGCCGCGACGTTGGTGGAAGAAACGCTGGAAGTACATGAGTTCCGCAACGTAGTGCCCTCAGGTTCCTGAAGTGACGACGGCCGACGATCCGGCCTGCTGGCGGCGTCGGGCCTGTGCTTCCGGTCCTCAAGTACATCAGTACATTCCGGTCCGGTTCTCGGCCCTCCTTGCCAGCAGACCGGCTTGTCGGCCGGATGCTAAGGGACATCGTGATCTGTGCCCGGCTTTCCGTTCACGGCAAGCCACACGCGCTCGAAGTTGTTCTCCAGGCGACGGCAAAGAAGCAGACAGGTTCCTGGCGCAAACGAGTTGATTCCCCTCGCTGTTGACCCATCTTTGCCTGTCATGTACCGATAGACTTGGTCAGGCCTGTACTCGAAGTCCTCGATGTTCAAGTCGGCCCCGAACGCCTTCTCGGCGCGCTCCACGCCCACTTTCCCGCCCAGCCCTCGGTGGATCCGGTTGCTGGTTCCCGGGCCGGTTCCGGCAGCCGCATCCGGTTCCGGCCAGCGGCCACCGGCTCCCCCGTAAGTCCGCGGCCAACCGTGACGAATCCTCCAAAGGCCGGACCAGCAGTGCCCGCAGGACCGCACAAGCGGTGTGAGCGTCGGACGGTGGGGCCGCCGCCCGGGAGTGACGGCGCGGGCGAGGTGGCGGGTACCTGAACAAAAGCCTAGTGCTTTTGTCTGTTCTTACCTATTGAGAAGAGTCTATTGAATAGATTACAGTTACAATCGGCTAATGAAACGAATTATCGACATGGCTGGCGCCGGGACTCAGATGGGGGCGATGCGCGCTTCCGGACTGCTCGACGAGGACGAACTGGTCGACATCGAGAGCCGCTATCCCAAGGGCATGAGTTCGCGCGAGATCGTCGACGTGTTCGCGTCGCGGGGTCTGCGCTTCTCAGAAGCGACCCTGCGCAAGTACGTGCAGCTCGGGCTGCTGCCGCGATCCGTGCGGGTGGGGCGCAAGGGCAAGCACTGCGGGTCGCGAGGCCTGTATCCGGCGGGCGTGGTCCGGCGGGTGAATCAGGTGAAATTCATGATGGCAGGCAATCTCACCATCGAGGAGATCCAGCGCTCCTTCGCCCGGTTCAAACAGGAGATCGAAGGCGTCAGCCAGGGTCTGCGAGATCTCATCTCCGGCTTCGAGCGCGAGGCCAAGGGCCCGGCTTTGAAACCGGAACGGCGCCAGGAGATCGAACGAGAGATCGAGGCAGCGAAGCACGCCGCCGGCGAACTGGTCCGGCGGATCTCTGGTCTGGAAGCGAGTTTTTCCTCGCAGGCCGCGGCGGCGGCAGCGGGGACTGCCGCAGGGGGCGGCAGCGACCTGTACTAGCGCGTCCCCGACCAACGCGCGCAACGGAGGAACACATGGCCGACGAGAAAGCTGAATTCGAGGAGCTAGAGGACGACATGGTGGACGATCAGCCGCAACCCGAGGTTGCCAAGATCCGCCGCAAGGTGGTGCCGTCGCGCGACGGCCGCTTCCGGTCGAAGACCATTGCGCCTAAGCGCCTGACCCGCGACGAGAAGCGGCTGGCGCAGGAACTGGTCTATCCCGAGGATGTCGAGCGGCCGCGCACGCGTGCGGACTGCCAGAACATGCCTCGCCCGTGTCCGTTCGTGAGCTGCGAGCATCATCTGTACCTGGACGTCAATCCTGACAGCGGGGCCATCAAGCTCAACTTCCCCCAGCTCGAGGTGTGGGAAATGGCCGAGACCTGCTCGCTCGACGTGGCGGATCGCGGCGGCATCACCCTGGAAGACGTGGGCGCCATTCTCAACCTGACGCGCGAGCGGATCCGTCAGGTTGAGGTGCGCGGTCTGGTCAAGATCCGCACCAAGAACAGCGAGGCACTCGGGCTGAGCAATCCCTGAGTCACGTTCCCCTCGCGGTCGCCAGTGCTTGGATCGCGTGGTCGTGCAGCGGGCCGTTGGACGCGACCACGCCGCTGCGGTTGTTGAGATCGGCCTTGCTGTAGACCAGCGGTCGGCCGTCCAGGTCGCTCATGCGGCCGCCGGCCGCGGTCAGGATTGCCTCGGGGCCGCAGGTGTCCCACAGTTTCGTCTGCTCGCCCGGATAGAGGTACAGATCGCGTTCACCTTGGCTCACCAAAGCAACCTTCAGACCCACGCTGCCGACGCTCATTTCGTCGGTCACGCCCAGGGCGCGACGAAAGGCATCGATCCGCGGCGAGCGGCGCGACTGGGAGACAACGATGCGCACCCCGCGCGGCTCGGCCAGCGCGGAGGGTCGCACTGGTGCCCGCGTTCCATCAGGCTGATCGCGCCAGGCGCCCTGGCCCACGACACCGCTCCACACTGCTCCAGTGCTCGGGTGCGCCACCACGCCGAGCGCGGGCCGGCCGTCGAGGCAAAGGCCGATCATCACCACGTAGCCAGCCTCGCCGCGGATGAAGTCGCGCGTGCCGTCGATGGGATCGACCATCCACACGCGGGGCTTTCCCAAACGCGAACCATCGTCGGGCAATTCCTCGGACAGGATCGCGTCGCCGGGAAATTCCTGGGCCAGACGGCCGACGATGAAAGCGCTGGCCGCAAGATCAGCCTGGGTGACGGGCTCGCCGGCGTCCTTGTACTGGACCGCGATGGGCTGTTCGGCAAAGCGGCGCACCAGGGCAGCGGCTTCCTGGGCCAACCGGCGGGCAACATCCAGTTCGCGCGAAAGATCGACGGGTTTGCTCATGACGGCCTCGCTACGAGATCGGCCACCAGATGTCGTCGACCGATGAGCAACACCAGTCCGGCCAGGGGGAGAAGCAGGCCGGTAACTAGCACGGGAATGCGCAATCCGACCGAATCGGACGCGACACCGATGAGAAACGGCGACAGGGCGTCGCCGAGCAGGTGAATGGTCGTGGTGTGCAGGCCAACCCCGCGCGCCCGAAGGTCAGGCGGAAGCACGTTCACCATGGCGGCGTTGAGCGGTCCCATGTTGAGGAAGAGAAGCAACAACGTCACGAACATGCCCGGCCAGAAGATCGCAGGCGAGCGCGCCAGCACCGCCGCCAGGGTGAAGGGAAATGAGGCGACCAGCGTCCAGCCCGAGAAACTGAAATGGGCGTCGGGAAAACGGCGGGCCAGGCGGTCGCCCAGTTGGCCACCCACGATGGTGCCCAGGAATCCCGCGACCAGCAGCAAGGCGCCGAAGACCGTGCCCGCGGCGCCCACTCCCAGGCCGCGCTCGCGCACGAAGTAGGTGGGCATCCACGCGCCCAGGCCGCCCATGGAAAAGGTGAAGATGGTCTGTCCCGCCATATTGAAGAAGAAGCTGGGGCGCCGGCGGAGCGCTGCGACGCTCTCGCGCAACGAGGTCGCGGGCCGCGACTGTCGGTCGAATCGTCCGCGCGGCGGTTCACGCAGAAGCAGCAAGGCGACAGCAAGCGCCAGTCCAGGCCCTCCAGCCACGAAGAAGGCGGGTCGCCAGCCGAAGCGTGCCCCGATCTGACCGCCCAGAATGTAGCCAAGGGCGATCCCCACAGGCATCGCCGCGTAGAAGATCGACAACGCACGGCTGCGGCGGTCGGGCGGGTAATGGTCGGCCAGCAGCGACGGCGTCACCACGGTGTAGCTGGCTTCGCCGATGCCGACCACGGCGCGCGCCAGGGCCAGCCAGGCGAAACTGGCCACCAGGCCCGAGGCGAAAGTGGCCAGACTCCACGCCGCCACGCCCGCGGCTGCGATGTGCAGGCGTGTGATCGCGTGGGAAGCCCGCCGGCTTTGCCGGTGGCGCACCATCGCGGGAGGGCATGGGAACCCTCTCAGGGTTCCCACGGCAGAACGATCCCCGAGCCAACCCGACGCAGGACAAGCCAGCGAGTAAACCAGGATGAACACGGTCTGCAGCGAGCCGGCCTGCGCGTCCGAGAGGTGCAGGCTGGCAATGATGAGCGGAAGCACCGGGGCTGTGATGAACCGGTCCAGGTAGTTGAACGCGTTCACACCGGTCAGCACCGCCAGGGTGCTGGCCGGACGCTGCGGGAGGCTGGTGCAGGATCCCGTGGTCACGTCTTGCATGGGTACCACGAAAGGCCGTCTCGGGGTAAAGTGCCGCGCATGAGCACACTAAAGGAGATTCTGGGGCCGCCCGCAACGCGCAAGCAGGTGGTGGCTGACTGCGAACGGATCATTGAGGAGGAAGTCGCCGCGAAAGGCTTGATGGGCATACCGATCAAGGCTGCCTACGCGGTGGTCAAGGCTATCAAGCCGGGGTTCATCCCGGAAGTGATAGACGGACTGCTCGACGATTTTGCCGATCGCCTGGACCCGTTCTACCAGGCCGCACTCGCCAAGAATGAGCCGGTCCCTGCGTACCTGAACGCGCGCGCCAGCGAGGTCGCCGAGGCGCTCTTGGGCATTACCGACCAGCGCGCGCAGCGGTCGAAGAACCAGATCGTCAGGGGCGCCTACGACAAGCTGCGGCCCATGGCCAAGAAGCACACCGAGGCGGCCATTCCGCGGGTGAGCCGCATGGTGGCGAAGTACGCCAGCACCGCTGCGACGGCCACGTAGAGCGACCGGAGTCGGGACCGGAACCGAAACCGGAGCCAGCCACTTTCTTCGGGGGCTTCGGGACGGACAGTCCACCCGCCTGCCCCCGCGCGCTTCGCGTGCCCGTCGCGGCCACGGCCACGGATTTCGTGCACCGTCATTCCGGGCGACCTCCGGTCGCTGCACAGGCTACACTGAGGCATCCGTGCCCTCCCTCCACATCGTGCTCGTCGAGCCGGAGATCCACTGGAACACCGGCAACATCGGTCGCACTTCCTTGGCCGTGGGAGCGACTCTACATCTGGTCGAGCCGCTGGGGTTCACGCTCGAAGATCGCCATCTTCGGCGTGCGGGCCTGGACTACTGGCCCCGGGTGCGACTGCGCGTGTGGCCGGACTGGCCAGCCTTGCAGGCCGAGTTGCCCCGCATGGGTGCGCCTTTCTTCTTCACCGCATCGGCCGAGCGCACGTTGTGGGACATCGAATTCCCGGAAGACGTGGTCGTGGTTTTCGGCCGCGAGAGCGTGGGCCTGCCGGCCGAAATTCTGGCCCGCTACGCCGATCGAACCGCTCGCATCCCCATGGTGGATCCGGCCCTGCGGTCGCTGAACATATCCACCGCCGCGGGTGTCGTCGTGTACGAGGTCGCAAGGCAGTGGCAGAGGCGGGCGTGATGGGCGAAAGATTGGGTCTGTCTGGCTGGTGCTCTAATATGGGGTTCGCTTTGCCCTTCGGCCCCCCACGCCCACCCATACGGAATCTCGGCCGATGACCACGAAAGTGCTTCGCCTCGGACGTTTCCAGACAGAGGCCCTGCTGGGAGAGGGCGGGACCACGGAAACCTACCGTGCGCGACTCGCCGACACGAAGCCAGACGCCGACGCGCGCCGTTTCGTGGTGACCTTGTTGCGCGGCGAGAGTGGGCGCCCTGATGCGCAGTTGGCGGCCCGCTTCGTCGAGGCGGCGCGTCGGCTGGCTGGGCTCGACCAGTCAGGGTTCGTGCGCGTGGTCGAGCTGTGCGAAGGGCCTGGCCAGATCTACGCGGCATGCGAGTTCAAGGCCGGCGTGGATCTGGCGCAGTTGCGCAGCCAGGCGGCGCCGCGCGGCTTTATGGACCCGCGCCTGGTGGGCTTGCTTGCGCAGAAGATTGCCGAACGGCTGGCTCCCCTGCACGCGCGTACGCAGGCACCGCGTGTCCACGGCGGGTTGAGCCCAGGCAACGTCCTGGTGTCGCCCGAAGGCGAGGTGTTCTTCCTCGATTGCGGTCTGGCAGAGGCGGTGCGGCCACGCGGCGACTCGTTCCTCAGCCGGTGGTTCTTTGCCGCTCCCGAGCAGCTTTCGGGGACGGCCACTACGCCCGCCTCGGACCTGTATTCGATAGGTGCTCTGATCTTCTTCCTCTTCACCGGCAGGCCGCCCTTTGCGGCGTCCACCGCTGATGCGCTAAAGGAAAGGATCGCGGCGGGCGTGCCCGCCTTGCCGGAGATGCCACCCTCGCTTTATGCCGTGATGGCCAGGCTGTTGTCGTCAGACGCGGCTCTGCGGCCCAAGTCCGCGGCGGTGGTGGCACGCCAGATCTCGGCCGCCATGCTGGCCGCGAAGGCCGGTCCCGTGGCCGCGGCATCCGGCGCTCCCGCTTCGCCGGCCCCTGGTACGGATCGCGGCTCGACCGCTCCCACGGTCGCGGGTGTCCGATCTCCTGCGGCCGTGCCGGCGCCGGTTACGAAGCCGGCCCGAGCTGCGGAGCACGCATCCTTGGCGAGCGCCGGGTCCGTGGTTCCCTTCGCCCTCGACGACGGCATGAGAGACGACAAGCGTCCGTCCGCCGCAGTTCGTTCCGGGGCGGGCCCGCAAGCCGCCGTCCAGCCAGTCGTGCCATTTTCGCTGGAGAAAGCCTCGCCTGACGATGCCAGCCCAGACGACGCGGAGGAAGAAGAAGATGACCCGGGAAGGGGGCTGTCGCACATCTCGGCAGACGATCCGGACGTCGGCGTGGTGTATGACGACGACGACGATGTCGAGGAGCAGGTCGAGGTCGGGGCAGACGGAAAGGTCAGGCGCCGCCGCCGGCGGCGTGTGCGGATTCCGGCCTGGTACCGGAGCCCGCTGGCTCGCAAAATGTCACGGCTGGCGCTGGTTCCACTTACCGGTCTGCTGGTTGTTGCGGCTGTGGCGGGCGTCATCTTCTATCGGCAGTGGTCCGCGGCCCGGGCTGAGAGCGAGAGACAGAATGCGCTGGTCATGGCCGAGGCGGCCCGCCGCGCGGCCGAGCTGCGGCCGCCCAAGCCGCCCGAGCCTCCGCCCCTGCCGGCGGGCCAACTGGCGGTGAAGACCGCGCCGACCGGAGCCACGGTCTGGCTCGACGGTGTGCCAGGCCGGAGGACCCCGGTCACGCTCGTCACCACGCCGGGTTCACACCGCCTGGTGGTGACCATGCCGGGCTACCGCATGCTGCGAGACGTGGTCGACACCAGCAAGGGACTCGTGTGGCAGCGAGAGATGTTCGTGGCGCCTCGCCTCGACAGCGGGCGGGTGCCGCTGTCGGTGACCTGCAATAAAGAGGGCGTCTATCCGATATTTGTGGACGGCAGGGATTCGGGCGAACTGTGTCCCGCGAGCGATCTGCGCATCGAACCGGGGCGCCATTCCATCGGTGTCTTCGTGATCCCGCAGAACCGCATCTGGACGTTCGATCGCGAGGTCCAGCTCAACCGTCCCCACCGCATCCAGTTCAATTACTAGTTGAGCCGGAGCAGGTAGCGCAGCTTCCGCTCCGCCGACTCCTTCCCGCGGTCGACCTCGTTTTTCATGCGGCTGAGAATGTGGCGATCGCGATCGTCGATGCGGCCGTCGCGGTTCCAGTCGACCTCCCAGCACGCCAGGCACAGGTCGAACGCGAGATCGGGGAAGGCCGTAGCCTTGGCCAGATCGTCGTCGAGCGTCGCCAGTTCCTTGTCCGCGCCGCAGGATCAAGAGGAGAGCGCGAGTGGACATGAGAGCCTCCGGGACGGTGTTGCGAGAGTAGCACAGGGAGGCGCGCCGCAGGCCGAGTGCGGCGTGCTTCGCGCGAGAAGGTGCCGTCAGTGCGGGCTCCCCGCGCCACCGGCAGTGTTGCTGGTTGGGGACGCGGCAGACGCATGCGTGAGTGTCGCGTGGGGGCGCGCAGGCCGGTGCACGAAGAAGGGGCGCGCGGCGATCCAGAGCACCACGGCCGTGGCCGTGACCACCGCGATGGTTTTCCACCACAGGCTGCCGTCGCGCAGGCCGGGGCCGGGGACCACGGCGGTGGAGGAGGGCACCTTCAGGCCCGCCAGGCTGCTGGAGATGGTGCGCGCTTCTTCCAGGAGAGCGAGCAGGAGTTTCTTGAGGTCGTCGGCCGAACTCGGCCGCCGGGCGGCGTCCCGGGCCAGGCACTGCATGATGAGAGCATCGAGATCGTCGGGCAGATCGGACCGATAGTTACGCAGCGGTGTGGGATCCTCGGTCAGCTTGCGCTGCCAAACGTTCTGCACGTTGCTGCCCTCGATGGGACAGTGGCCGCCGCTCAGCATGAAGTAGAGCAGCCCCCCCACCGCGTAGATGTCGGCGCGAAAGTCGACCACGCCGCCCCCGCCGATCTGTTCGGGCGCCATGAAGCGCGGCGTGCCCACCGCAGCGTCGGGCACGGTCAGGTTGGGGCCGGCTTCCTCGCGCAGGAACTTGGCGACGCCGAAGTCCAGCACCTTGACCAGATCGCCCTGTTCGTCGGAGGGCCGCACCAGCATGACGTTGGAGGGCTTGAGATCGCGGTGGATGATGCCCGCTCGGTGCGCCGCCTCGAGCGCGCGGCACACCTGGATGGCAACCAGCAACGTCCGCTCCACGGCCATGGCCCCGTCGCGCCTCACCAGTGCCTCCAGGTCGACACCGTCGACGAACTCCATGACGAAGAAGAAGTCGCCGTCTTCCGTGGTTCCGCAGTCGGTCACATCCACCACATTGGGGTGGCCGATCTGCGAGGGCGCCAGGGCCTCGCGCTGAAAGCGGCGGGCCAGTTCAGTCTTTCGTCGTTCGGTGCGACGAGGGATCTTGATGGCCACCCGCTTGCCGATGCCGGTGTGATGGCCTTCATACACGCGCCCCATGGCGCCTTCGCCGATGCGCCGGCGCACGTGGTAGCGGTCGCCCAGCACCTTGCCGATCAGGGGATCGTTTTCCGAGGCCGCGCTGTCGCTCACTTCCAACGGCGGAACCCGGTCGCCCAATGCGGTGGCGCGCTGGAGCAGATCGCGCTGCTCGGCCATCTCGGCCCGCATCTCGGCGTCGAAGAGCTGGGCCAGAAAGGCCGCGGCCACCAGCTTGCCGCCCCCGTCACGCGGCATCTCGGCAAACAGCGCCGCGCTCATCTCCTCGCCACTGGTAAAGCGATCAGCGGGATTGGCGGCCAGGGCCTTGCCCAGCACTTCATCCAGCTTGGCAGAGATCGCCTCGTTCAACGTGGAGGGCGGCGGAACCTTGGTGCTGGGTTGGCGCGACTGGCTGGCCGGGAAAAGTTGTCGCCCGGTGAGCAACTCCCACAGAATTATGCCCGCGGAAAACAGATCGCTGCGGTGATCGACCGGCTTGCCCAGGTACTGCTCGGGTGACATGTAGCTGACCTTGCCCCAGTTGGTGCCGGCCGCGGTCTGCGCCACCTTGTCGTTCCACTGGGCCAAGCCGAAGTCGATGAGCTTGACCCCGCCGGTGTAGGTCAGCATCAGGTTGGACGGCGAGATGTCGCGGTGGACGAGGTTCATGCCTTCCAGCCGGTGCGCGTAGCCGAGCGCCGCCACCAGCTCGCCGATGAGGTAGATGGCCACGCCGGTGGGGAAGCCGGTGTGCTTGATGGCACAGCGGTTCCACGCCTCGGTGAAGGTCTTGCCGTGGACGTATTCCATGGCCAGGTAGCCCTGGCGGTCGTGTATTCCGAAGTCGAAGACGTAGACCAGGTTCTCGTGCGACAGCTTCGTCACCACCTTGGCCTCGTCGAGAAAACGCTGGGTCATCTCCTCGGCGTGGCGGCCGGCCTGGAAGGTGCGCAGGATCTTCAGGGCGCACACGCGCTCGACGCCGGCCTGGCCGGTCAAGGCCATGAACACGCGGCCCATGCCGCCGCGGCCCAGTTCTTTGAGCAGCACGTAGCGCGGGCCGAAGCGCCGGGGAAAGCGCGAGGGGTCGTGTGGCTCGGTATTGGTGGGTGGAGTCACGGGATCAAGGTCAGAATCTACCCGTTCTGCGCCACTGGGGAAAATCCTTCGCGGGCCGCAACCCTAGAGTTCTACTCCCGTAGCCGTTCGGGTGGCACCAGCGGACTGGGCGCGCCGGTGACCAGCAACCACAGCTGATGCGCGGCCCGGGTCACGCCGATGTGGAACAGATGGCGGGATTCGTCGTCGATGCCGTAGCTGCTGGCGTTGGTGTCCAGCATCACCACATAGTCGAATTCCAGGCCCTTGACCTGGCGCACGTCGGTGACGTCGATGCCCGGCCGGAAGCTGAACTCCTGCGCACGCACGCGGCGCAGGCCAGGCACCTCGGCGCGGCGCAGGCCATCGAAACATCGATCCGCCTGCTCGGGGTAGCGGGCCAGCAGGGCCACGGTGGCGCGTGGCTCGCGGGCCACAAGGTCGCGCAAGGCCTCGGCAAGAAAAGCCACGGCCGCGCCGACCGCGGAAAAGCGAAAGGCCTCGACCGGGGCGCCGTGCCTCTTGGCCTCGGCCGGCACGTCGATAGGCAATGGCCCCATGGCGAAGCGGGCCAGTTCCAGGATCTCGCTGGTCAACCGGTAGGCGATGCGCAGGGGCTCGATGGCGACGTGATCGAGACCCAGGTGCGACAGGACCGCGCGCCAGTCGCCGAATCCGTTGTCCAGAAACAGCTTCTGCGCGGTGTCGCCCGCCAGCGTCAGCGAGGGCAGTCGCCGGGTCGCGCCGGATCGGGTTTGTCCGATCAGCGCCGCCAGCTTCATGGGTGAGAGATCCTGTGCCTCGTCGACAAACAGGTGGGCCAGCGGAGATTCTACCGGCCGCACCAGTTGGTTGGCTCGCACGAGCATGGCCAGGTCGTCGGCGTCGAGCAAAGGCTGATCGTCTTCGGTGCGCTGTCCGTCGATGCCTATCTCGCCGCGCACGTTCTCGTCGTCGTCCACCTCGTCCCGCTCGCTCTCGAAACGCCGCACGCCCTCGGGCAGATCCGAATCCACGCTCTTGCCGCGAGGATTCTCGGAAAGTTCCATGGTCGTCCAGGCACCAGCCGCCGCGAGATCTTCTCCGTCGTCCCTGCCCCGTCGCCGCCGGGGCACCGGTTTTTTCTCGGAAGGCCGATCGCGCGGATCCAGGCTGACGATGGCCTGCACGCGCGTGACCATGATCCGGTGCGCCTCCAGGATGTCGGCCTCGGCCACCGGCATCTCGGGATCGTTGCGCAGCAGCGACAGCAGCAGGTTGCGGTCAGTGAGTAGTTCGGCCCACAACTCGACCGCCGCGCGGGAGCCGCGCTTGCCCACGCGGGCCGCAGCCTTGCGCTCCAGTTCGTGCAGCAGGGCCGGATGGCTCTTCACACGCGTGACCGCGGGCACCACGTCGTCGGTGAGGGTGGCATGGATCCAAGGGATCGCCTTGCGCAACTCGCGCTCGGCCCATTCGTCGAAGGTCACCACGCGCACGCCCGGCAGGCCCAGAGCCGGCAACACCTGGCCGATGTACGCGGCCAGCCCCGCGCCTTGCGTGACCACCACCATGCGCCTGGCTGGGAAACGATCGGGAAAAGCGAAACCCAGATAGGCCATGCGGTGCAGTCCAATGGTGGTCTTGCCGCTGCCCGCGCCGCCCTGGATGACCACCACACCCGAGTGCGGGGCCGTCATGATCTCGAACTGGCGCGGATCGATGAGCGCCGCGATTTCGGGCAGGTGCCGGTCGAGCCGCTGTTCGTCCTCGCGCGCAGATCCCAGCATCCCGCGGCGGGGAATGGGTCGGGTGGCGGTTCGTTCGCCGCCGGCCAGCTCGCGCAGGGGCGCGTCCGCACGCTGCCAGATCGCGACGCCATGGTTGTGGCCCGCCGGCCAGCGCTTGACCCAGATCCCCTGCGGGCAAGCAATGCGTAGTAGCGTTCCATCCTGGATGGTCACTGTCCGTCGGACCAGGATGTCGCCCTCTACTTCGCGCTCGCCAAAGGTTTCTTCGTAGTCGCTGCCTTCTGAGTAGCGATAGTAGATCTGGCTGACCGGGGCGTTGCGCCAGTCCACGATGGCGATGCGCGTGCAGGGATCGGTGAAGGTGGCGCGGCCGATGAACACGTCGCGCTCCACCTCGCCCCGGCCGGCCACGCGCTCGCGCAAGCGCAGGTGGGCGAAGTACGGCGAGCGCGGATCCACCAGAACGTGTTGCAAGCCGGCGCGGGTGAGCGAGACTTCCTGCAAACGCTCCATCTGGGCGATTAAAGCAGGGACGTCTTCCAGGCGGGCCTCGCCGATCTCGTCGCGCAAGGCCATCAACTCGGCATCGTAGCCGCGCGAACGCCCCGCCGCCTTGCCCCTGCTGGCCGGCTTTTGAGCAGCCGCCGCGGCTAGGCTCTCCGCAACCCGAGCAAACAGCCGCTCTTCCTCGGCAGGAATGTCGTCGAGCGGGCTGTGCAAATCCTCGTCCATGTACAACATCAACTATACCGGACAGAGCCGAGGATGCCGGTGCGGCGGGCCGCAATCAGGCGTGTGCCAGCACGGGGCGAGATCCTACGCAATCACGGAGGGCCACGACCCTCATCGAACGCGAGTGTAGCGAGTCCGATCCCGGATTCGTTGCTCTGGTGGTGCTGGCCGAGTTGGTGTGGGTGGCCGAGACCTGCTATTCCGCCTCGCGCGAGGAGCAGCGCCGGATCGTCCGCCGCATCCTGGAAATGCGCCAACTGATGGTGCAAGAGGCGGAAACACGGCGGTGGCGACCTCGCCGCAAGCAGGCTTCACCGGGACGGGCAGCATGACCGTGGCAGGGCTCGACCACACGGCGACGTTGTTGGGCAATGGGATGGTGCTCGTCGCTGGTGGGTTCAGTGGCGCACCTCTTTCGAGCGCGGAACTGTACCAATAGCACCCTCATCGATCGCCAGCACGCCCGCGCCACGAATGGCGTCGTGTTTGAGCGCGATAAGCGCCTGGTTCGCCTCGGCCAGAGAGAAGGTCTGCACGTGAGGGCGCAGACCAAGGCGCGCGGCCTCGGCCAGGAACTCGCGGCCGTCAGACCGGGTGTTGTTGGCCACCGAGCGAACCGCACGCTCGCGGTAGATGAGCTGGTAGGGAAAGCTCGGGATGGGCGACATGTGTATGCCACCCAGAACGAGGGTGCCGCCCGCATCCAGCGCGGCCAGGGCTGGCGGTACGATTTCGCCCGCGGGCGCGAAGATGATGGCTGCGTCCAGTTGGACCGGCGGCGTATCCACCGTGCCGCCCACCCAGGTCGCGCCCAGCTCGGACGCCAGCGCCTGGTGCCGCTCGCGGTCGCGCGTGCACACGTACACCTCGGCGCCGCGGCCGCGCGCCACCTGGATGGCGATGTGGCCGGCGGCGCCGAACCCGTACAGGCCGAGGCGCGCACCAGCCCACGCGTCGATGCCGGTGAGCTTGAGCGCGCGATAGCCGATGATCCCGGCGCACAGAAGCGGCGCCGCGGCCAGATCGGAAAGGTCGTCGGGCAGGGGATAGGTGAACGCGGCCGGCGCCTTGATCTCGGTCGCGAAGCCACCGTCGACTGTCCAGCCGGTGAAATCGGCCGACTCGCACAGGTTCTCGCGCCCCGCGCGGCAGAAGCGGCAGGTGCCGCACGTCCGGTGCAACCAAGCCACGCCCACCCGTTGCCCGAGGGAAAGCCCGGCGACGTCCGCACCTAACTCGGTCACCCGGCCCACCACCTGGTGCCCTGGAATCATCGGCGAACGCCGCGTTGGCAACTCACCCTCGACCACGTGCAAGTCGGTCCGGCAGATGGCGCAGGCCGCGACGGCAATGCGCACTTCACCCGCCGCAAGTCCAGGTGATGGCAGATCGCGTAACTTCAAGGGTTGCGTGGCAACCTGGGCCGGGGCCGACAAGACACAGGCTTTCATGGCGGAAAATCGACGAAATTGTACCACCGCGTGGCCGAACCGTTTCCCATGTTAAAGTCGCAAGACCAGTGAGCGAACAAGAAAAGAGCAAAGGGCTGGTAGCTGTCACAGGCGCTGCGGGCCATATCGGCGGCAATCTGGTGCGCGGCCTGCTGGCGCAGGGGCGGCGGGTACGGGCGCTGGTGCGCGAGCACACGGCTGGCATCGACGGCCTGGCGGTGGAGGTGGTTCGCTGCGACGTCACCGACGCCCCGGCCTGCCGCCGCGCTTTGGCCGGCGCTTCGATCGTTTACCATTTGGCGGCGCGCATCTCGGTGGGCTGGGATCCGCCCGGGCCGGTCGAGGCGGTGAACCTGGGCGGCACGCGCAACGTGGTCGAGGCGTGCCTGGCCTGCGGCGTGGAGCGTCTGGTGCATTTCAGTTCGATCCACGCCTTCTCCGCCGACCCGACCGACGGTGTGATCGATGAATCGCGCCCGCTGGTCGCCAAAGATTCGCAGGCGTTGGTCTACGACCGGACCAAGGCCGAAGGCGAACGCGAGGTGATGGCCGCGGTGGCCCGCGGACTGGACGCGGTCGTCGTGAATCCTTCGTCGGTGATTGGCCCCTACGATTTTGCGCCATCGGCTGTGGGCGAGGTCTTGCTCGACCTCTATCACGGTCGCTTCCCAGCGCTGGTGGGTGGGGCTGGCTTCAACTGGGTCGACGTGCGCGATGTGGTCGCCTCGGCCTTGCTGGCCGAGTGTCGTGGCCGCAAGGGCGAGCACTACCTGCTCACCGGTCATTGGCTCGCTGTCGTCGAACTCGCCCGGCTCTGGGGCCGGGTCTCGGGCGCCAAGATCCCGCGTCTGGTCGTGCCCATGAGACTGGCGCGCGCGGCAGCGCCCTTCGCCGCGGCTTGGGCCAGGCTGTGGGGGCGGCGGCCCCTGTTCACTTCGGACTCGCTGCGCGTGCTGCGCAATCATCGCCACATCAGTCATGCCTGCGCCAACGCCGAGCTGGCGCACAACCCGCGGCCGTTGGAGGAAACCCTGCGCGACACCTGCCAATGGTTCAGGCAGGCCGGCAAGCTGGCATGAGCGAGCCGAGGCTGTACATTTGGCTGCTGGGGGCCTGGGTCGTCGTTGCGCTCGCGGTGGTGCCCTATCTGCTGCTGCGGCCAGCGCCCTAC
The DNA here is from genome assembly GCA_963755125.1 of uncultured delta proteobacterium. Classification (GTDB taxonomy): domain Bacteria; phylum Myxococcota_A; class Polyangia; order Fen-1088; family Fen-1088; genus Fen-1137. The sequence goes on from CAVWIP010000017.1 coordinate 228,483, forward strand.
GGCCGCCACGGACGGGCGGGGTGGGGACCGGTGGTCAAGGCGCGCCTGGCCTGGGTTCTCATGGAGCTGCCGTCGCCGCTGCTCATGACTGTCATGTTCTGCCTCGGCGATCGCCGTACCAACTTGCCCGCACTGGCGGCTCTGGCGCTGTGGCTCGGGCACTACGTCTACCGCACCTTTGTCTTTGCCTTCCTGCTCCCGTCCGCCAGCAAACCCATGCCTCTGGTAGTGCTCGCCTCGGGGGCGTTTTTCAACGCGGTCAACGCCTATCTGAATGGTCGCTGGCTCTTTGCCCTTTCGCCGGCGCGGCCCGCGGCTTGGTTGTGGAGCGTTCCTTTTCTCGTCGGCGTGATTCTGTTCGCTGCAGGGTTTTTGACCCACGTCTTGGCGGATCGCGAGTTGCGACACCTGCGCTGGCAGTCGGGCGGCGCGTACGTGGTTCCGCACGGCCCGCTCTTTCGCCGGGTGTCCTGCCCCAACTATTTTGGCGAAATGATCGAATGGGCAGGCTGGGCCATAGCCACGTTCTCGTTGCCGGGACTGGTTTTCGCTTTGTGGACCGCGGCCAACCTGGTGCCCCGCGCGCTCAAACACCACGCCTGGTATCGCGCCAGCTTTGCCGATTACCCACCGGCGCGGAAAGCGATCATTCCGTTCGTGCTGTGAAATTGTTTGCTAGTGAGACGAGGTGCACGGCAGCCGTGGCTGGCACCCACCGGTGGGGCCGCAGTATCCGCTGTAGCACATGGCGTCCCCGGTGCAGCTCACGCCGTTGGCGGCGTAATTTTGACAGAGACTTGCCACGCAGACAGCGCCGGGCTGGCACTGGGCACCGACCCCGGTGCCACAAGGCTGCTTGGCGGCGGGAATTGCGGTGCAGGTTCCGCTGAGCGCCGCGATCCCGGTGCCTGTCAGACAGTAGGTTCCGGTCGCGCAAGCTTCAGGGAAGCCGGGTTTGCAAGCTCCCCCTGCCGGGTATGTGCCGGTCGTGACGCATGTCCAAACCAGTTTCTGGCTGATGAGATCGACATGGTCCGCGACGCACGAAACCCCTGGGGCACAGAGAGTTCCCGCAACCGGATCGCAAGTGGCGCCCGCGGCAGCGCTCAAGGCGTCGACGGCGTTGCGACAGGTGCCGGAGATCTTGTTGGTATCGTCCTCACCCAGGCAAAGCAGGCCGGGACCGCAGGGCGGCGAGCCGTAGTCGCAACTATCGCCGGCCGTGGCCGGCTTCACGCAGAGACTGGTTTCGCTGGAGCATTGCAGTCCGTCGGCGCAATCGCCGTCGGCCGAACAGGCTTGGCCCGCACTCAACAGGGGAACGCAGGTACCGGGACAGGTGCCGCTGCTCGATTGGCAGAGGGCGCTGCCCGCACACTCCTCGTTGAGATCGCAGTTGCCACCCAGAGGCACCAAGCCATCCAGTGCGGCCAGGCAGGCCGGCTGGTCGCGCGTGAGCAGCCCATCGCAAGTGAGGCTGCTGATGGCGTCGAGGCAGGCCTGGGCCTTGGTGCCATCGTATCTGATGGTGCCTGCGGTGATCTCCTGGGGCATTAGCGCGAAGGTTCCGTTCTCGAGTCGCTGGGTGGTCAAATCCACACAGTCCGTGCCGCCGAAAAAGAGGGAGAAGAGCGGTCCCAGGCAGTTCTGATACGCCGTGCAGATAGCTGCGGCATACTTGGCGGGCAGCGCATCGAAGGCGATGCCTCCTCCGGTGGAGCCGCTGTCATTGCTGGCGGGCAGCGCGTCGGTGGCGGGAGGCCCACTATTGCCCGTGCAGCTACTGCCGCTACAGGCAAGAAAGAGTCCGGTCACAAGCAAAGACGTGGTGGACAGACGCAGCTTTGACATTGGGCCTCCAAGTTAGCCCTATCAGGGTAACACGGATGGCGGCACACCTCTGAATGTTCTCCTGCGGCCAAGGGGGTGGTAGGCTCGCTACCTACAATGAAAGATCCGTTGCTTCGGTTTGGTGTTGCGCTCGAGAGCTCGTTGCTACGGGAGGTCGATGCTTTGGTACGTCAGCGCGGGGGCACTCGCTCCGAGCTGTTCCGGGACTTGTCTCGAGCCGAGGTTGGGCGGGCCAAGGTGCGCGAGGCCGTAGAGGCGGTCGGGACGCTCACGTTGGTTTACAACCATCACGTGCGCGACCTCAGCGAAAGATTGACCGAGCTCCAACATCAACTGGGCGAACAGGTGCGCGCCACGCTGCACGTTCACATCAACCACGATTTGTGTCTTGAGGTTCTCGTCATGCGCGGCCGATCCGACCGCCTGCAATACATCGCCGACCGCCTTTTGGCTCTTCGGGGTGTAAAACAGGGTGGCATCGAAATCATCACCGGCATCGGCGAGCCCGGCCACTCGCACGCGTACCCCGGCGCAGGTGAAGTTGCCCCGTCCGCCTCATCGGCGCGGGCACGGGGCGGGCGGCGTGCAAAACCGAGAACGCTCGATCCGCAGGAACCGCCCGCACACCCGCATCATCATCGAGGCCACGCGGGTAGCGGGTAGGAACGGGTATGCCTGTCTACTGTTGAGACAAGGAAAACCGAACCGGCACGACGACCTTACTTGCAACGGGTACTCCGGAGGCTTGCGCGGGTTCAAATGTCCATCCGCGGACTGCGTCGATGGCGGCCTGGTCCAGCAAGGGGTGGCCGCTGCTTTTGAGTAGAGAAACCCGCAGTGCCCTGCCGTCACGACTCACGGCGACGGTCGTTTCAACCACGCCCTCTTCGTGTCTTCGCCTCGATGCGATTGGGTATTCAGGCGGCGGATTGCTTCGGTAGCGCGGCGTTGCGAGCACGGTAATTGGCCCGGGCCCAGGCCCGGCAGCGGTCGGCGCTGCAGGCGCGATTGGCAAACCAGAAGTCTGGCCCTTGGTGCCCTTCAGCAGCGCTGTTTCGGCGGCGACGGGAAGAGCCACTTCGCCGTCAGGCGACACGTCGGTTGACGGGCTGTTGGCGATGGCGGGCGGATCAGGACGGGGTGGCGCGGGGGACTTGGGGCGCATCCGCGCGACGGAGGTTCTGGTCTTGACTGGTATCAGAGGGACCGGCGGCTCGTTTAAACGCGCAGGAGGGACGTCGCGTATCGGATCGAGCTTGGCTTCGACAAGATCCACCACGACATTTTCCGCCGCAGCTTGTTTCTGCAGGGAACGTGTCAGGAAGACCGCGCCCAGTCCGAACAGCAGCGTGTGACAGATCGCCGAGGTAAAGAGGCTGACGAAATACCGCCTGCGCAGGACGGAGACAGCGCTTACTACGGGCATCGGCCACGTCACTCGTCTCAATAGTGAACCGTGAGGCCCGCCCGGACCTGGAAAGGCTCGTAAGGGTGAAGGTGGACATCGTTCACGCCGGCCGCCGGCTCGCCCGGCAATCGCGACGGGTAGTAATAGGCGATATCATCCGACTTTGAATTTAGCAGGTTGAGCACATCGAGGGCGACCTCATACCGGCTGTAGCGATAGCCGACCCTTGCATCCACGATCAGCGAATCCGGCTGCCGAACGCTGTTGTCTTCGACAAGCGGCCGCGAGCTAAGATAGCGCAGACGCGCACTGCCGAAGATCCCGATGGGCAACTCGATGGTCGCCACGCCCGAGACCACTGCCGGGATGGTATTTGGTATGTATACGCCCAGCGGATCGTTGAGGTAGCGAGCGTGAGTCAGCGAAACATCGGCGGTCAGCGTGAGCCACGAGGTCGGCTTGTAGAAGTTGGCCCACTCCACGCCGTACTTACGGCTCGGGGCGTTGGCTTCCGTGTCACCGGTATCGCCGTCGAATGTTAGCTCCGAATTTGACTGCAAGAACCAAAGAGATAGCGTGCTTACCAGCCCCGGCAGGATCGAGGTGCGGGTTCCGAACTCGGCGCCCTTGGTGCGCACGAGCAGTGGCGATCTGAACTGCGGAACCAGGTAGGCGGCGGGAACCGTGGCAATTACCCCGCGCGCGTCGTTGCTGTGAAAGCCAGTGCCGAGACTCAAATAGAACTCGGTCCTTTTCCATGGCCCGAAGATCAGGCTGGCCTTGGGATTGGCGATGCCGGACATTTTGCTTCCGGAATTCGCAGGCACGTTGGCGTCGACGTCGACGGCGAAGACGTCCGCTCGAACTCCAAGATTGGTCCTGAACCAATCGGCCCATTGAATCTGGTTGTTGCCGTACGCGCCGGTGCTGAATTCCTCGATCCGGTCATCAATATACACACTCAGCACCTGTCGCTGGTGGGTGTGGTCGAGGCCCGAGAGCGGAAGGTAGTCGTTGCGAATTTGCACGCCCAGAATGTTGACGACTTCGTTGCCAAACCATGTTTGGTTCCATGTCCGTTTCAGATCGGCCCCGGTGACATAGCGCCGATCGATTTGCTCGAACTGATCGCCATTCACGGGATCGTTCAGATAATAGGTAAAGTCGGAAAATAGATTCATTCTGTAGTAAAAACCGTACAAGGTCAGTTTCGTCATTCCGTCGTCGTTCTTGCGCGTCCAGTTGAATGATAAGGTGCCTCTGCCCGTGTTCCCGCCATCGGATGGATCCAGAGCGCCAAAACGAGAGATGAGTCCTTGGGTAATAGCCCGCTGGGCTATCTGGTCGGTGGCATACCAGTTCGGAGCAACGTAGACGCTGGCAGTGAGGGTGTACTGGTCATTGAAATTGGTCCAGTGGTAACGCAGGAGACCATTCCAGCGATTGGAGTTCTCGGGGACCACCCACTGCCCGTCGTAATGATTGTATTCTAGGGCGTAGAGCAACGTGCCCGGGCCAACGGTCGGCGATTCCGCCACCAGTGTACGCGCAAAAGCGAACTCACCTCCCTGTAGGTTGATAGTGCCTTGCGGGAGGGTATTCACCAGATGAACGTCGGCCGCGCCCGCGCCTGAAAAGTCCCCAACCTCTGAATAGAACGGCCCCTTCCGGTAGTCGATGAAGTCCACCAATTCCGGGATCATGAAGTTCAGATCAGAGTAGCCTTGCCCGTGCGCATGGGAGGGCAGGTTGACTGGTACATCGTCCACCGAGAAGGCGAAGTCGGTTCCATGGTCCAGGTTGAACCCGCGTAGGAAGTACTGATTTGCCTTGCCGTCGCCGGAGTGCTGGGTGACCACAAGGCCGGGCACGGTTTCCATCAATTCACCGCGACGGAGCAGCGGCAGGTCCTTGAGATCCGCCTCGCCTATCGCGCCCTCCGAGGCGCCGACTGCGATTCCTAGTATGTCTTCCGCGCGTCCGTGCACCACGACCTCAGGCATCTGGGTAACCTTGCCGGTTTCGGTGGGCAAGGCGACAGGCTGATTGTTCACAGTTGCGGCGCCATCGGCTGTTGCGGCCGATGTTTCATTTTGGCCGGCGTCCTGCGTCTGCACAGTTGCGGCGCCATCGGCTGTTGCGGCCGATGTTTCATTTTGACCGGCGTCCTGCGCCCACAGGGAAGGCCCGATGCCCAGGGTGGTGACTACCACCATGACCACCACGCGTCGGCGAAAGGCCCGACCAGGGAAACGGTTCGATGCGACTTTCATTGCAATTTTTCTCGACGACGTGAACCTGGAAACGACAACGATGTGAAGAGCAGTAGCACGAAAGGGTATAAAGATGCCACAGGATTCTGATCCTCGTCCATCCGGGGCTTTCCCGTGCATGAGGGGAAGTAGATTATCTCGCTGGAGCCACGCCTGGCTCCGTCGGAGCGGCTGACGTTGCAGGAGCGAGTGCAGCCGAACCGCCGACGTTGATGGCGAACTTGCGCACGCCAGCGTGTTTCACCAGATCGATGATGTGGACCACGCTACCGTGGAAAACCACCTTGTCCGCAGCAATGATGGCCTGCAGATCGCCGTTCTTCGGCAGTTCGGACGCGATTTGCCTGGCCACATGGGCTTCGTCGGAAGGCTCACCATTGAGGTAGAGTTGACCATCCTTGTTCCGACCCGAGCAACGTGAACGCGAGAATGTGTTCGGTGAGGTGCATGATTCTCCTTCGCCGGGTAGTAGCATGACTCTATGAAAAGGTGTTATCAGAAAGAGGACAATCGATCTGCCTCAGTGGGGCGGCGGCCGAAGGCTGGAGACAGAGATGATTGAGAAGTGGCACGACGTGGCCAATGCGTGTTACGAGCTGAGATGGACGATTCGTGGTTTCGTGCTGCGGGGTCAAGACTGGCCGTTCATGCACATCCCTGACGGATCGCCGGGCCTGGCGGTGTTCGTGGCGCAAGTCGCCTGTGCTCGAAAGCGTCACCGCGAAACTGGGTTTCACCGGGCAAGGCGCGTCGGCGACCCGTGGGCGAGAGCCTGGAAGGTTCCCGTGCGCAGATGTGGGGGTCGCGCTGGCGCCTGGGGCGATTGAGACTATTGCCGAGCTGTTGTTGTGGACTGGTAGATCCAATCAAGGTAAGGCGCGCTGCCGGCGGCCAGGGGCAGGGCGATGATCTCGGGCACCTGGTACGGATGAAGCGTGGCGATGCGGTCGCGCACGGCAGGGAACAGGTCGAGCCGCGTCTTCATCAGACACAGCACCTCGGCCCCGTCGCACAGCTTACCTTCCCAGTGATAGATCGAGCGCAGGCCAGGCAGGATGTTCACGCAGGCTACCTGCCTTTCGTCAACCAATGTGCTTGCGATGCGGCCTGCCACGTCCGCGTCGGGCGCGATCACGAGCAGGACGACGAAATCAGCAGGGCGGGGTGCAGTTGTGTCGGGGCTTGCCATAGCCGCATTCTAGCCTCGGTTTCTTAGAAGGCGCTTCACCGGCGTTAACCCTTGAAATGCGCCCGGCTTTTCTATATACGAGGCCAAGCGAGAATGGCGGTAGGGCTCTTCGACATTGGGGTGGCGACCGATCAGTGACAGACCAGCGAAGATGAAGGACAACATGGCCGAGACTCAGGAAAGCGTCATCCGGGAGATCTGCGGACGGTTCGGCAACGACCCGACGCGGGTGATGGACATCCTGCTCGAAGCGCATCGACGGCTGGGCAGCGTGCCCGCTGAAGCGGTGGATGCCATCGCGCGGGCGGTTTCACTGCCGCGGGTGGAAGTCGAGAGCACGCTGTCGTTCTACGCGTTCTTCTCGCCCAAGCCGCGCGGGAAATTCGTCATCCGCTTGTGCAACGACATCATCGATGAGATGCACGGCGCGGATCGCGTGGGACGCGCCTTTCGCGAGGAGTTGGGCATCGACTTCGGCCAGACCACGCCCGACGGGCTGTTCACCCTGGAGCACACGCCCTGCATCGGCATGTGCGATCAGGCGCCGGCGGCGCTCATCAACGACAAGGTCGTCACCAACCTGTCGAGCGACCGGGCGCGCGAGCTGGTCGAGGTCCTGCGCGCGAGCGGCGACGTGGAACACCTGAAGCTCACCCTGGGCAACGGCAACAACAGCCATCCCTTGGTTCGTTCGATGGTCAGGAACAACCTGCGCGAGCGCGGACCGGTGATCTTCGCGCCCTTGGCCCGTGGTACGGCCTTGCGCAAGGCCCTGGCGGAAAGCGCCACCGAGGTCATCAAGAACATCAAGGTTTCCCGTCTGCGCGGGCGCGGGGGCGCGGGCTTCCCCACCGGCATGAAGTGGGAGTTCGCGCGCGCGGCGGTGGGCGAGAACAAAGTCGTGGTGTGCAACGCCGACGAGGGCGAGCCGGGCACCTTCAAGGATCGCGTGATCCTCACCGAGGCGGCGGATCTGGTCTTCGAGGGCATGACCATTGCCGGGTACGGCGTGGGCGCGGGCACCGGGATCGTCTACCTGCGCGGCGAATACGCTTACCTGCTCGCTTTTCTGGAAAGCCTGCTCAAGGATCGCCGCGAGGCGGGCTTGCTCGGCCGCAACATCCTGGGCAAGCAAGGCTTCGACTTCGACATCCGCATCCAGTTGGGCGCGGGCGCCTACATCTGTGGGGAAGAGACCGCGCTGCTCAGTTCGTGCGAAGGCAAGCGCGGTGATCCCAAGAACCGGCCGCCGTTCCCAGCGCAGTCGGGGTACATGGGGCGGCCCACGGTCATCAACAACGTGGAGACTTTCTGCTGCGTGGCCCGCATTTTGGAGAACGGGCCGGGCTGGTTCAGTTCCATCGGCACCAACGACAGCACCGGCACCAAGCTGTACAGCGTGTCCGGCGACTGCGACCGGCCGGGCGTGTACGAGCTCCCCTTCGGTGCCAAGGTCAGCGACCTGCTCGCCATGGTGGGTGCGCAGGAGACCGCGGCGGTGCAGGTGGGCGGCGCGTCGGGACAGATGATCGGCCCCAAGGACTTCGGCCGCACCCTGCGCTTCGACGACCTGGCCACCGGCGGCGCGGTGATGATCTTCAACCGGCAGCGCGACGTGCTCAAGGTGGCCGAGGCGTTCATGGACTTCTTCTGTGAAGAAAGTTGCGGCTACTGCACGCCCTGCCGGGTGGGCAACCGCTTGCTGCGCGAGCGCCTCGGGCAGGTGGCCGACGGCAAGGGAAGCCCGGAGGATCTCGCGTATCTGCAGAAACTGGGCGAGACCGTCAAGGCCACCAGCCGCTGCGGCCTGGGCCAGACCTCGCCCCAGCCGGTGCTCACCACCCTGCGATCGTTCCGGTCGGAATACGAGCGACGGGTGCAGACGCGCCCGGCGGATCTGCTGCCCAGTTTCGACGGGACTGCCGCGGTGGCGGTGGCCGAGTCGCTGGCGCAGCGCCGGTCGGTCTACTTCGGGAAGTGAAAGGGACACCATGAGCGGCGAAATCACCTTCACCATCGACGGCGCGCAAGTGCGCGGCCAGGCCGGCCAGACCATCCTGCAGGCCGCGGCGCTGTCCAACATCTACATTCCCCACCTGTGCGCCAAGCGCGGCTTGACTCCCTGGGGCAGTTGCCGCGTGTGTACCGTGCTGGTCAACGGCCGGCCGCAGGCGGCGTGCATCCAGCCCATTGCAGAGGGCATCGTGGTCGAGAACGACACCGAGGCTCTGCGCGACATGCGCCGCGAACTCATCGAGATGCTGTTCGTCGAGGGCAACCACTTCTGTCCCTTCTGCGAGAAGAGCGGCAACTGCGAGCTGCAAGCCATGGGCTATCGCCTGGGCATGCTGGCGCCGCAGTACCCGTACTTCTTCCCGGTGCGCGACGTGGACGCCAGCCACCCCGACCTGTTCCTCGACCGCAACCGCTGCATCCTGTGTGCGCGCTGCGTGCGGGCTTCGCAAGAGCTGGACGGCAAGCACGCGTACGGCTTCGTGGGTCGCGGCGCGGACAAGCACGTGGCCGCCAACGCGCGCACCGGGCTGGGCGGGATCGACGCGGCGGCCAGCGACATGGCCAGCGAGATCTGTCCGGTTGGCTCGCTGATGAAGAAACGGGTGGGCTACGCGATCCCGATCGGGCAGCGGACCTACGACGCCAAGCCCATTGGATCGGAAATCGAGCAGGGCGCCAAGCCGGCGCAGGCAGGAGGGGCGCGATGACCGCCGCCAAGCCCAAGATCGCCACGATTTCTCTGGCAGGATGCTTCGGCTGCCACATGTCCCTGCTCGACATCGACGAGCGCATCCTAAAGCTGGTCGAGCTGGTGGACTTCGACAAGTCGCCTATCAACGACATCAAGGAGTTCACCGGCCGCTGCGCGGTGGGAATCATCGAGGGCGGCTGCTGCAACGAAGAGAACGTGCACGTGCTGCAGAAGTACCGGCAACATTGCGACACTTTGGTGGTGATCGGCGAGTGCGCGACCATGGGCGGCCTGCCGGCCATGCGCAACGGCATCCCGCTGCAGGAGTGTCTGGCGGAAGCGTATCTGCACGGGCCCACCGTCCACAATCCCAGCCAGAAGATCCCCAACGATCCGGAGATCCCCTTGCTTCTCAACAAGGTCTATCCCTGTCACGAGGTGGTGAAGATCGATTACTTCCTGCCCGGCTGCCCGCCCTCGGCGGACACCCTGTGGGAATCGTTGGTGGCCTTGCTGACTGGCAAGCCGGTGAAATTGCCCTACGGGCTCATCAAGTACGATTGAAGCGTACCAAGGAGTGTGACGTGAGCGTCATCAAGCGAGTGGTCATCGAGCCCGTTACCCGCGTCGAGGGTCACGGAAAAGTCACCATCCTTCTCGACGAGGCCGGCAAGGTCGTGCAGGCCCGCCTGCACGTGGTGGAGTTCCGCGGTTTCGAGCGGTTCATCCAGGGGCGGCTCTACTGGGAGGTGCCGGTCCTTACCCAACGCCTGTGCGGCATCTGTCCGGTCAGCCACCACCTGGCTGCGGCCAAGGCCATGGACGTCATCGTGGGCGGCGAGAAACTGACGCCCACGGCGGAGAAGATGCGCCGCCTGATGCACTACGGGCAGATGTACCAGTCGCACGCGCTGCACTTTTTCCACCTGGCATCGCCCGATCTGCTGTTCGGGTTCGATGCCGATCCCGCCATCCGCAACGTCATCGGCGTGGCGGCCAAGTATCCCGAGCTGGCCGTGCAGGCCGTGATGATGCGCAAGTATGGCCAGGAGATTATCAAGGCCACCGCGGGCAAGAAGATCCACGGCACCGGCGCCATTCCCGGCGGGGTAAACAAGAACCTGAGCGTCGCCGAGCGCGACGTCTTGCTCAAGGAAGTGGACCAGCAGCTCACGTGGGCGAAGTCGGCGGTGAAGATCGCGCGCGAGTACACCACCGCCCACCTCAAGGAACTGCTCCCGTTCGGCTCGTTCGACTCCAACCACCTGTCGCTGGTGCGCGCCGACGGCGCCATGGACCTGTATCACGGCAACCTGCGTGCGGTGGATGCCCAGGGCAAGAAGATCTTCGACCAGATCGACTACCAGAAGTACGTGGACTTCATCGCCGAGGACGTGCGCGACTGGTCGTATATGAAGTTCCCCTTCATCAAGAAGCTGGGAACGGAATCGGGCTGGTACCGGGTGGGTCCGCTGGCGCGTCTCAACACCGTGGATTTCATCGACACCTCGGCCGCCGAGGAGGCCCGCAAGGAGTTCCGCGCGGTCACGGGTGGCAAGACCAACAACGTCACCATGGCCTATCACTGGGCGCGCATGGTCGAGTTGCTGCACTCGATGGAGAAGATCCAGGCCCTGCTCAATGACAAAGATCTGCAGGGCAGCGATCTGGTGGTCAAGGGCCAGCGCCGCGAGGAAGGCGTGGGGCTGATCGAGGCGCCGCGCGGGACGCTCTTCCACCATTACCGTGTCGACAAGAACGATCAGGTGGTGATGGGCAATCTGATTGTCTCCACCACCCACAACAACGAGCCGATGAACCGCGCGGTGACCAAGGTGGCGCAGGATCACCTGTCAGGAGTGGAGATCACCGAGGGTCTGCTCAACCGGATCGAGGTGGCCATCCGGGCCTACGATCCCTGTCTGTCCTGTGCGACCCATGCGCTGGGGCAGATGGCGCTGGAGGTGAGCGTGGTCGATTGCGAGGGCAAGATCCTCGATCAGAAGAGTCGGTGATGAACGACGCTGGGTTGCACATTCTGGTCTACGGCTACGGCAATCCTGGCCGGGGCGACGACGGGCTAGGGCCGGCGCTGGTCGCCGCGCTGGAGGCGTTGGGCGCGGACGGCCTGGACTGCGAGTCCGACTATCAACTCGCCATCGAGGACGCGGCCAGCCTGGCCAAGTACGACGTGGTGGTCTTCGTCGACGCCGACGCCGGCGGGCCGGAGCCGTTCTGGTTCGAGCGCGTGCAGCCCACCCGTCAACTGAGCTTTTCCAGCCACAGCGCCACGCCCGCCCAAGTGGTGGGCCTGGCGCAAGAGATGTTCGGGGCGCAGGTGAAAGCCTACACGCTGGGCATCCGCGGCTACCATTTCGGTGAGCTTGGCGAGTCGCTGTCCGAGCAGGCTCGCAGCAACCTCGCGCTTGCGCTAGCCTTCGTGACGCGAGCGGTGCGCGAGCGGCACTTCGATGAATATACGAGGCAGTTCGGTGTCGATTCTGGTCGCGGCTGTGCCTGCGGCCCCCAGCCAGAGGCCTGAGCGATGAAAAACGGAAAGTACCTGATCCTTTGTGTCGACGACGATGGCGACATCCTTGAGGCGCTGCGGTTGCGGCTGGAGAAAGCCGGCTACCTGACCGCCACGGCGCTTTCCGCCGAGGAAGGACTGAAGAAATTCAAGGAAAACCAGCCGGACCTCATTATCGTGGATCTGATGATGGAAGAGATCGACTCGGGCACCGGCCTGGTCAAGGAGCTGAAGCTGGCGGGCAACCGCGCGCCCGTGCTCCTGCTCAGCTCGCTCGGCGATTCGCTGACCATCTCGGCCAGCACGCGAGAACTGGGGCTGGACGCGGTCTTCCAGAAGCCGGTCAACTTCGAGGCCATGCTGAAGACCATCAAGGCGAAACTAGGGCAGTGATCTCTCGGCCTCGATAAGGGCCGCGCTACAAACCCAGCAAGAGTCGCACCTCATCGGCCAGCGCCAAACTGGCGGTCAGCCCCGGGGATTCGATGCCGAAGAGGTTGACCAAACCAGGGACGCCATGGACGGCCGGACCCTGGATGACAAAATCGGCGTCAGGGGCGCCGGCCGGGACGATCTTGGGACGGACGCCGGTGGTGCCAGGGGCCAGATCGCCGTCGGCCAGCGCTGGGTAGTAGCGGCGGACGGTGCGGTAGAACGCCTGCACACGGCTCTCATCGAAACTGTAGTCCACGGTGTCCACCCAGGTCACGTCAGGCCCGAAGCGGGCTTGCCCGGCCAGATCCAGCGTGAAGTGTATGCCCAGGCTTCCGGGCACGGGTACCGGGTAGACCAGGCGGGAAAAGGGGGCGCGGCCGCGCAGGACGGCGTAGTGGCCCTTGGCGAAGTAGGCCGTCGGGATGGCCGTGGCCGGCATGCCTTGGATCGAGTGCGCGACGGCGGGCGCCCAGGCACCGGCCGCATTCACCACCATGGATGCGAGCAACGTTGAAGCGCCGTTCCCGCCGGTTGAAAGCACGATGCCGTCATCGACCACGCGGCCGCCGAGCAGGGTCGTGCCCAGCGCAAGCTGCGCGTCCGCGGCTTCCGCGTCCCGGCGCAGGGCCCGCATCAGCTCATCGCTGCTCAGGATGCCGGTGGAGGGCGAATGGAGGGCGCACACGCCGGCCAGCGCCGGCTCCAGCGCGCGCAGTTCCGTGGCGTCGAGCCAGGTCAGATCGCTCACGCCGTTGTGCTCGGCCTGAGAACGCAGCTTCACCAGCAACGGGATCTCTTCTCCCCGCGTGGCCACCAGCAGCTTGCCCAGGCGCCGGTGCGCGATCCCGTTCTCTTCACAATACCGGTACAGCGCCTGCCGTCCCGCCACGCACAGCCGCGCTTTGTGCGACCCGGGCGGATAGTAGATCCCTGCGTGGATCACTTCCGAGTTGCGCGAACTGGTGTGGCGGCCGATGCCGGGCTCTTTCTCGATCACCACGACTTCCTGGCCCGACCGTGCCAGGGCGCGCGCCACGGCCAGACCCACCACGCCGGCACCGATGACTGCGACTTGCACACGATCCATCTTGCCGAACCATCACAGGCCGATCACGGCACGCGCAGCACCTTGCGCGCAAACCACCAATAGCTGGAGAGAACCGGATTGGCCACGCGGGTAATGATCGGGTGGTCGAGTCCAGGAAAACGGATGCTGCCAGTCAGAGAAGCTCCGTCCGTCGCATCGGGCAAGCGATTCCTCTGGACATGGCGGCGGTCGCGCACGACAGCCGGCAAGAGACGAAGGATCTCGCCGTAGCTGGCCAGCTTCTCGCGCAGCCAACCCTGGCGGGCTGCGAACACCAGCACCGCCAACTCGGCCCCGGCCAGGGCCGGCGCCGCGACCAACAGTCGCGCCAAAGGCCAGTCCTTGAGCAGAACCAGCCATCGGTTGCGGTCGAGCAGCGCATATTTGCGCGCCGAAAACCGCTCGGTGTACTTGTGCAGAACCCGCGACCGTGGCACCAGCACGCAGTCGTAGCCAAGCTGGCGCAAGCGAATCTGCAGATCGCAGTCCTCGTGATAGAGGAAAAGCTTCTCGTCGAAATCTCCGGCCTGCGCCAGGGCATCCATGCGCAGCAGCAGCGCCGCACCCGAGGCAAAAGCCACGGAGCGGGGTTCCTGGTCGGGCTGCGCGCTGTCGACCGCCTGGCGGTATCCGCCGCAATAGCCGAACCCGCAAAAGTGCAACTCGTTGCCTGCGGTGTTGATGAGATGGGGCTCGCTGTAGAGCACGACCAGCGGTTGCACCGCGGCGACGTCCGGGCGGGTATCCATGACGGACAGGAGCGGCTGCAGCCACCCCGGCGTCACCTCGATGTCCTGGTTGAGCAGTAGCGCGAAAGAGGCTCCCCGCTCGCGGGCCCAGCGCAGGCCGATGTTGTTGCCCTCCGCAAAGCCGGTGTTTCGTGTTTGCGGCAGCAGGTGGAGGTTCGTCCAGGACTCCCCGATACGAGCCAGCTCGGCCAGGGTTCCGTCCGATGAAGCGTTGTCGACCACGACGATGGCGACATCGTCAAGGTTGGTGTGCTGTCTGAGCGTCGAGAACAAACCGTCGAGATAGCGCTCGGCCTGGTAGGTGACGACGACGATCGCGAGCTTCATGTTCGCTCGTGTGGAACGTCGGCCTTCACGGGCGTCGGTTCTACCGTCGTCGCGCCAGTCATGCGCTTGCCAGCAGCGTCCTCGTGGGCAAGCCGGTCGAGCTTCTCGCGCAGAAGACCAAGTTCCTGCGTCAGCGCGATCGATCGAACCTCGGTGCGCGACAAGGTGACCAACGTGTGGACGTGAAGCAGGGCCAGTGCGCCAGTGGCGATGGCGAAGAAGAAGTTGGAAGGCAGGGTGAACCCCATGGCGTGGGCCACCGACGTGGTGAGATCGGGCACGACGGCGAGCACCACCAGAGCGGCCAGCGAGAAGAAGACCCAGAGGCTGCTTTGGATCGTGATGCGCTCGCGCAGGACCAGGCGGAGCAGCAAGGTCGCGACCACGCAGCAAAAAGCTGCGAATAACCAGTACTGTTCGGCTTGTTGCATCGTCTTACAAGGTGCGGGGCTCGATGCGATGCCAGCTACGCGCGTAGGCCAGCAGGATCGCGACGGTCACTTTCAGCATGTAGTAGGGGGCGTGCAGAACGGAAATGCTGCTGGCGCCACCCTGGCGTTCTTTCATCGTCACCGGAACCTCGACTACGTGAAGCCCAGCCACTTTGGCCAAGACCAGCGCTTCGGGCTCCGGGTAGTCGTGCGGGTATGACCAATTGAACAGCCTCAGCGCGCGGTGGCCGTAGGCGCGATAGCCGGAGGTCGGGTCCGTGGTCTTCGTTCCGGTAACGAGCCCGAGCACCCAGCGCAGCCAGCCGCTGCCCACTCGCCGGGGCAAGGTGGACTGGAATCCCTCTCTTTGCAGGTAGCGACTTCCAACCACGATATCCGGCGGATTGGGCGCTTGCATCGCGCTGAGGAGTTTCTTCAGTTCGGAGGGCGGATGCTGGCCGTCACCGTCCATTTGCACGGCGCAATCGAAGTCCTCGCGCAAGGCAAGCCGCAATCCGGTCTGCACCGCGCCACCGATGCCGAGGTTGCGGCACAGCCGCACCACCCGGGCGCCGCGCTCGCGGGCGACTTCGGCGGTCCGATCGGTCGAGGCATCGTCGATGACCACAATCTCCAGCGAGAAGCCGTCTCGCTCAGCGACGGCGCGAAGCTCCGAGAGCAGCGGTGGCAGGCCGCTCTCTTCGTTCAGTGCGGGAACAACGACGAGGACGCGCATTCAGCGGGGGGAACCATATCACGACGCTTCGCCGGCTGTCCTTCCGTGTTCTTCGGCGGATTTGAAGATGGGGAGGGTCAAGAAGAAACAGCTCCCCTGTCCGGGCGCGCTTTCGACCCCCACCTGGCCGCCGTGGGCCTCGGCGATGCGGCGGACGATGGAAAGGCCGAGGCCCGTGCCGGTCTCCGAGCCTTTGCCCTTGGACAGGCGCACGAACTCCTGGAACAGGCGGGTCCGCGCCTCGGGTGGGATCCCGGGGCCGTCGTCCTGGACCTCGACACGCAAGCTGCCATGGTGCGCGTGCGCCCGAACCACGATGCTGCGGCCCTCGCCCGAATACTTGATGGCGTTGGTCACGTAGTTGACCAGCGCCTCGCGCAAAAGGCTTGCGATGCCACGCACCGGCGGCAAGCTGTCGGGCAACTCGGCCGTGAGAGACTGACGGCGCTGTTGTGCCAGGTCGACGTGCTCCTCGACCACTTCCCGCACGATGGCCTGCAGGTCGACGGATACCATGAGATTCGCCAGGGACTCGGTTTCCAGGTCCGCCAGGACCTGCAACCCACGCAGAAGTTCAAGCGCTCCCCGCAGGCGGTGGTCTGCGCGCGCAACCCACTGCCGCTGTTGTTCGGTCAGCGGGCCCCCGAGCTCGCTCGACAAGTTGTCGAGCAGGGTGGTCACCGCCCCGAGCGGGCTGCGCAGGTCGTGAACCACCACGTGCAGGAAGGAACGGCGCAGGTCGGCCAGACGCTCGGTTCGTAGAACGGCGTCGCGCAAGCGGCGCTCGCTTTCGCGCAGGCGAGCGGCGAGACCGGTGGCCAGGTAGGTTGTGGCCCCCGCCAGCAGGCCGTAGACGAAGAGCAGGGTCCACACCACGCGAAAATCGTCCTCGGTCCCGCCGAACACCGCGCCCAGGGGACGATGTCGGGGCAGCCAGCCGAACCATTCCCCGAGCACGAGAGCGGCCAGCATGAGGTAGCCAGCCGCCGCGTGCGCGAACGCCGCCCGTCGCGACAGCATCACCGAGGCGAAGATGGCGTGCAGGACGTAGAAGGCCAAGAAGGGCGACTGGCTGCCGCCCACCTGCCAGATGGTGAAGGTCAACACCAGATAGTCGAGCAGGATGGTGGCGCTGGCGATCCAGGCGAGGGAACGGGTGGCGGTGACGACGCGTTCCGGCCGGCGATAGGGCCGAACCGCGAAGAACACCGGCAAATTGCACAGGGCGAGAAAGACCGCGCTGCCGGCCAGGGCGCGCAGGTTGAGCCCCTCGATGCCCACCACGTGAATGGCAAAGAGGACGCCGGTCAGGATGCCGGCGGCCGCCAGGAAGCGGAGGCGCGAAAAGAAGTAGAGCCGCTCGCCCAGCAACAGGCTGTGCGAGAGCAGGCCATTGCCACCTTCCCCGCCGGTGGCGGCGCCAGCGTCTAGTGCCCGATTCGCGGACGACACGATCGGAGATTACCACTGCTGGAGACAACTAGAGCACCGAACGGTTTGCCGGACCGAGTGAAAATGCGCAGTTGCGAGCGGCCCGAGGCGCGACGAGGGAGAATACTCGACGTATTTGACCGAGGAGCAACGAAGGGACGCGACGCAAATCCGCGATTTTACGACGGGAGGCAAAACCGTTCGGTGCTCTAGCTTCCTCCCCTCCGGCTCAGTGGTCTCCCCTCGTGTCTCTTTGTGCTCGGCTGCGGGCGGCTGCCGAGGTGAATGAACTCACCCCTTTGGTTGCGCTAATTGAGATGGATGGCCTCCCCGACGATTTCCACGTCGTCGGATGCGTCGATGCGCACGGCTCCTGCGCGGGCACGCAATTCGATCGCACCGGCAGAGATGCGCAGGTTGCCAGGAAGCTCGACCTGGGTGTCGGCCTGGAGCAGCCGGATCACCGGGCCCTGCTGGTTGCCGGTGATGTGCAACAAGGGCTGGCCGTTATTCGCGTTGATCTGTAGGGCTTCGTCGCGCTTCATATCGAGGCTCTGCGCGACCAGTTTGGGCGCCTCCGGCCGGCGGTTGAAGCCGTCGACCACGCCGATGACGATGGGGTCGGGCTGTTTGGGCAGTTTCAGCACGAGCACCTGGTCCAAAATGCGCACACTGAGACCGCTCAGAGTGACTACCCAGCTTTCATGGACGCATCCCCGAGCATCCTCGCAGCGCGCGCGGATCCGGCCGGTCAGGGTGGGGTGCCGTTCCTCGGTGCACACGGCGATCGCGTGACCCTCGGGCCACGCGGGTCTGGGCGGGGCCGCGAGCAGATTGTCGAAGACGGAACCTTGCTCTGTCGATGAGGACGAGTCTTCGTTCGTCGCAGTTCCGGCGTTTGGCAGGTCATACTTGGCGTTCTGCGAGCACATGGCAGGAGCCTCCTCGAGGTTTGACATTAGCTGCCACCCACGTCATCCGATCCGGCCGACGCGGCAAGCAGCCGATCGTGAATGGTCGGCGGCGATTGGTAGCGGATGGGAGGGTCGTGGTTGATGCGGGCTGCGATGGGGATGTTCTTGTGAATTCCGGGAATGAACACCCGTTGCAGGCCTTTGGTTCTGGCACAGTAGACGGCGGTGAATTTCTTTTCCGCGGGAAGAATGACCAGATTGGTGAGAAGCGGCGGCAACGCGGCCCGCTCACCCTCGACCTCGATTTCGATCGATGGCGCGGACGGGACCGTGAAGCTGATGGTGGGCTCGTCAGGATGCATCCCGATCAGGGTGACGGGTTGCCCGGGAAGCGGCGCGCTCACGACCATTCCCAGCGATGCTTCTTGCCGGTACCCGGCTGCCAGGTCAGGGTCCTTTTCAAGCTGGCGGCGTAGGTGGGCGGGAATGAAACCCCGCTGTACCTCGGGCAGGGCCGAGTAGTCCGGTGGGGGAAACCAGGCGTCGACGCCCATGAACAGATATCGCGGGAAGGTCAGGCCGACGGTCCACTCGAAGCACCAGGGCAGCGGCTGCCGATACCACAGCTCCGGCTTTCGCGTGATCAGCCGCTCGGCGGTGAGCATGTCCGCAGGATCTTCCAAATTGGGCAACTCGACCCCTTCGATTGGATCGGGCAAGACGAGATAGCCCTTGCCCACCGGATTGCGCGGATACAGGCCGGGGTGATCGAACTGCATTCCGAGCGCGACGGTTCGCATGTAGTCCTGTTCGAGTTCGGCCGGAATGGGAACCCGGTTGTCGAGGCCGCCGTACGCGTTCTGATAGAGAAGCGGCATCTCGGTGAAGGGCTCCGGTCGGCCGATGCGCGGTCGGCCCTGGCTCCACTCGACCGGCCGCCTGCCGAACACGGCGATTCGCTTGGCTGCGCGGCCGATCTGCGCCGACACGAACATCGAGGGCGTGGGACGCCCAACCGGAGCAAATGCCGAGCCTCGGATGACGACGTCGGTGCTCTGCTTGTCCAGCCAGTAGTCAGAACCGGGCGGGAAGCGCGGCTGCAGGTTCTCGTCGGACCAGAAATCATGCAGCAACGGTTCCGGCTGGCTGAGCGCTGTCGCTGTTCCCTTGATCTCGTAGGTCTGCTTGACCAGGGCAAAGGCAAACGCCGGCTCTGTCGCTGACCGTGGATCCAACCCCACCACGGCATCGTACAGTGGACGCACCGGCACGCGAGTCATAGCGGCATGCCCCAGCTTCCGGCGGGCGACGAGGATCCTGCATAGCCTGTGGTTGTCGATGTCGCGTGGCCGTCAGCCTGAAGGGTGGTTGTGTGCTGACCTGAAATTGCGCCCGTGTCGCCGGAGTAGTAGTTCACCGCTCCGCCGGCGGCCACGGCCTGTGTCTTTCGCTCTGCCAGCCGGCCGTTGCTGTCATAGGTCTCGGAGTGCTGGGAACTGCCGATTCCTATCGGGGATCCTACACTCAGTGTTGACTGGTCACTGGTTGTCGCCTTGGGACTGTCAGCATGGACGAGGCCAATTTGCGCGGGCCCCACTTGATACTCACGCTCGACTTTGGAGCCACCTTCGGATAACTGCTTCGACGAAAGCCGCAACCCCGCATATCCCGATCCGATCTCGACGCGCACAAGTTTTCCGTCGGCGGTAAGCGCCATCTTGGTTGCTCCGGAGAGGCATCCCAGGGCTGTCTTGAAGGCCCACTCCTTCCAGTTGGCGGCACCGACGAGTTCCTTGGCGAGGCCCTCGTACCCGCCCTTGAACCCATCGAGGCCCGAGACCACGCTGCCGAGGACACTGCAGACGAGCGCCCAGAGGCCAGCCGCAATATCGGCAGCGCTGAGTCCCACGCTGACCGTGTGAAGCGAGTTGAAAGAAGGGAAGCCATTGGGCAACGAGACCGGCGACGCGCAGCACAGCATGGGAAGCGGGACTGGGGGACCAGCAAGTTCAGTGCAACCGATCTGGGCGCCATTGGCTTTGACCTTGGAGGAAGAGAACATCACCTTTCGCTTGGAAAAAGCGATGATCAGCGGCAGATTGATGTTGGTAGGCGGAATCGTAACGTGGGGGATTGCGTAGCCGCAGTCGTGACTCTCCAACACGACGAACTGCGCTTTGTGAAACACCGTAGTGGTCAGTTTGTTCTGTTGCAGCGCAAGGCCGGGTGGCCACATCATGGGTGTGGGTGACTCGAAGCATGGCAGCCGGGGCAGGTAAACCGGCGGCGGAGGTGAGATCCCGTCGTGAATTGTCATGCCTGCCGGCCAGGGAAGACAGATGTCGCCCATCAATGAAACCTTGACCCTCATCGACGCCAATCCGTGCATCACGCTGCTCCCGAGAACCACCTGGGCTCCGTGCGCAGCTGGAATTCGCGCTCGTCACCCGGTTGAAACTGGAAATTGAAGGGCAGTCGGTACACGACATAAAAGCGCTGCTGATCCGGCAGCAGAACCAGCATATGTGGCATCAGGCTGCGACGGCCGATTCGCCCGTTCACTGTGTAGTCGGCCACAATGCCAAAATCCGGCATGGACATTTCCAGCACGGGTGTTGCTGCCAGAAGGTTATCGAGCCGAATTGTGGGTGCCATTGTGGGCACAGGAATGACCCAATCGGGATGGGCGCGATAGTTGACGGCAACAGGGATCTCGCGCTTGATTTCGGCAAGCGGCGGCGGGGGCGACAGTTTGGGATTCTCTCTCGCCGGGCGAGCGACCCACAGGGGAACGTCGATGGGAATCGTGGCCCAGCACATGGGCAAGGGCGCGTCCTCCCAGCGGGCAATCAGCGCGCGCGGATCTTCCAGGTTGGGCAGGCGGCGCACATAGCCCGCCGGGAGCAGGGGATAGCCACGCGGCGCTTTCAGCAAGTCCCCCAGTTCGCGCGCCATGCGCTCGGCGTCGAACCCGAGGCCGTGCTTGTTGCAGGTGTCGGACAGATCGAAGACCGACTCGCGGTCCAGGTTGATGGGAACCGTCCCGCCAAAGGCGCGGCTGTAGGTGAGCGGCATCTTCGTGAAGGGTTCGGGTCGCGAAGCAATCTTGCGATCGACCGCCCAGCACCGGTTGCCAAACACGAGAAGCTCGCGGCGCACCTTGCCCACGGTCAGTGCCACGGTCAGCGTGGACACTGGGCGCTCGCGCGAGGCATAGGCATGTCCCAGAACAATGACCTCCAGCGAGGCATCGGCACGCGGTTGCAGGTCAGCCGGGAGATCCCCGAGCGGCGTTTTTTCGTCCTGCACGAGAAGAGGAAACGGCTCTTGCGTTTCGAGTTCGACCCGTCCCTGGCTGTCGAATCGGAAAGTGGCCTTGGCGGTCAACAGACCGATTCGTTGGGTCGAGCCCTCGAAGTCGGAGGTCGTGACCGTCGCCGGAACCGCTGTCTGGTTGACCAGCCGCATTGCCTGTTTTTCGGCAACGCCAGGAATTAGTTGCGGGCTTCACGTCAGAAGTGCAGCAGCGCCCAGCTATCCGAACTTGCCGGAAATGTAGTCGTGTAGCTGATCGATCAGACTCTGTTTTTCGGAGATGATGGCCTTGACCACGTCGCCGATGGAGATCAACCCCAGAAAGCGCGAACCGTCGAATACCGGCAGGTGGCGCACGTGCTTTGCGGTCATCAGGACCATGCAGTCTTCCAGCGTGTTGGCGGGCGCAACCGTGTGCATGCGCTCGACCGGCGTCATGATCTCTGCGGCGGCGGTTTCGCGCGACGTCTTGCCCTGCAGCGGGATCTTCCGAGCGTAGTCACGTTCGGACAGGATTCCCCGCACCGCCCCGGTTTCGTCGAGCACCATCAGCGCGCCAATCTCCATCTCGCTCATGAGTTTCAGGGCTTCGAACACTGTCGCCCTGGGTTGGATGGAGCAAATCGCCTGGTCCTTCGCCTCCAGAATGTCCTTCACTGTCTTCATGACGCCTTCTCCCTTGTCCCGCGCTCACACATTAAAGTTAGCATATCCCCGCCGCGGGATTGACCTCGCCCTCACGAATCGGCGATAACTCGGCCTCGCAGTGATCATCGTACAGAAATTCGGCGGCACTTCTGTCGGCACAGTCGAGCGCATCAAGAATGTCGCGCGTCGTTGCCTGGCCACGCAACGCCAGGGCCACAAGGTGGCCGTCATCGTCTCCGCCATGTCGGGCGAAACCAACCGCTTGCTCGGTCTCGCGCAGCAGATGCACGTCGAGCCCGACGAGCGCGAGTTGGACGTTATCGCGTCCACCGGCGAGCAGGTGTCGGTCGGGCTGCTGGCCCTGGCCATCCATGCCGAGGGCGGCAAGGCCGTGTCGCTGCTCGGTCACCAGATCCGCGTGCTGACCGACAGCGCCTTTGCCCGGGCGCGCATCCGCGATGTCGAAGTCCAGGCCATCGAAGAAGCCTTTGCCCAAGGCAAGGTCGCGGTGATCGCCGGTTTTCAAGGCGTGGACGATGCGGGCAACATCACGACGCTGGGACGCGGCGGCTCGGACACATCCGCCGTGGCCGTGGCAGCGGCGCTCAAGGCCGACGTCTGCGAGATCTACACAGATGTGGACGGTGTCTACACCGCGGACCCCAACGTGGTGCCCGGTGCGCGCAAGGTCGAACGTATCAGCTATGAGGAGATGCTGGAGCTGGCGTCGCTGGGAGCCAAGGTTTTGCAGATCCGGTCGGTCGAGTTCGGGATGAAGTACGCTGTCCCGATTCACGTCCGATCGAGCTTCAACGACAACGAAGGGACGTGGGTCGTGCCTGAAGAAAAAGCGATGGAAGCAGTCTTGGTGTCCGGTGTGACCGCCACCCGAGACGAGACCAAGATCACCATGGTCGGCATCTCGGACGCCACCGGCATTCATTCCAAGGTGTTCAGGCCCCTGGCCGACGCCGGCGTCGGTGTGGACACCATCGTCCAGGCCCTTTCGGCCGAGGGTCGCACCGACTTGACCTTCACGGTGAGCAAGGGCGACAGCAAGCGGGCACGCGAACTTCTCATCAAGCACTGCGCCGATTTCTGTGCGCCCGAGCACATACGCACCGTCGAGAACCTGTCCAAGGTATCGATCGTGGGCGTGGGCATGCGTTCGCACGCTGGCGTGGCGCTCAAGATGTTCGAGGCGCTGGCCAAGGAGAACATCTACATCCACCTGATCTCGACGTCGGAAATAAAGATCTCATGCGTCATCGACGGCAAGTACAGTGAACTGGCCGTCCGCGCCCTGCACGACGTCTTTGAACTGGGTGGCAAGAACAACTAGCTCGGGCCAGTTGCGGTAGTATGGCCCGCATTGCTGCCTGACGTTCCCGACATCGGCGAAGACCTTCTGCTTGGACGCACGCTGCTCGAGCAGGGCCATCTGAGCACGGCCCAGCGCGTGCTGGTGAAGCTGTGCCAGCAGCACCCGGAGAATGCAGAGGCGTTTCGCGGTTTGGGCGACGTGTTGCACCGCAAGGGCGACGAAACCCGCGCACGGATCATCAGCGAGTACGCGGCGGACCTGCGCGTTCCCGACCCCAGGACGCCTTTGCCCGAGGGTCAATCGGTCGAGCCCGTCCCGGCGCAGGCGCCAGGGCGGCAGCCGCCACCGGTGCCGGGCGCGCAGCGGGCCGATCCGGTCACGCCGCAAGTGGATCTCATCACGCCGCAGGCCGAGTTTGTCACGCCGGAGATTGAGCCTGTCACTGCGCCAGCCGAGGCAGCCACGGCGCTCACCATGCCGTCCCCGGGCCAGCCCGCAGCGCTCCCGACCGAGGCGAGCAGGCCGGCCAAGCCGGCTGCCAAGTCCGGGAAGGGGAAGTACCTGGCGGCCGTTGCGGCTCTCGTGCTGCTGACCGGCCTGGGAATCCTCGCCTATCGCGTCTACAAGCCGTCGCAACGTCGCGGTCTCTTGCCGCGCGAGGAGCTGGACAGCGCGCTGTCGTCTGGATCGTTTGATCGCCTGGTGCGCGCCCGCGATCGGGCACGTGCGGCTCTTGCTGGCGCAGAACCTGACGGCGACGCCTTGGTGCGGCTGGCGCTGGTCGAAGCGCTCCTAGCCCTCGACCAGGGGGTGGCGGGAGCGAAAGGCGTCGAGGCAGCGCTCGCACGGTTGCCGCCAGCCGACCAAGCGAACCCGCAGCGTCTCGTACTGGTCGAGGTGGCACGCGCGCTGCTGGCCCTGGCTGACGGAGATCGCGATGCGGCCAAGCAGCACGTGGATGCCGGTCTGACCAGAGCTGGCGCGAATCCTCCGCCCGCGCTGCTTTTTGCCTCGGCGCGGGTTCGTGCGCTGGCCGGCGACGGCACCGGGGCTGAGAAGGATCTGGATCGGGCAATGCAATTGGCCCCTGATTTTGCCCCGGTTGTCGCCGACTGGGCCACGCAACGGCTCGACAGCGGGGATGCCCTGGCCGCACGCCGCGTGGCGCGGGAGTTCCTTGCCAAGAACAAGGCGGCGGCGCGCGTGCAGTTGGTGGCCGCCGAGGCTGAGCGCGCCCTGGGAGATAGTGGCTGGACCAAGCACATAGATTCGGCGTGCCACGACGAGAGCCGGGGTTCGCGCGCTCTACGCTCGGCCTGCTCGCTGGCATCGGCCCTGCACGCGCGACTTGACGGTGAGCGGCCCATAGCCGTGCGCAAGGCGCGAGCCGCGGGCCAGATTTCCGACGATCCGCGCGTGCTGGGCGATTCGGCGCTGGTGCTCGCTTCACTGGGCGAGATTGATGCTGCCGACGAGGTGCTGGCGCGCGCACGCAAGCTGGCCGACGACACGGCTGTGCCGCTGGCCTGGGCGAATCTGGCGATTCGTCTCGGGCGCGGCCAGACGGGCAGGACGGCGTCGCCGGCTGAACGGCCAGCCCAGCCCGAGCGTCGTCTCGTCGCCTTGCGGGCTTCGTACCTGAAGGATGGCGGCGCGGCACTGGCGGCGGGCCTCAAGAATGAGCCTGTGGCCCCGAACGAGATCGACGCTGACCTGCGCACCTTCGCGGAGCTGGGCCGTGAGGGAGGCGTTTCCCGAAGCGATCGGGCCACGCTCGAACGACGGGCCGAGCGCGGCAACCCGATTGCGGCCTTCGTCCTCGGGGTCTTGGCGGCGCGCGAGGACGACCACAAGCAGGCGGCAAAATGGCTGGAGAAGGCTCTGGCAGGCCATGGCGACGCATGCCGCGCGGCACTTCTTTACCTTTCCGCGTTGCAAGCGCAGGAACGGCCCTCGCAGCCAAACCGGGTGGCCCTGCGCGCTTTGCACGCCCGCAACGCACAGTGCCCGATTCCGGAAGTCTGGTATTGACCGGGCAGGGTGGCCAAGCTAAATCCGCCGTTCCAATGGCCACCTACGACACATCCGACATCCGCAAGGGACTCAAGGTCATGATGGACGGCTCGCCCTACACCGTGGTCGAGTTCCAGTTCATCAAACCGGGCAAGGGCGCGGCCTTCACGCGCACGAAGTTCAAGAACCTGCTCTCGGGCGCGGTCATCGAACGCAACATCCGATCCGGCGAAAAGATGGAATCGGCCAACGTCGAGACCAAGACCATGCAGTACCTGTACAAGGAAGCCGACAGCTTCGTGTTCATGGACACCAGCACCTACGATCAGGTGCACATTCCCTCCGAGACCATCGGCGACGACGCCCTTTTCATGCCCGAGCAGATCGTGGTCGAGGTGCTGTTCTTCAATGAGCGCGCGGTGGGGGTGACCCTGCCCAACTTCATCGAGCAGAAGATCCTGGCGACCGAGCCCGGGTTCCGCGGCGACACCGCGACGGGCGTGACCAAACCGGCCAAGATATCCACCGGCGCGACCATCGCGGTTCCTCTCTTCATCAACGAGGGCGATACCATCAAGATCGACACGCGTTCAGGTGAGTATCTGGAGCGCGTCGGGCGCGCTTAGCTCGCCTCCTGCGGTGGTGGTGCTGTTCGGTGAACCCCACCAGCAGAAAAGCAGGACTCGAGGCCCGCGCGGAAATCCGACGGGCGGTGCGTTCATGGTTTGAAGGGCAGGGGTTCCTCGAGGTCGAGACGCCGGCGCGCGTTTTCTCGCCCGGCCAGGAGGTTCACCTGCAAGCCATTCCGGCCGGTGAGGGGCGTTACCTCATCACCTCGCCCGAGTATCACATGAAGCGGCTGGTGGCGGCTGGCTTGCCGCGCATCGTGCAGATCGGTCGCTGCTGGCGTGGTGGCGAGAAGGGCAGCCTTCACGAACCCGAGTTCACCATGATCGAGTGGTACCGGGCCGGCGCCAGCCTGGATGAGATCGCGCGCGACTGCGAAGCGCTCATCGAGGTGGCGGCGCGTGCCGTTGGACATTGGCCGGCGGTCGACGTACCGGCTGGCCGCGGGCGGGCAGAGAAGCCCGAGAGGCTGGCGGTCGAGTCACCGTTCGAGCGGCTCACCGTGCGCGAGGCGCTCTCACACTTTGCCGGGATGAGCTTGTGCGGCGACGAGAGCGTGGACGAGTTGCGCGGCCTGGCGATGCGCGCTGGCTGCAACCCGGGCAGCGCCGCAACCTGGGACGATGTCTTTTTCCAAATCTTTCTCGACCGAGTCGAGCCGCGCCTTGGACGCGACCGACCGACCTTCGTTCTTGATTGGCCGTTGCCCTTGGCTGCGCTGGCCCGACGCAAGCCAGACGATCCTCTGACCGTCGAGCGCTTCGAACTCTACGCCGGCGGGCTGGAATTGGCCAATGCCTTTGGCGAGCTAGGCGACCCGGTCGAGCAGCGCGCACGTTTTGTCGAGGAGGCGACGTTGCGGCGGCAGCGGGGCAGGGTGGTCTACCCCATCGACGAGAAGTTGCTGGCCGCCTTGGCCACCATGCCGCCCACCTGCGGCGTGGCCATGGGTTTCGACCGCCTGGTCATGCTGGTCACCGGCGCCGATAGCATCCGCGACGTCATGGCGTTCGCAGATGACGAAGTGTGAGGGGTGAGGACATTCATCTCGTCAGCCACCCGCCGACGAGAACGCTGGGGTGAGGGGGGAGGACACGGAGTCAGAGAAGCCGTAGTCGTGCCTGACACCGCACCCGGCGAGGAAAAAGCTCTGGTCTTCGCGTGACCTTTGCCCAACAATCGCATCCAATTCGCCCGGAGGTGCTGCATGTTCGACCCGAGAAACCCTACTTGCTCGCCAGCACGGAAAGCGAATCTCCCTGCTGTGGCCGCACTGACGACGCTTGTTTCAACATTCGTGGGTGGCCGCGCTCTTGCCCAAGACACTGCGTCCGAGCCCTCCGCGGCGCCGGCCGAGGCGTCCGAGCCCAAGCCTGCGGCGCCGGCCGAGGCATCTGAGCCCAAGCCTGCGCCTCCAGCCGAGGCGCCGAAGGCAGAACCCGCCCCACCACCGGTTCCGGCCGCCAAGCCCGACGCCCCTCCCGCGGCGCCGCCGGCGCCGGCTGTCGAATGGAAGGCGCAGAGCAAGGGCGGCTTCGTCATGACCTCGGGAAACTCGCAGGCCACCAACATCACCTTCGGCGTGAACGGCTCGCGTAAGGAAGGCAACAACAAGCTGACGCTGGAAGGGGGCGTGGCCTACGGCCGCTCGAACAACCTGGTGGCCACGACCGACGACACAGGTGTCATCCAGTCGGTCGACCGGCAAGAGGTGACCAGCACCAACAACTGGGCCAGCAAGGGCCGCTACGATCGCTTCCTGTCCGAGAACAACGTCGCCTATGCCAGCACCCAGTGGGCTGGCGACAAGATCGCCGGCAAGACGCTCTTCGGCGGCGGGCAGGCCGGTTACAGCCGCCAGTTGCGCAAGGACAGGTGGAACCTGCTGGTGGCCGAACTCGGTTACGACTTCTCATACGAGCGCTACGTGCAGCAGCCGAACAAGACGATCGACCCGGTCACTATTCACTCGGCGCGCCTGTTGGTGGGCGAGACGCTCTCACTCACGCCCGCGACCGGTTTGACGGCGAGCGTGGAAGCCCTGCTCAACCTCAACCACGAGACCAAGGCGCTGAATTGCAACACTGGCCTTCCCGGCGTCGATGCGTTTCACGATACGCGCGTCAATGGCAAGCTGGGAATCAGCACGAATCTCTTCAAGAAGCTGGCTCTCGGTGTCAGTTTCACCGTCAAGTACGACCAGAATCCCGCGCCCCGGCCGGTTCCTTCGGTTGTTGTGGGAGTGCCCGCCGGCACGACCGTCAGCTTCCCCGCTGGCCAGTACTACTCCTGGGAGTTCGCTGACAAGGTCGACACACTCACCGAGGTCACGCTCCTGTACTCATTCTTCTAGAATGACATGAGCGACAAGAACAAAGAATCGCACCGGTGGAAGTTCTTTCGCGCGGGCGACGTGGATCAGGTCGTGCTCGCCGAAGGCGACGATCTCGAACACCTGAGCGGGCTCGACCAGAAGTTGTGGATGGCGCTTTCGTGCCCCACGCGAGGGCTCGAATTCGACAGCCGCACCTTGGAATGCGTTGACACGGATCAGGACGGGCACATACGGCCGCCCGAGATCTTGGCCGCAGTGGATTGGGCCAAACAGGTTTTTCGCAGTTTGGACGATCTCTTTGCCGACGGCAGCTCTGTTCCGCTCGCCTCAATCAAAGAAGAGACCCAACTCGGTCGCGATGTGCTGGCGGCGTCCCGGCGTCTGCTCGCCAAGCTGGGCCGTCCCGACGCGAGCGCGGTGTCGGCCGAAGATGTGACCGGCGCCGCCGAGATCCTGGCTGCCAGCCGGTTCAACGGCGACGGGATCGTGCCGGCCGACTGCGCACAGGACGAGCCCACCCGCCGGGCCATCGAGGACATCATCGCGGCCATGGGCAGCAAGCCGGATCGGAGCGGCAAGCCAGGCGTGGACCAGCCCGCCATAGACCAGTTTTTTGACGAGGTTGCCGCCACCGTTGCCTGGCTCGACCGAGCCGACCAGGATGCCGCGGTTCGGCCATTGGGAAAGGCCACGCTGGAAGCGGCAGAGGCAGTGGCCGCAGTCCGCGCCAAGGTCGACGACTACTTCACTCGTTGCCGCTTGGCCGCCTTTGACGGACGGGCTGTCGTGGCGCTCGCTCCTGCCGAAAGCGACCTGGCCGCGCTGGGCAGCAAGAGTCTGACCGACGATGCCGCTGAGATTGCAAAACTTCCGCTTGCCGTCGTCGGCCCCCAGCGTCCCTTGTCGCTGTCCGACGGGCTGAACCCGGCCTGGGCGTCGAAGGTGGCGACTTTGGTTGCTGCCGCGGTTCGGCCCATCCTGGGCGCTGACAAGACCGCATTGACCGAATCGGACTGGATGGCCATCAAAGAAACACTGGCGCCCTTCCTGGCCTGGCAGGCTGCCGTGCCGTCGGCCGCGCTGGCAGGGCTGACTGACGCTCGCGTGCGCGAGCTGCACAGCGGGACCTTCCGGCAGGACCTGTGCGCGCTGGTGGTCCAGGACGCGGCGTTGGAGGACCAGAGCAGTCAGATCAACCTGGTGGAGAAGATGCTCCTGTTCCGCCGGGATCTGGTCCGCCTGGTGCGCAACTTCGTGAACTTCTCCGAATTCTATGGCCAGCGCCGCGCCATTTTCCAGGCCGGCACCCTCTACCTCGACGGTCGTAGCTGCAGTTTGTGTTTGCCGGTTGAAGACGCCGGCAAGCACGCCGCAGTCGCGGGGCTGGCCCGCGCCTTCCTGGTGTACTGTGACTGTACCCGCAAGGGAGGCGAGAAGCGCAGCATCGTCGCGGTCGTGACTGGCGGTGGTACTGACAATCTGATGGTGGGGCGCAACGGTGTGTTCTACGACCGCAAGGGCATCGACTGGGATGCCACAGTCACCCGCATCATCGAGAATCCCATCGGCATCCGGCAGGCTTTCTGGGCGCCATACAAGCGGTTCGTGCGCATGATCGAGGAGCAAGTGGCCAAGCGCGCCTCGGCGGCCGACGCGGAAGCGCGGCAGAAGGCGCAATCGGCCGCGATGCAAACCGCCCACGCCGACAAGACCAAGGCCGAAGAGCCGACGGGGAAGCCGTCCGAGCCCAAGAAGATTGACGTGGGCACGGTGGCCGCCATCGGCGTGGCCGTCGCTGGCATGGCGACCTTTCTTTCCAGCGTCCTGGCCACCTTCCTGGGTCTGGGCATGTGGATGCCGGTGGGTGCCCTTGGGCTGTTGCTGGCCATCTCGGGCCCGTCCATGCTCATCGCCTGGCTCAAGCTGCGCCAGCGCAACGTGGGCCCCATCTTGGATGCGAACGGCTGGTCTGTGAACGCGCTGGCCAAGATCAACATTCCCTTTGGCTCCGCCCTGACCAAGGTGGCGGCGCTGCCGCGCGGAGCGCGTCGCCAGTTGCGCGACCCGTTTGCGCAGAAGCGATCGCCCTGGGGGGTGTACCTGACGCTGCTCGTGCTCCTGGGCTTGGCGGCGCTGTGGTGGTTGGGTCATCTAGACTCGTATCTGCCTGGCAAGTTCAGGTCCGAGTCGATGTTCGGTCGCGAGGTTCCGGCCAAGACCGAGCCGGTGGTCAGATAAGGGCGCAAATCATCCGCCCGCCTGGGCAGCGGCCGTTTCCACCTGATGAGCAATCACGACCGCTAGGTCCAAGGCAGCATCGACGACGGCCGGATCCTCCTCGCAACCGTACCAGGTCACGCTGATGGCGTTTCCGTCGAACATGATTTGGTTGATGCGGCTTGGAAAACCCAGGATGGCCTTCTCGACGTCCGCTGAGAAGATCGCCGCCAGGTCGCGATCCTCACCCGACATGAGGAATCGCTGTCCCAGCTGCGAGCGCTGAGTGGAACCGGCCTTCTTCCCCGTTGCGTAGGGGTACTTCGGGTCCATCGCCGTCACCCAGCCCAGCCCCGGGGGAACCTGTGCGCACGCGACCGCGGCCATGGTCCGGAGGTGAGCCTCGTGCAAGTCGAAGCTGGCGATTTCGGCGCGACGGCCCTTCCAGATCCCGGCTACGTTCGAGCCACTGGTCCAAAGACCCTGCGGCTTGGTCCAAGGGACGATGGACTCGCTGGCGCGGATCACGTTCTGCCAGCCGCGCAGTCTAGGGTAGGGCAGCAGTGCCTGGCGCGAACTCCCACGGTGGGATTGCATCATCAGGGCGACCATGGCCAACGAGCCGAGAAAGACCGCCCAAATCCAGAGAATGCTCGACACTGTTTGATGGTCCATTTGTCCCTGGTTGTCGGCAACGAGGGAAAATAGTTGCGGACTTGCTGTGGTTGCCCTTCTGCGGCTATCGCGCGCCACCTGCCAGCTTAGCTTGACCCCGGATCCCCCCTCTGCTAAGCGTTTCCTTCCGTGACTCAATACTTCGTCTCAATGGCCCAGGCTTCGTCATCGGGTTCAGCGTCTCCGGGCGGTGCGCTCGGTGGCATGCTGATTCCCATGCTGCTGATCTTCGGCGTCATGTATCTTCTGGTCATTCGCCCGCAGTCCAAGAAGGCGAAAGAACACCAGAAGATGCTGTCTGAATTGCAGAAGGGCGACGATGTCGCTACCACCGGAGGGCTCATCGGGCGCATCACGGGGATCAAGGACGACGTGGTCACTTTGCAGGTCCAGGAGGGCGTCCGTCTCCGCGTCCTGCGCAGCGCAATCACGGGCCGTCACAAGTTCAGCGAAACCCCCAAGTCGGACGACAAGGCCTCATAGCGCAGCAAGGATCATTTCATGGAACGATCGTGGTGGTGGAAGGCCGTCCTTTACGGATGTGCCATCATTCTCGCCGGCCTCTATCTGGTGCCCACGGTGGTGCCCGAGGAGAAGCGTCCGGCCTTTTTCAAGGAACACTTCACCAAGCGCATCCAGCTTGGCCTGGACTTGCAGGGTGGCCTGCATCTGGTCTACGAGGTCAACATCGACAAGGCCGTGTCGAGCAAGGTGGACCGCCTGTCCAACGACATCGAGGACGCGGTCAAGAAGAAATCGCCGGATGCGACGGTGGTGCGCGAGGGACGCGACGACATCCTGGTTTCCTTCAAGAATCCGGCCGGCCTGGCTGGCGTGGACGCGGAGATGCTCAAACCCTACCGGCGCGATCTGGACGAGATCAGCCGTGACGCCGCGGCGGGCACGCTGCGGCTTCGCTACGACCCTGACCGCGTGGCCGAAGTCGAGGAGCTGGCCTTGCGCCAGGCCATCGAAACCATCCGCGGCCGCGTGGACAAGTTCGGCGTGGCCGAGCCCACCATCATCAAGAAAGGCACGGACATCGTGGTCGAGTTGCCCGGCCTCAAGCAGTCCGACTTCGAGCGCATCAAGGGCATCATCGGCCGCACCGCCCAGCTCGAGTTCAAGATTGTGGACGACGGCTCGGAGTACATGAAGAAACTCGCCGCCACCCTGCCCAAGGATGGCCCCATCAAGGCCGAGCCCGAAAGCTGGACCGAGAAGCACTCCGGCCAGCAGCATGAGGACGTGTTCTTGCGCAGCAAGGATCGTCCCGGGCTGGAGAAGTTCATCGCCGGCCTGTCGGGTGACTTGGCGGTGCCCCCTGATCGCGAACTGGCGCTTGAGGAGATCAGTCCGCGCGACAGCGGTGAAGCCGCGCCGGAGAAGTTCTATCGCACCTACCTGCTCAAGCGGCGCGCCGGCGTGACCGGCGAATATCTGGCCATGGCCGACGCAACCTGGGACGAGATGGGCCGGCCCGAGGTGTCCTTCACCATGAACCGGCAGGGCTCGGCCATGATGGAGAAGCTGACCGGCGAGAACGTGGGTCGCAAGATGGCCATCGTGCTCGACGAGAAGATCACCAGCGCGCCGGTCATCGAATCCAAGATTGGTGAACGCGGCCGCATCACCATGGGCGGCTACGGCGATCCCTTCAAGCTGCAGCAAGAGGTGAAGGATCTGGTGGCGGTGTTGCGCTCGGGCGCCTTGCCCGCGCCGCTCAAGAAGTCGTTTGAAACCCAGGTGGGCGCCACCATGGGTCAGGACTCCATCGACAAGGCCAAGTTCTCCATGCTCATTGGAGCCGTGGCGGTCGTGCTGTTCATGTTGATTTACTACCGGGTGGCCGGGTTCATCGCGAATCTGGCCATGCTCCTCAACATGTTGTTCATGGTGTCCATCCTGGCCGCCTTCGAGGCCTCGCTGACCTTGCCCGGCATCGCGGGCTTGGTGTTGACCATTGGCATGGCGGTGGACTCCAACATCATCATCTACGAGCGCATACGCGAGGAGTTACGCCACGGCAAGTCGCCACGCACGGCGGTCGACGCGGGCTTCCAGCGTGCGTTCTGGACCGTGTTCGACGCGCACGTGACCAACTTCGTGGCCGGCATCGTTCTCTATTCATACGGCTCCGGCCCCATCCGCGGTTTCGCCGTCACGCTGCTGGTGGGCATCGTGTCCAACCTGCTCACTTCGGTGTGGATGTCACGCTGGATGTTCGATGTTCTCGTGAGCCGTCGCGGGTCGGTTGCCGCGACCCTTTCCATTTAGCAGTCAGGAGAATCACCGATGGCGGCGAATCAGAAATTCTTCGAGATCATCAAGCCCGGTATCGATCTCGATTTCATTGGCAACCAGAAGTACTGGATCGGGGCGTCCATAACTCTGCTGCTTGTCACCTTCCTCATGCTCCCCATCAACGCCTACGTCATCAAGGGTCGTGGGCACATGTTGAACTGGGGCGTCGAATTCCGCGGCGGCACCGAGATCGTGGTCGACTTTGCCAAGCCGGTGGAGGCAGGGGCCGTGCGCGAGGCCCTGGCGGCCAAGGGGTTCGAGAACGCTGACGTGGTCAAGTACGGCAGTGCGATGGAGCGCGGGTCGAGCAATGCGTTCATGATCCGCCTGGGTCCGGTGTCGGTCCTGTCGCCCGAGCAGGCCAAGAAGGTGGAGGTCGTCCTCGCGCGCGTGGGCGACGCTGTTCTGAAGAAATTCGAGTTCTCCGAGGGTGGTGACAAGGTCTACATCCGCTTCGATAGGGCGGTGGAGCCGACCGTGCTGGCCGCTGCACTCAAGGCCGCAGGCACCAACACCACAGACAAGGGCGTGCAGCAGTTCGGTCCGCCCCAGGATCACACCTACGAAGCCACGCTGGTGGGCATGGAATCCGAGGTGCGCGCTGCTCTGGATGCCAAGCTGGGCGCTGGTGCGGTGACCAGCATCCCGCAGGTGTCGTCGGTCGGCTCCAAGGCGGGCAAGGAGCTTCAGCTCGACGGAATCCGGGCGCTGCTGGGGGCCATTCTGCTCATCGTGGTCTACATCGCCTTCCGCTTCGACTTTCGCTACGGCCCGGGCACCATCGTGGCCCTCCTGCACGACGCCCTCCTCACGGTGGGCGCCTTCGCCATCACCTACAAGGAGTTTTCACTCACCACCCTGGCGGCGATCTTGACCATCATCGGCTACTCGATGAGCGACACCATCGTGGTGTTCGACCGCATCCGCGAGAACGCCAGCCGCTATCGCGATCGCGCCTTCGATCGCGTGGTCAACCACGCCATCAACGAAACCTTGTCGCGCACCATCTTGACCAGCGCCACCGTGTTCTTCGTGACCCTGGCCATGAACATCTTCGGCACCGGCGTGATCCGTGATTTCGCCTTTGCCATGAACGTGGGTGTCATCGTGGGCACCTATTCGTCGATCTTCATCGCCAGCCCCATCCTCATCTGGCTGAACGAAAAGTACGTGGCGGCGCAGAAGCGGCAGGCGGCTCGGCCGGCGCGCCGGCCGAGCCGGCGTGACGAAGAAGAGGCGGTCGAGACCTGACAGGACAGGGGCGATGCCCGCCGACCGATCGCAGTCATCATCGGGGCAGGCATCGGCTTGGGAGATGGGCCGACGATTCCTGTCGCGGCCGAAGACGAGTCCGCCGTGACCCCAACCTGGCGAGTTCGTCCGACCGATGAGGCGTGCGTGGAGCGTCTGCGTGCCGGATTGAACCTGCGTCCCCTGACAGCCGCGGTGCTGGCCGCGCGTGGCCTCGACGAGCCCGCCGCGGCGGCGCGCTTTCTCACGCCTCGGCTGGCGGATCTGCGGCCGCCCGACGGGATTGCGGATCTGGATCGCGCGCTGGACCGGCTGGTGCCGGCGGTGACCACGGGCGAATCTATCGGCGTGTTCGGCGACTATGACGTGGACGGGGTGACCACCGCGGCCATCCTCACCACCATGCTGCGAGCCTTCGGGGCCCAGGTGGTCACGCGGGTGGCACGCCGTTCGTCGGGCTACGGCCTGTCGCCGGCTGCGGCCACGCATTTTCTCGACCAGGGCTGCACGCTGGTCGTGACCGGTGACTGCGGCACTAGCGACAGCGAGTCCATCGGGCTCTGTCGCGCGCGCGGGGTGGACGTCATCGTCATCGATCATCACCGTGTACCGTCGGGGCCGTCAGCCGCGCATGCGTTGCTCAACCCCCATCGCAGTGACGACAAGTTTCCCTTCAAGGGCCTCGCCTCGTGCGGAGTGGCGTTCTACCTGGCGGCCGCTTTGCGCACGCGCCTGCGCGGCCAAGGACACCCGGCGGCCGATGGCTTTGACCCACGCGACGTGCTCGACCTGGTGGCCCTGGGCACGGTGGCGGACATGGTGCCCTTGCGCGAGGAGAACCGCATTCTGGCATCGATCGGTCTTCGCGATCTGGCGGCGTTCCGGCGTCCCGGGCTGCGCGCCCTCGCCGAGATTGCCGGCGTCGAGGGCGGCTGCGTGCTCACCTCCGATGTGAGCTTCCGCATGGCTCCCCGCCTGAACGCGGCCGGCCGGCTGGGCGACGCGCAGGTGGCCCTCGACCTGTTGCTGGCGTCCGATGCGGCCGAGGCTTCCCGTCTGGCGGGCGAACTTGACGACATGAATCGCCAGCGGCAGAGAATCCAGGAGCAGATGTGGGGCGAGGCGCTGCGTGCGGCAGAGGAATTTCCCAACGACGCGGCCCTGGTGCTGGGCGCGGAGGGCTGGCACCAAGGCGTGGTCGGCATCGTGGCGGCCAAGCTGGTCGACCGGTTCCACAAGCCGGTGGTGGTGGTCGGTTTCAAGAACGGCAATGGACGGGGTTCGGCTCGCACCACCGGCGGGCTCGATCTCTACCAATCGCTGGCGGCTTGCCAGCAGCATCTGACGGTTTTCGGTGGGCACGCGGCGGCGGCTGGCCTGGGCTTGTCGGCCGCGCAGATGGAGGCCTTTCGCGCCTCGTTCGTGGCCCAGGCTCGGCGCCATTTCGACGGCCGCACCGACGATCCCTCGCTCGAGGTCGACGCCGTGGCGGACCTGGCTGACCTCGATCTGGTCCAGGCCGAGGAGTTGGAGCGGCTGGCGCCGTTTGGCGCGGGCAACAGCGAGCCGCTCTTCGCCCTGCCTGGCGTGGTGGCGACCTCGACCAGGGTTGTGGGCACATCGCACTTGCAGATCACCCTTTCGCGTGGCGCGGCCGTCAGCCAAGCCATCGCCTTCGGCATGGCGGATCGCGATCCGGGGCAAGGGGCGCAGCTCGATGTCATCGGCATGGCCGAGGTCGATAGCTTCCGGGGAAACCGGCGGCCGCGGGTGCGAGTCAAGCAGCTTTTGCGAAGGACATCGTGAGCGAACCGCGCGATCATGAGGACGAGGAAGAACCGCGTAAGGGGTTCTGGGCGACACTGCCGCGCGGGACGATCACGCGGGTCTTTGTCCTGCTGATGCTTCTCGCCAGTGTGGTGGTTCTTCAGCGCAAGGCTGGCGCCATCGCGGGTTGCATGAACCAGACCTTCATGCTGCCCCAGCCGCGCGCCATCGGGACATCTGCCGACGGGGGCGAGCCGTCCGCGCGCGGTCCCATTCACGTGCAGGTGCGGGTTCCGGAGCCGGCGACGCGATGACCTCGGTCGGCTCACCGCTAGTCTGGGCTGTGTTCGTCCTGGTGGTGGTGGTCGCCCTGGCCATCGACCTGGGGGTATTCAACCGCGAAGCCCGCCCTGTGCGCATGCGCGACGCTGCCATCTGGGTCGCGGTCTGGTGCTCGCTGAGTTTGGCGTTCAACCTGTTCGTCTGGCGACGGTTTGGTGCGCACAAGGGACTGGAGTTCCTGCAGGGCTGGCTGCTGGAGGTGGCACTGTCGGCTGACAACGTGTTCGTGTTCCTGGTCATCCTGTCGTATTTCAAGGTCAGTCGGGACGTGCAGCACAAGGTGCTGTTCTGGGGCATCTTGGGCGCCGTCGTCTCCCGCGGGGCGTTCATCGGCGCGGGGGCCGCGACCATCCACGCGTTTCATTGGGTGCTCTATCTGCTCGGCGCCTTTCTGGTTTTCACGTCGATCAAGATCCTGGCCCAGGAAGACAAGCCGGTCGATCCCTCGCGCAACCTGGTCCTGCGGCTGTTTCGCCGCCTGGTGCCCATCACGCCCGACTATGTGGGCGCCCGCTTTTTCGCGCGACATGAAGGTCGCATGATGGCCACGCCGCTTCTGGCCGTGCTGGTGGTGGTGGAGGCGGCGGACGTGATGTTCGCGGTGGATTCCATCCCGGCAATCTTCGGCGTGACCACCGACGTGTTCATCGTGTTCACGTCGAACATCTTTGCCGTGCTGGGCCTGCGTTCTCTCTTCTTCTTGGTCGCCGGTTTGGCGCAGAAGCTGGTCTATCTCAAGTACGCCATCTCGGCCATCCTGGCCTTCATCGGCATCAAGATCATGGCCCAGCCGCTTTTCGAGATCCCGGTTTCCATTTCACTGCTGGTGGTGGTGGGGCTGCTCGCCGTCGCCACCGCGGTATCGCTGCTCTTCGGGCCGAAGAGCGCAAACTAGCTATCTGCGCGCAACAGCGAACGGACGCCCAGCACCACGTCCAGCTTGCGGATGTCCGCCACCGCTTTCTGCATGGCGGATTCGCGCACTTCGTGGGTTAGGATGACCAACTCGGCCTCCTTGCCGGTGGCTTCCTTCTGCTTGACCCCCGCGATGCTGACCTCGCACTCGCCGAATATCTTGGCGATGGTCGCCAGCACGCCGGGCCGGTCTTTCACCTCGAGCCGCAGGTAGAACTTGCTCACCACCTCGCCCATGGGGACCACGTGCTTCTTGCGCGCGCCGAAGTTCATGCGCGCACTCACGCCGCCCTGGGGATGGTGCATGGCCAGATCGATGATGTCGCCCAGGATGGCCGACGCGGTCGGCAACTGCCCGGCACCGCGGCCGTAGAACATGACGTCGCCCACGTAGTTGCCCCGCGCGAACACGGCGTTGAAGGAATCGTTGACCGCAGCCAGCGGGTGGTCGCGCCGGATCATCATCGGGTGCACGCGCAGCTCGACGCTCTTCTCGTCGTGCTCGATGCCGATGGCCAGCAGCTTGATGACATAGCCGTACTCCTTGGCCAACTCGATGTCGCGCGCGGTGATGGCGCGGATGCCCTCGGTGTGGATCTCGCGGTAGTCGACCGCGGTGTTGAAGGCGAGCGCGGCTAGGATGGCCAGCTTGTAGGCGGCGTCGTGGCCGTCTACGTCGGCGGTCGGATCAGCCTCGGCATAGCCCAGCTCTTGCGCTTCTCGCAGCACCGCCGCGAACTCGGCGCCGTCACGGTGCATCTTGGTCAGGATGAAGTTGGTGGTGCCGTTGACGATGCCGTACAGGCGTTCGAAGCGATTGACAGCCAGCGACTGGCCCAGGGCGTGGATGACGGGGATGCCGCCGCACGACGAGGCTTCGAAGTGCAGTGTCGCGTTCTGCTTTCGCGCCAGGGCGAGTAGCTCGGGCCCCTTCTTGGCGATGAGCTCCTTGTTGGCAGTGACCACGTGCTTGCCGGCGTTCAGCGCCGCCTCCACCAAGGAGTAGGCCGCTTTGACGCCGCCGATGACCTCGACCACGACGCGGATCTCGGGGTCGTCCAGGATCTCCTGCGCGTTCTCGGTGAGCCGCTCAGGTGGCAGGCCAGTTGACTTGCGCTTGGCTGGGTCGATGTCCGCTGCCTTGCGTAGCTCGACCGCCACGCCTGTCTTGCGACGCAGGTTGTCTGCCTCGTCGACGAGAAGTTTCACGACACCGCCCCCAACGGTGCCACAGCCAATGACCCCCACTCCAAACTTGCCGGTCGGCATGACTAGTTCTCCTGAAATGTTGCTGCGACTTGGCGCTCGCTTTCCCGGCGACACGCGCCGGCCTACACCTAGCGCTCTTTCGGTCGGAGTTCAACGGTTGGCACCGTCACCGTCGACGCCCCTGTCACCCACACCGCTCCCCGCCGAGTCGCGCGCAATGCGGCGTGTTTGTCGGCGATTGCACGGCAGACGCACCCGTGGTAAACGAAATTGTCACTTACAGGCACACCCCAAAGTCGTGGGCGGGCCATCGAGCCCGCCTTTTTTTTGTCCAACGAAACCCGACAACACAACCGCAAAGAATGCGCACCGAACCACAAGTGCTCTGGCAACTGGTCGAACCCCCCATCCAGGGGGCGGGGTTGGATCTCATCGAGCTTCAGTGGAATCGCGAAGGTGAAGGGTGGATTCTGCGTGTCTTCATCGACCGTCCCGAGCCGCCGCACCTTCCGGGCGCGAGCGAGCCGCCTGTGGATGTTCTGCCTCGAATCGCGGTGAGCCACGAGGATTGCGAGCGCGTCAGCCGGGATCTTTCTGCGGCCTTGGATGTCGCCGACGTGATTCATCACACCTACAAGCTCGAGGTCAGCTCTCCTGGCCTCGACCGTCCGCTGCGCCGCGAGCAGGATTTCCGACGCTTCGCCGGTCAGCAGGTGAAGATTCGTTGCACCGAGCCGAGCGAAGGGCGGCGGAATTTCTCCGGCGTGCTTCGCGGAGCGCAGAATGGCCAGGTCGAAGTCGATTGCGAGGGCAGGGTGTACCACCTGCCCATGACAACCATCGCCAGGGCCAACCTGGTTCCGGACTGGGCCGCAGAGTTTCGCCGGCAAGGTACCGCCCATGCAGGCGAAGACGGTCCTCGCAAGCCGGAGTTAGGGCGGGAGAGTGAGTGGGAACATTCCCATGGCGAGAACAAGACGGGGCGGGAGACGAGCACCGCGCCCCATGCGCCACACAGGAGTGCGTCATGAGTGAAGGGACGAGCCTGAGTCAGGTCATCGATCAGGTTTCGAAGGACAAGAACATCGAGCGCAAGATCCTGGTCGAAGCGCTCGAGTCGGCGATCCTGACCGCAGCCAAGCGCGCCTTTGGCGAAGAGCGCGAGATGGAAGCCAAGTTCAACGACGCTACTGGCCGCGTCGACTTGTTCCAGATCATCATCGTGGCCGACCCGGTGACCAATCCGGCCAAGGAGATCTCGCTCGACGAGGCCAAGCAGTTCAACCTTCAGGCGGACGCCGGTGACGAACTGCTGTTTCAGATCTTCTTCGACGAGAAAGACCAGGCGCGGGCCGAGGAACAGGACGCCAAGTATGGGGCCCTGCTCAAGCTCAACCGGGCCTGGAAGACCTTCGGCCGCTTCGCCGCGCAGACGGCAAAGCAGGTGATCCTGCAGCGGGTGCGCGAGGCCGAGCGCGACAACGTTTTCAACCAGTACCGCGACAAGAAGGGTGAGCTGATCTCGGGCATCGTGCGGCGCTTTGAACGTGGCAACATCGTCGTCGATCTGGGTGGAGCCGAGGCGGTGCTGCCGGTGCGCGAGCAGGTGCCGCGCGAGTCGTTCCGGGCGGGCGATCGCATCGTGGCCTATGTGGTCGATATCGATAAGTCGGCGCGCGGTCCGCAGATCATCATTTCCCGTGGCCACAAGGGCCTGCTGGAGAAGCTCTTCGAGATGGAGGTACCGGAGATCTACGACAAGATCGTGCGGGTCGAGGCCTCGGCGCGCGAGCCGGGCGCTCGTTCGAAGATCGCGGTCAGCTCGCGCGATCGCGATGTGGATCCGGTGGGGGCCTGCGTGGGCATGAAGGGCTCGCGCGTGCAGGCGGTGGTGCAGGAATTGCGCGGCGAGAAAATCGACATCGTGCCTTACGACAACGACCCGGCTCGCTTCGTGTGCAACGCCATCGCGCCGGCCCAAGTTTCGCGCGTGATGATCGACGCCGCCAACCACACCATGGAGCTGGTGGTGGCCGACGACAAGCTTTCCTTGGCCATCGGCAAGAAGGGTCAGAACGTGCGGCTGGCCTCGCAGCTCACCAACTGGCGCATCGACATCCACTCGGAAACCAAGATGCGCGAGGCCGAGGAGCGGGCGCGCGCCTCGCTCGCCGCCATCGAGGGCACAACCCCCGAGATTCTCGAGGCGCTGCTTCGCGCGGGGTGGGGCTCAGCCGAGGCCGTGGCCCGAGCCGTGGTGGACGAACTGGCCACCTTGCCTGGGGTGGGTGGCATCGAGGCGGCGGCCCGTCTGTGTGCGGCGGCCGCCCGGGCGGCCGCGATCGAGGAGCAACGCCGGGTTGAGGACAGGGCGCGTGCCCAGGCCGAGGCGGCGGCAGCGCCTGCACCCGAGGCCGGCGCGTCTGCCGAGAGGACATAGCGGAGACGGACCATGAGGCGCATTCCCGAAAGAACCTGCATTGGCTGTCGGCGCGCGGTCCCGGCCAGCGAAGTCGTGCGCCTGGCAGCGCCCGGCGGGTGTGTGACGGTTGCCATACGGCGAGGCGGCTCCGCGATGCCGCGGCAGGGACGCGGGGCCTGGCTGCATCCCACAGAGCAGTGCGTGGCCGCGGCAGTCAAGCAGCGGGCTTTTGGCCGGGCCTTTCGCGTCGGGGTGAATGGACTGGACCCAGTCCAACTACTGACCGACGTGCGCTTGGCGATCGGGGCTTCGTCCCACGAGCAGGGTGAGTCATCATGATGAGCGGATATGAACGCAGAGATCCCGGCTCAGAGGCAGCAGGCACCGCGGTGTCTGCTGCGAAGATTCGCGTCTACGAGTTGGCGAAAGAGGTTGGCTTGGCCCCCAAGGACATGGTCGCCAAGATCCGCAGCCTTGGCGTCGAGGTGGGCAACCACATGTCGAACCTGGACGGCGTCGATGCCGACCGGGTCCGGCGAGCCATCGAGCGCGAGCGTCAGGAGAGCCTAGTCGAGGAACGTCTGAGCGACACTGTGATCCGGCGGCGGTCGCGCACGGCAGGGGCCGCCCGTCCAGCGCCGGCGCGGACCGCAGCTCTTTCCGCGGCTGCCACGTCGTCGGTGATTGAGGCACCACCGCCTGCCCCGGCGCCGGAGACGCCGGTGGCGGCCACGCCTGCATCCGTTTCGCTGCGCGGCGAGCCGGAGGCGCCAGCGCCTGTGGCAGAAACCCGCGCTCCCGCGGTCAGCGAGGCGATGCCAGAGGCGACGCCGGCTCCCGTCGAGGAGTCAGCCGGTGCCGCCCCGGCCGAGGTCGCGGTTGAAGCCGAAACCGAGCCAATGTCGCTGCCAGCAGAGGCCAGCCTAGTGACGCCGATCCCGGTGCCGGTGAAGATTCCACAACCGGTGGTGACCGGTTCGGCTGCGACCGGGCAATTCATCCAGTTGCCCGGGCTGGGCTCGCGCGAGGCCAATGTTCCCAAGATCGAGATCAAGGACCGCGACGAGGAGTTGCGCCGTCTGGGGCGGGGCAGTCTCGTGTCGCGCGGCCCGGGTGGCCGCGACTGGCGCGCGCCCGGCGCCCCCGGGCAGCGGCCGGGTGGACCACCTCGCAAGAAGGTGGCGCTCGCCGGCAAGAAGCTGAAGCAGACGCTCATCACCACGCCCGCGGAACACAAGCGTGTCATCCGCATGGGCGAGGCCATCGGGGTGGCCGATCTGGCCCAGAAGATGGGGGTCAAGGGTAACGAGGTGGTCAAGAAGCTGTGGGCGCTCGGCATGATGGGCGTGAACATCAACCAGAGCATCGAGCTCGACGCCGCCAGCCTGATTGCCACCGAATTCGGCTATCAGGTGGAGTCCACCGCCTTCAAGGAAGAAGAAATCATTTCCGAAGGCCAGACGGACAACCCCGAGGATCTGCTGCCGCGCGCTCCGGTGGTCACCGTGATGGGCCACGTGGACCACGGCAAGACGTCGCTGCTCGACGCCATTCGCAAGGCCAACGTCGCGGGTGGCGAGGCCGGCGGCATCACCCAGCACATCGGGGCGTATCGGGTTCACACCCCACACGGCGATGTCGTGTTCCTGGATACGCCCGGCCATGAGGCCTTCACCGCCATGCGCGCGCGCGGCGCCCAGATGACGGACATCGTGGTCATCGTGGTCGCGGCTGAAGAAGGCCCCATGCCACAAACCATCGAGGCTATCAAGCACGCGCAGGCGGCCGAGGTGCCCATCCTGGTGGCCATCAACAAGATCGACAAGCCGGGCGCCAACCCGGCAATGGTGCGCACCCGCCTGATGGAGCAGCAGCTGGTGGCGGAAGAGATGGGCGGCGAAACCATCTTCGTCGAGGTTTCCGCCAAGACCAAGCAGGGCATCGATCGGCTGCTGGAGATGCTGGCCCTGCAGGCCGAGGTGCTGGAGCTGAAGGCCAATCCCAAGAAGGCGGCCAAGGGTCACGTGGTGGAGGCGCG
The DNA here is from genome assembly GCA_963755125.1 of uncultured delta proteobacterium. Lineage (GTDB taxonomy): Bacteria > Myxococcota_A > Polyangia > Fen-1088 > Fen-1088 > Fen-1137. The sequence continues at coordinate 271,953 of CAVWIP010000017.1, forward strand.
CCTGGACCGGGCCCGCGGTGCCATCGCGACGGTGTTGGTCGAGGAAGGCACCCTGCACGCGGGCGATCTGGTGGTGGCCGGTGAAGCCTATGGAAAGCTTCGCGCCATGCTGGGCGACAAGGGCCAGAACATCACCGAGGCTCCGCCCTCCACGCCGGTCGAACTGCTCGGTCTGGACGGTGTTCCCGACGCGGGCGAGATCTTCAACGTCGTCGCCGACGAGAAGTCGGCCAAGGCGCTGGTCGAGCACCGGCGCGAACAGCGCAAGCGCAAGGAAGCCAGCAGCACCACGCGCGTGTCGCTGGAGAACATCCTCGACAAGATCAAGGAAGGCGAGATCAAGGAAGTGCGCATCGTGCTCAAGGCCGATGTGCAGGGTTCGGTCGAGGCGATTTCCAATGCCTTGCGGAACCTGTCCACGCCGACGGTGGGCGTGAACGTGATCTCGGCCGGAGTGGGCGGCATCACCGAGTCGGATGTGACTTTGGCCAAGGCTTCCGCCGCCATCGTGGTCGGATTCAACGTGCGGCCGGCGGGCAAGTCGCGCGCGCTGGCGGATCAAGAGGGCGTGGACATCAAGCTTTACCAGATCATCTACGACGCCATCGACGACGTGAAGAAGGCCATGCTGGGCATGCTCTCGCCGGTGACCAAAGAGAAGATCCTCGGCCGGGCCGAGGTGCGCCAGGTGTTCCACATCAGCAAGGCGGGCACGGTGGCCGGCTGCACGGTGGTCGATGGCAAGGTCACGCGCCGGTCGCATGTGCGCCTGATTCGCGATTCGGTGGTGGTCCACACCGGCCGGTTGAGCTCGCTGCGCCGATTCAAGGAAGACGCCAGCGAGGTCACCCACGGCTACGAGTGCGGCATCGCCATCGAGAACTACGGCGATGTCAAGGAGGGCGACGTCATCGAGGCCTTCGAGGTGGAGTCCATCGCAGCGGTCTTGGACCAGCCCACCTCGGCACCGCCCGCGCGCAAGTAGCGGCGGTCTTCCCTAGGGCATGACCGTCGGTATCGCGCGAATCACGCTCCTCGTTCCGGAGAGCCATTCTCTCAAGGAGAAAAGGATGGTTGTGCGGCGGGTGAAGGATCGCGTGCGCAACAAGTTCAACGTCGCCATCGCCGAGGTGGACGATAACGATGTTTGGCAGCGTGCTGTGGTGGGCCTGGCGTTGCTGGGCAACGACCGTCGCTTCGTGGAGTCGGCGCTGGACGAGGTGGTGCGATTCGTGCGCGGTTTGGCCGAAACCACCAACGTGGAGCGCGAACTTTTGACTTTCAGCCAACCCCTGGCGGAAAACGATCTGGGATGGAAAGGCTAGGGCTTGGATGAGTCAACGCGCGGAAAGAGTGGCGGGCGAGATCCGGCAGGTTCTCGGGGAGATGGTGGTGCGCGGGGCGATCAAGGATCCGCGCGTGCGCGACGCCGGCCTCATCACTATCACCTATGTTCGCATCACGGGAGATCTGCGCCAGGCGCGCGTGTTCTTCACCGTGCACGGCGCTGACGAGTCGGCCCTGGAGAAAGTTCGCGCGGGCCTGCAGAGTGCAGCCGGGTTCATGCGCCGGCAAGTGGGCGAGCGACTCAGGCTCAAGGTGACGCCCGGACTGGACTTCGAGGTCGACCGCGTGTTGGACCAGGAGGCTCACATCGAGCAACTCCTGCGAGAGGTGGCCAAGAAGGAGTGAGCGTTCTCGTCGTCGACAAGCCGGTCGGCCCCACATCCTTCGCGGTGCTGCGCCGGGTGCGCCGCGCGCTCGTGCGCGCCCGAGGCGGCGCGGAGCGAGCGCCCAAGCTCGGCCACGGCGGGACCCTGGATCCCATGGCGTCGGGCGTGTTGCCGGTGTGCGTGGGCGAGGCCACCAAGATCGTTCCCTTCCTGCTCGACGCCGACAAGGAATACCTGGCCGTCGTGCGCTTCGGTGTCGAAACCGATACCCTGGACGCCACCGGCCAGGTGCTGTGCGACAAGCCGGTCGGCAACTTGGATGCCGCCCGCGTAGAGGCGGTCTTGGCCAGCTTTCGCGGCGAAATCGAGCAGGTGCCTCCGATGTTTTCCGCACTCAAGCACCACGGCCAGCCGCTCTATCGCTACGCACGCGCCGGGCAGACGGTGGCAAGGCCGCCTCGCCGGGTGAAGGTGCACGATCTCTCGCTGCTGGCCTTCGAGCCGCCCGATCGCGCGCGCCTGCGCATTCGCTGCTCGAAGGGGACGTACATTCGCTCGCTGGCCGCGGACCTGGGGAGCCGGCTGGGCGTGGGGGCGCACCTGACCGAGTTGCGTCGGACGGCATCGGGTCCCTTTGCTCTGGCGCAAGCCCTGTCCCTCGACGCCATCGACGCCTGCGTCGACGAGGGACGTGCCTTGCCCTTTCTCTCCCTGCGCGAGGCTCTGGTGCATCTGCCAGCCGTGACGGTCGGCGACGACATGGCTCGGCGCCTGGCTCGTGGCCAGAGCGTGCGCTGGGACGAGATCGGCGCTGCCGCCGTCGAGCGCGGTCCTCTCTGCGTCCTGCTTCCGCCGGATGTCGTAGTCGCCGTGGTGGATCGGGGCGCGGAAGGGGCCGTGCGCATCCTGCGCGTCTTCAACGCCGGTTGACTCTTGGCGCGCAATGTAGGAAATTAGTTCGAGAGAAAAAGCAAAAGTGACAGAAAAGAGCGTGATTGCATGGCGCTAGCCGCAGTAAAGAAAGCAGAAGTTGTCAAGAAGTACGCCAGGGGTCCGGCTGACACCGGATCCCCGGAAGTCCAGATAGCTCTATTGTCTGAGCGTATCGCCTATCTGACCGAGCATTTTCGCGAGCACACCAAGGACCACCACTCCCGTCGTGGCCTGCTGATGCTGGTTGGACAGCGGCGCCGGCTGCTTGACTATCTGAAGAAGAAGAACGTCAAGCGGTACCGAGACGTGATCGTTTCGCTCGGTATCCGCAAGTAGGCCCGAAGATTTCCCATGGTGGAAGGCGGGCGGTGCGCGATGCATCGGCCGTCACGACAACAGAGGGCCCCGGTGCTTGCGTTCATCCTTCTTCCCGCCGGTTCGAGGTGCGTTCGGATTCGATCCGGACCCGCGAGATGAGGGACGAAGCCACAGGGGCCGCTAGAGAGGAGCAGCGAAATGTTCGTACGTGAAGGCGTGTCCCTAGGTGGCAAGGAGCTGAGTATCGAGGTCGGCCGCATGGCCAAGCAGGCCGACGGGGCCGTGGTGGTTCGCTACGGTGACTCCATGGTGTTGGTCACGGCGGTAGCAGCCGCCACGGTGAGGCCCGGCATCGATTTCATGCCGCTGACCGTCGACTATCTGGAGAAGACTTCGGCCGCGGGCAAGATCCCCGGCGGCTACTTCAAGCGCGAAGGCCGGCTGACCGAGACCGAGGTGCTGACCTCGCGGATCATCGACCGGCCCTGCCGGCCACTGTTCCCCAAGGGATGGCGCTTCGACACCCAGGTCATCGCCATGGTGCTGTCGACCGATCGCGAGAACCCGACCGACGTGCTGGCCATGACCGGCGCCTCGGCGGCGCTTCACCTTTCCGATCTGCCGTGGGCCGGGCCCTTCGCCGGCGTGCGCGTGGGACGGGTGGGCGGCGAATTCGTCGTCAATCCGACCTTCGCCCAGCGCGAGGCTTCGGAACTGGACCTGACCGTGGCAGCCAGCCGCGACGCCATCGTGATGGTGGAGGGCGGCGCCCAGCACGTTTCGGAAGAAGTGCTGGTCGACGCGCTCATGTTCGCGCACAAGGCGGCGCAGCCGCTCATCGATCTGCAGGAGAAACTGCGGGCCGCGGTGGGCAAACCCAAGCGCGCCTTCCAGGCGCCGACGGTCGATCCGGCCCTGGACGCGCGGGTGCGAGAGTTGGCCAAGTCCAAGATCGAAGCCGCCATGGCCATCCGCGAGAAGCTGGAGCGCTATGCGGCCCTGGATGCGGCGGGGGTCGAGGTCGTGGAAGCGGCCAAGGCCGAGTTCCCCGAGCGCGAGGCCGAGATCAAAGAGGTGTTCGAGTCAGCCAAGAAGAAGCACCTGCGCGAGCTAGTGCTGAACACCAGCCGGCGCATCGACGGGCGGGCCACCGAGGACATCCGGCAGATCACCTGCGAGGTGAGCCTGCTGCCCCGCACCCATGGCTCGGCGTTGTTCACGCGCGGGGAAACCCAGGCTCTGGTCACCGCGACCCTGGGAACCAAGCAGGACGCGCAGCACATCGAGGGCCTGGGCGAGGAGTTCGAGAAGACCTTCATGCTGCACTACAATTTCCCGCCTTTCTCGACGGGAGAGACCAAGCCCTTGCGCGGCGCCAGCCGGCGCGAGACCGGGCACGGCCATCTGGCCGAGCGGGCTCTGTCGGTGATGCTGCCCGACGAGAAAGACTTCCCCTACACCATCCGCGTGGTGTCCGAGATTCTCGAATCCAACGGCAGCTCGTCGATGGCTTCGGTGTGCGGTGGCGCGCTGGCGTTGATGGACGCGGGCGTGCCCATCAAGACGCCGGTGGCCGGCATCGCCATGGGCCTGATCAAGGAAGGCGACCGCGTAGCCGTGCTGTCCGACATCCTGGGAGACGAAGATCACCTGGGCGACATGGATTTCAAGGTGTGCGGTTCGCGCAACGGCGTGACCGCTGTGCAGATGGACATCAAGATCCAGGGCCTGAGCCGGACGATCTTGGAGCAGGCCCTGCAGCAGGCCAAGCGCGGGCGCATGTTCATCCTGGGCAAGATGGCCGAGGCGCTGCCGGCCCCGCGCGAGGAACTGAACAAGTACGCCCCGCGCATCTTCACCCTCAAGGTCAAGCCCGACAAGATCCGCGACATCATCGGCCCGGGGGGCAAGACCATCCGTGGCATCACCGCGCAGACCGGGGTGGCCATCGACGTGGAAGACGACGGCACGGTCCACATCGCCTCGCCCGACGGGCTGCTGGCCCAGAAGGCCATCGACATCATCAAGGGGTTGACCGCCGAGCCAGAGGTGGGCGAGTTCTACCTGGGCGTGGTGAGAAGGCTGGCAGACTTCGGTTGCTTCGTGGAGATCCTGCCGGGCACCGACGGTCTGGTGCACGTCAGCGAGCTCGACACCAAGCGCGTGGAGAGGGTGATTGATATCTGCAAAGAGGGCGACGAGATGCTGGTCAAGGTCATCGGCATCGACCGCGCATCCGGCAAGGTCCGCCTGTCGCGCCGAGAGGCGCTGGGCAAGACCCCGGACGTGGTGCACAACCTGAAGGCGGGATTTTCGACGTAGATCGGGGGAACTCGGCTGGTACTGCATTCGACGTACGGTGTGCTCTCGTACTTGGTAGGTACGGGCTTGGTGAATATCAAAGAACAGCCGGACAGCAAAAAGGGTCCGATGAGCCATAGGGGAAACAATCTCGCGACAGGGCCCGTGAGCTTGACGGTTCCGCAAGTCTGGCTCGAAATGTCGACGCGAGGGCTGACCGATCCATCTGTGGTCGACCGCTGCAGCATGTTGGCGTCATTGTAGGGTGTGTCGCGCGGCCGCGTCAACGCGACCACCCTCATCACCGTGCGACTACCGGTGTCACCGCGTCCTGGTCCACTACCCTGCGGAGCTAGAGCGCAATGATGGACCTCTCGGGGAGTTCGGCGAGAATCACCCGATCGCCGGTGGCGAGACGCCAGCCTCGTAGCCGCGCGTGGGCGACGATCAGCCGGTCGAAGGGATCACGCGTCCAGCTCAGGTCCACGGCCGCATCGAAGAGATCGACGGACATGGGGTTATCGATGGTCCAGCGCGAATCCTGGCCGAGGGCATCACGGGCGCCGGGTGCAAGGCGAATGCGCTTGGCTTCTTCCAGAAAGGCCAGTTCGAGCAGGCTGACAGGCGAAATGTAGAGGCCGCTCGCGCGCGCCAGCATCCGACCGCGCGCGTGTCCGGTGTACACCCAGATAAGGGCGTTGGTGTCGAGGAGGATCACGCCTTGGTCCGCTGTTTGAAGGCCAAACCAGCCCTCCCGGGACGCCAGGTCCAGTCCCCATTTGCCACCGCCGGATCCAGGATCTCGATGACGGGCCTTGCCGTCCGGGGTGCTCGACGCGTTTCATCCAGGACGAGGCGGAAGCGCAACTTGCCGCGCTCGATGGTGACCGACTGGCCGCCGGCAGCCTGATTCAAGACACGTGCGAAGTTCTGGCGCGCCTGGGAGGCGGTGAAACGCGACATGTGTACATTGTACAACATCGTTGAAAGGAGGGGCAAGGAGGGCCACCGGCTGGTCTGCTCGGCGCGGAACACCACCCACCCGATGCAGACGCGAGCAGCCTACGCCTCGGTGTGGAAGAAGCTGACGGCGCGCTCCAGCGCCTCGGCCTTGGCCGCCATGACCTCGGCCGTGTTGGCGACCTGGTCGGCGGCGGCGGCGGCGTGCTGGGTGATTTGCTCGACCTGGGACAGGGCGCTGTTGATCTGGCTCACACCGGCGGCCTGTTCGCGCGAGGCTGCGGCCACGTTGTGCACCAGTTCCAGGGTTTTGTGGATGGCGGGCAACAGCTCCCGCAGCAGGGCTTCCGAACGCTCAGCGACGGTGACACTGCCCTGTGACAGCTTCACGATATCGTGGGCCGCGGCCTGGCTGCGCTCGGCCAGTTTGCGCACCTCGGTCGCCACCACCGCGAAGCCACGCCCCTGGTCACCCACGCGCGCTGCCTCGATGGCCGCGTTCAGGGCCAACAGGTTGGTCTGGTACGCGATCTCCTCGACCACGGTCACCTGGCTGGCGATGGCATGCATTGCGGCCAGCGTCTCGACCACGGCCTGGGCGCTCTTTTCCGCGCAGGCGACGCCTCGCCGGGCCATGCCCTCCATCTCCTGACTGGAATCCGCGTTCTGGGAAATCGAGGCGTTCATCTGTTCGAGGCTGGACGAGGTCTCCTGCATCGAACTGGCCTGCGTGCTGGTGCCCCGGGCCAGTTCCGACGAGGTGGACGACAGCAGGACGGAACCCTGGTTGAGCGCGGTGGACGCTTCCTGCACCTCGGTCACTACCTCGCGCAGCTTTCCGATCATGGTGGCCGTGGCTGCGAGCAACTGCCCGATTTCGTCGTGGGTGGAGGCTTCGACCTGCGCCGAGAGATCGCCGGTGGCCATGCGGTGGGTGATCGAGATGGCATGGTCGAGCGGACGGGTGATCGAGCGAAGCAGGACCAGGGCCAGCAAGACCAGGGCGAGAATACAGAACGCGGCCACCCCCACGATGGCCAGGTAGAACAAACGCTGATTCCGGGCCAGCGCGGCGAACACGGTCTCCATCTGCGTCTTGTGCATCTCCGAAGCCGTATTCATGCGTTCCTTGAGGGCCTCGAACTGGCTCTTGGCCGCCTCGGTGTCTCCGCTGCCCGCCTCCCCGACCTTGCCGACCAGTTGCCAGTACTGGGAAAAATCGGCCGCCAGGCTCTCGACCTCCTTGAAGGTGTCGCCCGAGACCGTGTGGCAGTTGGTGCAATCGCCGGCCAGCAACTCGGGCGAGAAGCGAGCATCTGTCAGGTCAGTGAGAAAGGTACGCCGATGCATCTGCGCCTCGGCGCGATGGGACGGATCGCTCGAACGTGCGGCCTCATGAAAGGCGCGGTCAATCTCCACCAGAGCCAGCTTCAGGGTCTGGCTGCGCTGGGACGCTGGGAAGTATCCCTCCTCCATGAAACGCGTGAGCTTGCCGTTGCGCGCCCCGAGGAGCAGGGCCACCACCAGGATGGCCAGGAACCCTGATACCGTGAGCCCCAGCATTGCGTAGAGCTTGTGGGATAGCTTCAGTCGCTTGTTTCTCATGAGGGGTCACGCCGGCTGCTCCAGCGCCAGCCTAACCCACATGATATCGCAAGAATCGAAATCAGGGGCTCAACTCTTCCCTTCCCCGCGGCCGCGTACCTTCACGAAGGTGCCGTTCTGTAGCTCCTGGTAGGCGAGCCGCAACTCCTCTTGTGTGTTCATCACGATGGGGCCGTACCAGGCGACGGGCTCCCGGATGGGCTTCCCCGAGATCAGCAAGAAGCGTACCGGCTCGTCGGCGGCACGGATGGAGACGCTGTCCCCGTCGTCGAACAGCACTAGATGGCTATCCCCGAGAAGCGGGCTCCGTTCCATGTCGAAGTAGTTGCCTCCCTCGGCTTCGTAGCTGTAGGGGTCGCTCTGCTGGCAGAACACGGCCTTGCCGCCGATCACATAGGCCAGCACCGTGTGGCCGCGCGGCGTGGGCCGGGTGAAGGTCGCGCCCGCTGGCACGCTGACGTCGAGATATTCGGGGGCCGTGACCACGTCGCGCACCGGCCCGGTCACTCCGTCGATTGCGCCGGCGATCACCTTGATGCGCGTCCCGTTGGCCTGCACGGCCTCGGGAATCTGCGAGCTGGCAAAGCCCCGGTAGCGCGGGTTCATCATTTTGTGGGCCGCGGGCAGGTTGGCCCACAACTGGAAGCCGTACATCGCGCCCTGCGGGTCGCCCTTGGGCATCTCCTGGTGGATGATGCCGCTGCCGGCGGTCATCCACTGCACGTCGCCGGCCGAGATGACCCCGCTGTTGCCCAGACTGTCGCCATGTTCGACATCGCCGCGCAGGACATAGGTGATGGTTTCGATCCCGCGATGGGGGTGCCAGGGGAAGCCCTTGAGGTAGTGCTCGGGCCTGTCCGAGCGAAAGTCGTCGAGCAAGAGAAATGGATCGCAGAGTTGCAGATCACCGAAGCCAATCGCCCGATGCAGATGAACGCCTGCTCCCTCGATGGTTGCACGGCTCCTGACTACCTTGCGGATACGCCTATTCTCAGCCATTGCGGTCCTCCCTTCCCGAATTCACGAGCCCCAGTGCCCGGCGAGAACGAAGTGTAGCAGCTTAGGCACGGGAGGCGAGTCTGAGCAACCGGGACTACTTCAGCGGGTCCCCGGGCGCGGTTGTCCCAGTCCTTCTTCGCAGCAGCAACAGCGCGAGCAACAGCGCAAAGGTGGTCAGCGAGATGGCGGCGCCCAGCGCGAAATAGGTCGACCGGTAGCGAAGAACCACCTCACTGCGCCCCGCGGGCACAGGTACTGAACGCATCCACACGTTGGCCGGCTGGCAAGGTACCTGCTTGCCGTTCACCGTGGCGCTCCATCCGGGGTACCAGGCTTCCTTGATCAGCAACAAGCCCGGCACGGCACTGTTCACCTCCAACTCGATACGTTCCGGCGCGAAGCTGACGATGGCTGCACGGGAACCACCTGCCGCGTTGACGTCGCCACCCTGGGGTGGCCCGGATTCCACCAGCGCGACCCGCGCTCCGTCGTGCCCGGCCACCAGGCGTGAAAGCGCCTCGCGCCAGTTGCCCACGACTTCGCTGCGGGCCACCACCAGGGCGCGGGGATCGGGCGATGGGTCGAAGACCATCCTGCGGGCCGCGACGTCATAGCCCGCCACCAGATTCATGGTGCGGTAGGGAAAGGTGCCGCGTCGGAAGATGTCGAGGGAAGGCGCGGTGTTATCGAGATCGGGCGCAGGCACGCCCGCCATCGCGTGAAGGTAGGCCCAGACACGTTCCAGCGCCAGGGATCCGTAGCTGGTGAAGGTGCTCCAGCCAAAGAGCATCCCCCCGTCTTCGCGAACCAGCGGCGAACTGATGCGCGGCGGGGGGCGGTCGTGGGCCAGCAAGCCGCGCGCGCCGAGGGCATTGGTCAGCTCGACTTCGGCCGGAAATTCGGATGGCGGCGTCCGGTAGGTGTACTTGATGTTCTTGATGGCCAGCGCCAGATCGCTCGCGACAAACATCGCCAGTGTGATGGCCAAGGCCGCGCGAACACGCAACGACCAGGGACGCGCGGTCCACAGCAGCAGCAGCAGGACCGCTGCCACGACGCCGACAAGCTGACCCCAGCGGTGTGCCCGCGCAGCCAGCACAGCCGCACCCAACCCGGCCAGCACCAGCGCGAGCGCGGTGGCGCGACTGCCGGTGGCTCTCAGCGAGAGAAGAAGCGCACCAGCCACGGGAAGCGCCAGGGAGATGAGCGCGGTCGTGCGCGCGTGCATGCGGAAGGCCGCCAGTCCGGGCAAGATCCGATAGAGCAGGGCAAAGACCGGGGTCGAGTTGCCGGCCGCGATCAAAGCGGCGAAGGCTACCAGAGCCAGCAACGCGCGAGCGTTGCGGTCACGCACGCGGACCAGATAGGCCACGCCTGCCAGCAGAACCAGCAGGCCGGCATACAGATCATAGATGGTGAGTAGCGGCATGCCCGGGCCGGGCGGAACCACGACGGAAGCCCAGGCATAGGGTGGCATGGCGTAGAAGCCGGAGAAGGCGAGCGACGGCGTCTGGCGATTGGCCTGCCCGACGAGTTCGTGGAAGGGCAAGAGCTGCACGGCCGCCAGCAACGCGGCTACAACCACCGCGCCCGCGAGGCGAATCAGATCGAGGAGGGCAAGCTTCGCCTGCGCCGGCAGGGGCTTGCCCAACCTCCGCGCCAGCAGCAGGGTTGCGGCGCCCACGCCCGTGATCCAGACGACCTGGGGGTGGCCGGCCAGCAATTGCAGCGCCAGCGCCAGCGCCAGCAGAGCGGAAGTGCGCAGCGAGGGTCGATCCTGGCCGCGCAGCACGAGCCAGAGGACGAGCGGCAACCAGCACAACGCCATGCTGTACTGCACCTGGCCCGAGTGAAAGCACAGGACGACCGAGGCCCCTGCTGCAAATGCGAACCCCGCGGAGACCGCCTGCGGCCTGCCTGCGCCGAGATGGCGGGCCAGTCCTGCGGTGCCCGCCACTGCCAGGAACACGTGTATGGCCGTCAGTGCGGCGAACCCGATGCCAGCGCCAAGAACGACAAATAGCAGACCGGGCGGGTAGAGCAGCGCGGTCTCGATGTCGGCCAGAAAGGGCCGGCCCAGCCCGACGTGCGGATTCCACAGTGGCAGGCGTCCCGAGCGCAAGGCGTCGATGGCGTAGCTCTTGTACAGTTCGTGCATCCGGATGAAGTCGAACGACTCCAAAATGCTGGGCCGTGTGAGGTACGCCAGTACCGCGAACAGCAGGCAACCCACGCCGACCTGAGTCCACTGGTGAGCCGTCAGAAAGCGCGACGCTAGCTCGCGGGCGCTAGGATCCTCGGTGGCCTTGGTGCTCATGGGAATCGCATTGTGCTGGCCAAGAGGACATCGCTCAGATTCTTGCACGAAACGACGTTTTGAAGTCCAACAACAACTGCACGACAGGTTGCCAATCTGAGGAGCGAAGTCTTTTCTGCGGCGACTGCGACGTATAGCGGAGCGACGACCATCGAGATCGGTGGAACGGCGAGTGCAGCGTGGTCAGATGATTTCTCTTCCGGGCGTCGCTGCTTTTCATCGCGAAGGTGGTGCGCCGGCTGGCTGGCAGCGGGGCCCGGGTCGAGTACAATCGGCTCCGCCGTGACGCCCGCTCATCCCGCTGATTCACCGATCGTGGTCCATTTCTGCCGCCTGCGCCCGAGCGCGGTGCTCCCTCACTACATGACACCGGGCTCGGCCGGCATGGATCTGGCGTCCGCCGCGGACGGGCCGGTGACCGTGCCTGCGGGCGAGCGTGTGGGGATCCCGACGGGATGGGCCATGGAGTTGCCACTGGGCTACGAAGCTCAGGTGCGCCCGCGGTCGGGGCTGGCCTGGCGATCGGGGCTGACCGTGGTGAACGCGCCGGGAACCATCGACAGCGACTACCGTGGCGAGGTCGTGGTTCTGCTGGTCAACTTGTCCCAGCAGCCGGTCGTGGTCCAGCCGGGCGACCGGGTGGCCCAGATGGTGATCGCGCCGGTCATCCAGGCGACGGTCGAGGAGGTGGCGGAGCTGTCGAGCACCCAGCGCGGCGGTGGTGGATTTGGACACACAGGTTGATCCGAATGCGTCGAGTATGATTAGTTGCGCACATGAGCAGCACCCCGGTTGAGATTCTTCCCAAGCGAGCCGGCATCGTCGGCGTTTCCGGCTATTCGGGGATGGAGCTGGCGCGCATCCTGGCAAGCCATCCGTACTTGTCGCTGGGCCTGGTGACCAGCGACAAGTGGACGGGCAAGCGCCTGGGCGACCGCCTTGCGGTGGCGGGACCCGCTGCTGATTTGATCTGCTTCTCGCACGAACAGGGCCAGGCCCGCCTGGGCGAGCTGGACGTGGTGTTTCTGTGCACACCGGCCGAGGTTTCCGTCGAGCTGGCGCCGCGCGTGGTGGCGGCGGGCGTGCGCGTGGTGGATCTGTCGGGCGGGTTCCGACTGGCAGCCGACCAGTTCCCGCAGTGGTACGGCTTCACCCATCCCGCGCCGGCGCTGCTGGCCGAGGCTGTGTACTCCCTGCCGGAGGCCACCAACAAGGCCGAAAAGTTGCGCACGGCAAGGCTGGTTTCGAATCCGGGCTGCTACGCCACGGCCGCGGTGCTGACCGTGCTGCCGCTTCTGCGCGCGGGTTTCATGGAAGCGGACTCGGTGATCATCGACGCCAAGAGCGGAACCACGGGAGCGGGCCGCAAGGCGAGCGAGGAAATGTCGTTCTCCGAGGTGGCGGACGACGTGCACGCCTACCGTATTTTTCGCCACCAACACGCGCCTGAAATTGAGATGGCCCTGGCCTTGAGCGGCACGCCCAACCTTCGCGTTACCTTCATGCCTCACCTGCTTCCTGTCCGGCGGGGCATCCTGGCAACCGCCTACGGACGTCTGCGTCACGGCACCGGCGGCAGCGATCCGGCCGGTGGCGTGCGCAAGGCGCTCGATGATTTCGCCGAGGAGCGGCCGTTTGTCCACGTGGTGAACCCTGACGAGGTTCGCCTGCAGGCCGCGGTGGGCACCAACCGCGTGGTGCTGGGCGCGTCCGCCGACGCCAGGCTTGGCATGGTGGTGTCCTTCGCGGCGATCGACAACTTGCTCAAGGGAGCGGCTGGCCAGGCGGTGCAGAACGCCAACCTCATGTTCGGTTTCCCCGAGACGGCGGGCCTCTTGCGGCTCGCCGGGGCCATGCCATGAGCGACAGCCACGAGACGCAGTCGGAGTCTCTCGGCGATCGACGCGAGCTGGTGGTCGAGGCGCTCAGGTACATCCAGAAGTTCGCCGGCACGCGCGCGGTCATCAAGTACGGCGGCGCCGCCATGGTCAAGGACGACCTGAAGCGGAGCTTCGCCCTGGACGTGGTCTTGCTGCAGGCGGCGGGCCTGCGACCGGTGGTGGTTCACGGCGGCGGGCACGAAATCACCAGGACCCTGGATCGCCTGGGCCAGAAGAGCGAATTCATCGACGGGCAGCGGGTGACCGGTGTCGCAGAGATGGGGGTGGTCGAGATGGTGCTGACCGGAAAGGTGAACACGGAGATCGTCGGTCTCATCAACACCCTGGGCGGCACCGCCATGGGCCTGTCGGGCAAGGACGCACATCTCATCAAGGCGCACAAGCTGCCGCCCCGGCCGGGCAAGCCTGACCTCGGCTGGGTGGGCGAGGTGGAGAACATCAAGACCGAGGTTCTCGAGATGTTGCTCGACAAACACTACATGCCCGTGATCTCGCCGGTGGGCCTGGGCAGCGAAGGGGCCAGCTTCAACATCAACGCCGACATGGTGGCCGCCGAGATCGCGGTTGCCGCCAAGGCGAAGAAGCTCATCTTCCTCACCGACGTGGCCGGGATCCTGGACGAGAACGGCCAACTGTTGAGCGAGCTGCGGGCCGCGGATCTACGTGGTCGATTGCAAGAAGGCCGCGCGGTCAAGGGCGGCATGCAGGTCAAGGCGCAGGCCATCCTGCGCGCCCTGGAAGGCGGGGTAGAGGCGGTACACGTGGTCGACGGCCGCGAGCCCCACAGCGTAGTGGTCGAGTTGTTCACCGAGAAGGGCGTGGGGACGCTGGTGACGGCGTAGCGAGGCGGCAAAATACCGCGACAGTCAGACGTCGCCATGGCCGAGCGAAGGCATGATGACACGTGAAGAGAGACGGGGTTGTTCGTTCGGGGCACTCCTTTCGGGGCACTCCTCGTGTATCATCGCGCGCGACAGTCGAGGGATCTCATGTTCGCCCGCTTTGCACGTGCACAGGACGCATCTTCCCGCGTGGTGGTGGTGGGTGTGGTGGGCGGGATCCTTCTGGCTGCGTGGTCGGCCTGGTTCTTCCTGGCGCGGGTGGGGCTGTACGAGGTCAGTCGCTCGGCCCGCCTGGAAGTGGCGACGGCCCCTTATGACGTCGACTCGCCGGTAGCGGCCCGCCTGCTGCGCAGCGCTTTGGTGCTGGACCGGCAGGTGCAGCAGGGCGAGATCCTGGTCGAACTGGATGCCGAGGCATTCCGCCTCGAACGCGCGGCCGAGCAGAGCCGACTGGCGACATTGGGCCCGCAGATCGAAGCCCTGCGCCATGAGCTGGCCTCGCAGGAGCAGGCCATGCGCGGCGAGGGGCGCGCCAGTGCGGCGCAGGTGAACGAGGCGCGCGCCCGGCTGCGCGCTTCGGATGTGGTGGCCCAGCAGAAAGAGTCGGAGCGGGCGCGAATCCAGACTCTGCACGACGATCGGCTGGTTCCGACCCTGGACCGCGACCGCATGAGGACGGAGGCGCAGCGACAGAGCGCGGAGGCCGAAGCGGCGCGCGAGCAGGTGGGCCGACTGGGCAGCGAGGGTGCGGTCAAGCTGAGCGAGCGCAGGGCACAGATCGCGCGACTGCAGGCGGACGTCGCACGCCTGCAAAGCGAACGTGCGGACGCCGAGAGCAAACTGCGCATTCTCGACCAGAAGATCGATTTGCACCTGGTTCGAGCGCCCATCGCCGGTCGTATCGGACACATGGTGAACCTTCGCGCGGGCGCCATGGTGTCCGAGCGTACCCGCCTGTGTACCATCGTTCCCACCGGCGGGCTGCGCGCGGTGGCCTTCTTCGACCCGGCGACTGCCATCGGGCGGGTGCGCACGGGCCAGAGCGCGCGGCTGCGCATGTTCGGTTTCCCCTGGACCAAGTATGGGCTGCTGCAGGCCCAGGTCGATCGCGTGGGCAACGAGCCCCGGGACGGCCTCATCCGGGTGGAACTGGTTCTGCGATCGCCGCAGCGGACGAACATTCCCTTGCAGCACGGGCTGCCGGGCAGTGCCGAGGTCGAGGTGGAACAGGTTTCGCCATTTGCTCTGGTGCTGGATGCGGCCGGCCGGTTTCTCATCAGTGCCGAGGCCAGTGCCGCACCAGCCGTGCCCAACCCTGCGCCGACCCAGGACAGATAGGCATGGCTGCCTCCGAGAACGACGCCCAGGATGAGTCGGAGAGTGCGCGGGAGCGGCGGCATTTTTTCGCCCACGAGGTGGTGCAGACCTCGGCCATGGATTGCGGTCCCGCCGCCCTGAAATCCCTGCTGGAGGGTTTCGGCATCCGCGCCCACTACGGTCGGCTGCGCGAGGCCTGTCACACCACGGTCGACGGGTCGTCCATCGACACGCTGGAGGATCTGGCCCGCAGGCTGGGTCTGGACGCCACCCAGATGCTGTTGCCGGTCGAGCATGTTCTGCTGCGCGAATCGGAGACGCTGCCGGCCCTGGTCGTGGTCCGGCTGCCGTCGGGCCTGACCCACTTCGTGGTGGTGTGGCGGATCCTCGGGCCGTGGGTCCAGGTCATGGATCCCGGCCGCGGCCGGCGCTGGATGAGCAAGCGGGATTTCTTGCGCGATCTCTACCTGCACGAGATGCCGGCCCCGGCGGCGGACTTCGCGGCGTGGACACGCGAGCCGGGATTCCTGGATCCGCTGCGAGTCCGCTTGCACAGGCTGGGCGTGCGTGATGCCAGTCAGCGCATCGCCGCGGCCTCCGCCGGTGAAGACTGGCGGCCCCTGTGTGCGCTCGACGCTTGTGCTCGGGCGACCGAACAGTTGTTGAGCGGCAAGGTGTTTTCGTGCGCGCGCAGCGCGCGGGCCTTTGCTTGCTTGCTGGATGGCGTGAGCAAGGGTGGGGCGTCGGAATTCGTCCCCGAGACTCTGTGGACTGCGCGTCCCGCTGCCGAGCCCGAGCAGGACGGAAAACCCAGGCTGCTTGTGCGCGGGGCTCTCGCGCTGCGGGTAGCCGGATTGTCGGCGGACCAGCCTGCCGAGACGCTGCCTCCCGAACTGGCGGCGGTCCTGGCTGACGACCAGCCGGGCCCGGCGCGCAACTTGGTCGAGTTCCTGCGCGCCGACGGACTGCTGCGCTTTCTTCCCATCGTCGCCGGACTGGCGTTGGCCGGGGTAGAGACGGTGGTGGAGTCGCTGCTCTTCCGCAGCGCCATCGACATCGGCCAACGGCTGCCGCTTTTCGAGCAGCGTCTGGCGGCGGCGGGCGCGCTGGTGTTGTTCCTGGCCGCGCTGTTTTTCGTCGAGTGGCCGCTGGCACGGACCCTGTGGGCTGTGGGCAGCCGGCTGGAGATGCTGCTGCGCCAGGCTTTCTTGCGCAAACTGCCCCTGCTCGGGGATCGCTATTTCCAGAGCCGGCCCATCTCCGACATGGCGGAGCGCGCGCATCTTCTGCACTGGCTGCGCCTGCTGCCCGGGCAGGGTGGCCAGTTGCTGCGCACCATCTGCGAGCTGCTCACCACCACGGCCGGCGTGATCTGGCTGTACCCGTCAGGCGCGGCGCTGGTGTTGGCGTTGGCGGGGCTGATGCTGGTCCTGCCGCTCTGCTGTCAGCCGGCGCTGGTGGAACGCGATCTGCGCATGCGCGGCCATGCCGGTGGTTTGGCGCGATTCTATCTCGACGCGCTGCTGGGCCTGTCGGCAGTTCGCGCGCACACGGCCGAGCCGGCCCTGCGCGCCGAGCACGGCGGTCGCCTGCGCGAGTGGGCGCGGGCCGCCCGGGACGCCACGCGTCTGGCGGTCCTGGTCGACACTGCACAGGGCCTGCTGGGGTTCGGTCTGGCGGCGATCATTGTCTTTCGCTATCTGGTGTCAGCCTCGGGCTCGGGCTGGGCGATCCTGATCGTGTACTGGGTTTTCATGCTGCCGTCCCTCGGTCAGGAGATCGCGTTTCTCATCCAGCAGTACCCGCAACACCGCAACGTGACCCTTCGTTTGTTGGAACCGTTGAGTGCGCCTGAGAGCGCGGTCGAAGCTGAGGACAGATCGCTTCCTCAGTCGGCTGCGACCGGAGTCGCAGTGGATCTGCGCGACGTGCGTGTGAAGGCCGCGGGCAACGAGATTCTGGCGGTCGACACGCTGACCCTGGCCGCGGGCGAGCACGTGGCCATCGTGGGCTCCTCGGGCGCGGGCAAGTCCAGCCTGGTCGGGCTGCTGCTGGGCTGGTATCGCCCGGACGTCGGCGTGGTGCGGGTCGACGGACAGGAACTGCGGGGTCGCTGGCTGGACGAGTTGCGGCGGCAGACCGTGTGGGTCGATCCTGCGGTGCAGTTGTGGAACCGGTCGTTGCTGGAAAATTTTCGCTTTGGCAGCGACGGTGAGCACCGGGCAGTGGGCGATGCAGTGGAGGCCGCGCAGCTCGATGAGGTGCTGGCCCGTCTGCCCATGGGCCTGCAGACGCCGCTCGGCGCGGGCGGGGCCTTGCTTTCCGGCGGCGAGGGCCAGCGGGTGCGGCTGGGTCGTGCCGTCTGCCGGGGCGCGGCCCGCCTGGTGATCTTCGACGAGCCCTTCTGCGGGTTGGAGCGCTCGCGCCGGGAAGACCTGCTCAAGGCCGCGCGCGCGCGCTGGGCAGCGGCGACATTCCTCTGCATCACCCACGACGTCAGCCAGACGCTCGATTTTCCGCGGGTGCTGGTGGTGGACAAGGGACGCGTGGTCGAGGACAGCGCGCCTAAGCAACTGGCCAGCCAGGCGGACACGCGGTTCGCGCACCTGCTGGCAGCCGAGGTGCGGGCGCGGGCTCGCCTGGAGGGTCCGGAGTGGCGCCATTTGCGACTCGACCAGGGAAAGCTGGCAGAGCGGACGCTGTCGCGCGCGCAAGGAGAACCTACGTGAGCCGCCAGCGCGCGGGTGCTGCGACGATCGCGAGCCCTGCGGCTGCCGCCTGGCCAGGCAGCAGGCTGGGCGAGGCTCTGGTGGCTGTGAGCGAGCGGCTTTTGCCCCAGCGCCGGGCGCCCCGGCTGCAAGATCCGCCGTCCGACATCGGAGACGGTCCTGCGCTCGCTGGCTTTGTGGAGGATGCTGCCTGTCAGCTCGGCTTGGAAGTCGAGGCGGTGGACGCAGGGGTTGCGACCGTGCGTGGGCTTCTGGCCGAGGGTGGCCCGGTGCTGGTTGCGCGCCCGGGGCCGGGCAGCTCGTTGCAGTTCTTGGTGCTGCTGGGCTGCGACCGGCGCGGGCGTGCGGCGGATGCGCTGGGCGCTGACCGGCGTGTGCACCGCCTTGCTGCCGCCGAGATAGATGCCTGGCTCGACGACGAGACGCGTGGTTCGGACAGCGAGGCCTTTGCTGGTTTCTGTTCGGCCATGGGCCTTGCCGCTGGCGATCGGAAAAAGGCGAACCGGATCCTGGGCCGCGCCGCCAGGCCCGGCCGGCCGTCGGTGGGTTGGGCGTTGCACCCGGCTGCCAGCGGCATGGGCGAACGGTTCCGCCAATCGGGCGCCAGTCGAGTGGTTGGTACTGCGCTGGTTTCGTATCTGACCGCCTTCGCGCTCATGGTGGGCTCGTGGTGGTTGCTCGGGGCCGCGGCGCTGCAGGGGCATCTGGAACGCGGCTGGCTTTGCGCGTGGGCCATGTTGTTGCTGACCTTCGTGGCGCGTCGGGCAAGCGGAGTGTGGGCTGCCGGCCGTCTGGCCGTGCAGGTGGGTGGACTGGTGCGCGAACGCTTGCTGGAGGGCATCTTGCGTCTGCCCGCCGACCAGGTGCGGGTCAAGGGGATCGGGCACCTGCTGGGCACTGTGCTGGAGGCTGACGCGCTCGACGCTTTCGCGCGCACCGGCGGGCCCACGCTGTTCGCCGACGTGTTCCAGTTCTTCTTCGGCGCCGTGGTGTTGCTGCTGGGTGCTGCGCCCATGTTTCACCTTGCCCTGCTGGCGATCTGGCTGCTGCTGGCGGCTGGACTGGTGCGGCGTCTTTACCGACGGTTGCTCGACTGGGCCGACGCGCGCATGGCGCTCACCGACGAGTTGGTGGAGACCATGGTGGGCTATCGAACCCTGGTGGCGCAGCAGCCGGCGGGGCAGCGAGACGAGGACCGGGGTTTGGCCGCGTACGGCCGCAAGCAGGCGGCGCTGGACGACGAGATGGCACGCCTGTCGGTGCTCTTGCCGCGAGGCTGGCTGGTACTCGCTGTGGCGGCGCTCGCCCCCGGCTTTGCCACCGGCTCGGCGCAAAGCGCGGGCCTTGCGGTCAGCCTGGGCGGCGTGTTGCTGGTTTACCTGGCCTTTCGCCGCGTGGCCATGGAGACAGGGCCGGGCCTGGCCGCGGCCTGGCTTGGCTGGAAACGCACGCGGCCTCTGTTCGAGATGGCGTCGTCGAAGACCGAAGGGGAAGAGAGCGTGGCGGTGCTGCCCACCGAAGTGGACGAGGCGAGTGCGGGCCGGCGCGGGCTGCTGGTAGGCCGCGATGTGAGCTTCAGCTACCCGGGCCGGCTGGAGCCGGTGCTGCGAGGGTGCAACATCGAGATTCGGCGGGGCCAGCGCATTCTCATCGAGGGGCCGTCGGGTTCGGGCAAGTCGACGTTGGGCGCGCTTCTGTGCGGGCTGCGCCAGCCGTCAAGCGGTCTGTTGCTGCTGGGCGGATTCGACCACCACAGCCTGCGTCCCGAGCGCTGGCGCCAGCGTGCCGCCGGCGTGCCCCAGAGCCACGAGAACCACATCCTGTCCGCGCCGCTGCTGTTCAACATCGCCATGGCCCGTCGCTGGCCCCCGCATGCACAAGACGAGCAGGAGATCGAGGCGATCTGTCGCGAACTGGGCCTGTCGGACCTGATTGCGCGCATGCCGGGAGGGCTGCAACAGATGGTGGGGGACAGTGGCTGGCAGCTTTCGCACGGCGAGCGCAGCCGTGTGTGCGTGGCGCGGGCGCTTCTGCAGCAGGCGGACCTGCGTGTGCTCGACGAGAGCTTCGCCGCCCTGGATCCCGAAACCCTGGACCGAGTGCTCGAGTGCGTGGTGAGACGCTCGGAGACGTTGGTGGTGGTTTCGCACGCGTAGCACGTGGCGTTCGCACAGGACGCGGCTCCCGCTACTTTGCGCGTGCCTGTTGAACCAACTCGACGAACAGTCGCGCGCGCTCGGTCACCAGATCGTCGCGTCCCTCGCGCAAGGCCTTGACGTCGACCAGATCGCCGCCCACGCCCAGGGCTTCGGCGCCCGCCTTGATGAAGGCCGCAGCGGTCTGCAATGAAACCCCACCGGTGGGGACCAACTTGATGTGCGGCAGTGGCGCCTTGAGCGCCTTGAGGTAGCTCGCCCCACCCACCGCGCCCGCCGGGAACACCTTCACGAAATCGGCGCCAGCCGACCAGGCAGTCACCACCTCGGTCGGGGTCAGCGCGCCCGGCATCACCAGCACGCCCTGCTGTCCACAGAAGGCAATCGTCTCGAGGTTGAGCGCGGGGCTCACGATGAACTGGGCGCCAGCCTCGATGCACGCGCGCGCGGTCTGCGCATCGAGCACCGTGCCGGCGCCGATGATGACTTCGGGATCGATCTCGGCGCTCAGTTCCTTGATTACGTTCACCGCACCAGGGACCGTCATCGTGATCTCGAGCACCGAGATCCCGCCCTTGAGGATGGCCGCCACTGCCCGGCGGGCCATGTCGGTGGATTCGGCCCGGACCACGGGAATGATGCCGATAGCCGTGAGACGGCTGCTGACTTCCGATTTGTCGCGCGACTTCATGATGGTTTTCTCCTGCAGTTCAACGTGCCACGCGTGCGCTGCCGCCCTTCATGGCCTTTTCGACTTCTGCCAGGGTCGCCATGGTGGTGTCGCCCGGTGTGGTCATGGCCAGGGCTCCGTGCGCGGCTCCACACTCCACAGCCCATTGCGCGGATCGACCGGCGAGAAGCCCGTAGATCAAGCCGGACGCGAACGAGTCACCGCCGCCCACCCGATCGTAGATTTCCAGATTGTTGCGTACCGGCGCCGAATAGAGTTGTCCCTGGTAGTGGCAGACGGCTCCCCAATCGTTGCACGTCGCGCTCTTGGCATTGCGCAAGGTGGTGGCCACCAGCTTCAGATTCGGGTACGCGGCGACCACGCGCTCGATCATGCGGCGGAAGCTTTCGGGATCCAGCTTCGACAGGTTCTCGTCCACGCCCTCCACCTCGAAGCCGAGCGCCGCCGTGAAATCCTCCTCGTTGCCGAACAGCACGTCGATTTGCGACACCACCTCGCGGTTCACTTCGATGGCGCGCTTGCGCCCGCCGATGGCCTTCCACAGCGACTCGCGGTAGTTGAGGTCGTAGGAAGATACAGTGCCGTTTTCTCGCGCGGCCTGCAGGGCTTCCTTGGCCACCAGGGGCGCGGTTTCCGACAGGGCACAGAAGATCCCGCCGGTGTGCAACCAGCGTGCGCCTTCCTGCTGGAAGATCAGTTTCCAGTCGATGTCGCCAGGTCGAAGCTGCGACACGGCGGTGTGGCCGCGATCCGAGCAGCCGAGCGCGGCGCGCAGCCCGAATCCGCGTTCGGTGAAGTTCAGGCCGTTGCGAACCGTACGGCCGACGCCGTCGTAGGCGACCCACTTGACGTGCGATTGGTCCACGCCTCCCTGGTACACGAGATCCTGGACCAGCCGGCCGACCGGGTTGTCGGCCAGGGCCGTGACCACCGCGGTCTTCAGGCCGAAACAGCGGTGCAGCCCGCGCGCGACGTTGTACTCGCCGCCGCCTTCCCAAACGCGGAATGAACGCGTGGTCGCGATACGATTGTCCCCGGGATCGAGGCGCAACATGATCTCGCCCAGGCTGACGAGATCCCACTTCGCGCTTGCTTCGGGCTTGGTCTTGAGTGCTTCCATGGGCAGATCACCGACGAATCGATTGGCCCGTGAGCGTACAGGAGAGGGAGCACGCGATCAAATGCGCGGTGGTCTTCGGATAGGCGGCAACAATAGGTCCGGCCCCGCGCACGCGCTATAGTCGAGTCGTGGCTACGAAGAAGGATCACGGAAAGGCGGGAGGACGCGAGAGCCCTACGAAGACTCCCATCCTGAGACCACAACGTCGCAAACAGGCGTTCTCGGTCTTCGGCGGCGCGGTGGAAAAGGCCGGCGACCGCGAAAGTGCGACGGCGTTGGCCGAGTTGCTGGTCCCGGACCCCGGCCTGGCGCGCGCGCTCACCCACGGGTTTCACAGCTACGCGGGTCGCATGCACCCGTCCACGGCGCGGGTCGCGATCGCGCGCTTCTCGCATCCCGGCCATGACGTGCTGGATCCTTTCTGCGGCAGCGGCACCGTCCTGGTCGAGGCCATGGCGGCGGGTCGCAAGGCGGTAGGCAGCGATGCCAGCCCGCTGGCCGCGATCATCGCGCGCGTGCGCTCGACCACCTTGGGACCGGAAGGCCGCCAGCGTCTGGTGGAGAGCGCGCGGCAGATCGCCGAGGAGGCAGCCGAGCGCGCCCGCAAGCGCCAGCGGCCCGACATCCCCGTGTGGGCGAGCCGGGAAAAGGACCGATTCTTTCCCCATGTCGCGCTTGAACTCTACGGTTTGCGCGCGCTTATCGGCGAGACCAAGGAGGACGACGTGGGCCGCGCCTTGCGCGCTTGCCTGTCGTCGATCCTGGTGAAGTTCATGCGCGGCAGCGACGAGGCCGAAGCCCGGCGCATCGGCCGAGGCGTGCCGTCGCACTTTTTCGCGAGCCGCGCCGAGGAACTGGCTTGTGGCCTGGAGGCGTTGGAGCGGCGAACACCGGCGGGAACGCCCACGCCGCAGATTCGTGTGGCCGACGCGCGGAATTTGAGCCCGCTGGCGGCCGGTGGGTTCGACCTGATCCTGTCGTCGCCGCCCTACGCCGGAACCTACGACTACGCCGAGCACCACGACGTGCGCTTTCTCTGGTTGGGGCTGCCCCGCGCGAATCTGGATCGCGTGCAGGTGGGCGCGCGCGACGAGGGGTTGGGGTCAGCGGCCCAGCGCTGGTGTCAGGATCGGCGGCGCTGGTTGTCGGAGATGGCGCGCGTGGCCCGTCGGGGCGCGGCCATCATCCTGCAGGTCGGTGACGGCGTGGTGGCGGGTGCGCCCGAGGACGCCGCGGGAGCGGTCGAGGACGAGGCTCGCCGTCAGGGCCTTGTCCCGGTGGCGCGTGTGTCGCAGGCGCGGCCGCCCCATGACTATCGCCTACGCCAGATTTTCGCCGGCCGCCCACGCCGGGAACACATCGTGCTTCTGCGCAAAGGCGGATAGTTGTCCGGCCTCGGACCAAGCCTCTCCCCACGCGGCCGGTTCCTGCGGTAGACTGGCGCCACATGACGGCCGTTCTGCAGGACAAGACCGTGGTGCTTGGCGTGACCGGCGGTATATCGGCTTACAAGGCAGCCGAGTTGTGCCGGCTTCTGCGCAAGGCCGGGGCGCGCGTCGAGGTCGTGATGACACCTGCCGCCTGTGCGTTCATCACGCCTCTCACCATGCAGGCCCTGTCGGGCAACCCGGTGGCCACCGAGATGTTCGAGGCCACCTTACAGTCGCACATCGGTCACATCGAGTTGGCCTCACGCGCGGACATCGTCGTGGTGGCGCCAGCCACCGCGGATGCCATTGCCCGATTTGCCGCTGGCATGGCCAACGATCTCTTGGCCGCAGTCGTGCTAGCCACCCGTGCGCCTGTACTGTTGGCGCCGGCCATGAACAGCAACATGTGGGACAACCCCATCACCCAGGCGAATCTGACCAGGTTGACCGAGACGGGCCGCTTCTCCACGGTGGGTCCCGACGCGGGCGAACTGGCCTGCGGCTGGGTGGGCGCCGGTCGGCTGGTTTCGCCTGCCGAGATCGTCGCCGCCATCGAGTCGCGCCTTGCCGGTGCGCCCGAGACAACCAGAGCCGAGGGCGCGCTGGCCGGCCGCCGCATCGTGGTCACCGCGGGACCCACCTGGGAGGCGGTGGACGACGTGCGGTTTCTCGGCAATCGTTCGTCGGGCAAGATGGGTTTTGCCCTGGCGCAGACCGCGGCTGCGCAGGCTGCTGACGTGACCCTCATCGCGGGGCCAGTGGCCTTGGCCACGCCAATTGGTGTCGCCCGTCGCACGGACGTGGAATCGGCCCAGGAGATGCGCGAGGCCTTGCGTCGCGTGGCCTTGCAGGCCGACGTGGTGGTGATGGCGGCGGCGGTGGCTGATTTCCGTCCCGGCGTGCGTGTCCTGGGCAAGCTCTCGCGCCGTGCTGCCTCGGCCGCCACCCGTCCGGCGCGCACCCTGCCACTGGTCGCCAACCCGGATCTGTTGGCCGAACTCGGGCGCGAACGCAAAGGCCGGTCGCCCTTCCTGGTGGGATTCGCAGCCGAGGTCGGGGTGTCGGGCGAGGCACTGGTGGCGCGCGCGCGGCAGAAGCTGACCGAGAAGGGGTGCGACGTCGTGGTGGCGAACGAAGTGGGCAAGGCCGGTCTGGGCTTGGGCGCTGAGTACAACGCGGTTACCATGGTCTTTGCCGATGGACGCATCGTCGATTTGCCGGCCGATCGCAAAGAAGCAATTGCCGTGAAGATATGGGACACCATCACCACCTTCTATCTGGCGCAGACCGGGGCGCTGGCGTCGAACAAGTCCGGCCCGGCGTCCGATGGGCTTTCCCCGATTTCTCCCCGCAAGCGCCGCGCCCGCCGCGGCCGAAAGGGCACGGATGTCTAGCGCTTCACGCGAAGAGAAACTGCGGGCCTATGCGGGCCACGCCAGCGAGCGGCTGGTCGGGGCTGGCCAGATCCTGGCTGGGCGCCAGGCCATGGGTGGGCCGGCGCGCGGAAACGTGCCGCCCTGGCCGGGGTCCGAAGACCCAGATTTTCACGGCACCTTGTCGGCCATCTGGGTGTGGTCGCGCGCGCAGGCACTATCGGCCAACGATCACTTCTCGCTCAACATTGCGGCGGCTTGGGACTTCGTCAACAACCATTGGGACCATTTCATCCCCATGGCTCTCGGTCCGGCGGCCAGCGATGAGGCGGCCTATGACTGCGCCATGGTGCTGCGGGCCGCGCTTGCCGACCCGGACGTTCTGCGTTCTGACGTCGAGGACGATCGGCGGCATGATCGCGCGGCCTCGGCGGCGCGCTTGCTGGGGGCGTATGTCAACGATCTGGAGAGCCCCACTGGCCGCGAATTTCGCGATCCCGGCTTCCTGGCGTGGAGCCTGGGCGACTACGCCAGGAAGGCGGGCGACCGAGGCCTCAGTTCGATGGTTCGTCGCTTCGTCGAGGCGGCTTACGGCATGAAGAGCCCACCGCCCTTTGCCTCGGAGCCGGCCGCACGGGATGGCCTGTTCGATTTTTCGTGCACGACTGCCACGCGGGTTCTGGCGGTGTTGGGCGCCGAGGGTCCCACCCCCTTCATCGGGGCCTGGTTGCGCGAGCGGGTCGGGGCTGCCATCGCGCGGACCTTTGTGGCTCGGCCGATGGACGAGAACACCTGGAACGCGTGCGCCGCGGTGGTGACTGGCCAGGCCTATGCGGTGTCGACCGACCCCATGTTCTTCGAGGTTCATGGCGCGATCCTGGCAGAACTGGATCGACGGGCAGAGCGGGGGGCTCTGGGCCGCCAGCCTGGTTTCTCGGCGGAAACCGCCGCGACCTTCTACTACGCCATGGCGGTGGACGCGCCGCTGGCCAAGGGCTGAGATGGATCACCTGGCGGGTGAGTTGCGCGCCATTGCCGCTGGCATCCGGACCCACCTGGAGGCTCGGGCGCGGGCCGGCCTGGTCGGGGTGTCGCGGGCGCCTTGCCCACGCATGAAGCGCGCCGGCGACGTGCAGGCGGACGCTTGTGCGCCTCCGGCGGCGGAGGTCCAGCCCCTGACCGACCCTGCCGATCTGGAGACGGCCTTCGCCGCGGACAGTGAGCCGATCCTGCCCCACGCAGGTCACGGCCTGACCCTGGTGCGTGCCGAGTTGGGCGACTGCCAGCGCTGCAAGCTGGCCAAGGGCCGCCGCCACATCGTGTTCGGCACGGGCAACCCCGAGGCGCACCTGATGTTCGTGGGCGAGGGACCGGGGGCCGACGAGGATGCGCAAGGCGAGCCCTTCGTGGGCGCGGCCGGGCAACTTCTCACCAAGATGATCCAGGCCATGCAGCTTGCGCGCGAAGACGCGTACATATGCAACGTGGTGAAGTGCCGTCCGCCGGGCAACCGCGACCCTGAGCCCGACGAGGTGGCGGCGTGCGAGCCGTTCCTCAAGAAGCAGATCGCCGTTGTCCAGCCACGCGTGATTGTGGCTCTGGGCAAGTTCGCAGCCCACCTGCTGACCGGCGAGCACACGCCCATCACGCGCCTGCGTGGCAATCTCAAGCACTATCAGGGCATCCCGGTGATGCCGACCTATCACCCCGCCTATCTTCTGCGCGACGAGAGCCGCAAGCGCGAGGCGTGGCACGACTTGAAGGAGGTCATGTCCCTATTGAAGCACATGGGTCTGATTTAGCCGAAGCCGGCTCCGGCAGCCGATCCGTGGCCGGTAGCCGGATTGTTAGGGCAGCTCGATGCTGAATTGCGTGCCGGCGACAGCGTCGCTCACGAAGCTCACGCGGCCGCCCAGGCAGTTTTCGCCGATGAGCCGCATGGCATAGGTGCCGAACCCGCGGTTGTGACCCTTGCTGCTGAAGTGGGGCTGGAAGATGTGGGCTGCCACGGAGGGCGGAATGGTGCCGGGGTTGTGCACGTGAAAGGCCGAGCCACCCACTCTGCTTTCGAACCAGAGGCGCACCTGGCCACCGGGCGGTGATGCCTCCAGCGCGTTCTTGACCATGTTTCCCAGCACGCGCATGAGCAAGCCTTCGTCGGTGGTCAGGGTTCTGTCCCCGGGCACGTGTTCTGCCAGCAGATCCTTGCCTTCACGGCAGGGGTGGTTGCGGAACATGGTCTCGATCGATTCCATGACGTGGTTGACGTGCATCGGGCGCAGGTGGGCCCGCAGGTCACCGATCTCGGCGCGCAGAAGCACGCTCTGCGACTCGACCTCGCGGACCAGTTGCTCCACCAGTCGCACCACGTTCTGCGCAGCCTCGGAGGGCGTTTCTTCGCGCAACTCGTCGCTCCATCCCTGCAGGCCGGTGAGCAGGCTGCGCGCGTCGTGCATGAAGATCCTCTCCAGCAGCTCGCGTCGGCGCATGGCGGTTATGTCATGGAGCACGCAGGCCAGCACCGTCTGACCCGCAAGGGGCAGCGGAGTGATCTTCACGGCATACTGCGCGCAGGCCACGCGTCCGTCTTCACGACGGGCAAGCGTGCACTCCCCGGTGGTCGGCTGGTTCGTCGTCTGCGCAGCGAGAATGGCCAGCACGGCGCCGCAGTGACGGCAATGCAAGGAAGTGCCGCAACCGCCGGGGCCGGTGTGAGCATGGATGCAGCCCAGGGCTTCTCCCTGACGCTGGCCGAGCAACTGGTCGCCGTTCTCAAGCTCGATCCCGGCCAAAAGTTCGCGGTTAGCTGCCAGGATCTGCCGGTGCTGATCCAGCACCATCAGATAGCCGGCCACGGCGTCGAGTACGGTCTTGATCACCGGGTCCGTGACAGCCAGCGCGGCCAGACGAGCGACGCTTGCGGCATCACTGCGCTCCGCCGAGGCGAAAAAGCTGTCCACGCCACTCGATCCTGCGTCCATCCGAATCCTCCCGAGCGCCGGCCGGCCCAGGCTGCCCCGCCGCCGGCCGCTCTCAAACATCAAGTGTATTCCCGGTCGCCAGGGCGTGGAATCAAAAATAAGATGTTTGCGCCCATGACGGAGCGCAGCGGTCTCCGTGCTCTCTCGTCTTACCTCTGTGTTCTCAACCGGAACTCCCGAGGTCCGGCAGAACACCGATGTCAAGATTGACACCAAGGATCCCCAAGGATACGTTTGCCTGGCGTTCGCCCACAGGAGGACATGATGGCCAGCGACGAACCTTGTCTCATCGCCAGCAAGAGCGCGGTCCGCGGTCAGATCTCTGGAAAACAAGATCTGATCGTCGAGGGTCGCGTGGAAGGCCGCATTGGCCTGGAGAGCCACCTGACCATCGAGGAATCGGGCAGCGTCGAGGCTGACATGGACGTGGCCCAGGTCACGGTCAAGGGCGAGGCGCGCGGCGACGTGGTGGCAGCGCGTTCGGCAGTCCTGCACGCCACGGCCCGCGTGGCGGGCAAGCTTCGCGCGCCCCAGATTATCATTGAAGACGGCGCAAAGTTCTCAGGGACTATCGAGATGGAGGTAGAGTTGCCGGCGGGAATCAAGGCGGGCGGCGCCTAGCCCTGGGGGCGGCGCGCTCGGGACGGGACACGAATCATGGCAAAGGAAAAGGACACGAAGCCCATGGCGAACACGGTCATCGGAAGCAGCATCGTCATCGACGGCGAGATCACAGGAGAAGAGCCGCTTACCATCCTGGGAACCGTCAAGGGTAAGATCTCGGTGGCGCAGAGCTTGGCAGTCGAGGCAGGCGCCACGGTGGAGGCCGACGTCGAGGCCCAGACCGTGACGGTCAGCGGCCGGCTGACCGGCAACGTGGTGGCGCGCGAGCGCCTCGAACTGAAGCCCGAGTCCAAGATGGTGGGCGACGCCAAGTCGCCGCGGATCGTGATCGCCGACGGTGCCGGGTTCAAGGGCAACGTGGACATGGACGTGTAGGCGCACACTATGGCTGACAAAGAAACTGTGATCGGGCCCGAGACACGCATCTCGGGCGAGGTGCGCGGCGAAGAGGACCTCATCGTCCGCGGCCACATCGACGGCAAGGTGCAGCTCACGCAGACGCTCACGGTCGAGAAGGGGGCCACGGTCCAGGCCGATGTCGATGTTCGCCATCTGCTCATCGCCGGCACGGTGGTGGGCACCATGGTCGCTTCCGAAAGCGTGAAACTGGCGTCGACCGCGCGCGTGGTCGGTGATCTGGCATCTCCGCGCGTGATGATGGAAGCCGGCGCCGCATACCGGGGCCGAGTGGACATGGGCGACATCGCGGCTGCGCGGGCGGCTGTGAGTTCGCGCGCTGTGCAGCGCCCGGCCGCCAGCGAGAAGTCCACGACCCGTCCCGCTCCACCGCGCATGGCCACACCGGCCAAGGCGGTTGTTGCGGGCAAGGCTGCGGCGCCGGTCGCGCCCGCCACACGTCCCGTGACACCGGCTGTTGCTGGCGCGCCGGGGCCCGCCTCGCCGCCTGCTTTTCCGCGGGTTGCCGGGGCCATGGGCAGCATGACGCCGGCCTGGGCAAAGAAGAAGATCCGGAGGCGTTAGCCAGCGCTGACGCTCTCGTGGGTTGCGGCCACGACCACGACCCTATCCTTCCATGGTGGACGTTGGGTACGAGGTGCATTTGGCCTGGCGTGTGGTAACTTTCGTTCGCCCATGTGCGGCGTGATCGGAATCTACGGCCACCCGGAAGCGGCCAATCTGGCGTACCTGGGCTTGCATGCGCTCCAGCACCGGGGCCAGGAGTCGGCGGGCATCGTTTCCAGCGACGACCAGCGGTTGCACTGCGTTCGCGAGATGGGGCACGTGGGTGAGATTTTCACCCAGGACCGCCTGCGACGCTTGCCTGGGTCGTCGGCCATCGGCCACGTGCGCTACTCGACCACCGGCGACTCGGCATCCAAGAACGCGCAGCCCATCGCGGTGGACTATTCGGGCGGTTCGCTGGCCATTGCCCACAACGGCAACTTGGTCGACGCCGCCGAGGTGCGTGCGCATCTGGAGGACGGCGGATCGATCTTTCAGACCACCAGCGACACGGAAGTCATTCTGCACCTCATCGCGCGTTCGCGCGAAGGGGCGCTGCCCGACCGCGTGGCCGACGCTCTGCGGGCGGTGCATGGAGCCTATTCGCTGGCCTTCTTGTCTGAATCCATGATGATCATCGCGCGCGATCCGATGGGCATCCGCCCGCTGTCCCTGGGCAAGCACAGCAAGAAGGGCTGGGTGGTGGCCTCGGAGACCTGCGTTTTTGATCTCATCGAGGCCAGCTACGTGCGCGACATCGAGCCGGGCGAGATGCTGATTTTCGACGAGAACGGCATGCGGCGGATTTTTCCTTTCCAGGCGGAGAAGCCGTATCGCTGCGTGTTCGAATGGGTGTACTTCGCGCGGCCCGATTCCACCATCGCCGGCCAGTCGGTGTACCAGGCCCGCGAACGTATGGGCCGCCGGCTGGCGGTCGAACACCCGGTCCCCGCTGACGTGGTCGTCCCGGTTCCCGATTCGGGCACCGCAGCGGCCATCGGCTACGCGCGCGAAAGTGGACTGCCGTTTGGCCAGGGCCTGATGCGCTCGCACTACGTGGGGCGCACCTTCATCGAGCCGTCCGAGTCGATCCGTCACTTCGGGGTGAAACTCAAGTTGTCGCCGGTGCGTGAGGTTCTGGCGGGAAAACGGGTGGTCGTGGTCGACGATTCCATCGTGCGCGGCACCACCTCCAGCAAGATCATCGGCATGATCCGTGGGGCAGGTGCGCGCGAGGTTCACCTGCGCATCAGCTCGCCGCCCACGGTGGGCCCCTGTCACTACGGCATCGACACCCCGGATCGTGACAAGCTGATTGCCAGCGCGCACAGCGTGGAGGAGATCTGCCGTTTCGTGGGCGCGGATAGCCTCGGCTACCTGTCGCTCGGCGGTCTGCGTGCCTCGATCAACTGCGCGGGAAGCACGGACGAGCATCGCGGGTTGTGCGATGGTTGCTTTTCCAATTCGTACCCCATCGCGGTCGCACCTCCGGCTCGCTGCCGGCAGTTGCGGTTGATCTCCGCGTAGGGGCCTGTGGCCTGACCGCCTATCAGATCGAGCCCGAAAAAGCTGGATCATTTCGATCACTTACGAAATAGCGTGAAAAATAAGTGGAAAAGGGCCCACGGGTCCTCCGAAGTTTGGTTTTTGCCAACTAAACGCAGGAGGTTTCCCCGTGAGCCCAGAACGAACCTACCCATTTCTCAGCGACTTGCTCGACCCTTTTCATAAGGCGCGCCGCAGAACGCTGGGTCTGATCATCGCCGCCATCGCCGCCACTGGTCAGGCTCGCTCGTTCGCCATCGCCACGACTCTGGCCGGCTGGCTGCGGACCAGGCTGGACAGTGCGGTCAATCGCTTCTACCGGCTGCTGCGCAATGAGCACGTCGACTATCTTGAATTCGCCACGCGGTCGCTGGATTTGCTCGCCCGTCGCCCGGATCGGCATGTCCTGCTCGCTGTGGACTGGACCGAATGGCACCATGACTTGCGCCTCCTGGTCGCTGCCATGGTCACCGGCAAGCGGGCCATCCCCGTCTTCGTTCAAGGTTGGCGCAAGTTGATCCGAGATCGCTCGCAGAATACCCGGGAGAATACCTTCCTGCGCTTCCTGGCCGACGTCACCCGTCGGGCGGGTGTCACCGCGACGATTCTGTGCGACCGCGGATTTCGTCGCGCGAGTTGGCTGGCGTTGTTGCAGACGCTGCGCTTGGGCTTCGTCGTCCGTTTGATGGCCGATGTCTACGTCGAGCTTGAGCCTGGTGTACGTCAACCATTGGAGGCCATTCTCCTGCAACCAGGGCAGGTGCTCGATCTCGGCGTGGTTCCGCTGCGTGCCGACGGTGTTGTCTCGGTTCGCATCATCGGATACTGGGCTCCTGGTGCTCATGAACCGTGGTGGGTCGCCACCAGCGAACCCGGTTCCGCCAAGCAGGTGCTGGCGCTCTATGACCGCCGCATGACCGTCGAGGAGCAATTCCGAGACACGAAAGGCCGACGTTTCGGCGCCAAGCTCTTTTGGACCCAGTTCCGCGACCCAGTGGCCCTGGCCCGCTTCGTTAGCCTTCTGGCCGTAGCCCTCTTGATCTGGACTCTGGTGGGCATCACCGCCGCGCTGATCGATCCCTCTTTGCGCCTGCGCTGCAAACGCAAAGGGCCTCGTCAGTCCTTCGTCACCATCGGCATCAGAGCCTTGGCGCTCGGCACATTCTCCGCGCGCTTCGACCGCCTCTCCGTGCCCCTGATTCTCGAACCACCCACCATGCGTCCTCTGCGTCTCCTGGAGGCGTCCAAATGACGTTATCCACAGGCATTTCGCGGAGTTCCCGCACCAATGCCGCACTTTTCGCCAAAGATCAACGGTCAGGCCTGTGGCCTGACCGCCTATCAGATCGAGCCCGAAAAAGCTGGATCATTTCGATCACTTACGAAATAGCGTGAAAAATAAGTGGAAAAGGGCCCACGGGTCCTCCGAAGTTTGGTTTTTGCCAACTAAACGCAGGAGGTTTCCCCGTGAGCCCAGAACGAACCTACCCATTTCTCAGCGACTTGCTCGACCCTTTTCATAAGGCGCGCCGCAGAACGCTGGGTCTGATCATCGCCGCCATCGCCGCCACTGGTCAGGCTCGCTCGTTCGCCATCGCCACGACTCTGGCCGGCTGGCTGCGGACCAGGCTGGACAGTGCGGTCAATCGCTTCTACCGGCTGCTGCGCAATGAGCACGTCGACTATCTTGAATTCGCCACGCGGTCGCTGGATTTGCTCGCCCGTCGCCCGGATCGGCATGTCCTGCTCGCTGTGGACTGGACCGAATGGCACCATGACTTGCGCCTCCTGGTCGCTGCCATGGTCACCGGCAAGCGGGCCATCCCCGTCTTCGTTCAAGGTTGGCGCAAGTTGATCCGAGATCGCTCGCAGAATACCCGGGAGAATACCTTCCTGCGCTTCCTGGCCGACGTCACCCGTCGGGCGGGTGTCACCGCGACGATTCTGTGCGACCGCGGATTTCGTCGCGCGAGTTGGCTGGCGTTGTTGCAGACGCTGCGCTTGGGCTTCGTCGTCCGTTTGATGGCCGATGTCTACGTCGAGCTTGAGCCTGGTGTACGTCGACCATTGGAGGCCATTCTCCTGCAACCAGGGCAGGTGCTCGATCTCGGCGTGGTTCCGCTGCGTGCCGACGGTGTTGTCTCGGTTCGCATCATCGGATACTGGGCTCCTGGTGCTCATGAACCGTGGTGGGTCGCCACCAGCGAACCCGGTTCCGCCAAGCAGGTGCTGGCGCTCTATGACCGCCGCATGACCGTCGAGGAGCAATTCCGAGACACGAAAGGCCGACGTTTCGGCGCCAAGCTCTTTTGGACCCAGTTCCGCGACCCAGTGGCCCTGGCCCGCTTCGTTAGCCTTCTGGCCGTAGCCCTCTTGATCTGGACTCTGGTGGGCATCACCGCCGCGCTGATCGATCCCTCTTTGCGCCTGCGCTGCAAACGCAAAGGGCCTCGTCAGTCCTTCGTCACCATCGGCATCAGAGCCTTGGCGCTCGGCACATTCTCCGCGCGCTTCGACCGCCTCTCCGTGCCCCTGATTCTCGAACCACCCACCATGCGTCCTCTGCGTCTCCTGGAGGCGTCCAAATGACGTTATCCACAGGCATTTCGCGGAGTTCCCGCACCAATGCCGCACTTTTCGCCAAAGATCAACGGTCAGGCCTGTGGCCTCTTGACTCCGTCGCGCGAATCTCCAACATGGCGGTCATGCTTCGTCCGGGTTTGTCAGGAATCCTGATGTCAATGCTTGCTGCCATCTGGGCGGGGCGGGCCATGGCTGCACCTCGGGTGGTGATGATGGAGATGGCAGGCGGCGCGCGGGACATCCGGCAAGAGGTCCGGGCTTCGGCCGAAGAGGCCCTGCGCGCGCTCGGCGTCGAGGTCGTGCCGCAGAACCAGATCGAGACCGCGCTCGACGACTGCAACGTGCCGTCCTGCCTGGCCGAACTGGGCCGTCAGGCTGGGGCGAGCCACATCCTGGAGATTCAAGGCAGCTACGTGAACGAGTCGTACAACCTGCGTCTCGATCTGCGTGACGGCGCGACCGGGCGCATCCTGGGCAGCGATTCCAAGGAATGCGAGATCTGTTCGGCCAAAGATTTCTATCGGGCGGTGAAGGATCGCACCGCCGCCCTCTGGACGCGCGTGGTGCGCGAGCAGGGCAGTGCGGGCTCGGTGCCGTCCGAGGCGGTGTCCCCGACGCCAGCGCGGACCGACCTGGCGGAGGCGAAGCCCGTCCCGTCTTCCACAGGCCGATCTTTCTGGAGGCAGCCCTTGCCCTTGTTCGGGTTGGGCCTCGCCACAGGCGGGGCGGTGCTGCTTGGGTTCGGGAGCTACTACCTGGCGGTCGACGGCGATGCCGATCCTAGCTGCTCGGCCCAGCAGCCCTGTCCTTTCAAGCGCGCCACTGCGGGCCTCGGTTGGGGTCTGCTGGCGGGCGGAAGCGCGGCTCTCTTGGGGGGCGTCGCCATCTTGATCTGGGGGCGCGACGAGACGTCCACGCCGGCGATTGTTCTCGGGCCGGGCACGGTTTCCTTGTCGGGGAATTTTTGACCTGTACCCTGGCTGGCATGCCCACCATCTTGTTGTTTGATGTCGACGGAACCTTGGTGACCAGCGGTGGGGTCGGGCGTCGAGCTATCGAAAAGGCATTTGAGCAGCGTCACGGTCGCAGCGACGTCGTGTCGTTCACATTCGCCGGCATGACGGACAAGGCAATCGTGCGCGGCGGCCTGCTGGCCCTGGACAAGGGTTTTGCGTCCGAGGCTGCGCTGCAGGCCGAGATAGACGCCACGATAGCCCAATATCTGTGGGTACTGGATGAATTGGCCGCCAGCACCGGCGGCATTCGTGTCCACGACGGCATCCTGCGCGCGCTTGATCTGGCCGAGGCCCGCCCCGAGGTGGCCCTGGGCCTGGGCACCGGGAACATGCGCGAAGGCGCTCGCATCAAGCTGGGCCACGCTGGGATCTATCATCGCTTCAGCTTCGGCGGCTTCGGCGACGATTCGATTGATCGGCCCGCGATCCTGGCCGCCGGCGCTCGGCGAGGCGCGGCCCAACTCGGCTTGTTGCTGCCGGATTGCCGCGTGGTCGTGGTGGGTGACACGCCCAAGGACATCGCCGCCGCCCAGGCCATCGGCGCCGACTGCGTCGCGGTGGCCACCGGCATGCACTCGGTGGCCGAGCTGGAGGCCCACAGGCCCACGCTCGCCTGCCAAAACTTGAACGACCAGCGCGCCGACGCAGTCCTGTTCGGGGATTAGTGTGCCCCGGGTGGTTCGGTGTGGACGGTCACGCGTCCCAAGTTCGGGATTTGGCTGCGCAGGTACTGCTCGATGCGCTCGGTGAAGGCGTGCGCGTCCTTGATGGACGTCGCGGCTGCCAGGGTGCAATGAAACGAGATCGCCAGCTCGTTTCCCGTGCGCCGGACGCTCAGGTCGTGCGCCCGGATTCCCAGTTGGGCCAGTTCTGGGAAGCGCAGCAAGGAGGCGCTGATCCGTTCGATTTCAGCCGGATCGGCGTTGCGAGCTGCGGCGCTTTCCCCGGCGGGCTCGATGTGGGTGATGACCTTGGCCAGGCCAGGCACAGTCGCCTGAAGGTCGTCTTCCAGGGCCGAAGCCCGACGGTGAGCTTCGCCCAGCGCCATGCTGTCGGCCATTTCCAGGTGCAGCTCCATGGTCGTGCGGCCGTCTTCCTCGAATACGCGGATGTCGTGCGCGGTCGAGCCGTGGCGCTCGGCCCGCCGGCGCGCTGTCGCTACCAGATCGTCGGTGGAGATCGGGCCCGGCTCCACGTGCACCACAACGTCGGCGCGCGTGAACTGTGCCTTGATGGCGGCCTCGGCCCGATCGGCGATCTCGTGGCTGCGCTCCAGCGACTCGCCGGGATCGAGAACCAAGGCCAGGTCCACGAAAAGAGCGGGCCCGCTGCGGCGCACGCGCACGTGCCTGACCTCGCGCACGTCGGTGACCTTGGCCGCGGCCGCGATGCGCCGGCCCAGATCAGGGGACACCGAATCCAACAAGTCGTCGACCGCTTTGCGGCCCAGTTGCAGGCTGATCCAGACCACGACGCCCGCAACCCCGAGCGCTGCGACGGCATCGGCCTTGGCCAGCCAGGGCATGCCCAGCCCCTGCGCGGTACGGACGCCCAATAGGCCGGCCAGCACGACCAGCGACGACCAGATGTCGGTGGAAAAGTGCAGGGCGTCCGCCTCCAGGGCTTGGCTCTCGAACTTCTTGGCCACCCGCATGAGCGCGCGCGAGCGGGAGTAGTCGATGGCGATCGACAAGATGACGACCAGAAACGCCCACAGGTTGGCGTCGACGTGGATGGGGACACGAAAGAAGAGACGCTCGATCGCCTCCCGGATGATCCAGACGCAGGTGCCCAGCAGCAGCACGGTCTCGAACAGCGCCGACAGGTTCTCGATCTTGCCGTGGCCGTAGGCGTGCTCGGCGTCGGCCGGTCGGCCGGAGACCCGCACCGCCCACAGCGTGACCCCGGCCGCGGCCAGATCCAGGCCCGAGTGCATGGCCTCGGCCACGATACCCAGGCTGCCTGTCCACAGGCCCACCACGACCTTGGTGCCGGTCAAAAGCAGTGCAGCCAGAACCGAGTAGAGCGCCACCGACCGCTTCTCGCCGTCGGTTGTGGCCGGCCCGTGGGCGCCCCCGTGCAGGTGATGGTGATGGCCGTGCATGTGTCCCGCCAACGTGGAAGCCAACAAGTGTAGCCCGGCTGGTCGCCGCGGGACACTCCTGAGATCGCGACCCAGAATCTCAGGATCGCAAGATCGCAGGTCCCACGTTCAAAGCACTTGCCAGCCGCGCGGCAAGGCTATACTCAGGGCCGTCTTCTTGCGGCCGACGGGTTGGTCCGGCGCTCCCCGCCAGCCGTTCTAGCAAAGCCCTTATCATGCGAAATCCCTTTTCCCTTCCGTCTATCTTGCCCAAACGGCTGGGCCTGCCTGGACGCAACAGCGTGGCCGCCGGTCTGTCACAGCAGTTGGCCAGCGCGGCGACTTGTGAAGGGGACAAGCTGGTGGCCGATCTGGGCTCGTCAGCCACCGGGCTCTCCGTGGAGGAGGTCGAGCGCCGACTGGAGCAGTACGGACCCAACGCCGTGGCGCAGGAGGAACGGCATACCTATCGCGACATTTTGGTCAAGGCGCTGCTCAACCCGCTGGTCATCCTGTTGTCGTTGCTGGCGGTGGTTTCCGCGCTGACCGGTGATTTGCGGGCTGCCATCGTCATGGTGATGATGGTGGTTCTGGGCGTGGCGTTGCGTTTCGTTCAGGAGGCGAGGGCGGACACTGCGGCGGCCAAGCTGAAGGCCATGATTCGCGTCACCGCCACCGCGATCCGCGGCGGCGAGGTGCGCGAGGTTCCCCTGTCCGAGCTGGTGCCGGGCGACATCGTGCGCCTGTCGGCCGGCGACATGATCCCGGCTGACCTTCGCCTGCTTTCCAGCAAGGACGTGTTCATCATCCAGGCCAGCCTCACCGGCGAATCCCTGCCGGTGGAGAAGTTCGACGCGCGCGAGACGGTCGCGCCATCCTCGCCGCTGGAATGGAAGAACATCTGCTTTCTCGGCACCAGCGTCGAGAGCGGCACGGCCACCGGCGTGGTGGTGGGCACCGGCGCGCGCACCTACCTGGGCAGCATCGCCAAGGCCATCGTGGGCCAGCGGGTGCAGACCAGCTTCGACAAAGGGGTGGCCCGCTTCACCTGGTTGATGATCCGTTTCATGGTGGTGATGGTGCCGTTGGTCTTCCTCATCAACGGGTTCACCAAGCACAACTGGCACGAGGCTTTCTTCTTCGCCCTGGCCGTGGCAGTGGGCATGACGCCCGAGATGCTGCCCATGATCGTGACGGTGTGCCTGTCCAAAGGCGCCATCGCCATGTCGAGGAAGAAGGTCATCGTCAAGCGGCTCAACTCCATCCAGAACCTCGGCGCCATGGACGTTTTGTGCACGGACAAGACTGGCACGCTGACCATGGACCGGGTGGTGCTGGAACGGCACTGCGACGTGGAACTGGAAGAGGACGACGAGGTTTTGATGCTGGCCTACCTCAACAGCCACTTCCAGACGGGCCTGCGCAACGTCCTCGATCGCGCGGTGCTGGCGCACAAGGAAGAGATTCACGATCAGTTCCACGTTCCTGAGCATCGCAAGTTGGACGAGATCCCCTTCGATTTCGCGCGCCGGTTGATGTCGGTCGTGGTGGAGACGCCCGAGGGGCAGCCGCGCCTGATCTGCAAGGGCGCGCCCGAGGAGATCTTCAATCGCTGCACGAATTTTGAGTATCAGGGCGAGGTCATGCCCATGGAACGGGTACTCATCGAGGATCTGAAGGAAGAGTACCGGCGTTTGTCCAGCGACGGTTTTCGCGTGCTGGCCATTGCCTACCGCGATCTGGAGCGCAAGCCTGCCTATTCCAAGGCCGACGAATGCAATCTGGTGCTGCGCGGCTACGTGGCCTTCTTCGATCCTCCCAAGGACACCACCGCACCCGCGGTAGTGGCGCTCGGCCAGCACGGGGTCGCGGTCAAGGTCCTGACCGGTGACAACGAGCTGGTGAGCAAGAAGATCTGCCGCGAGGTCGGCATCCCCACCGAACACGTGTTGCTGGGCTCGCAGATCGAGGCCATGAGCGACGCGGAGCTGGCTGGCGTGGTGGAACGGACCACGCTGTTCGCGCGCCTGGCTCCCACCCACAAGCAACGCATCATCGCCGCCCTGCAGAGCAGGAAGCATGTGGTGGGCTTCCTGGGCGACGGCATCAACGATGCGCCGGCGCTGCGCGCCGCCGACGTCGGGATCTCGGTGGATTCCGCGGTCGACATCGCCAAGGAATCGGCCGACCTCGTGCTGCTGGAGAAGAGCCTGCTGGTGCTGGAAGACGGCCTGCTGGAAGGGCGCAAGGTCTTCGCCAACATCCTCAAGTACATCCGGATGGGCGCCAGTTCCAGCTTCGGCAACATGTTCAGCGTGGTGGGTGCCAGCGCTTTTCTGCCCTATGTGCCCATGGCCCCCATCCAGATCCTGACCAACAACCTCCTCTACGATTTTTCCCAGGTGGCCATCCCCACCGATGACGTCGACCCGGAGCAGATCGCGCGGCCGCGTCCCTGGTCGATGAACGAGATCACGCGCTTCATTCTTTTCATCGGGCCGTGCAGCTCGCTCTTTGACTACACCACGTACCTCATCATGCTTTACGTGTTCAAGGCGTGGGATCCCAGCCAGGCTCACCTGTTCCAGACCGGGTGGTTCGTCGAGTCGCTGCTCACCCAGACCCTCATCATTCACGTCATCCGTACCAACAAGTTCCCGTTCCTGCAAAGCCGGGCGAGTTGGCCACTCACGGCGACCACGGTGCTGGTCATGGCCGTCGGCCTCCTGCTTCCCTTCTCACCTATCGCTGGCGCGCTAGGATTCGTGGGATTGCCTCGCCTATACTGGCTCTTTCTCTTCATGACGCTCGCGTGCTACGTGGCGCTTACCCAGGTGGTCAAAGCATGGCTGCTGAAGAAGGCTTGGGCGTGATGCTGGTCCGAGAACACCGCTTGAGGCTGGGCTTTGCGCAGGGATGACCTATTCGCAGCACCCAACCCGGCAAGCCCCTCGCCAGAGGGAACCCCAGCCGCTTCGACGCCGTCGCGGACGACCGTGGTGTCGCGTAATGCCCTTTGGCTGCGCCGTTTCTTCTTGATCTTCGGCGCCGCCCTGCTGATGGCCATCGCCTTCAACATCTACATGACCCGGCGCCTGGATGTCGAGGCCACGGCCGGCAAGGAACAGGAGCCAGTCGCTAGCGGATCGGTCTTGCCGCCGGCCGATCAGGCTCGGCTGCCACAGGATTCACCGGCCCGCGTCGCCAACTCGGCGCCGGCCGTGACGGTGTCGCCGGGCGTTCCGCCTGCCGCACGGCTTTCCCGCGGAACTGAGCCGTCTGGGTCGACGGCACCACTCGCCCGACTCTCCCGCCCGGCGGTTACGACCATCGCAGCGCCAGCATCCACAGCCCCGGCTGCCAGCGACCTACCGGCCGACAGGATGCGGCCGCGCGCTGCCGGAGATGGGAAAAAGGCTCTCTCCGAGGCCCGCGCGGCCTTTGAACGTGACGATTTCTCGCGAGCCATCCTGGAGGGCCGGGCTGCGCTGGCGGCGGGAGAAGGGGGCGCTCACGCCATTCTGGGCGCTGCCTACTTCAAGCTCGGCCGTTTCGAGGACGCCGTGCGGGAGTATGGCGAGGCCCTGCGTCTGGACCCTGCCAACCCCGTCCTGGCCAGGCGCGTGGAGATCGCCCGCAGGGCTGCCAGCCGCCGTGCGGAGGGCGGGTCGCCGTAGTATCGTTTCATCGCATGGCCCTCGTCACATCGTCCGTGGTCGTTGTCTCCGGGCCTCATCCAGATGCCGAGGCGCTGGATCGGCGGCTTGCCGAGATGCGCTTCCGATTTCCCCGCGCCGTCATCGATCGCTATCTGGACCGGGTGCCGTCGGCCGCGCAGGGCACCTTCATCGCGCCAGGCGCCGCAGTGGTGGCCGATGTCCGTCTGGGCCTGGGCGTGTCGGTCTGGTACGGTGCGGTCCTGCGCGGTGATATCGCGTCCGTCATCATCGGTGATCGCAGCAACGTGCAGGATGGAACCGTCATCCATGTGGCGGACGACGGCCCCTGCCTGGTGGGCGCCGACGTGGTGATCGGTCATCGGGCCATGCTTCACGCCTGCCGGGTGGAGGATGCGTGTCTCATCGGCATGCAGGCCACGGTACTCGACGATTCGGTCATCGGATTCGGTTCCGTCGTGGGAGCCGGGGCGGTGGTCACGCCGCGCACCATCATTCCGCCGCACAGCCTCGTGCTCGGCGTGCCGGCCAAGGTCGTGCGCACGCTCGACCCGGCGGCTGCTGACGAGCACCGCGCGCTGGCCGGCAAATACCTACGCCTCACCGAGAACTACTTGCGCGACAGTTTGCGACGTGGCTAGCTAGCCCACCATGGAAATCGGCCCCATCCGCGACCGCATCGAGAAGCTGGCACGCCGCTTGGAGATTCTCCGGGGGCATCTTTGACATCGACGGCAAGCGCTCCCGCATAGCCGAGCTCGATGGCGAGGCTTCCCAACCTGACTTCTGGAACGCGAACGAGCGGGCCCAGGCCGTGCTGCGCGAACAGGCGCGGCTGAAGGCAGCCGTGGAAGGATTCGACATACAGGTACGCGCCTTGGACGACGGCCGGGTCCTGGTGGATCTGGCCGACGAAGCCAAGGACGA
Source organism: uncultured delta proteobacterium (assembly GCA_963755125.1). Taxonomy (GTDB): domain Bacteria; phylum Myxococcota_A; class Polyangia; order Fen-1088; family Fen-1088; genus Fen-1137. The sequence goes on from CAVWIP010000017.1 coordinate 313,017, forward strand.
GATCACGGCGGACGAGGCCATAGCCGTTCTCACCACGATCGAGGACGCCGTCGGCAAGATGGAATTCGCCCGCATGCTCTCCGGGCCCTACGACCGGCAGGGCGCTATCGTGAGCATCAACGCTGGCGCTGGCGGCACCGAGTCGCAGGACTGGGCCGAGATGCTGCAACGGATGTACACGCGCTGGGTGGCGCGCCGGGGCTACAAGGCCGAACTGCTCGACGTGCAACCGGGCGACGAGGCTGGCATCAAGAGCGTCACCATGAGCGTCGAGGGCGAGTGGGCCTATGGCTACCTGCGCGCCGAATCGGGCGTGCACCGCCTGGTGCGCATTTCGCCCTTCGATGCCCAGGCGCGCCGGCACACGTCGTTCGCCAGCGTGTTCGTGTACCCCGACATCGATGAGACGGTGAAGGTCGACATCGACGAGAAAGATCTGCGCATTGAAACCATGCGCTCCGGCGGGGCGGGCGGCCAGCACGTCAACAAGACCGAGTCCGCCATTCGCATCACGCACATTCCGACGGGAATTGCGGTGCACTGCCAGCAGGAGCGTTCCCAGCACAAAAACCGATCCACGGCCATGCGCATCCTGCGGTCCAAGTTGATCGAGGTCGAGCAGAAGAAGCTGGACGAGAAGATGGGCGGCATCCACGCGCAGAAGAAGTCGATCGAGTGGGGCAGCCAGATTCGCTCGTACGTGCTGGCGCCCTATCGGCTGGCCTCCGACCACCGCACCGGCCTCAAGGTGGGCAACGTGGATGCGGTTCTGGATGGCGATCTCGACCAGTTCATGGTCGCGTTGCTGCTGCAGATGGCTGGCGATCCATCGGCGAGACCCGTGCCCAAACCGGACGAGGACGACCTCGAAACCTAGACTACGCGATGGTGAACCATGTCTGACGAACGTGAATTGATCGCCGAACGGGAGCGCAAGGTCGCCGAGCTGCGCGCCGCCGGCCACAATCCCTACGCCAACGGCTTTCGCCCCGGATCTACGGCGCGCGACATTCACAAGTGGTTTGCAGAGGGGGCAGATCCCAAACATCCTCCTCAGGGCACTGACGAGAATGGCCGCGTGTCGGTGGCCGGTCGTATCGTCGCGATCCGCAGCTTCGGCAAGGCGGCCTTTGCCAAGCTTCGCGACCGCACCGGCGAAATCCAGGTCTGGGTCAAGCTGGATGTGGTGGGCGAGCCGGCCTTTGCTCTGTGGAAGCTGGTCGAGCGCGGGGATTTCGTCGGAGTCGAAGGAGCCACCAGCCTTCTCACCAAGACCAAGGCTGGCGAAGACAGCGTGGTCGCGGACCGCGTGCACATCCTCACCAAGGCGACACGCCCCTTGCCCGAGAAATGGCACGGCCTGCAGGACATGGAGATCCGCTATCGCCAGCGCTACGTGGATCTGGTGGCCAATCCCGAGGTGATGGAGGTGTTTCGCAAGCGCACCCGGATCGTGCGCCACTTGCGCCGATTCCTCGACGAGCGTGACTTCATCGAGGTGGAAACCCCGATGATGCACACCGTTCTCGGCGGCGCGGCGGCGCGGCCCTTTCGTACGCACCACAACGCGCTCGCGCTCGATCTCACCCTGCGCATTGCGCCCGAGTTGCACCTCAAGCGCCTGGTGGTGGGAGGATTCGATCGGGTCTACGAGATCGGTCGCAACTTCCGCAACGAGGGGCTGTCGCGCCAGCACAACCCCGAATTCACCATGCTGGAATTCTATCAGGCCTACGCGACCTACGAGGATCTGATGCTGTTGACCCGGCAGCTGCTCAGCGAGTTGTCCCGCGAAATCTGCGGCGGCACGCGCATCAGCTACCAGGGCCAGGTGGTCGACCTGGGCCAGTGGGAGCGCATTCCCATGAAGGACGCCATCGTCGCGGCAGTGGCCAGCGGCAGGCTCCCCCAGGGGCTGGAACGGCCCATGCTCGACGACGAGGCCGCCTTGCTGGGCTGGGTGGACGGCTCGGGCGTGCTCGATCGCAAGGACGAGCTCTCGGCGGTGCTGCCCAAGTGCGAGACCCACGGCCACCGGGTGGGTGCGCTGTTCGACTACGCAGGCGAGCAGGCGCTGCCCCAGGATCGGCCCGTGTTCGTGGTCGATTATCCCGCGGAAACCTCGCCGCTCTCGCGACGCAACGACGCCGAGCCAGGCAAGGTGGACCGTTTCGAGTTGTTCATCGTGGGGCGCGAGCACGCCAATGCGTTTTCCGAGCTGAACGACCCGGTGGACCAGCGGGCGCGTTTTCAGCGTCAGGTCGAGGCCAAGGCGCGCGGGGCGGAGGAGACCATGGACTACGACGAAGACTACTGCCGCGCCCTCGAGTACGGGCTGCCACCCACGGCAGGCGAGGGCATCGGCGTGGATCGCCTGGTCATGCTGCTCACCGACCAGCCCTCCATCCGCGACGTCATCCTGTTCCCCCTCATGAGGTCGGAATGAGCGACAAGGCTCGCACCGGGTTCGAATGGTTCGTGGCATGGCGTCATCTGCGCGACCCTGAGCGTCGCTCGCGCCGGGCGCTGTACTTCGGCATCGCCGTTCTTCTCCTCGCCGCGCTCGATCTGACGGCGGTCAAGTTGTTTGGCCAGCCTGCGCGTTCTGCCTCGGGCCTGCTGGCGCCGGAGCCCTCGGTGATGTTCGAGCGACTCTGGATGGCGGGCGTGGTTGGGGCGATTGCGGGCGCGGTCGTCACCTTCATGGGCGTGCTGTTTGCTTCCTTCACCGTGTTCACGGCCATCTCGATCTTCGGCGTGTTCTTGGGCACGGCGGCGCCCATCCTGGCCCTCTCCGTGATGTCTGGGTTCGAGGTGGATCTGAAGACCAAGATCCGTGGAGCCAAGGCCGATGTCGTGATCACCACGGCGGACGATCGGCCTTTTCTCGATTGGCGCAAGGTTCGCCAGACGGTGCTGGGTGAGCCAGCGGTGGTGGGGGCCACTCCCTATCTGGAGGCCGAGGTCATGATCCGGGCCGGCTCAGCGCCCGCAGGAATCATGCTGCGCGGGATCGATCCCGAAACCGCGCGATCCGTGCTGGACTTGGGCCGTACCCTGCGTGAGGGCAGCGTCGACGACCTGGAGCACCCGGAGAAGGTCGCCGACGACCCGTTTGCCCATGAGACCGGTGAGCGCGAAGCCGGCGAGGATGAGACGGCACCGTCGCCCAAACTGGGCAGGAGGGCGCCGGCCGACGCGGTGGCTGCCGATGGAGTTCTGCCGTCGATCCTGCTGGGGGAAGAGCTTTTCGCACGCACCCTGCGCATCTTTCGTGGCAGCCACGTCGATGTGGTCTGTCCACTGTGCAAGATTGGTCCCTCGGGCCCCATGCCGGGTCTTAAGGTGTTTCGCGCTGCCGGACACTTCTACAGCGGGATGTACGAGTACGACTCCAAGCTGGCCTACGTGGCACTGGACGAGGCGCAAAGATTCCTGGGCGCGCCGGGCGAGGTGACGGGCATCGATCTGCGCACCCGTGGTCCCGATGCGGCTCCCGTGGTCGCGGCGGCGGTCCAGGCCGCCCTGGGCGACCGTTACGAGGTTCGCTCGTGGGAGGATCTCAACAAGGGGCTGTTCATGGCCCTGCGGTTGGAAAAGATCGCCATGTTCGTGGTGATGACTTTCATCGCGCTCGTGGCATCCTTCTCCATCATTTCGACACTCATCATGATGGCCACCCAGAAAGCGCGCGAGGTCGCCATTCTCAAGGCCATGGGTGCGGGCGACGGAGCCATCCGGCGGGTGTTCATCGCCGAGGGCGTGTACATCGGCCTGCTGGGCCTGGCGGTGGGCGTTCCCACCGGCGTTCTCGGGTGCAAGCTGATCGAGAAATACGGCCTGCCCCTGCCCACCGACGTCTACTACATCAGCAAACTCCCGGTGGTGATGCGGCCGAGCGAGATCCTGGTCCTCGCGGCCTCGGCCATGGCCCTGTGTTGTCTGGCCACCGTATATCCGGCGCTGCTGGCGTCACGCATGCGTCCCGTCGACGGGCTGAGGTACGAGTGAACGCATTGACACCGCCCCAGCCGGTCGCTACGGTGCCAATCCCGATGGCAAAAGCCGGCGCTGCACGACCTGAGCCAGGCGCAGTCCCTGGCGGCGCGCGCGTGCTCGTGCGCGAACTGTGGAAGGTATTCGAGCACGGCGGTCGCTCGATCGAGGTCCTGCGTGGAATCAACCTGGACCTGGCGCCGGGCGCGCTGGTTTCGGTGGTTGGTGCCTCAGGGGTGGGGAAGTCGACGTTGCTGCATCTGCTCGGCACGCTCGATGCCCCGACCTCGGGCCAGATTCTGTTCGACGGTGCGAACGTCACGGACATGTCCGCGGCCAAGCTCGCCTGCTTTCGCAACCGCGAGATCGGTTTCGTGTTTCAGTTTCACCATCTTCTGCCCGAGTTCACCGCGCTGGAAAACGTGATGATGCCCGGCCTCATCGCGCGCCAGCCGCGCAAGGAGTGCCGCGATCGCGCCGAGGCCATCCTGGCGCGCGTGGGTCTGCAGGATCGGCTTTGTCACCGTCCCGGGGAGCTGTCCGGCGGTGAGCAACAGCGGGTGGCGCTGGCGCGTGCGCTCTTTCTTTCGCCGCGACTGCTGCTTGGCGACGAGCCCACCGGCAACCTCGACAGCAAGACCGGACGCGCCATCCACGATCTATTCTTCGAGTTGAACCGCGAGTTGGGAATGACCCTTCTTCTCGTGACCCACAACGACGAGCTCGCGGGTCGGGCGTTCCGCAAGCTGCGCATGGTCGACGGTCGTATCCAGGAGGAAGGGTGAGTCCGTCGCGGCTGGCCATCCTGGGCGTGCTGGCGGCCTTCGCGCCCGGTCTTGCCCATGCCCAGGACGACGATGCCGCGGCTACGCCGCAGGCGCAGCGACTGCGGCCACCTTCACTGTCGATCGATTCCGATTCCAAGCCGGGAGCGCCGATCAAGGTCCCGAGCCTGAAGGTGGTGCGCGTCCAATTCCGAGGCAATCGCAAGGTCGAGGACGACGCCATACGGATCAACCTGCACACGTTGCCCGGCCAATCACTGAACAAGGACATCTTGCAGGATGACGTGCGTGCCATCTGGAAGATGGGCTACTTCGAGGATGTGCAGGTCGAGACCACCGACACCCCGGGCGGCGTGCTTCTGACCTACGTGCTCAAGGAGAAGCCCGCCATCCGCAAGATCTACGTGTCGGGCCACGAGGAGGTCGGGCTTTCCAAGGTCAACGAGGTGCTCGACATCAAGAAGGAACAGGTGCTCGACCTGGCCAAGATCAAGAAGAACGTGGAAAAGATCCGCGAGCTTTACCTGCAGCGCGGTTTCTACATGGCGGACGTCGACTACGAGTTGCGCCGTGATAGCCCGGGCGAGGTGGACGTGTATTTTCGCGTGCACGAGAACAGCAAAGTGGAGGTCCGCAGGGTCAACTTCACCGGCAACCAGCACGTGACCGACCAGGAACTGCGCGACGTCATGCTCACCCAGGCCGGCGATCTCTTCTCGGCCGTGTCTTCATCGGGCACTTACCGCGAGGACGTCTTCCAGCGCGACCTGACCCTGATTCAGGGTTACTATTTCGACCGCGGCTACATCAACGTCAAGGTCGCGGAGCCCCGCCTGGAGCTGTCGGCCGACAAGCGCTCGCTCTACATCAGCATCTCCATCGACGAGGGCGAGCAATACCGTATCGGCAGTATCGATCTGAAGGGCGATCTTCTGGAGAAACCCGAGATCATTCTCAGCCGCTTGCAGGTCAAGCCGGGCGAGATCTTCAACCGCTCCAAGGTGGCGCAGGATGTTCAGGCCATCGCCGATCTCTACAAGAACAAGGGCTACGCCTATGTGAACTCCACGCCCGAGACCACCGTCAACGAGAAGCAGCGGACGGTGAGCCTGTTCTTCGACATCCAGAAGGGCTCCGAGGTCAACTTTGAACGCATCGACATCCATGGTAACTCGAAGACGCGCGACAAGGTCATCCGACGCGAACTGCGCGTTTACGAGGGCGAGCGCTACAGCCAGTCCGGCCTTGACCTGTCTAAGCGCCGGGTCAATGCCTTGGGTTACTTCGAGAAGGTCGAAACCAACACCAAGCGCGGTTCGAGCGACGACGCGATGGATGTCAACGTTGAGGTGGCCGAGCGGCAGACCGGTGCCTTCCAGATCGGGGCTGGTTTCTCCTCGGTCGAGTCCTTCATCGCGCAAGCGCAGATCTCGCAGAACAATCTCCTCGGCCGGGGCCAGTCGCTGGTCCTGCAGGCCCAGATGTCGTCGCTGCGGCAGCTCTTCATGCTGCAGTTCGATGAGCCGTATTTCCTGGATACCAACTGGCACTTCGGCTTCAACCTGTTCGACCAGCAGCGGTACTACCTCGGGTTCACGCGCCAGTCGAAGGGCGGCAGCCTGACCTGGGGCTACCTGCTGAGCGACACCGTGCGCATGTTCCTCACCTATACCTTGCAGGACATCTCCGTCACCACGGGGGGCCGCAGCAACCTATTCAGCGGCGGCCAGCGCAGCCCCTTGCCCCAGGGTTCGCTGGCCAACCTCCTGCACGCCGGCGTGGTTTCATCGTGGCGTATCTCGCTGACCCACGACACACGCAACGACCGCATGTTTCCGCGCAGCGGCTGGTACAACTCGATCTCCGCCGAGTTCGCCGAGCCGGCCTTCCTGTCGCAAGCCCAGTTCTCCCGTTTCGAGGGCACTGCGCGCTACTTCTACCCGGTATGGGGACCGCTGGTACTGCGCCTGAAAGGCGACATCGGCGCGGTGGTCAGCCGCGAGCCGCAGGGCGTGCCCATCTTTGAACGCTACTTCGTCGGGGGCATCTACGACGTGCGCGGCTTCCAGTTGGCCTCGCTGGGCCCGCAGATCCGCGTGCCCAGCGCGCAGTCGCCCGATTCGGCGCTGCGGACCTTCGCGGTGGGAGGGAACATGCAGGTGGTGGGCAAGATCGAGCTTGAAATGCCTTTGTTCGAGAAGCTCAACATCCGCGCTGTCGTGTTCAGCGATGTCGGCAACGCGTACAATCTGGAGCGACAGTACTGCCGGCTCAAGCCTGCCTCTGCCGATCTGTCCGTGGATCCCTGCGTGGCCGTGTTCCCGCTCAACAGCTTGCGGTCAAGCTGGGGATTCGGGTTGCGCTGGTTCTCTCCCATCGGGCCGCTGCGCTTTGAATGGGGCTTCCCCTACAAGCCGCTGCCGGGTGAGGACTCCTCGGTTTTCGAGTTCACCATTGGCAACGATTTGTAGAGGTGGCCCTGAACCCTGGGGCGTGATATCCCTGGGCTTCCCTATGACCCAAATGGAGATGAAGCGCATGATTCGTTCTACCCTAGTCGGATTGGTGATCGCGGCCGCCCTGATTCGGCCGGCGCTGGCCGAAGAAGTGAAGCTTGGCTTCGTTGACCTCCGGCGCGCTCTTTCCGAGACCGAGGATGGCCGCAAGGCCCGTGCCTCGCTCAAGAAGATTTTCGATCAGAAGCAGAAGGAGCTCGACGAGCAGCAGGACGACCTGAAGAAGGCCGTCGAGGATCTGAACAAGAAGAAGACCCTGCTTCCCGCTGACACCGTTCGCCAGAAGCAAGACGAATTGCAGGAACGGATGGGCAAGCTCCAGCAGACATACATGCGCCACCAGCAGGACTTGGCCGCGAAGGAAGAAGAGGCGACCCAGCCCATCGTCGAACGCCTGCAGCGGATCATCGCCAAGATCGCCGCAGCTGAGAACTTCACCATGATTTTCGACAAGAACCAGGGCGTCGTGTTTGCCAAGCCTCATCTGGATTTGACCAACGAGGTCATCCGTCGCTACAACTCGGGCGAGGAGAAGGGGGCTGCGCCGGCGTCGGCAGGCAGCAAGGCCGCGCCCAGCAAGAAGAAGTAGCGGGGGCCATGGAGCTCGATAGGCGCGCCATCGAAGCCATCCTGCCGCACCGAGCCCCCTTTCTCATGATCGACCACGTCGAGTCGCTCGACGGGGATCGTATCGTCGCGCGCAAGACAGTGGCTGCGGATGAGCCGTTCTTCCAGGGCCATTTTCCCGGTCATCCCATCATGCCTGGCGTGCTCATCATCGAGGCTCTGGCGCAAGCGGGGGCGGTGTTGGCCGCGCGCCATCGCTCCTTTGATTCCGCTCGTCAGATCATGGTCTTCATGGCCATCGACAAGGCGAAGTTCCGCAAGCCGGTGCTTCCCGGCGACATCCTCAAGCTGGATGTGGTTCCTCTGCGCATGGGAACCGCCGTGTGGAAAATGCGCGGCGAAGCGAAGGTCGGCGATTCCCTGGTCGCCGAGGCGGAGTTTCTCGCCGGTATCCGGCCCCGCAGCGACGTGGCTTGCACACCAGGCGCCGAATGACTCCGCCGGACACGGGGCTGCCTTGTCCCTGGTATCCAGACAACGCGCGGCCCGTCCGTAATCCGCCCACGCCTGTCGGAGGTCGTAGACGTGGCCGTGGCCGGATGATCGTCATCGTCGCCCTGCTGGCTGGTCTGGCCGGCACCTCCTGTCGCCGCGCGCCGCATTTCGTGCGCGGCGACGCGGCAGCCGTCGTGGTCGTGCAGCGAACCAGGGACGCAGGGGGCCCGCCGCTGGTCGCGGAACACGAGCCGAACGACACTCCAGCCGCGGCGCAAGAGCTGGTTTGGGCTGGCACACCCCCTGCCGCGGCGATCAGGGGAACGATCGAGCGGAGCAGTGCCGGCAGGGCCGCGGACATCGACTTGTTCAAGGTCGTCATTCCGGGACAACGCTTGGTCGTCGCCTCTGATGCGGGCCGGGCCGCCGATCTGTTCGCTGCTGCCAGGCGCGTGTCCGTGGTCGTCAACCCCGAGGCAGGACTTGCGCTCGCCGTCGATCTTCTCGACGAGACAACGCGGGTCGTGAAGACTCTGGCAGCCGGGCCAGGCGAGACAGTTGGCCTGCCGAACATGGCGGCACTGCCGGGCTGCACCTACTACCTTCGCGTGCGATCCGCACCGGCCGGCAAGGTTCGCGGTGGTGTGGATGCGGGCGCGGCAGCGGGCAGTTCCTACCAGATGACGGTGCTGCTGCTTGACTTCGACGCCGCCGACGAGCGTGAGCCCAACGACCGGCCGGAATCGGCGGGCGAGCTGTCCTGGCAGGGCCGAAGCGCGCTTGCGTCCGGGCTTTTCGGCTGGCGTCACGATGAAGATTGGTACCGGCTGCCGCTCGACGCCGCGGAACCTGGGTGGGTCCTCAACCTGGACCTCGATGGAGTGGAAGGTGTGGCCGCTGGTCTGGCTGTCAACGATTCAGCGGGCAGGAAGATCGTGGCGGTGCGGGGGCGAAAAGGCGAGAAGCTGACTCTGCGCAACCTCGTCCCGCCGACTGTGGCGGCCGATGCCAGTGCAAGCGCTGCCGGAAGCCGATGGTGGTACTTGGTCGTGCGCGCGGAGAGCGGGATTGATCGCGAGCATCGCTACGTCGTGCACGCCGAGACCGTCCCGCCCGAAGCGCGGGGCGGTTTCGAGACCGAGCCCAATGACGATGCGGCCCATGCCTCGCCGCTGGCCGACGGCACGACCTCTGGCTATCTGTCGGTGGGCGATGTCGATGTCTTTCGCTACGTTGCTGCCGAGCCGCGCGAACTGGACATCGAAGTCAGCCCGCCTTCCAGGGTGAGGGTCAAGGTCGAGGTCATCAGAGAGCGAGATGGGCAGGTTTTGGCTGAGGCGGTTGCTGCCAAGACGCGCCAGACGGTAGCCATCCACGGCCTCCTCTGTCCGGCGGAACCGATCCTCATCCGGCTCTCCCAGGGCAAGCACGACGGAAACGCGAGCGAGCCCTATCTGCTCAGGGTGGCCGGCCGGCTGTCGCAACGAGACGCAGGAAAACGGGACTAGAGATCTTCGTACTGTCTGGTGCGTTGAACAGCCGGGGAGGGACGGACCCGCGAAGCCCAGAGGTTTCTGGGTCGGGACCACGACACCCGTGTCACGAATCGGCCCGGCTCGGCCCTCTTGCTGCAGCCAGGCCAAAACACGACTTGGGCGTGCAACCCGTCGATTCCACGGCAGTTATTCCAACAGCTCTCACGATTCTTGACTGACAGGCGGCGATGTTGCAAGCCATAGAAGAAGGCCATCCGATGCTTGAGCCCTGGATCATCGATCAGAATCCGACGCCGCGAGGAAGAAGAGCGCCGCCGCGGCGAACGGTCCCAGCTTGAGCTGCCCGTCCCGGAAACACCCGAGGACAGGCCGGGGAGTGATGCGGGCGACGAGGACCACGGGGACAATGGCGAGCCCGGGACCAAGCGGGGCGTCGTCATCATCGCCATGTAGGGACACGTAGTCCGCACCGATTGGCGGACAGTCGGGTTTTTTGCCTTCCCTGGAAAACCCTTTATCAAGGTGTCATGGACCTTGAGCAAGAGGGCAAGAAGCGAGATTTCAGGGTTCGGAGTTTCGTAGGACGCGAGCAGGAACGCCGGGCGCTCGATGGCGCTCTTGCACGAGCCATCCGCTTCGATGCGCCGCAGTTCGTGACAGTCATCGGCGAGAGTGGGCTGGGGAAAACCAGGCTTGTCCAGGAATGGGTCAAGCACGTGGAAGAAGGGGGAGAATTCCGCGTCTTTCTTGCCGACGGCAGGAAGCCAGCCGACCGACAGGCACCAGCCTTCATGATGCTAGCGGCATTGCTCCGCAAGCGATTTGGCATCACGGCGGAGATGGACGACACGACAGCCAAGGCCGGGTTCCGCACCGAGTTGCAGTCCGTCTTTGGGGACCGTCGCGTTTCCGAGGTCGCGGGCTTGCTGGGCCAGTTCCTGGGGTTCGACATGCCGGAAAGCCCGCTCGCACAGTCGCTGGCCATGCGTCCCGAGCGGCAGCTCGACATGGCTCGCGCCGTTCTGGGACGCTTTTTGGAAGAGGACGCGCGCAAACACCCGCTGGCCTTGGTAGTCGACGACATCCACTTGGCGGATGATGCATCACTGGATGTGCTGCAATGCCTGTCCGCCGAGTTGGGCGAGGCAGCCATCGTGGTGGTGGTGGCGGCTCGGCCTGAGTTGTTCGTGCGCCGGCCGGAGTGGATGAGACAAGAAGGCAGCCACGCGCGCGTCGACGTGAAGCCGCTCGCTCCCTTGGAGATGGACGTGTTCATCAAGTGCGCGCTCGGTGCACAGGAGCTGGCGCCGGGGTTGGCGGAGCGCGCAGCGATCGAGTCGGGCGGCAATCCCTTCCTGCTGGAGCAACTTCTCGGCGTGTATCACGAACACGGCATTCTGGTCGCGGCCACAGCGAGTTCGTGGCTGTTCGACTTGGAGCGCGCGGATCAGGAGCCCATTGCGCTCGGACCCGAAGCGGCTGCGCAGGCACGCGTGGCGACCTTGTCGTCTGCCGAGCGAGAGTTGCTCGGGCGAGCGGTGGCCATGGGCCCGGTGTTCTGGACCGGCGGCGTGGTGGCTCTGGGACGCATGGGGGCCGATCCCTGGGATCCGACCATCGTGTTTGCCCCGGATCCCTCCATCGAGGAGACCAAGCGGCTTGAGCTGTCGTTGCAGGAACGCGGCTTCATAGGCCAGGCTTCCGAGAAGATCTTGGCCTGTGGTGACGGCGCGTGGGCCTTGGTCGAGCCGGCGGTGCGCACCCTCATCGAAGCCGGGGTTGACCCTCGAACGTTGGCCCAGCGCCGGTGCTTTGCGGCCCAGTGGATCGAAGCCAGGTTGGGCGCCTCACCGTCGAGCGAACAACGCGAGTACGTGGCGGCACTGTACGCCGAGGGTGGCGATGATCGCAGGGCGGCGTTGGCCTATCTGGCCGCCGGGGATCTGGCCGGACAACGCCGGCGCTACGAGCGCGCGCGCGCCCTGTACTTGCACGGTGTCCGCCGGCTCGCAGCCGACGATGCCCTGCTCAAGATAGAGGCTTGCCACAAGCTGGGCGATGCGGCGGCTCGGCTCGGGCGCGGGCGCGAGGCGCTGGCCCACTTCGGCGAGATGCTTAGGGTGGCGTGGCGGCTGGATCTACCCGCCAAGGGCGGAGCCGCTCACTCGCGGATAGGGCGCATCCATCGCTCGCTGGGGGACTACCGGCTGGCACTGCAGCACCTGGACATGGCGCACCTGCTCTTCGATCTTGCGGGCGATCGGCCTGGCGTGGCGGCCAGCCTGGACGACATCGGTCGGGTCAATTACCTCATCGGAAGGCCAGACGAGGCCCTTCGCTGCCACCGAGCTGCGCTGTCAATCCGCGAGGAGTTGCACGACCTGCGTGGCAAGACGCTCACCCTGTCGTGGATGGGGCTGGTGGAGGCGCAGATTGGCGAGCTGGGCCGGGCGCAACAGAGCTTCCAGGAAGCGCTTCTCATCAGCAAGAGCACGCGCGATCCTCATGGAATCGTCTTTTCGCTGCTGGATCTGGGAAGCCTGGCGCGCGAGGCCGGTCATCCGGCGCTGGCGCACAACCTGCTGGAGCAGGCGCGTGCCGTGGCCCGCGAGATGGGGGAGTGTTTGAACGAGTGTCACCTGGCTTTACAGATCGGCGAGTGTCATCTGGCGCTTGGCCAGGTGGCGCATGCTGAGGCCGAGCTGAAAGCGGCCCGGGACATCGCGCGCAAGTTCGGCGCGCGGCGACTCTGCGCCGAGGCTGACCGCGGGCTTGCCGAGATCTGTCTGGTGCGCGAGGATCATGTGGGCGCGCGCGAGCACGCCAGCCGGGCCGCGGCGGAGGGTGAGAAACTGGGCGCCGGGCCACTGGTGGGCGCGGCTTTGCGGGTGTTGGCCACGGCGCTCTCGCGGGGCGCGCCTGGCGAGTCGGAACGCGGCGGCCCGCGCGAGGTCTTCGATCGGTCTGTCGAAGTGCTGGGGGAATCACGCGCGGAGCTGGAGCTGGGCCGGGCCTTCTCCGCCTATGCGGAGTACGAGGAGCGGACGGGCAGGGCGGCTGCTGCGGATGACCTGCGTGAACGGGCGCGGGCCATCCACCAGCGGGCCATTCATGGAGAGACCGCCAGCGTTGCCGAAGTGTAGGAGCTGAGCCCACCTCCGCTCCCTCGGCACGTTCCGCTACCGGACACTGTCTGGCTCGGAGACGGAGAAGAAAGATCTTGTGCTCGCTGCGGTGCCCTGACCACAATCAAAGCTGATCCATATCCGCAGATAGCCAACCTCACCGGGAGTAAGGACTTATGATGCGTAGCCTAACGGCTTTGGCCTGGGCGGTTTTCTTGGTATTGATGGGGGCTTGCGTGAACGTGGACAAGCCGGCCGCCGTGGTTGAGTGCGAGAAGGCCGATGGTGGGTGTACGAACCACGGAGGTGATGGCAGCGCCGGTCCCGGTGCCGACGTCAAGCCCGCACAAGACGCCGCGGGGAACAGCAGCCCCGACGGAACTACCGTGAAAGACGGGCCTGCTTCCTCTGTCCCCGACGTCAGCCCAGTCGGCCCGTCCGATGGTGTGCCTGACCTTCCATCTGGTGTCGTGCAGGATGCCTCGTTGGATGTCGCTGTGGACGCGGCCAAGGATATCGCACAAGACGTTGCTCGCGATGGCACGACGGATTTGGCGAGCGGCCCCTGCTGGAATGCTGGTAGCCCGGTGGCGGCTGGCACCATCTGCCGCCTGCCGGTCGGCCTGTGCGACGTGGAGGAGGTCTGCGACGGCATCAACGCCGCATGCCCGGCGGACGCGTACGCGCCTTCGACGAACGTATGTCGCCCGGCTGCAGGAGACTGTGACATCGCCGAAAGCTGCTCCGGCTCCAGCCCCGATTGCCCGGCCGACGCTTTCCTGACAGCGGGCGAGGTCTGTCGCCCGGCCACAGGCATCTGCGATCTGGCCGAGAGCTGCTCGGGAGTCGGCCCCGACTGTCCCGCTGACAGCTTGGTTCCGGCCGGAACCGTCTGCCGTGCGTCCACAGACAGCAACCAATGCGATCCGGCCGAAACCTGCACCGGCACGAGCGTCTCCTGTCCGGCCGACGTCAAGTACACGCGTCCTGCAGCGCCCACGGGCGTGACTGCTGCGCCGGGGACGTTGCAATCCACCATCTCCTGGACGGCAGTGGCTGGCGCCACCGGGTACAACGTCAAGCAGAGCGTCACCTCAGGCTCTGGCTACACCACACAGGGCACTCCGCCCACAGCGACCGCCTCTCCCTACGTCAACACCGGCCTGACTGGCGGCACGACCTACTACTACGTCGTCACCTCAGTCAACACCGTCGTGACCTGCGAGTCAGCCAACTCCACCGAAGTCAGTGTGAAACCGTCGGGTATCTGCACCCCACCGGCGGCGCCCACGGTGACTCCCACCTCGGCCAACGGCCAGGTCTCTCTGACCTGGACGGCTTCTACTGGCGCCACCTCGTACACCGTCGCGCGTAGCACCACGACGGGGACAGGGTACGTATCGGTGGCCACCATCACCACGGGCACCACTTACAGCGACGTCAATGTTTCAAACGGGACAACCTACTACTACGTGGTCACGGCCAGCAACGGTTCGTGCAGTTCCGACAACTCCGTCGAGGTTTCCGCATCGCCGAGCTGCGTCCCGCCGGCTGCACCGACCAACCTGGTCGCCACGGCCAACAATGGCTCGGTGGCGTTGACATGGACCGCGCCGACCGGCGCCATCTCCTACCGCATCCTGCGCAGCACGACCTCGGGTTCTGGTTACACCCTGGTGGGCACGTCAGGGACCGCCAGCTACACCGATACCAGCGTCACCAATGGCACGACCTACTACTATGTCGTGACCGCCAGCAACGGTTCGTGCAGCTCGGCCAATTCCGCAGAGAAGTCCGCCACTCCGGCCTGTACACCGCCGTCAGCGCCAACCAACCTCACGGCCACGCCGGGCAACGGCCAGATCGTGCTCGCGTGGACCGCGTCGACGGGAGGCGCGGTTTCGTATCAGGTTCTGCGCGGCACGAAGACCGGCGGTCCCTACACAGCCATCGCCACGCCGACCAGCACGGGCTATACGGATACTGGTCTGATAAACGGGACGACCTACTACTATGTCGTGACCGCCAGCAACGGATCCTGCAGCTCTGCCAACTCCACCGAGGCTTCCGCCGCGCCGGTGTGCACGCCTCCGTCGGTGCCGACCATCACAGCAACCCCGGGCGATGGCCAGGTGGTTCTCTCTTGGACCGCCGCAACCGGGGGCGCGGTGTCGTACGTCGTCTCGCGCGGCACGGTCAGCGGCGGCCCCTATGGCACCGTCGTCGCCAGCCCGACCGGGACCACCTTCACGGACCAGACTGTGGTGAACGGGACGACCTACTACTACGTGGTCAGTTCCAGCAACGGCACCTGCCAGTCACTTCCCTCGACCCAGGCTTCCGCCACCCCGGTCGCAGCCTGCACACTGGTTGCGCCGACCGGCGTGACCGCCACTGCCGGCAACCAGCAGGTGACACTGAACTGGACGGCTGTCACTGGGGCGACTTCGTACAACATCGGCCGCAGCACGACCACCGGCACTGGCTATGCCTCTGCGGGAACCGTGACCGCCCCCACCGTCACCTTCGTTGATACTGGCGCGACATTGCCATTGTCGAACGGGACCAAGTACTACTATGTGATCACCGCTAGCAACACCACGTGCACCTCGCCGACTTCGACCGAGGTTTCCGCCACCCCGGCCTGTGTCCCGCCGACGGTCCCGACTGGCGTCACGGCAACGGCGAACACGGGCAATGGCAACATCGCTGTCTCGTGGGGCACCGTGACCGGTGCCACGGGGTACACGGTGTCGCGCGGAACCAGCGCGAGTGGACCGTTCATTGCAGTGAGCAGCAACCAGACCGCTGCCACCTATACGGATTCGACTGGCCTGACTGCCGGCACGACCTACTTCTACGTGGTCAGCGCCAGCAGCGCGGCTGGTACCTGTGCCTCCGGCAACTCCACGCCGGCTGTCTCGGCCATGTCCTGCACCTTGCCCCCGGTGCCCATTGGTCTGACCGCGACTGGCGGAAATGCGCAAGTGGCGTTGATCTGGACGGCCTCGACCGGCGCCACTTCGTACAATGTCTTGCGCGGCACCGCCAGTGGAGGTCCGTACACCTCGATCGCCACGCCCACCACCGCCAGCTATACCGATACTGGCCGCACCAACGGGACGACCTACTACTACGTGGTTACCGCACGAAACGGCGCCAACAATGCGTGCGTGTCCGCACAATCATCGCAGGTTTCGGCCACTCCACGAGCCTGCCCGGTTGCCACCTCTCAGACTTTCCAGCCCAATCCTCAGACCACGGGTGCTTTCTGCCTCATAACCTGCGATGCCATCGCTGGCTGGGGCTGTGCGAACATGGAAGGGCGTACGATAACCGTCAACGGCACCGCAGTGACATGTCCTCCCGAGGGAGGTTCCGGCGGCAGCACCCTCCCTGCGAAGGTCAATGGCGCCTACACTTTCAACGTCAGCGCCGGCACCTACGGATATGCGAGCATCGACTGGTGGGGCACAGTCACTGCCTGTCCTCAATAGATTGCCCGGGAACGATGGACTCCCGTGGCTGCGCGCCGAAGCGCCGCTATCTGTGGTCCGCGGCCGTCCGCGCCTCGATCAGCGCGCGCCGGAAAGTATGCCACGAGATCAGGTTGTCGATGCGGCCCACGATCTGGCCGCCGGGCGCGAGAAAACGCACTGCCGGCAGGGTGGAGACACCATAGCGATCCTTCAGCACAGGCAGGGCGTCGTCCTGATCCTCGCGGGTCAGGTCGATCTTCACCAGCACGAAGTCATTCAGCAGGGCGGCGATTTCAGTCCGGGCAAACACGCTCACCTCGAATTCCCGACAAGGCAGGCACCAGTCAGCCGTGAAATCCATCACCACTGGCTTGCCGCTGACTCGGGCGTGTGCCAGCCCAGCGGCTTCCGTGGGCAACCAGGTGAGGACGATCTTAGGGGTCAAAAAGTAGTTGGTAGCCGCGAACAGGCCGAGCACAGCCAGCGCGACCCCGAGCGTCTTGCGCAGGCGAGTGCGCCAGGTCGCATGAAACGACAGGTGCACGGCACCCAGCACAATCCCCAACCCGACCAAGGCAAGAGCAACGGCCAGGAAGGAGGAAGACCGGCCGGTCACCTGCGCCAGCGGTGCAAATACGACCCGCATGTAGTAGAGGCCGGCCACGGCAAGGGCGATGCCGAACACGCTCTTCACGCTTTCCATCCAGGCGCCTGACCTGGGCAGGTGCAGCGAGAACCCGGCGATAGCCCAGAAGGGAACGCCGATCCCGGCCGCGTAGGTTGCAAGCAGCAGGAAGCCGCGCAGGCCGTCGCGCGTGGTTGCGACGTAGGCGAGAATTCCGGCAAGAGGCGGCCCGGTGCAGGGCGCGGCGATGAGTCCGCCGACCAGGCCCATGAGAAATGCGCCCAGGAATCCACGTCCGCCCACGCGCGACAAGCGCTGCTGCAGCCCCGACGGCAGCGCCAGGTCGAAGGCGCCGAACATGGAGGCCGCCATGGCGAAGAAGAAGAACGCGAGCGGCACCACCACCCATGGGTTGGCCAAGAACGTTCCGAACGCCTTCCCGAGCAGCGCGAATGTGGTGCCCAGCGTGCCGAACATGGTGGCGATGCCCGCTACGTACAGCGTGGCCAGGGCGACCGCGTGGAGGCGAGGCACGCCGCCGCGCCCGCCGAACACGCTGATGGTGATGGGAATCATCGGGTAAACGCAAGGAGTGAGGGAGGTGAGGAAACCTGCGGTGAATGCAAACAGGAAGGCGCTCAGCGCACCGCGACCTGCAGCGTCGGAAAACGCCTCCGCGTGGGCCGTGCCTGGGGCAAAGATCGCCGTGGCCAGCACGACCATCGCGATGGCGTTCGCGCGTAACAGCCAGCGGCCGAGAGTGATCACAAGTCGGGTCGCTATTGTCGGGTTGACAGCGATCGCGGAAGGAAGGCGCATCATCAGCGTGGTCTCGCACTGTTGTAGCCCAGAAAGCGCCAGCTTTCATGCGAGAGGATCGAGGCCAGCCAACGTCAGGCTCTCCAGGCCGGCTTTGTCGTGAATTATTGAAAGCTCATCTTCAGTGATCTGGTATCTTGCGCGTTGATGACTGATACGAGCAGATCCTTGAGCAAGACCGGGGCGCTGGCACTCATGGCTGGGCTCTTCGCCGGATGCGGCAGCGGCGGCGGTTCTGGCCCGGATGCGGCTGTGTCGACGGGCGGCGATGCCGGCGACGAACCCGCGAACGTTTGCCCTGACGACGGCGGAGTTGCGCCGATGCTCTGCACGTGCAACCCTGCGCTGGCGCCGGTGACCGATCTGTCAGGCACCTGGGTACTCGAAACCATCGGGGCGCAAACCGTCACGGCTCCGACCTACCCGAACCCGTTCCACCTCAAGTCCATCGGTGTGATCCTGGTCCAAGTCATCCAGACCGGGAGCGATGTCAGCCTTGCTGGTCACTACTGCGATCGAATCCAGGACGACGATCCCAAGAACCCGGCCAAGGTCATCATTCTGGATCCCTGGAGACTGACCCCGTTCCCGATCCAGCGCAGCGGGACGTTTGCGCCCGATGATTCGGGACGGTTGGTACTTGCGCTGCCCAGCTACGTTGAGGTCGCGGGTGCGGACCTGGCCAACCCTGCCACTGACCCGCTGCCCACGGATCCCAGCGATCCACGCTTGGTCGACTCCGACAACGACGGTTACCCCGGGATCAGCGTGGGCCTGAGCGGCCTCATCACGGGCACGCTTCGGACGGTGCAGAGGCAGTCGACGTCTCTTCTCGGGCTGGCGGTGGCCGCGACTCGGGTCGAGGGCGGGATGGCTTTCCAGTCGGACCAGTCGATCATCGCCTCCGACCCGGCCAACATCAAGAGCCTCTATTCGCTCTCCACCTCGAGTTCCGATCCAACTCCGTGTAGCAGCAGCTTCGTCATGGTCAAGGTGTCCGATGACGCCGACGCCGGTGTGGTGGATTGCGATTGGGTGCGGGCCAATGAGGGCACGCTTCTGGGACTTTGACAGGGGCCCCGCCCCGCGCGGCTAGCGCGCGATGCGCAGGCAGACCCCGGCCCCCAACATGTAGCCGCTGCTGCTGAATCCTGGGTAGCCGGGATTGTTGGTCTGCAAGCCGGACGAGCCCGCTGCGGGTAAGCCAGTGCGGATGTCGATGGCCCCATCAGGAAACTCATCGACCACGGGATGGGCGGCGTTGGGGTCCTTTTCGACGGAACGCGGGATGAAGACCGAGCCGTAGAGGTAAAACCCAGCCTCCACCTCGCGGCCCAGCAGTTTGATCGGCGACTCGATGCTGGCGCTCGAAATGACGCGCGAGTTGTCCACGTAGTTGGTGCGGCCGGTCTGATCGGGAACCGGAGTGGGCGCGTAGCCGAGGTCAAACGAGAGTCTGCGCTGTCGCCAGGCGAAGTTGCCGCCTGCCACCACGGTCACCGTGTCGTTCCAAGTGTCCAGCGGGGCCTCGCCGTGTCGGTCTCGGTACTGGGACCAGCGTTCTGCGACCGCCACCAGACCCACTTCCCACGCCGGGCGGCCGCCTTCAACTGAACGCCGGCTGGCGAGACTGGCGCCCAGCCCCAGCCGCGCCGGTTCGTTGCCCTGGGTGAGCGTATAGATCTGGGGAATGTAGTTGAGGCCAGGCGGGTACTGAGTGGTGTAGTTCCGCAGGCGCACTTGGTTCTCGCCGTTGGTGTCGTTGCTGGTGCCCAGGTGAAGGGTGGCCGCAATCGCGATGCGCGGCGAGGGCCGGTACACCGCGCCCAGGTAGGGCTTGAACTTGCTGTTGGTGCGGATGTCCGGGTCGAGCAGCACGTTTTGCTGATTGCCCGCATCGGGCATGTACACCGCCATATTGGACTGTGTGACCACCGCGATGTCGATGCCGGCACCGATAGCGAGCCAGTCGTTGAGTTGGCTGCCCAGCGCCACCGCGAAACTGGACGCGGTCAATCGGTCGCCCAGTTGTTCGAAGTAGAGCTTGTTGGAGAAGTACTGTTCCCGTTCGTCGGGAAAAAAACCTTTCTCATCCATGAAGTCGTTGACCGGCAGAAGGGTGTAGAAGCCGAAGACCAGATACTTCCCTGCCAGCGGACGGACGATACCGAGAACGGCATACACTATGTGATCGTCCTCGTCGGTGTCGCTGCGCGGGTTGGGCAGGTCGGCAGTCGCCATAGCAGGCACCGTCGTGTCGTAGACCGACGCCGGCACGTCCGCCCCGGCCGGTCGCGGCTTGAGGTGAATCTTTCCGCGCGTGACCAGACCGAAGAAGCCGGCTTCCAGCTTGAAAGTCGCCTCGGGCAGCAGCGCCGGGTTGAAATAGGTCGCCGCTGCATTGCGGGAGAAGAGACGCGCCGTGAGCCCGTTGGCTCCGGTGGGCGAGCCGAGCATCTCCAGTGCACTTGAGGCGCGCGCCGGAGGGGCCAGAAAAAGCAGTGCCGCGACCAGGGCCAGAACCGAAGTGAAGAGACGATTCATGCCGCCATAATGCCACGCAACCCGAAAGAAGGCGCGGCGAGGATCAGCCATCAAGACGGCGAGTCCCTCACCGCAGGCCGCACCGGCTTGTCTATGGCGTGTTTTGCGCGGGGCTGGGAATGGCCCCGCACACGCCCTCGCGGGCGGGAAGCCAGATGGTGGCATTGTCGGCGCAGGCGCGGCGGTAGCGGTCGGCCAGTCGCTTGGCTTGCTTGGACGGCCCGTCGAGCTTGGTCGGCGGACACTTGGGGCGGGTGGCATCGCAGGAATAGGCGCCCCAGCCGTCAGACGCACCAATGCCAATCGCAAACACCGTGACTGGACCGATCCCGGCCATGGGAATGCCGATCGCGTACGACTTGCCCAACTCGGGGAAACCGGCGTCGAGCGCGGTGTCGGCGCATTTTTTGGTGTCTTCCGCGCTGACGTCCTTGGCAGTGGCCTCCAGACCGCCGCGGTCCAGGCACGATGGCACGCCCTGGGCGGGCCAACTCTCCAGGCCCAAGACCTTGTTGAGCGCCACCACGGCAGCGGCCATTTCCTTCGCGACCGGAGCGGGCAGCTTGGCCACCGGGCCCGCTGCTGACTGTGCAGCGGCCCACAGCATCCATGCGATCGTCACCTGCATGGCCGCCATCATAGACCAAAACTAGCCCACGAATACTCGTGCGTTGCGGAACAGGCGGATCCAGGGACCGTCCTCTTTCCAGTCGTCGGGGTGCCAGGAATGCTGGACAGCCCGAAACATGCGCTCGGGGTGCGGCATGAGGATGGTGACACGACCGTCGGGCGTGGTCAGCGCTGTCATGCCACCGGGCGAGCCGTTGGGGTTGTCCGGATAACGGCTGGCGATCCCGCCATAGTGGTTCACGAAGCGCGCGGCCACCAGGCTGGCCTTCACCAGAGCAGACTGTTGCGCGTCGGATTCGAATTCGGCGCGGCCTTCACCGTGGGCAACCGCGATGGGCAGTTGCGATCCGGCCATGCCGCGCAAGAGTACCGAGGGACTCTCCTCGATGCGCAGCAGCGCCAGGCGGGCCTCGAATTGCTCGGAGCGGTTGCGCACGAATCGCGGCCAGTCTTGCGCGCCAGGGATGATCTCTTTCAGGTTGGAAACCGCCTGACATCCATTGCACACCCCGAGCGTGAAGGCGTCGGGCCGGGCGAAGAAGCGCTCGAAAGCGGCGCGCGCTCGGGCGTGGAACAAGATCGACTTGGCCCAGCCTTCTCCCGCGCCCAGCACGTCGCCGTAGGAGAAGCCGCCGCAGGCCGCCAGCCCGCGGAACGAGTCGAGGTCAAGACGGCCGCTCAGTATGTCACTCATGTGCACGTCCACCGCTTCGAAGCCCGCGCGGTGGAAAGCCGCAGCCATCTCGATCTGGCCGTTCACGCCCTGCTCGCGCAGGATGGCCACGCGCGGCCGTGCGCCGTGATTGCTCAAATGTGCCCCAGTGTCTTGATCCGGGTCGAATGTCAGCCGCACAGACATACCCGGGTCGTTCTCGTCGGCGCGGGCCTCACATTCTTCGTTCGCGCAACTCGGATCGTCACGCAAGGCCTGCATGGCAAAGGTGGTCTCGGACCAGACCCGACGCAAGTTGGTGCGGGCGTCTTCAAACAGGGTGTGATCGCCGCGACGGAACGCGATGCGGGAACCAGCAACGGGGCGCCCGAGGCTGTGGATGTGGCCAGCCGAACCTGCGAAGGCCGCGCGCACCACGGCCACATCCGGCTTGCGCACCTGGATCACGGCGCCCAGTTCCTCGGCGAAAAGCAGGGCCGGAGCCGCACACGCCTGCCCCGCCAGATCCACCTCCAGCCCGCACCCGCCGGCAAAGGCCATTTCTAGCAGCGTCACCAGGAGGCCACCGTCGGAGCGGTCGTGATACGCGAGCAGCAGACCCTTGCTGTTCAGTTGCTGAATGGTTGCGAAGAAGGTTTTCAGAACCGCGGGATCGTCGAGGTCGGGCGCCTCGTCGCCGAGTTGGCCGTAGACTTGGGCCAGCGCCGAGCCGCCAATACGGTGGCGACCCATGCCGAGATCGACGAGGAGCAACTCGCTGTCGCCCTGGTCGAGTCGAAGTTGCGGCGTCAAGGACCGGCGCACGTCGCTGACCGGGGCGAAGGCGCTCACGATGAGCGACAAGGGCGCAGTGATTCGCTTCTGCTTGCCGGCCTCTTGCCACACGGTGCTCATCGACATCGAATCCTTGCCCACGGGAATGGCGATGCCCAAGGCCGGAGCCAACTCGGCTCCCACCGCCCGCACAGCTTCGTACAGGCGCGCGTCTTCCCCCGGGTGCCCCGCCGCGGCCATCCAGTTGGCCGACAGCTTCACGTCACCGATCTTCGCGATAGGCGCACTGGCGATGTTGGTCAGGGCTTCTCCCACTGCCATGCGCGCGGAGGCGGCTGCATCCAGCAGTGCCAGCGGCGTGCGTTCGCCCATGGCCATGGCCTCGCCGGTGTAGCCGTCGTAGCTGGTGGTGGTCACGGCCGCGTCGGCCACCGGGACCTGCCAAGGACCGACCATCTGATCGCGGCACACCAGGCCGGTCACAGTGCGATCGCCGATGGTGATGAGGAAGGTTTTGTCCGCCACCGCGGGCAGGCGCAGCACACGCAGGATCGCCTCGCGCAGGTCGAGATCGCTAGTGGAGAAGGGCGTTCCGGCTGCGCGCGCGCTTTCGGCCCGACGTAACATCTTGGGCGGCTTGCCGAGCAAGAGGGTGAGCGGCATGTCGATGGGCCGGTTTCCGAAGTGCGAGTCAGTCAGCACCAACCTGCCGTCGGACGTGGCCTGGCCAAGCACCGCGAACGGGCAACGCTCGCGGCTGCAAAGCTCGCCGAAACGGCCGAGTCCTTCGGGCGCGATGGCCAGCACGTAGCGCTCCTGGGCCTCGTTGCACCAGATCTCCTTGGGTGACATGCCGGGCTCGTCGTTGGGAATCTTGCGCAACTCGAACAGAGCGCCGCGACCGCTGTCGTGTACCAGCTCGGGCAGGGCATTGGACAGGCCACCGGCGCCCACGTCGTGGATCGAGTAGATGGGATTGGCGTCACCCAGTGCCCAGCAGCGATCGATGACCTCCTGGCAGCGGCGTTGCATCTCGGGGTTGTCACGCTGAACCGACGCAAAATCGAGATCCTCCTCGGACGCGCCCGAGGCCATGGATGAAGCCGCGCCGCCGCCCAGACCGATGAGCATGGCGGGCCCGCCCAGCACGACGAGCGCCGCGCCCGGCGGCACCTCGGCCTTGTGCACGTGGGGCAGCCGGATGTTGCCGAACCCGCCTGCGATCATGATGGGCTTGTGGTAGCCGCGCACCTCGGGACCGGCAGGACCGGGCACTTCCATCTCGAAGGTGCGGAAATAGCCGGCCAGGTTGGGGCGGCCGAATTCGTTGTTGAAGGCGGCGCCCCCGATGGGCCCTTCCAGCATGATTTCGAGGGCCGAGACGATGCGGCCTGGTTTGCCGAAATCCTTCTCCCAGGGTTGCACGGCCCCGGGCAAGCGCAGATTTGAAACCGTGAATCCGGTGAGCCCAGCCTTGGGCTTGGACCCGCGGCCCACCGCGCCCTCGTCGCGGATTTCTCCACCTGAACCGGTGGACGCACCCGGGTGAGGTGAAATCGCAGTCGGGTGGTTGTGCGTTTCGACCTTCATCAGGATGCCCACCGGTTCGCGATGGAAGGCGTAAACGTTGGTGTCCGGGTCAGGAAAGAAGCGGTTTGCCTCGCAGCCCTCCATCACGGCGGCATTGTCCTTGTACGCCGACAGCACGCCGGTGGGGCTGGCCTCGCTACTGCGCCGGATCATCTGAAACAGCGACTGGGGCTGTTTTTTTCCGTCGAGGATGAAGTCAGCGTTGAAGATCTTGTGGCGGCAGTGCTCGCTGTTGGCCTGCGCGAACATCATCAGCTCGACATCGGTCGGGTTGCGACCCAGGGTCCGGAAACTTTCCGCCAGGTAGTCGATCTCATCTGGCGCCAGAGCCAATCCCAAGCTCAGATTGGCGGTTTCGATGGCAACGCGGCCTTCGCCGAGCAGGTCGATGGTCTGCAGCGGCCTCGGCTGGGCGTGGGCGAACAGTTGCTCAGCCTCGGCTTCGCTCGCCAGCACCGACTCGGTCATGCGGTCGTGCAGGGCGGCCCGCAGCGCGCGCTCGCCGCGTACCGGCCCTGCGACGGTGTACCAGATGCCGCGTTCGATGCGGCGGACGCGATCCAGGCCGCAGTTGTGGGCCACGTCGGTGGCTTTGGACGACCAGGGTGAGATGGTGCCGATGCGCGGGACCACCAGCAGGCGACTACTTTCATGGGAACCCTGGGAGGGTTCGCTTCGCCCTTCGGCTCCCCACCCGCCTCCTCCTCCCCGCTCGCTTTGCTCGGCCTCGCCAACCCTCCCGCGATGGTGCGCCGCCGGCGAAGCCGGCGGGCTCCCCACGCGACCGGCCGCGGTCCGCGGGCCGTAGCGCAGCACGCGCGCCAGCACGAGTTGCTCAGCCTCGGGCAGAGGAGAGGTCAACTCGACGAAATGGACAAACTCGGCGGCGAGAGCCGACACTTGTGGGTTGGCGGTCTGAATTCCCGCCAGCCGCTTGGCCAGCCGAGCCGTGGTGAAAGCGGGGACACCAGGTAGCGAGAGGATGGGCATCGTGAACCGGATGCAGACTGGCGCGACCGGCGTGCATTTGCAATCTCCGCGACTCGTCCCAGGTTCTGTAGGAGTACAACGCGCGCGGGATCTGGTTTGACCAGACTTGTACTCCCGACTACACTCAAGCAATCATGAGAATGATGCGATTTCCAGGGCTGGGGGTCGCGGGCCGGTGGCTGGTAGTCGTGGTTCTCTTGGGAGGGTGCAATAGCCTGACCAACGCCCCGGCTGTGCCTCCCGATGGTGGGCACGACTCGGTTGCGCGTGATGGAGCAGGGCAAGCGGAGACGGGGCGTGGCCCCGATGGGGCTGGAGGCAACCAGGCAGACACACGGGCTCTCGTCCCGGGCGATGCACAAGTTGATGGCATCGCTGGGGGATCCCTCGTCGACGCGGCCGGCCCGGCTTCGGGCCTCGATGCGGCGGGCGGCTTCGGTGGGACCGCGGGAATCGGTGGAGCGGGAGGCGCGGCCGGTGTGACAGGCGACGGCTCGCCGCCGCCGGAGACCAACAGTCCGCCCGACGATGGCAGCGCCGGCCAGGCGGACGGGGTGGTCGTCGTCGATCTCGCGCCGGTCGACAACCACATTACGTCCGTGCCTGACGGCCCTGGCCCAGACCGCATCCCGGACGGGAGCATACCCAGCGTGGATCTCGGGACACCGGACAACCGATCGTCCGACGTGGCGAGATCTCCTTTCACGGTCAATGCGGGCCCCGACCAGAGCATCTGCGACGGTTTTCCGGCCACCCTTGCAGCGACGGCCCAGGGTGGCACGCAACCCTACAGCTACGCATGGTCGGCAACCCCCACCTGTTCGGGCTGCATCAGCAGCCCCATTTCGGCGCAGACGGATGTCGTGCCGATTACCACGACGACGTTCACCGTGACGGCCCACGACTCGCTCAGCGCGGTCGCTACTGACTCCGTCATCGTGACGGTCGTCGATGCGATAGCCGACGCCGGCCCTGAGGTTTCGGTCGATCCCGGCGTGCCGATCAGCATCGGCACGCCGGCCCAGCCTGGCTATACCTATGTCTGGACCTGCGACCGGCCGACCTGTGCCCTGTCGAGCGCGACCACGGCCCAGCCCACGGTGAGTCCGAAGCTGTCCACGACCTACACCGTGTCGGTAACCAGCCCCGGGGGGTGTCTCGCGAGTGACAGCACGTCGGTGTGGGTGAACTTGCCGCTGACCACCACGCCGGCAGACGGCGAAACCGCATACTCGCCCTCGGCGTCACTGTTCGTGCAGTTCGGGGCCAGCGTGCTGGCCTCGTCGATCACGCCCGACACCGTGAACTTGAGCGAGACCATAAGCGGCGCGCCGATACCGTTCACCTACGTGTACAACTCGTCGTTGCAGGTGCTCACCATCACGCCGACTGCATACGACCCGACGGTGTTTCAGTACACCCTGACGTTGGTTGGGGGCGCCGGAGGAATCTTGTCCGACGATCCGCTCTGGCCGCAGCGTCTGCCCGACAATGTCGTGGTCAATTACACGCTTGCGGCCGCGCCCGACTTGACCACGCCGATCATCGTCTCACGCAGCCCGGCCCCGTTCGCGACGGGGGTGGGCACCAACACCCACGTGGCCGCCACCTTCAGCGAGGCGCTCGACCCTACCAGCGTGACGGCTGCCAACTTCGTTCTCTCGATCGGTACCACCATCGGCGTGGCGGGAACCCTGTCTTATGACGCGAGTTCATCTACAGTCACCTTCATCCCTGCCGCCCCGCTGACGGCCGGCACCACCTATACCGTGCGGGTCAGCGGCATGAAGGACGTGTCGGGCAACACGATGTTCCTGACCACCTGGACCTTCACCACCGGCGGCGTAGCCGATACCACGCCTCCCACCGTGACGGCGGTGGCGCCAGCGTCCGGAGCCACCCGGGTGTCGGTTCTTGCCGTCGTGAGCGTGACGTTCAGCGAGTCGGTCGATCCGACCACGCTCGCGGCCGGCATCCAAGTGGCTGCCGGTGCAACTCCGGTGGCGGGCAGCGTGACCTGCGACGCGGTCAACCGAGTGGCCACCTTTACCCCGTCGGCGGCGCTGGCCAGCCAGACTTTCTACACGGTCACGGTGGCTGGCGTGAAAGACCTGGCGGGCAACACCATGACCGCGGCGTTCACCTCGACGTTCACCACCACCACCATCCTGTTCGGCGATTCGTTCGAGTCAGGGACTGCCAACTGGACACTGAATCCCCCGTGGGGTTTGACGACGACCTCCTACGTGAGCCCGACCCACAGCCTGACCGACAGCCCCGCGGGCAACTACGCGCCCAATTTGAACATCTCGGCCACCAGTGTCGCCATCAACGTCACTAACGTCGGGTCGGTGTCCCTGAGCTATTGGCTGAGCGGACAGACCCAGGCCGGGGCTGACTTCCTCCGCTTCGAGTATTCGACCAACAATGGGGGCCTGTGGACCACGCTGGACACCTGGTCGGGGGTGCAGAACTGGGCGCAGCATTCCCACACGCTCACGCTGCCTCCTGGTACGACCAGCCTGCAGATCCGTTTCCGCCTCACCTCGAACGGCAACCAGCAGTTCGACGGCGTGTACATCGACGACGTGATCGTGCAGGCGAGCGGATAGGTCACAGCGGGCAAGCCCGCGCGAGCGCTCTCAGAGTTACTTCACCCACTTCAGCTTGGGCGAGATGAGGACGTGTTCCTTGGGCAGCCTGTCGAGCGCGGCCTTGTAGCTCTTGCTCTTGAACTTCTCCTGCTCTTTTTCGGCCGCCTCGCTGCTTTTCTTGCCCATGCCGATGACCTGGAAGGTGAAGGCGGCGTGGGATGCGATCTGTTCCTGCAGCCGCGCCAGAATGTTGTCGAATTCTTCCCGGGTCACGCGGATCTTGACCGCCGGCTCATCCTTGTACACGCCGTTGAACCCCAGTTCCTTCAATCCGTCGACCTTGCTGAACATGCTGGTCATGAACTCGGCCCAGGTGCCAAGCGCGGAGTTCAGCTTCAGATCGGACACATACTCGTCCTTGCCCATCTCCAGATACGGGTAGGTGATCTCGACGGCGGCACGGGACGGGTCGAGTGTGTAGGTGGTCTTGTGAGTGAATTTTTCATCGTAACGAGCGACCTTCTTCTTCTCGCCGATGTGACAAGTGTCGTTGAGATCCTCTTGCAGCTCCTGCTCGCCACGCGTGCTCCAGATGTACGCGCGCTCCACTTGCTCGGGGAAGTCGTACTTCACCATGTTCTCGCAGCGGGGCGCCTGGTCTTTCTGTTCGCGGATGACCTTGGCGATGACCGTGGCCTCACCGCCTGACTGGGCGTTGCTCTCGTTGGCGTACAGCCAGGCTTCGACGTGGATGGGCTCCAGGGGCGTACGCTTCATGGCATAGGCGTAGAGCACTTTGAGCGGGCCATAGATCTGATCACGTTTGGCAGGCTGGGTTAGCCCTGCGCGGAGCATGACCTTCAGGCCATCGCCGGGGCCCGACACGTCATCGGCCACGACTTTGAACTTCGCGACGCCCGCCGGGATGTCGGGCTGCTCGCAGCAGGGCGCGGGCCCTTCCGCCTTTTTCTCGCAGCTTGGAAGCAGAAACATCGCGGCAAGAATGGCCGCGGAAAAAGTAGACCTGCCGTGCATCCCTGGTTTCATGATGGGGACCTCCGTTGTGGGGAGAAGCAGAAGGCAGCATACACAGAGAGGAGGGTCGGGGGAATCGCGAAAGGTCGGAGGAAGGTGGCCGATGCCGGTTCCGAATCCGAAACCGGCATCCGGCTCCGGTCCCGGCCAACCGGCCTCGTCTTTTCCACTTGCGGCAAACCGCGTCGGAGCCTCGCGGGATTCCAATTTGGAGCGACCCGAAAGAGGTTATAGTCAAGAGCCGCCCAACCAGTGGCTCATTCCGGGCGCGGGGGGCTTGGATCGCAACCATGAACAACGACCTTTCGACCGCACTTGCGACGCTGAGATCGGACCCAGAAGATAGCCAGGCGCTTGCGTTGCTGGCTGGACTGCAACCAGGGGATGCGACGGCATCCGAGCGCGATGCTGTTCAGGTGGCGCTGGCTGCCGAACGAGCCTGGCACACCGACCGCGAAAACGTGGAGCCATGTCTGCGCCTGCTCGACCTGGAGCTGGCGTGGGGGCAAGATCCGATTCGCCGCGCGACCCTGTTCGTCGAGAAGGCGCGCTTGCTCCACCGCGAGATGTGTCAGTGGGAAACCGCCCACGCATGCGTGAGGGAGGCGCTGGAGATCGCGCGCAACCACCCGGCGGCCGCCGAGTTCAAGCGGGTGCTCGAAGAAGAAGAGGCGGGGTGGCAGGAGCGGGCCGACGCGCTGGTGCGGCAGGCGGACGAGGTGGGCGACAGCCCGGGTGGGGCTCCCTTGCTGGCCGCGGCCGGCGAGCTTTACCTGCGCTACCGCCCGCTCACCAGCGAGGGCGAATCGTTGTTGCGTCGGAGCTTCGCCCTCGATGCTCACCAGCGCCGCGCTGACGTGCTGCTGGAACGCCTGCTCCGCGGGGCCGGGCGCAAGGATGAATTGGCCGAACACCTCCAGCGGCGCATCGCTGCTGCGGCTAGTCCCCAGGACATCGCCGCAGCCCGAGCGGCGGCGGGCCGCCTGGCCGAGCAGATGAACCGGAGCGACCAGGCGCTCGATAACTACCGCGAGGTACTGGCGGCTTCTCCCGGCCACGAGCGCGCGCTGCACGGCGTGGCGCGCATCCTGACCGCGCGCGAGAACTGGGCCGAGTTGGTGACGGTGTACGAGACGGCGCTGCGCGCGGCCAAGCGCGGCGTGGCCGAGGGGCCCATCTTGATCGCTCTGGGCGAGATCTACTGGAAGCGCCTCAACCAGATCGCTCAGGCCGAGGCGTGCTTCCGGCGGGCTCGCAAGACCATGCCCGCCGTGGCGCCGGTGCTCGACTTCTACCGCGAGTACCACCTGTCGCACGACGAGTTCCCCCAGTTGTTCGCGCTGCTGGGTCAGGCCCAGAAGGCCGAAGCCGACCCCGAGGCGCGCGTGCGCTACGGCATCGAGATGGCCGAGTTGGCCGAGCAGCGGCCGCAATTGCTGGAAAAGGCGGTCGACGCCTGGAAGGCCCTGCGACGTCTCAAGCCGGGGCTGCCCGAGGCGGTGACCGCCTTGCGCCGCTTGTACACCAAGACCGAGAAGTGGAACGCGCTGCTCGAGCTACTCAAGGAGCGCTGCGAAGCACTTCCGCCCGACGCCGTGGACGAGAAGGTCGCGCTCTACCTGGAGATGATCCCCATCTACCGCGATCATCTCAAGCTGGACGTGATGGTGGTCAATACCTACGTGGCGATTCTCGGCCTGCGCCCCGATCATGCCGAGGCGCTCTCGGCGCTGGCTGAGCGCTATCAGGCGCAGGGGCGGTGGGGCGATTTGGCCAACATCTTGGCGCGCCAGGCGCAGTGCAGTTCGGAACTCGTCGAGAGGGTCGCCCTCTACCACCGCGTAGCGCACTTGTGGATGGACAAGTTCAACAACCACCACAACGCCGTGGCGGCGCTGGAGAAAGTACTCGAGCTGGTGCCCAGCGACGAGAAAGCGCGGGCCACGTTGCGCGAGATCTATGTGCGCGCGCGCTCCTGGCGTTCGCTGTTGGATTTCATGCGCCGCGAGCTGCCGCTTCTGGATGCGCCGGCCCGGCAGGCACGGCTGGCCGAGATGGCGACCCTGGCGGCCGAGCGCCTGGCCGATTTGCGCCAGGCTATCGGTTTGTGGAACGAGGTGCTGCAACTCGCGCCTCAGGATCGCGACGCGGTCGTGGCACTGTCCGCGCTCTACGAACGTGAGAAGCGCTGGCCGGCTTTGGCGGAGATTCTTGGGCGTCTGGCCGAGTCTGCGGGAGGGGATGCAACATCCGACGGGTGCGCCCTTTTGGAGAAGCGCGGCCTTACCTTGTTGGAGAGGTTGGGCGCGCCCGCTGCGGCGGTCGAGGTGCTTGCGCGCGTGCGGCGCAGCCAGAGTGAGAACCCGCGTGTCTTGCGCGCCCTGCGCGATGCCTACACCCAGATGGGTGACTTCGATACGCTTGAGGCCCTCTATGCGGGGCGGGGCGCTTGGGAAGAGCTGTGCGACGTGCTCTCGCAGGTGGCCGAACGCACCACCGATATGGTCTTGCGCGCCCGCCTGCTTGGTCGTGTTGCCGACGTGGCGCGCGACAAGCTCAACCAACCCGAGCGCGTGCTCAAGGCCTACGAAGGTATTCTGGCCACCGACCCGGACAACCGAGCGGTGGCGCGGGCTGCGGCCGATCTGTACGAGGCGAGCGAGCGCTGGGGTCGCCTGGTGGCGACCTACGAGATCATGCTGGGTCCCGAGTTGGCGCCGGCCCTGTCGCTAGGCGAGAGCCTGGCCATCCTGGAAAGGGCGCGCTTCATCTGCGAGACGAAGCTGGAAGCCAAGTCGCTGGCCTTCAAGTGGTGCGCCCGGGCTTACCGCCTGGCCCCCACCGATGCGGACGTGCGCGCCGATCTGGAACGCATGGGCGAGGCGGCCGAAGAGTGGGAAGGGTTGCTGGGCCTGCTGGCCGCTCGGCTGGACAGCGAGGGCGAGGATCGGCCAGGTCCGGAAGAGCAACTTTCGCTTTTGCGCCGGTGTTTGTTCATTGCCGATGAGCGGGTCGATCGTCCCGACGATCTCAAGCGATTTGCCGAGCGCATCCTGGCGCTGGTGCCGGGCGACGACGAGGCCGAGAACGCCCTGCTCAAGCTCTACACCAAGAGCGAGCGCTGGGCCGATCTGATCGCCTTGCAGCACGTGCGCCAGGCGCGCATGCAAGACCCCGATCTGCGCGCCGAGGTGTTGCTACGTATTGCGCACATGCAGGAGGAGCGTCTGGGTGACCGCACCGCCGCTGCGGCCACACTGCGCGAGGCCTGCGAGATCGAGCCGCAGAACATGCGTCTGCTGCGCGAACTGGTGCGCGTGCTGGACGCGGTGGGGGATGTTCGGGGTCTGGTCGAGGCACTGGCGCGCCAGGTGGGCCTGTGCGCCGACGCCGAGCGGGCCGTGGTTCTGCTGCGCATGGGGCGGCTGCTGGAGACTTCTCTGGCCCAGCCGGCGCGTGCCACCGACGCGTACCTGCAGACCCTGGAGGCTGACCCCATTTCGGCCGAGGCGGTCGAGGGTCTGGAACGGTTGTTTGCCGCAGGTGCGGTTCGCCAAGAAGACATCGCCAAGGTGGCAGGCCGGCTGCTTCCCTACTACGAGCTGACCGAACGCTTCGACAAG
The DNA here is from genome assembly GCA_963755125.1 of uncultured delta proteobacterium. Classification (GTDB taxonomy): domain Bacteria; phylum Myxococcota_A; class Polyangia; order Fen-1088; family Fen-1088; genus Fen-1137. The sequence continues at coordinate 345,373 of CAVWIP010000017.1, forward strand.
TGGGCGGGGATGCTCGAGGCCCTGGTTTCGGTGACCGCAGACCGGAACGAGCGGCGCGCGCAGCTGGAGCTGCTGGTCGATCTGTACCAAGGCCCACTGGCTGATGCGGTGGCCGCTTTTGGCACCGTGCTGCGGGTGTTTGAAATGGAGCCGGGCAATCCGTCTGTGCGCGAACGCTTGCTGGAATTGGGGGCGGGAGCAGACAAGCTGCCGACTCTCGCGGAGGCCGCGCGACGGGTGTTGGCTGCTACCGAGGAGCCATCCCTGCGGCAGGAAATCTTCATGCTCATCGCCGAGGTCGAGGAGCGCCAACCCGATCGCAAGGGCGAAGCGGAGGAGGCCCTGCGCGCGGTCCTGCAACTGGATCCGCTGCACATGGGAGCCTATCGCGCGTTGGCTCGGCTGGTGCGCGATGGTGAGCGTTGGGGCGCCTTGCGCGATCTGATCGAGGCGCGCGAGCAGCACCTGCCTGATGTGAAGGAACGGCTGGCTTTGCTGTGGCAGGCGGTCGAGATCGACGAGGCACTGCTCTACGACCGCGACCACACGACCGAGGTTCTGCGTCGAATTGTGCAGTTGGATCCGACCGACCTGCGCGCCTGTCGCGTGCTGGAACGCAACTATGCGGCGGCCGAGCGCTGGAGGGATCTGGATGACCTTCTCGTCCACGAGGCCGATCTGGTGCCGCAGGAGGAGTTGCCCGAGCTGAAACTGCGCCGCGCCGAGCTTGCGCTGGTGCGCTTCAACAACGCGGGTGAGGCACTGGATCTGCTGGCCGAGGTTCTTGCGTTGGCGCCTGGTCACGCTCGGGCGATCGGGCTCACCGAACGGGTGCTCGACGATCCGGAACAGAGGCGGCGCGCGGCCATGATGCTGGAGCCGCTGTATGCGACGGCCGAGAACTGGACGCGCCTGGTGGAAATTCTCGACATCGAGCGCGAGGGGCAAGAGGGACCAGCGGCGGTCGCGCTGTTGGTGCGCAAGGCCGAGGTACAGGAGACGCACCTGCAGGCACCGACCGCTGCCTGGGACACCCGGCGTGCGGTGCTTGAGTGTGACCCGCAGTCCGAGACGGCCCTGCTGCAGACCGAGCGGCTGGCCGGCATCCTCGGGTGCTGGAGCGAGCTGCAAGCGCTCTACCAGGATCTCGCGGGCAAGCGCGATCCCTCGGATATCGGGGGTATCGCCGAGTTGCTATCGCGCGCGGCCCGGCTGTATCAGGGCCCGCTGGTGGATCGCGGCGCAGCCATTCGCACCTGGCGGCGTGTGCTCGACCTGGACCTCAGCAACGCGCGAACCGGCGTGGCGGCCGCCGCGGCGTTGGAGACTCTCTACGTCGAGACAGGGGACATCCAGGGCCTGGTCTACGTGCTACGGGCCCGGAGTGAGTGGGCCGAGGATCGGCGCGAGCAGGCCGCCCTGGGCCTGCGCATCGCCGAGTTGGAGGAGAACTCCCTGCGCAATATTCCGGCGGCTGTGGCCACCTACCGCAGCTTGCTCGACAGCGAAGGGGAGGCGGCCGACAAGGCATTCGAGAGCCTGGAACGTATCTTCCAGCAGGCGGGTCAGGCACGCGAGCGGGTCGAGCTTCTGCGCCGCCGGGCGGACGCAGTCGACGCGGTGGCTCGGAACCAGTTGCGTCACCGCATGGCCGCCATTCTGGAAACCGAGCTCCACGATGTGGACGAGGCCATCGCCACGGTCAGCCCGGTGCTCGACGACACGCCCGACGATGTCGAGGCGCTCAAGACCCTGGCGCGCCTCTATCATAGCAAAGGGGCGGCGGCCGAGCACCTCGAGATCCTGGAGAGGCTGCTCTTGTTGGCAGGTTCCGACCGGGAACGCATCGATCTATTGCGCGCCATAGCCGGGCTTCTGCAGGGGCCGCTCGGCCGGCGTACCGAGGCGCTGGAACGTTGGCGGGAGATTCTCAGGCTGGCTCCCGGCGAAGCCGACGCGTTGGCCGAGATGGAGCGCCTGCTGGACGACGCCGACGTGGCTTTGCGTTTCGCGGCCGCGGAAACCTTGGAGCCCATCTATCGGGCAGCCGGTGATGGGCCGCGCCTGGCGCGCGTCCTGCGCGTCTTCATCGATCTGGCCGAGGACGCGCGGGCACGGGCTGGCTACCGGGCCCACCTGGCCGAGATCGAAGAGAGCAAGCTGGGCGACAAGCAGGCTGCCCTGCAAACCTGGGCCGCCGCGATTCGCGATGGAACCTCCGATCCCGACCTGGGACGGTTACTCGACAACTACGAACGACTGGCGCTGGCAGCGGGCATCGAAAACGTGATCGAGATCATCGATCTCTATCGCGCGGTGGAGCCCGACGTCCTGGCCGAGGAGACGCGTCTGCGGGTGCAGCGGGCCATCGCCGAGCACGCCCTGAGCCTGGGCGATCTGCCGCTGTCCATCGACTACTTCAGCCGCATCGCCGAGCGACGTCCCGATGACGACGCGGCCCTGGCGGCCCTGGAACAAATCTACCGCCAGCAGGAGAATCTGGCCTCGCTCTACGAGGTCATCTTGCGGCGGGCGGATCTGGCCGACCTACCCAGGACCGAGGTGCCCCTGCGGCGCGAGGCGGGCAGCCTCGCGGTTCGTCTGGCCAGGAAGGACGAGGCCATCGCAGCCTGGGAGCGGGTGTGGACGTTGTTGCCGGGTGACGCGGAAGCGGTCGCGGCGCTGGATGCTCTCTACGTCGAGTTGCGTCGCTGGGACGATCTGGTGAATCTGCTCGAACGCCGGCTGGAACGGGATCTCAGTCGGGACCAGGACATCGAGTTGCGTTTTCGACTGGCGGAGATCCAGCGTATCGAGCTGGCCAACCGCGAGCGCGCCCTCGAATATCTGGGCCAGGTCTTGGAGCGGGAACCGGACCACGCACCCAGCATCCAAATCTTGCAAGATCTGCTGGAAGACCCCGAGGCGCGCATGACGGCCGCCACCCTGCTGGAGCCGGTCTATATCCGGCGCAGCGCCTGGAAGGAGTTGGTAGCGATCGACAGTTTGCGACTCAAGTACAGCGAGGATCCCGAGCAGCGTCTGACCTGGACGCAGCGGATCGCGCAGGTCTACGAGGAGCAGATCGAGGATTTGGACGAGGCCTTCAGTTGGTACGGACGCGTGTTCCAGGAGAAGGCCACCGAGCGGACGGCCTTGGAGCAGTTGCTGCGGCTGGCGCCCAAGCTGGGTCGCTGGCGTGACGTGGGCAAACTGCTCGACGAGTTCCTCGAAAACGAGCTGTCCAACCCCGACGAGGTGTTGGCGCTGGTGCGCGTGGCCATTCGAGTCTTCGACCACGAGTTGGACGATCGCGAGGCTGCCCGTCGGCACTACCGGCGCTACCTCGAGGCTCAGCCGGGCAACCGTGCGGCGGCCGAGCTCTTCGAGGAAGCACTGGAGCGCTGGGAGGCGTGGACAGAGTTGCGCGACCTGCTCGACGAGCAGGCGCGCCTGGTGGAGTCACCCGCGGAACGCGCCGATCTCTTGCGTCGCAGCGCCCGCATCAGCGAGGAGAACCTGTCGCAGGCTGGCGCCGCGGTGGATTCCTTGCGCGCCGTTTTGGAGATCGATCCCGACGACGCGTCGGCGGCCGCATCGCTGGAGCAGTTGCTGGCCGCCGAGGAGCGTTGGGAGGATCTGCGAGACCATTTGGTCTGGATGTTGGGACGGGCGGAGAGCGTGACCGCGAAGGACGCCATCACCCTGGAACTGGCCGAGGTCGAGGGCAAGCGCCTCGGTCATGCGTCGGTCGCGGTCGACTTCTACGGTGAGGTGTTGGGGCGTACCCCGAGCCACGCCAACGCCATCGCGGCGCTGGAGGGCATGCTGGGGGATGCTGAGCAACGGGTGCGGGTGGCCGAGTTGCTGGAACCCGCCTACCGGACCGTGCGCAACCTGCGCAAGCTGTCCGATATCCTCGAGGTAAGGCTGGAGACCATTGAGGATCCACCTCGCCGCGTGGCCGCCTTGCGCGAAAAGGCGGCTGCGGAAGTCCAGCTCGGTCGTCCCATCGAGGCTCAGGCCGCGCTGGGACGGGCCTGGCTCGAGGACGTGTCCGACAGCTTGACCCTGGCCGAGTTGGACGGGTTGGCCGCCGCCGCCAGCGGCTGGCAGCAGTTGGCCAGCACCCTGGATAAGGGCATTGAGGCGACCTTGCTTCCCGACCTGCGCGCGGATCTGTATGCGCGCAAGGCTAAGATCCTCGAGGAGCGGCTGGCCGCGCCCGATCTCGCCGTCGAGGCGTGGCGGGAAGCGATTGCCTCACGTCCCGATTATCAGCAGGCATTTGCCGCCATCGAGCGCCTGCTCGAGGCCGCAAGCCGCTCGGCCGAGCTGGCCGAAATCCTGGAGAGGCATGCCGAAGTGGCGGTCGAGGCGCGTGAGCGCGAGCAACTGACCAAGCGAGTCGCCGTGCTGCACGAGAAGGTGCTCGGGCAGCCGGAAAAGGCCATCGCGGCCTGGCGCTCGGTGCTGGATCTGGACCAGGAGGACGTGGAGGCGCTCGATGCCCTCGAACGCCTGTACAGCGAGCTAGCCGACTGGACCAGCCTGGCCGAGGTGCTGCGGCGGAAAGCCGAGGCCTGTCACGATGTTGGGACCTTGCGCCGGCTGTGTTTCCAGGCGGCCCAGCTTCACGACGAGAAGCTGCACGACGCCTCGGAGGCGGCCAGTCAACTGCGCGCGATTCTCGACATCAATCCCGACGACGCCGAGGCGCTCGAGTTCATCGGCCGCATCTACGCCCGCGAGGGCAAGCACGCTGAGTTGGTCGAGGTGCTCGACGCGCGTGCGCGCGGGGCCGCCAGTGTCGAGGAGCGAGACGCGCTCGCGCTGGCGGCTGCCCGCCTGGTGCAGGCGGAACTGAGCGATGTGGCGAGCGCTGTCGAACGATATCGCACCATCCTGGAGCGGACGCCGACGCATGAGAAGGCACGCGCAGCTCTGTGGGACCTGGCGCGCCAGGAGGACCACCGGGCGACGGCCATTGCCGTGTTGGAGCCGCTGCTGCGGGCGGGACAGGAATGGCGCTCGCTGGGGGAGTTGCTTGAACTCCGCCTGCTCGGCGAGGATGAACCCGGGCGGCGCCTGGCAACCTTGGCCGAGATTGCGCGGGTTGCGGAGCAGTGCCTCGGCGACGGGGCGGCAGCTTTTTCCACCTGGGCCAGGGCTCTGGCAGAGGACGCGGGGGACGCCAGCGTGCGCACGGCTCTGGAACGGCTGGCGGAGGCACAAGGCGCACTTCCCGAGTTGGCCAAGATCTACGAGGAGCGCCTGAAGGGCAGCTACGACACCGAGGTGCAACGCTGGCTGGCCTCGCGCTTGGCTGTACTGTACGAGCAATCGCTGGCCAACCCGGCACGCGCGGTCGAGTTGTGGCGCGAGGTGGCCGGCATGCCGGGCGGCGAGGCCGAGGCGCTGGGACATCTAGAGGTTGTGCTGCGCGGGCTGGGGCGAAACTCCGATCTGGAAGAGGTGTTGGCCCGCCGGGCCGAGATCGCGGTGCAGGGGACAACCCAGGCCGATTTCTTGGCTGACTTGGGCGAGCTGCGCCTGCACCATCTGTCCGATCCCGACGGAGCCATTGACGCCTTCCGGGCTGCGCTGGAACGCGTGCCGACCCAGGGCGCGGCGCTGGCAGCGTTGCGTGCGATGGCGGCCGACGCGGAGCCACCGGTCAGCGTGCTCGACATCTTGGAACCGCTGGCCGAGGCGCGCGGCGACTTCGTTGAACTGGCGGCGCTGGCCGAGGCGCGGCTCTTGCGCACGGAGGACGCTGCCGCACGGGCCGAATTGTGGCGGCGAATCGCCGACCTTGCGGAAGCGCGTCTCGCGGATCTGCCACGTGCGGTGGATGCCCTGGGCCGCGCGCTGCGGGAGGATCCCCAGGCCTTCGACACCGCGGACCAGATGGAACGCGTGGCCGAGCGGGCAGGCGCGCCCGTCGAGGCCGCGCGCCGGCTGGAGGCGGTGCTGGACGCGCTGGACGGATCGGCGCTGGCCCAGATGGGTATGCGGGCGGCACGCCAGTACCTGCTGGCCGGGGGAGCAGACAACGAGGGCGCAGCCGAGCGGATCTATGGGCGGGTTCTGCAAGTCGAACCAGAGAACCTCGCGGCGCTAGAGGCCGTCGAGGCGCTGTATCGTCGCCGGGGTGATGGGAAGCAGGTGGCAGCCATGCTTGAGCGGCGGGGCGCGCTGGAACTGGATCCGGTGCGTCGGCTGGCGCTCTATGGCGAGGCCGCCCGGTTGCACGAAGAGCGCGGCGATCTCGCGATGGCCATAGCGGCTTGGCAGACGGGGCGAGAGGGTGATGAATCCAATCTGCAGGCCCTCGACGAGCTAGCGCGCCTTCACGAGAAGGCAGGTAAGCTGGACGGTCTGGTCGAGGTGTTGACCGACAAGTCGCACATCATCGAGGACAATGCCCAGCGTGCGGCGCTCTACATCCGCATCGGCACGATCAAGGCCGGGCCGCTGGCCGACTTGGATGGCGCCGCAGCCGCGTTCCGCGAGGCACTCGACCTGGCCCCGGAAGACCCGGTCGCGGTGGCGGCTCTGGCCGACATCGAAGAGAAGCGCGGCGACTACACAGCGCTCGAGGAGGCGCTGCTGCGTCAGCTGTCTGCGGTCCATGGCCTCGAATGCGTTCCGGTCCTGACCCGCCTGGCGCGCAACGCGGTCGATCGGCTCAATGATGCCGACCGCGCGCTGGTGTATTTGCACCAGGTGCTGGACGCCGATGCCGAGAATCGCGCCGCCTCTGCCGAGACCGAGCGGATCTTGGCTTCGCTCGAACGCTGGCACGAACTGATCGAGGTGCTGGAGCGTCGGGCCGAGATCGAGGCGCGCACCGGCCATGCCGAGGCGGAACTGGCTTGTCGCGTTCTGGTGGCCAGCATCTGGGGCGAGAAACTAGGCGCCACGGACAGCGCGCTCGAGGCCCTGCAGGCTGTGCTCGCACGCGATCCCCGTCACTTCCCCTCGTTGTTGGCAGTGGCGCAGATCCACGAGAGCGAAGAACGCTGGGCCGAGGCCGGCGAGGCCTTGCAAAAAGCTGCCGAGACCGCGGCCTCGCCCCAGGACAGGGCCACGCTTCTGTGTCGCATGGCCAACGTGCGCGCGGCCACCGGAGCCCCGGTCGAGGAAGTGTCGGCTCTCTACCACTCGGCCCTGGATCAGGATCCGACCTGCCTGGTCGCCGTGATGGCCCTGGAAGGGATGGCCCGGGCGGCGAACGAGTCCGCCCAGCTGGTGCAATTGCTGGAGGCGCGTGAAGGGCTCGAGCGTGACGAAGGCAAGCGCAAGACTCTGCTTGCGGAAATAGCATCGCTGTACGCCGGGCCACTGGCCCGGCCTGACCAGGCGGTGGGTCCGCTGGAACGGCTGCTCGGCCTGACGCCCGAGGATGTGGGTGTGCAGGAACGGCTGGGTACCGCGCTCATCGCGGCAGGCCGAGTCGACGAGGGAGAATTCGCGCTTTCGCAATTGGCGGATCAGTTCGCCAGGGCCAAGCAGCCCAAGAACGTGGCGCGCCTGCAGGTCTTGCTGGGACGCTTTGCCGAGACACGGGGCGATCTGGCAGCAGCCAAACAGCGCTTCCTGGCCGCGTATCAGATCGATCCCACGCAGGCCCCCACGCTGGCTGCGCTGGCTGCGCTAGCAGTCGCGCAGAACGACAGCGAAAACGCTCGCAAGTACTACCGGACCTTGCTCCTGCAGAGCTTCGATGAAAAGGCAGTGGGGTTGAGCAAGGCGCAGATCTACCTCGCGCTCGGCAAACTGCACCAGGAGGCGGGCGAAATGGCCAAGGCTCGCAACATGTTCGAGCGTGGGCTGGAGACCGATCTGAAGAACGAAGCCCTCAGGCAGGCACTGGCCGGTCTGCCCAAGTAGTCCAGCCGTCACTCGTTCTCGTAGGGCAAGCGCCAGATGCGGAAGGGCTTGTCCGTGCCGAAGTAGAGGCGGGTGAATGCTGGTTGTGTGAGCGAGCCATCCTTGGCGTAGGTCAGGGCGTAGCGAACCCCGAGATGTCTGAGCAGGGGGTTGGTGGGCGAGGCATACAGATTGAAGGAGCCCTCGTTCGGATTCTTGAATTTGATGTGGTCGTCGTCGAGGGGAAGCTGGAAATAGGCGATCTCCGCGTATCGGTTGTAGATGTACTTGAAAGCGCCCGAGGGATCGAGCGCACTCCACAGTGAAAGTTGCGGATGAAAATGCACGCCGGTCAGTGCGCGTCCGCCCATGGTGGCCAGCACCGTGCCAATCAGCGGTTCGGGGGGACCACCGCTCGCGACCCACAGGCTGTGCAGCCCGGCGGCTTGATCGTCCTCCACCACCTGGTGCACGGCCTTGTACAGCGGCGAGGCTTCGACGGGAGCGAAGCCAACCGACAAGGGGTTGAAGTTGCCCGCTGTCGCGAGCAGTTCGACGGCCAGAAGGCTGGCGAAGATGCGGCGCTTGCTCAGCAGCAACACCAGGGCTTGCAGCGCGATGAGAGCTGTCACCATCTGCATGATGAGGGGTATCCGCCCGCCTCCCAACATGGCCGTCTTGGGAAACACGTTCCTGATGTGTTGCAGAGATGCCCCGATCCAGAGATAGAAGCCCGCGGTCGCCAGGACCACGCCCGCTGCAGCCAGCCATTCATTGCGGGTGAGCCGCATCGGTTCTGGATCAGGCCGCAGCAGGTAAAGGCTCAGAACGATGGAAATCAAACCGATGGCAATCTGCGAACGAAACCCTTGCGTATAGGACCAGAGCATGAGGTCAGCCAGCCAGTGAGGGAAGTGGAAGCGACAGTAGAGGACGTGAACCATCCCCAATCCCAGCAGCGCCCAGCCAACAGGATCCAAACGGCGCCGAACCCGGGTGAGCACCAGCACAGCGAACAGCACGGTGGGAAGGAAAAGGATGAAGCCCGACGACTCGCTGGCGTTGAATACCGGGCTCCCGATGGGCGCGGTGCGGGTGGTTTGGAAGTTGTACACGGCGCCAAAAAGCTGGGCCAGTGTGTAGTCGCCCCCGTTTAGGCGACGCCGGCCGGGGTATGCGCTGTTAGCCAGAGCCTGCAGTTCGGGCCACACCGCGAGCAGGAAGCACGCGATCAGTCCCGCCGCCACGCTTGCGGCAAGGACACCGCCCAGGACGAGTTGTCGGCGCGAAGCGCCTCGCCATGGCCGGTCGCGTATCATCACCCCCACCAGCATGGCGGCAAACGTGTAGGCGAGCGGCACCTGCCACGGCGGATACAGTTGCATGACAAAGCCGGCCGCGGCGTATCCGGCGGTGAGCGCAGCCAGCAGAGCCCTGGGCAGAGACCGTGCCGCGATCAGGTGATGGACACCGATCATGAGCATGGCCGCGAAACCCACGGTGTAGGCGGGAAAGTGGCTCCAACAGATGGGGTAGGCCGAGGCGCAGAACCAGAATGCCCCGAGAAGGGGAAGGAATCGCTGCCCGGGAAACACGATCTCCAGGGCCAGATACAACATCGTGAAACAGAAGAAAGGGGAGAACCACCACAACCACGCCAGTCCCGCCTGCGCGCCGAACAGCAGGTAACCCCAGGTCACAGGCCTCACCAGGCTGGCGGGATGCAGAACCGGCACCCAGGAGATGAGCAGCATGTTCTGCCCGTTGCCGATGTTGGTGTTGCGAACTGGAAAACGAGGCTGGTGCGTGAACTGCGCCAGCGACCACATGGTGGAAATCGCCCATTCGTCGCTGCGGATGGCCTGTGATTTGGCCATGAGAAAATCGCGCAGCCAAGGTGCGCGGCCGTGCAGGGCTTTGAGGACGGGCTGGGCCAGATAGTGGTTCTCCGCCTGCTGCGGAGCCCACATCTTGGCGGAAAGAGCGATGGACGATCCGTGGACGTGCAGCGCCACCAGCAAGGCAAACAGCACCCAGACTGCGCCGAGCACGCGAGCGCGAAAGGACAGGCGGCAAAACCAAGCCAGCAAGCTGGCGAGGCGCCGGGGTGGAGACACGGGGTCGGGATTGGTTGTGCAGGGCGGCATAAGGAGGGAGGAGCGCATTTTGCCACGAGTTGGCCAGGCGAGAGTCATTTGACAGCGAGCCTGGTAGTACGTAGAACTGCGCCGAATCTCGTCGGAGCGCGCAAGATTGGGAGCCGCTCCTCTCCAAAAGAAAGGTAGGGACAACACTATGACTCGAACATTGAAGGCCGTCATGTCTCTCGTGCTTGGTGGAACGCTCTTCGTTGGCACCGCCTGCGAGGACCAGAAGTGCAAAGAGGATCTGCAGGCCGCCCAGACGGCGGCTGAGACAGCCCAGAAGAACCTCACCGCAAAGCAGAACGAGCTCAACGCGGCCAAGGGCGGGCTTGCGGCGGCCCAGGCCGAGGTGGCGAAGCTGAAGAAAGAGGCGGAGGATGCCAAGGCAGCCGCGGCCAAGCCGGCCGAGCCTGCGGCTCCTGCTCCAGGCGCGAAGAAGGGCAAGAAGTAACCACGCGATAAGCGAGCGGGCTTGGCCCATGGGCGCCTAGTGAGGCGTCCACGGGTGCTTGCTAGTGCCTAACAAGAAGAGCCCTCGTCGGGGATGACCCGCGAGGGCATTTTCTTGTCCGAAACGATCTTTTGCCCGACGGAGTCGCTATTCCTTGGCCAGGAGTCGTGCGCGCAGCAACTCGTGCTGGTGCCACATCTCATCTGGCAGGCGCGTGCCGAACCCGTCGAAGAACTGCCCCACGGCGTCCACTTCGGCCAACCAGTCCTTGCGGTTGATGGCGAAGAGTTTGTCCATCGCCCCGTTGGGCATGCTCAGGCCCGTCATGTCGATATCGTTCGGGTTGGGCACGTAGCCGATGGGTGTCTCCGCTGCTTGGACCTCGCCGCGGCAGCGGGCGAGGATCCACTCCACGATGCGCAGATTCTCGCCGAAGCCGGGCCAGAGGAACTTTCCATTCTCGTCGGTGCGGAACCAGTTCACATGGAAGATCTTCGGCTGGTACTTCACCCGAGAGCCCATCTCCACCCAGTGCCCGAAGTAGTCCGCCATGTTGTAGCCGCAGAAGGGGAGCATGGCCATCGGGTCACGCCGGACCTCGCCCAGGGCGCCGAACTGTGCCGCAGTTCGTTCGCTGGCCATGCTGGCGCCGAGGTACACGCCGTGGTTCCAGTCGAGCGCCTGGTAAACCAGGGGCGCCAAGGTCGCGCGGCGTCCACCAAAGATGATGGCGTCGATGGCCACGCCGTGGTGCTGGTTGTAGCGGAAGGAATGGGTTGGACAGTTGGTGAAGGGCGCGGTGAAACGGCTGTTGGGGTGGCTGGCCAGAATCGAGTTTCCGTCCTTGTCCTTGAGGCCTGCTCTCCAGGGGCGTCCTTGCCAGTCCAGGGCTTGGGTCGGGGCCGGATCGTCGTGGCCCTCCCACCACACCGTGCCGTCGGGCTTGAGCGCCACGTTGGTGTAGATGGTGCCGCGGTTGATGGTGGCCATGGCAACGGAATTGCTGCGCGTGTTGGTACCAGGCACCACACCGAAAAAGCCCATCTCGGGATTGACTGCCCAGAGGCGGCCATCGGTGTCCACCTTCATCCAGGCGATGTCGTCACCCACGGTCCAGATGCGGTAGCCCTTCTGCTTCAGCCCCTCGGGCGGCAACAGCATGGCCAGGTTGGTCTTGCCGCACGCGCTGGGAAACGCCGCCGCCACGTACTGGATGCGGCCGTTGGGCTCCTCGATACCGAGAATGAGCATGTGCTCGGCCAGCCATTTCTCACGCTGGGCCAGCACGCTGGCAATGCGCAGGGCGAGGCACTTCTTGCCCAGCAGGACATTGCCGCCGTAACCGCTGCCCACCGACCAGATCGCGTTGTCCTCGGGAAAGTGCAGGATCAGGCGGCGGTTGACGTCGAGATCGGCTTTGCTGTGCAGACACTTGGTGAACTCGCCCTGAGGGCCAAGCGCATCCATCACCTCGCTGCCCATGCGGGTCATGATGCGCATGTTGAGCACCACGTAGATACTGTCAGTCAGTTCCACGCCGATTTTGGAAAACGGCGAGCCAACCGGGCCCATGGCAAAAGGCACCACGTACATGGTGCGGCCCTTCATCGCGCCGTTGAAGTAGTCGCGCGCCTTGCGATATGCCTCGCGCGGACTCATCCAATTGTTGGTTGGCCCGGCGTCGCCCTGGAAGCTGGTGCAGATGTACGTGAGGTGTTCGGTGCGTGCCACATCGTTGGCCGCTGTTCGGTGAAGGAAGCAATCCGGCAACTTTTCCTGGTTGAGTTCGATGAGCTCGCCGGTCTTGACGGCCTGGGCGGTGAGACGCTGTCGTTCCTCGTCACTGCCGTCGCACCAGTGGATGCTGTCCGGCTGGCACATGGCGGCCATGGCGTCGACCCATTCCTGAACGTGTGCATACTTGATCATGGGATCGAGACTTCTGACATGAACCAGTCGCCAGGGTCAACTGCGGCGCTGGCTTTGCGTTACTTCAGAGGAGGTCGATCCGATTTGCCACGTACCGCGTCGGCTGGATATCGGGTCCGGTTGATTTCCAGCTTGGCACGCATGGCTGCCACGGGATCCGCGCCGATACGTTCGCAAAGCAGCAGCAAGGCGATGCCGACGTCGCCAATCTCTGACAGGATACGAACCCGCCGCTCTCCGTCCCGCGATGCCGCATCGGCCTGATCGCTGGGCACCCATCGGTACTCGGCGAGCAGTTCGCCCGCCTCGGAGCCGAGCAGCATGGCCAGGTTCTTGGGGTCGTGAAACTGCTGCCAGTCGCGCTCGGCCACGAACTGGCGGAGTTGGGCCAGTAGTTCCTGAAGGTTGTCCATCGCGATGGTCTCCTCCTGCCAGCGTCGCGGTTCAGCGCGGATTTCGGCAGTGCTCGCTGGCCATTGAGGCGGCGACTGCAACCGATTCATCTTTGCTCTGCGCGGCCGCACGCAGGGCAGCGGCGCCTGCGCCGGGATCGCACATCCGGCCCAGTGCTTGCACAGCCGCCTTCTGCAGCGAGGGACGAGGATCCGCGAGCAAAGCTGCGGCGGCGCTAACCGAGTCCCTTCCGCCGATGGCGCCGAGAGCCATCACGGTCTCGCTGACAGTTTCTTCCAGGGACAGGTCGGATTGCGATTCGCTCTGAAGGCGTTTGAGCGCCGCGGCCATGGACGCAGTGGTCCTTGGATCTTTCATCTCGCCCAACAGACGCGCGGCGAGCGAGCGCATGTCGGCGTTCTCGGGCAGGCGTCCCAGCACGCGCACCAGCAGGGCGGAGGCGCGCCAGTCACGGCAATGGGCCAACCCGACGAGCGCGGCCATGCGGATGTCGTTCTCATCCTTTTCGTACGCGCGAAGCAGAAGGTCGTTGCCTTCGGGCACGCATAGTTCGCCCAGCGCTGTCACCTCGGCACGGCGCACGCCAGGCCACGGCTCCTGCTTGGCGGCATCGATGATCGGCTGGGCCATCGCCTGGTCATGGCGTTGGCCCAGGGAAAAGGCCGCGGTTTCGCGCGCGCGGGGATCGTTGTCCAGCAGAGCGGCTCGCAGGGCCAGTCCGGCCTCAGGGTCGCTGAGACTGGCCATCTCGCGTGTGGCGAAGTAGCGGAGCACGCTGTCGGCAGCGCGGGCGCGGAAGTCCGCCAGGGAAGCAGTCGCGGCGGGGTTGTGGAGCATGCCGAGCCCCTGGATGGCGCGGGCCTGCTCCTCGAAGCCGGCTCTGCTTTGCAGCGTGGCGTGCAGGATCTCGATAGCAGCGGGAACCTGTTCCGGCTCGCGTGATGCTGCGGCAGCGAGCACGAAGAGCAGGTCAGCGCGCTGCCCGTGCGCGGAACCCGGAACTTGCGCAAGGGCATCCAGCGCAGCCCGGACCAGGGGCGGCCTGGCGCCTGCGGCAATCTCGCGTAGACCGCCTCGCAGGGTGGGCGAGCCCTTGCCCACGGCAGCCAGCAAGACCCGCCGGGCCTCGGGCTGGGCGAACGACGCTAGGGCTCGTGCCGCGCGCAGGCGATCCGGCTCGCTATGTTTCTCGTCGGCCAACAGGCCGGCGATTGCCGGCAGGGGTGGATCCTGCAGGCGAGCGAGGAGCGCGAAGACGATCTTTTCTTCGTCGGGCGTCGCGGCGGTCAGGGTCGCGGCCAGTGCGGCGGCCAGCGCCGGTTGTGCGGCGATCGGGTGCGCGTCAACCGCGGGCGCGGGCATGAGAGCGGCCAGGGTTTCGACCAAACAGACGCGCCCCTGTCCCGCCGGGCTGGCGGCGAGCGCAGTCGTGACCTTGTCGAGGACGGCGCCACCGAGCGAAGCCAGCAAGGGCAAACGTGTTTCGCAAGAGGTGCCGGCCGCCAGGTCCGCCACCAGGCGGTCGACGGCCTGCGGTCCGTCGATCTCGGTCATGACAGCCATGTCGGCAATGGCCGTCGCCGCACGGCCGGAGGTGACCTCGCGAATCATCACCGTCAGACAGCCCGAGGCCACGGGTTTGGGCATGGGGATCCAGAACGGCTGCTGAAATCGTCTGACGCCGCCATCCGAATCCTCGACCAGATCGACGTCGAGGCTGTGTCCCGCGTCGCGACCGAAGAGCAACGTGAGACGGCGGGGACGGGCTGCGCTCGTGTAAGTCTGCGCGCTCCGCGTATCGCCGGGCAGGATCTTGAGGCCGGTGATGGCAAATCCCGCGCTGGAGCGCGCGGTGAAGAACTCGCCCCGGCCGTCGCGGGTATCTGCGGTCCAGACCGTGGAAGGATCGTCGTCATTGACCGCCACAGGCGCAGAAAGCCTACGAACATCGCCCTGTGCCCCAGCCGAACTGGAAGCCGCGTGAAAGTGAAAGCCGCCGAAGGGCTTGCCGGCTGGCATCTGCGCATCGCCTCGGTGGGCCTTGATGGTCGATGATGCGGCTGCTGGCAGGGCAGGGGGTTCGGGCCTGAAGCGACGGCTGGCGAAATCCCACGTCCGGCGGAACAACTGCACGGGCACCCCGTCGCAGCGGTGCATGCGGGCGGCGGTCTGGAACTCGCTGATGTCTTTCTCGGTCACGACGATCTGTTGTGCAGTCTCGCCGTCGACGTCGCGCGCGCCAGCCTGGTCCCACCAGATGACGTTCTTGGAGGGCAACTCGGCGATCCAGACTTCCTCGCGCTTGGGGCCTTCGCCCAGGATGGGCACGCGCACCTCGACAACGCGGTGACCAGATACAGAGACAAGCTGGACGACGGGTAGGCCGCGCTCTTCCTTCTGCGTCTTGGGGGCAAAGCTCGCCACCATCTTGCCGCCATCGCGGATCTCGATGGCGCCAGAAGCATCGGTGGCCGCTTCCCAGGCGATGGCCGGGCAGGGCAGCGCGAGCAGGACAGAAGTGGCGGTCAGGACGAGAAAGGAGAATTGGCGAAGCGAAAGCACGATGCCAGTTCGATAGCGCCTGGTCTCGCGCCGGTCAAGCGACGCAAACGTGGGCCACAGATTTCGGTCCGCCGGCCGATCGCTTCGCGCTATAGCCCATCAAGCGCATCGTTCGAGGTTTTCGTCTTGGCTTTCAGGGTGCGGTCCCGTTCTTGTGCCGACTCCGCCGCAGCCACGCGTTCCCGCCAGGTCTTGGCAGCCGGGTTGGAGGGAGCCTGGGCAAGGAGGGCGCGGAAGGCGGCGGCAGCCTCGGCCCACTTCTTTTCAGCAAAGAGCTTCTCAGCCTTGCGGACACGCTCCTCGAAAGAGATGGTCTCCTTGCTTGCATGGACTTTTTTCTTGTCTGCGGGCGTCTCCGCTTGCGCGGCAGGGCCGGCGGAAGCCGCGCGAACCGGCGCCAGGGTCTTGGCTGGCGTTGCGGAGCGAGTCGACTCTTTCGCGACAGAGTTGCCGGCTCGGTCCTCAAGGTCCGCGATAGCGGCCGCCTTCTCAACCGGCGCTGGCTTGGTAGCGGCGGGCGCTTCCGCAGCAGCGACCGGCGTGGGTGCCGCGGCCAGAGGCGCTTCCGCAGCGCGGGGCGGTGGTGGCTGAGCCCAGCGACCTGACGAACCTGCGCCTTCGGCGACTGGTGTCTTTCGTCCCTGTGGCAGAGGCCGCAGCGGTTCATCGAGACTCGCTTCATCCTTGTCGGCGCGCAGCGCGGGCGCCGACAAGGGCTTGGCGATGGCATCCGCAGCGGCTCTCGAAGGCGTGCTGGCCTTGCCACCGCCTTTGCTCGCGGTGGCCACGCCGACCGGAGTGCGCGGCTGGGCTTCCCATTGAACGCCCGCAAGGAGATCGTTGGAAAATTGCCGTCTTGACGTAGCTGGGCTGCTGCGAGTGGGAGGCGCGGTGCGAAGCTTATCAGCGGTAGAGGCGCGCTTCGACTCGGCTTGAGACTCGCGTTCCATTCCGGCGGTCGGTTTTTTGGTCAGCCCGGCCAGTCCTTGTTCTGCGGGTGCCGTCGCCGTCGGCGCGCCCTCCGCCTCAGGCTGCGGCCGGGCTTGCCTCGACTCTTTGGGCTCGGCCGTCGGCGGCGTGAACGCTTCAGTTACAGCAGGCTTCGGCTCGGGAATCACCTGCGGGTTCTTGATGACCTTGACCAGAAATACCGCGGTGGCCACGCCGGCTGCGCCCAGGGCGGGAACCAGCCAGGGCGTCTTCCACAGACGCGCGAAAAAGCCTTCGGCTTGAGGCGCGCGCGATGTCCGTGGTTTTAGCCGCTCGGCTGCTTTGGCGTTGACGGCCGCCCGGGCGGCCTCCAGTACTCGCGCTCGCACACGCGCGGGCGGGTCTTCAGCCAGCGGACCGCGCAGGGCTGCCCGCGCGTGTCCCAGGGTCGAGGACATGGCCTTCACCTCGGCGCTGCACGAGGCGCAGCCATCGACATGCGCGAGAAATTCGCGGCGCTGTTCTGCGGGCATCTCCTCGTAGAGGGAATCGACCAGGAGAGAGGAGATTTCGCTGCACTTCATGGCGTCCCCTCGGCGGAAGCGGAGCCCGCACCGGTGGCCTCGTGCAACTCGCCCAGCATGGACCGGAGTCGTTGCAGGGCATAGCGCATGCGGCTCTTGACCGTGGGCTCGCTGGCCCCCACTTGGGCCGCGATCTCCGCAAACGACATGTCCATCACCTCCCGCATCAGGAAGACCTCGCGCTGGTCCACCGGCAATTCGTCCACCGCGCGGTCGACCAGCGACGCGATCTCGTGGCCCATCGCCTCGGTCTCCGCATTGCCCGAAAGCGCGGCGATTCGGTCAATCCGTCGCAAGCCCGAGTCTCCTTCGCCAGCCTTGGCTTGGTCGAGCGATTCGGCCTGGCGGAACTCGGCCCGCCGGGCCTGGTCCGTGCACAGGTTACGCGCGATGGTGAAGAGCCAGGTGGAAACCTTGGCCGAGGGTTGCCATTGCGCTGCGCTTTTCACCACGCGCAAGAAGACCTCTTGCAGCAGATCCTCGGCAGTCGCTTTGTCCCTGACGAAACGCCGCAGGAAATTCCACAAGCGCTTCTCATGGCGTTCAAGCAGCTCGCTGAACGCGGCAACATCGCCCTTCTGGTAGGCAGCCATGAGAGCCTCATCGGTCATGGGCAAGGCGGCAGTCTACAGGTGACTGCCGCCTGCCCCAAGCCCATCGCTCAGAACTGCTGCCAGCCCGACGGGGGCCGGGCATAGCGGGTGTGCGACACGGGGAACGGGTCGGCCGTGCGCCGCAAGTTGGCATCGTCCGAACAGCACCAGGGGCCGTCCACATCGATGCCCATGGCAATCAGTCCCGCTCGGTCGTTGTAGCGCAGGCCCAGCACCGCGGCCGGCTCGCTGGGATTGGCGCGAACGAACTCGACCTCGCGAATGTGCGACGAAACTGCCTCGCCGAATTCGGTGCCCAGGCCAGGGCGTGACCGGCGCGGGGCGTACAACTCGCCAGCCGCGCTCCGGCCCTTTGCCTCTGGCTGTGCCTCGTCCGCGAGCGGAGCCGACGCGGGAGCGCTGGCGCGCGGAGCCGCACCCGAGCCGAGAGAGTCCTTTTCGGCACGGTTGCTGTCGTAGCCGTCGAGGCGACCTTGATAGTCGTCGCGATACGGGAGCACAGGATAATAGGGATGCGGCGGCGGTCGGTAAACGCGTTCCGGGAAGATGGCCACGCCGATGACGCCCACGTTGCGCGCGCTGCCCATGCGAGCTGCGTATGAATCGGCCACCGACGAGAACCTGAAGGCCGCGGCTTGCTGCTGCGAGAGGCGCCAGCCATCGATTTCGACCTGACCCCAGGCGGGGACCAAGTAGCCGCTCTTTCGGGCAAAGTCGCCCGGCTTGCCGTCGATGACGTCGCGGCCGTCGACAGAAACCACCGCCTCCACGCGGCGGCTCGTGTGGTTGCTCACGCGGATGGTGTAGCGATCGCCCAGGTGGCCGAGCACGAAGGTTTCGCCGTCGTGCCAGAAGGACTGCGCGGGCGTGCCGTCCAGCAAGACTTCAACCTGATACCCGCCAGCCTGAGGCCGTAGCGGTCGGCTTTCCGCGTTGCGTGCCGGAGCCGCGCAGGCAACAAACCCGGCTAGGGCAAAGGCGATGCGACTGACGCGAACAGGACTGGAAGCGTTTCTCGAGTTATTTTTCATGGCAACCCTCCTGCCGTGTTGAACGCAGGAGCAACCAAAAGGATCTGTCGCGTGGGGAGCCCGCCGGCTTTGCCCCCTACGGGGACTTCGGGACGGCCCGCCACCCTGCCGGCGGCGCACCATCGCGGGAGGGGTTGGCGAGGCCGAGCGCGAGGGCGCGAGTGCAGCGAGCGGGAGTGGTGGGGAAGGTGCGGGTCCCGAAGTCTCCGAAGGGGGAAGCGAGCGGGGAGGAGGTGGCAGGTGGGGGGCCGAAGGGCGAAGCGAACCCTTTGAGGGTTCCCATGTCAATTAGAACCCGCGGGTGCGGGCCAGCGTGACGAGGTACAGCGCCAGATCTACGGGGTCAGACGACGTGATCGGCAGGCCGGTCACGAACCCTGGCTTCGCCACGCGGTCGTCGACCGGCGAATGGGGCGCCAGGACGCGCAAGTCAGTTAGGGTTCGTTCCAGGTTCGCGTGGCTTGCCGGCTGCTTGGCAGCCCCCAAGAAGCGATAGTCTACCCTTCGTTCGTAGATTATCGCGTCTGGCTGCCCGTCGTTCCGCTGGACCAGGACGAAGGCCTCGCGGGTTTCTTCGGTCTTAACCGACTGCTTCTTGACCTTTGTGGTCAACATGAGGCCACCGCTGAGAACGGCTTTGCCCACATCCAGACGGCGCTCGCTGGTCGTGACCGTTTCGCTGGTCGTCACCACACGGACGCCACGCTGAATCAGCGAGACGGTGGCCCCCGCGCACGGGTGGCGGTTGCCTTGTGCGTCCAGAAACGCCACCACACCGGACTCGAATGCGATGCCCCGAACCAGCAAGCGGTCGTCGTCGTCTGGAGCGGCGGCCGGGTCGCACGAGAACGCCGCAAACCCCAGGGACTCGAATTCGTCCACCAGGGCTCCGATTTGCTCGACCGGGACTGCCGCTAGCAGCACGCGCGGAAGCGTTCCGGCAAGACGTCGCGAGAAGTCAGCAGGCGGCAGGCCCGCGAGCTGCGCTCCTCGCGTCCGGGCCAGAGGATCGATTGGAGCGTTTGCGATGATGAGGAGCACAGTCAGCCGTCTTCAAGCCCGATGCACAGCGCATAGGGACGTTCGCCAACGGCCAATTCTATTCCGTCTTTTCTGGCCGCACTGAGAACTTCTTCTATTCTGGGTCAGGTTTCAACTTGGCCGGGGCCGACATCCGGGTGCGCGACGCTAACGGCGAAAAGTAGATGCCTGTCAACTCCAAGTCGTCCGGGGCGTGCAATAGTTGCCACGACGGTTCGACCAACCCGCGCGTCACCGCGCCGTAGGGCACAGTAGGCGACTGAAGCAGGTGTCACCGGACGACCAGGGGGCATTCTGATCCCACACCTGGCGTTTTCGTTGAAGCCGAGTCAGAGTGAGCCCGTCTATCAATAGAAAGGAGCGAATCAACTCATGCGTACAACAATCGCGCTCGTCGCAAGTGGTCTGCTTGTCCTGTGGGTCTCGGCCGCTGCCCTGGCTGGGGCGCCCGAGACCTTCGCCCAGAAATGTGCTGGTTGCCACGGCAAGGATGGCAAGGGGCAGACCACAATGGGCAAGAAGCTCAGTATCAAGGATTTGACCGACGCCAAGGTGCAGGCTGCGGCCAAGGACGCCGACTGGGACAAGGCGATCAGCGACGGCGTCAAGGATGCGGCAGGCAAGGTGGTCATGACCGGCTTCAAGGGCAAGGTCACGCCCGAGGACATCAAGGCGCTGGTGAAGCTCTGTCGCGACTTCAAGGGCAAGTAGCGATTCCCGTGGGGGCCCGCCGGCCGTGCCGGCGGCCTGCCATTTCAAACAGTCCGCGAAAAGACCGGCCGGCCAAGTTGCTGGCGCGGGGTCAGATACGCATCGAAGCACATGGCCAAATTGCGCACGAAGATCTGGCCCAGCCCGACGGCGTGAACCCCTTGCTCGTCGATGCGGCACATGCCGTCCTTTTCAAAGGGGGCAAGCTTGGCCAGGGTTTCACGGAAGTAGCTGGCAAACGCGATGCCGTACCTCGCCTCCAGCGTCGCGCGGCTGATGGTGAAGTTGCACATCAGTGACAGGATGGCGTCGCGGCGGATTTCGTCGTCGCGAGAGCGCGCGTAGCCCCGTTGCACGGGCAGGCGGCCGTTGTCGAGCAGGCGGTAGTAGCGCGCCAGCTTCTTTTCGTTCTGCACCAGAGCCCCGCGCACGTCTCCGATGGCTGACACGCCGAAGCCGAGCGTGTCGTCGCCCGGGTTGACGGTGTAGCCCATGAAGTTGCGCGACAGGAGGCCCTGGCGTTGGGCCACCGCCAGCTCATCCGAGGGCAGGGCAAAATGGTCCATGCCGATAGCCTGATAGCCGGCGGCGAGGAACGCCTCGCGCGCCATGGCCAGCAGTTGAAACTTGGTGTCTCGGTCAGGAACCGCGTGCACGTCAATCAGCTTCTGATTGCTGCGTACCATAGGCAGGTAGGCGAAGGAGTAGACTGCCACGCGATCAGGACGCAGAGCCACGGTCTGGGCCAGGGTGTTGGCGAACGACTCGGGCTGCTGGGCGGGCAGGCCGTAAATCAGATCGAAATTGATGCCGCCAAAGCCGTGCTGGCGAGCATGCGCGACCAGGTTCGTGGTCTGCTCGCGCGTCTGCCGGCGGCCGATGGCCTGTTGCACCTCGGGTGAGAAGTCCTGCACGCCCATGGAGATGCGGTTGAAACCGAGGCGCGCCAGCATTTCGAGATGGGCTTCGTCTGTCACGCGCGGGTCCACCTCGACGGCCAACTCGGCGTGGGGCAGGAATTCGAAGTGGCGGGCAAAATCGAGCACCAGGCGTTCTAGCTGCGTCGGCGAAAAGTACGTGGGCGTGCCGCCACCCAGATGAAACTGCGCGATCTTGCGCCGATGGGGCAAACGCGCGGCCACCAATTCGATTTCTCGCAGCAGGTGCTCCAGGTACGGCCCGGCCACTTCCTTGCGAGTGGTGGCAAAGGAATGGCAACCGCAGAAGGTGCAGCGTCGTTCGCAGAAGGGCAGGTGGGTGTAGACGGACAGTGGCGCCTCGCCGCAAGCGTCGGCGCGTTCCAGGGCGCGCAGGTAGTCGGGCTCCTGGAAGTCCTCGCGGAATTCCACCGCGGTCGGGTAAGACGTGTAGCGAGGCCCGGCGCTGTCGTAGCGGGCCAGAAGCTCGGGCCCTATGGAACGCAGATCGTTCATGCTTCGCCCGCTGGAGAAAAGCGGTAGCCGAGGCCGCGCACGGTGTGCAGATAGCGCGGGCGTTCCGGATCGGGTTCGATCAGCTTGCGCAGACGCAGCACCATGTGCTCGACGGCGCGCGTGGACGGCGAAACCTCGTAGCCCCACACGCGCTCCAGAATCTCCTCGCGCGAGACCACCTGGTCAGCGTGTTCCACCAGCAGGCGAAGGATCAAGGCTTCCTTTTCTGCCAGGCTGCTGCGCTCGCCATCGGGATCGATGACTTCTCCCTTGCCGAAGTCGACCGTGACGTTACCGATGCGCGCGGTCTTGAGCGTCTGTTCATACCAGCCTTGGCGGCGCAACATGCCGCGCACCCGCAGGAGCAGTTCGCGCAGGTTGAATGGCTTTCCCAAATAGTCGTCGCCGCCCAACTCGAGGCCGTACACGCGATCGTCGTCCGAGGTCTTGGCCGTGAGAAACAGGATAGGCAGACGACCGCCCTCATCGCGAATCGCCTTGCACACCGAGAACCCGTCGCGCTTGGGCAGCATGACGTCGAGGATCATGAGGTCGACGCCCCCCGACCGCCAGCGAGCCAACGCGCTTTCGCCGTCGCCCACGGCTTCCACGGCGTAGCCTTCCTGCTGCAGGTTTTCGCTGATGCCTTCAGCCAGGTGCCGCTCGTCCTCCACCACCAGGATGCGTGCGCTCATGCCGGCCCCCCACGGTCGAGCGGCAGGGTGACCCGGAAGCTGGTGCCTTTGCCCACGCCCGGGCTTTCGGCCGTGACGGTGCCTCCCAGGTGGCGCACAAGCTCGCGCACCAGGTAGAGCCCGAGGCCAGTGCCTTCAGTCTGGCGCACCATCTCTTCGCCCACGCGATAGAATTTCTGGAAGATCTTCTCGCGCTCTTCTGCCGCCAGGCCGATGCCCTGGTCACGAATTTCGATGGCGGCCCAGTCGCCCTGTCGCGCGACGATCAACTGTACCGGCTGGTCAGCGCCGCCGTACTTTGCGGCGTTGTCCAGCAGGTTGCGCAGCACAGTCTTGAGCACGCCTAGGTCATAGCGCGCGTGCAAGGGCTCGGCAGGCAAAGCGACTTCGAGGTTGAGACGGCGTTGCGACGGATCCCTAGCAAGCGCTGCCACCACATCCGCCACGTCGCGGCTCACATCGCCGCGATCCACGTGCACCACGAATCGGCCACTGTCAAGTCGGGCCACCGCGAGGATGTTGTTGACCAGGCCATCCAAACGATCGACGTCACTGCGCATGTTGGCGAGGAAGCGGGCGCGCTTGTCCGGCGGCGGATCGCGCAGTTCCAGGGTTTCGATGAAGAGGCGGATGGAGGCCAGCGGGGACTTCAGTTCGTGTGTCACCGCGGATAGGAAGTTGGCCTGCTGGCGCATCAGCGCCATCTCACGCCGCACGGAACGCAGGATGAGCACCGTTCCCGCCACCAGAATGCAGAGGAAGGTGGTGCCCTCGGCCGCGAACATGCGGATGCTGGACCGTCGCTGAGCTTGCAGACGATCGAGTCGACCCGGTCGAATTGTGACCCCGTAGCCAGGGTAGCCAGGCACCAGTTCCTGGCCGGGGCGCACGCCGGGCTGCCAGTCGAGATGGGGATAGGCGAGCTGGAGAAATTCGGCCGGTCCCAGCGCGTGAGGTCGCGCCAAGCCCAGCAGCGCCCGTTCTGCGGACTGGCGATCGGCCTGCAGGTGCTCGGCCGTGGCGCGAATCTCCTGGGCGGAGTAGCGTAGATGGAACAGGACCCACCACGCGAGCAACGCCATGGTGAACGCCACGATGGCGAGCACGCCCACCACGAGCAGGCGGGATCGGGACTGCATCAACCCCGTGCACCGGAGAGAGGGCAACGTCATGATGGGGCAATACTACTGCCCGCGGCGGTCGTCACGCACGCCTTGCAGGAACGCCTCTACCGCCTCCATGCCGTGGTCCTGTGCCAGACGCTTGAGACCGACGGTGGGCAGGTGCAGAAGCTGGTTCACCATCTGCTGCCCAAAGCGTCGGATGTGGTCGCGATGGGCTTCGTCCAGCTGGGCGAGGCCGTTGCTGAAGAGCTGCCTGAGCAGTTCGTCGGCCGCGGCCTGGCCCTGGCCACGCAAGTCGCGCACGATGGGACTGAGGTCGCGCTCGACCACCCGCCGGCGCAGCGCCTCCAGGGCTTCGTCGATGACGACACGAGCCTCAGCGATTTCGGCCTCGCGTGCCCGCCGGTTGCGCTCGGCCTCGCCTTTCAGGTGGTCGATGTCAAAAAGCTGGGCTCCGGCGGCAGCAGCGGCTTCGCCGTCGGTGTCGCGTGGCACGGCCAGGTCGATCACCAGGGGCGGCGCGTCCAGCAGGGACGCAAAGAAGGCGCGTCCCAGCAAAGGCTCGCGCGCTGACGTGGCCGTCACGATGATATCCACATGCCCGGGCGCTGCCAGAAAAGCCTCCAGAGCCAAGGCTCGGCCACCACAGGCGGTCGCCAGATCGGCGACCTTGCTCACGGTTCGATTCACGAACAAGAGGTTGCAGCCCGGCCGGCCGCGCAGATGCTCGCCACACTGGCGGGTCATCTCTCCGGCGCCGATGAGCGCCACCGTGGCGGGCAGTTTGGTCCGCGCGTCGATGAGGTCGAAAGCCAGCGACACCATGGATACCGGCCGAGCCCCGAGCGCGGTCTTGCTGCGCACGCGCTTGGCTGCCTGGAAAGCCTCCTCGAACACGAGTTGCAGGTGCGGGCCGGCCAGCCCCAGGCGTTGCGCCGCGTGCAGCGCCTCCTTGACCTGACCGAGAATCTGCGCGTCGCCGGGGTTGAGCGAGTCGAGACCCGCGGCCACACAGAACAGGTGCTCGGCCGCTCCGTCCTTCTCGTAGGCGTGCAGGGATTGGGCCGCAGCGCGTGTGATTGGTCCGGCAGTACTTCCGGTCCGGCCACGGGTGGCGAAGAATTCGTGGATCCGCCTGCGATACTCGGAAACCGGCGTACCCCGCCGGCACAGGAAGATCACCTCGACTCGATTGCAGGTGGCCAGATACACGCTCTCCAAGAAGTCACACGCCTGGTGAAGTGCCTTGGTCTGGGCCTCGCTCTCGTCGGGACCGAAAGTGTATTTCGCCAGTCCTTCCTGCTGGCCTCGGCGCACGGTCAGACCGACCATGCCGAGATACCTCACGGCTTGGCCTCCGTGGGCGCAGGTGCCGGAGCTGCGGGTGGCGGCAGGGCAAGCTGGCCGAGGTCAGGCTCCTTGGGATTCCCGTCCACCAGAATGGCGTGGCAGGCGTCGCAATCATTGGGGATCACCTGATCGCCCTTGGATGCTTTCATGTTGCCGTCATGGCAGCGGAAGCAGCCGGGCGAGTCGTCATGGCCAATGTTGGTTGGGTGGGTCTTGGAGTTGGTGTTCATCTCCGGGAACACCGTGCGATCGTACACTCCGGCTGCCTCGTCCGCCGCGCGCGAAACCAGCTTGCCCTCGCGCCCCGAAAATTCGGGGTACGATTTGCCATAGAAGTCCATCAGGCTCCGGCGGACTGCGGCCATGCCGTCATCGTGGGTGGCGTAGGTCGCTGAAACCGCCTTGACCGCCTCCCGCTTGAAGAACGGCAGGGATCGCAGGTCCGCTTGCCTCTGTAGGACGCTATCAATGGCTTTGGCCGGGCTCTCGAACAGATGGGTGGGCCGATTGTGGCAGTCGATGCAGTCCATGACCCGTGCTGCTCTTTGGATGTCGTCCGCGGCCGGCAGTTTCGCGCCCTCGCGTGTGAACTCGGTCCGCTTGCCGTCGGGTGTGGTCAGTTCGACCCAGGCGATCTCTTGCCGGCGCTGGTCGGTGGCCAGGTAGCGAATGCGGTTGTCAGCGTAGATGTGCCACCAGTGGATTCCGCCGTGAGGCTGGCCGGCACCAACCGCGCCGCCGCCGGTCCTGAGCAAGAGCGCCGTGAAACTCGGGCTGTTCTTTTCGTCCTCGGCGAAACGGCCGATGACCCGCAGCTTGTCGCCGTAGTGCTTGGCCGGCCAGTGGCAGCTTTCGCAAGTGTCGCGTGCCGGCCGCAGCGTGTGCACGGGCGAGGGAATCGGGTGGGCATAGGTCCCGGTCATCACCTTCCAGACCTGGCGCAGACCATCGAATTTGGAACGGACCGCCCAGGAGGCGCCCGGTCCGATGTGGCACTGAACGCACTTGACGCGCGAGTGGGGCGAGTTCTGGTAGGCCGTGTATTCCGGCCGCATGACCTTGTGGCACACGGTCCCGCAGAACTTGGGCGTGTCCATGAAGTTCAGCCCCACCACCGAGCTGGTCGCCAGCACGACAACGTTGATCACGGTTAGCCCGGCAATGATCAGTGCCACACGGCGTAGATGTGGATCATTGAAATCGAGGTTTGGGTAGGTCGCGATGGTGTCGGCCGACTGACCACTGCGCATCAGCGCCCGTCGCCGCCGCAAGATCCCCAATGGCATGAGCAGGAGCCCGCCCACGAAAACCACAGGCAAAAAGGCCGAACCGAACACCCCGGTGTACGGGTTGTCGACCTGGCCCGCCACCTCGAGCGCGAGAAAGATGACCAGGGTAAGACCTGACAGCGTGGTCAGCCCGAAACCGAGGACGGTGAGCGGATTTCGCGCGTAGTTGGCGAGCCGGGCGATGGTGGGAGAAAGTGACTTGGGCAGTACCGGCATGGCGTCTTCGTATATCCCCGATGGACCGTGTCGACGTAGCTCTTTGAAATGAGCCTGCGATGCCTATTGCAAGGCAGCACTTGAGCAAACCACGATTCCCCAAGTTTGTAACGTTGCGAAGAGCAAAATCCACGTAAATCGGTAGAGGTGCTGGGCTTGTCTATAGCATCATCGCGTCGAAAAATTGGATGACTGGATAACCGGAGCCGTGTCGGCGGTACCGGCGCCGGCGATCGTGCGGGAGCGCGAAAACCTTGAAGGCAACCCCAGCGCGAGGGGTTACGGCTCCCAGCCGTTCGGCAGGCACCAGATAGGCGGCGGCTACGGCAGGTTTTCGCTACTGGCAGGTCGTGCCCCCGCCAAAGCCTGCTGTGCAACGAAGACCAGCGTTACAAATCTGAAGCGGACAGCACGGATCGCCCGAGGCTCCGCAGGACTGGCATGTGTAGGTCGCCCCGGCGCCGCCCCCGCCGCCGCTCTGCTGGCAGATCAGATTCATGGCGGAACATGTGCGGGCCGTGGCTGCCCCCGTTCCGCAGCAAGGTTCGTCAAGGCCGCCACAGGTCTGGCAAGTTTCTCCGCCGGCGCTTGCTGCACATCCCAGGCCACCCGCTGTACAGACCGGGTTGAGACCCTGGCCGTTATCGCAACACGGATCGCCGAGCGCACCGCACGCGACGCCGTTGAACACACAAGCGCCGGCGGAACAGGTGCCGCCTCCAAGACCGGCTGGGCATGCGGCATTTGCGCCAATACAGGTGTTGGTCCTGGTGTTGCAGCATCCACCGTCTGAGCAAGAGTTGTCCATGCAGCAGGCGCCTCCAGCCTGACCGCAGGCAGTGCAGGTTGTTTGTCCTGCGCCGGTCATCGTGCACCTGGTCTGGGGGTCGTTGCATACAGTTCCGTCGCAGCAGGGCAGGCTGAGCTGGCCGCAAGTGACGGGGCTATCGACGCCGACATCTGGAGACGTGTCCGGGCGAACATCCGGGGGCGGTGGTGGAGCCTCCATGCCGCCATCCTGGATCGTCGTGGTTCCGCCGCTTGCGGCCGTTGTGCTACCAGTTGCTGCCGTGTTTCCGCCGGTTGCGGCTGTGGTTCCACCGGTTGCCGCTGTGTTTCCGCCGGTTGCGGCGGTCGTTCCACCAGTTGCAGCCGTGTTTCCGCCTGTCGCGGCTGTGTTTCCGCCGGTTGCGGCTGTGGTTCCACCAGTTGCAGCCGTGTTTCCGCCTGTCGCGGCCGTGTTTCCGCCGGTTGCGGCCGTGGTCCCGCCTGTCGCGGCGGTCGTTCCACCAGTTGCAGCCGTGGTCCCACCGATCGCGGGTGTCGTCCCGCCGGTCGCAGTCGTGACTCCTCCGGCCGCTGCGGTGGTTCCACCTGCCACAGTCCTCGTCCCGCCTGTTGCGGCGGTAGCTCCACCGGTCGTGCCCGTGTTTCCACCGATCGCGGTGCGGGGTCCATCGGTCACAGAGCCAGGAGCATCTCGGCCCGCGTCGCCGCTGTAGAGCGTTCCGCTCGCATCGATCTTGCACCCCAGAACGCCGATCGCCAGCCAGGCAGCACATCCCGCCGAACTCCGTCGTGTGAGAGAAAGCGAAGCGAGCTGATGCACTGACATTGGTTGGCCTCCGATGGTTTTGCTGGTCGTCGATTCTTCGCTGAAGCCCCCCATAGAAATTAGTGTCGTCGAGAGCGCACTGGCTTCAACCATTCTGCCTTGCATGCGCAGGCACATAGTGGGCTCTTGTCTCACACGGGGATGAATCTGCCGGCGTCCCGACTCGCACCTTCTTCCTATGTTCGTCAGGTTTGCACGGCGGACTAAGCGACGACCTCTCTGCGTCGCCACAGGTAGTAGATCGCCGGGTAGACCAGCAGTTCCATGGCAAAGGAGGTAGACAAACCGCCCACCATGGGAGCGGCGATGCGCTTCATGAGGTCCTCGGCGACCAGCTTCATCCCACAGTCGCGCGCTTGTTCATTGCCGATCCATGAGGTCCAGGCGGATCTCGCGCTCGGCGATAGCCAGCCGCTGCGCGGTTGCGACCGATTGCAGGAAGGCGCCGCGATCACCGTAGTAGCTTGCCAGCGCCTCCAGCACCGAGGCGAATGCGGCGCGGCCCACCTGGTATTGGGCCAGCGTGCTCTCCACCGTGGCCTCGGCTTGCACCAGCAGCCCCGAGCGATACAGACGGTTGCTTTCGATCGCCGCGGCCAGCGCCGCCGCTCGTTCGGCCACACGCTGGCGCAACTGCTGACGCACGACTTCGCTGCCGCTGCGTGCACCGCGGCCGCGCGCCTCGCTCTCCGCGATGCCACGGGTTTGTTTGCGGCCGCTCCACAAAGGAATTCCGAACGAGACACCAGCCTGCCACATGGAATCGAACTGTCCCCAGCGGGGCATGACCGCTGCGTTCACCGTGATATCTGGCCAACGCTCTTTGCGTGCCAGTTCGACGTTTCGTTCCGCCCAGACGGCCGCAAGCTGCGCTTGCTTTAGCTCGGGGCTGTCAGCCTCGGCGTCAGCCTGCGCGCGTCGTAGGTCGGGCAGCTCGGGGTCGGGCAGATCGTCCAGGCTGCGCGCAGTCACCAGCGGTGCATCGAGATCGCGCCCGGTCAGTCGATTGAGCGCAATGAGCGCCCGTCGCTGCTCAGCCGTCAGGCTGGCGTGCTGCTGGCGCAAGCGGCTTCCTTCGAGCTGTGACGATCAGCCTCACAGGCTGGCCAGCCTTCACCTTGACCTGGGCCGGGATAAAGCCTTCGCCAGTAACTGAGATCTCGATCACCTGGGCGGCGCTCTTGGCAGGTGTGGCCTTGGCCAGCGTGGCGGAGGCAGAGAATGTGATGACCAAGGCGCCAATGACGGAAAACAGAGTGCTCTTCATCGCGGGTGCTCCTTCTTGAGATTCACAGTGAGCAACTGCCGTGCCGACGCCAGGCGCGGCGCCGATCCGCATGTTTCCAATGAGATAGCGGGGAAGCCGAGCCGCACTAACCGACCGCGAGGATTGTAGCGTAACGAGGGAAGTTACGATCAGTCGACGCCTCGACTCTGCTCGGGCAACTCCCGACGGGGGAAAGTGCATTCAGCGGCCCTGGTGTGAATTGACCGTTTCGGCTACACTGTAACCGCGAATGTCACCGTCGGTTCTCAACCTTCTTGGCGCCCGTTCCGGAACCGCACGCCGGTTGGCGCTGGCGTTTGCGGCACTCGTCGCCCTGTTCGCCGTTGCCACGGCGATCGCGTTGCTCGGCTTCGCTCAGGTCAACCGCGGCCTGGCCCGGACGCGCGCACGCGTGGATAGCATGCGTTTGGCGTTGGACTTGGCCAGTGCCGTGCGCGACCAGTACGCGCACCAAGCCCACACCATCATCATCGGCAACGACAGCCATCTCGGTTTTTACGCCGAAGCCAAGGCTCGGGTTCTCACCCTGATCGAGGATTTGCGCCAGCGCGCGCAACGCCCCGACGAACGCGCTTGGGTCGACGACATCGAGGCAAGCGCTGCTGAACTGGACAGCGTCTTCAGCCGCCAGATCGTGCCGGCTGTTCTGTCCGGCCGGATCGCGGACGCGCACGTCGAGCACGCGCGCGCCCTGGCCGCGGTCAGTCGCATTCAGGAGCGGACCGATCTCCTCGCCAAGCGCTTCGAAGATGCCATTGGGGAGCTGCAGTCATTCGCGCAGGCGACGCGCGACCGGACCGTGGCCTGGAGCGTGTTCTTCCTGGTGCTGGCGCCCCTTCTCGCCGGCGGTGTGGCCGTCTATTTGGGCCGCAAGGTGGCGCGGCCGGTGGCGCTTCTGCACACGGGCGCAGAACGGCTGGCAGCCGGTGATCTCGAAACGCGCATTGCGATTGGCGGCGACGACGAGTTCGGCGATCTGGCGCGCCAGTTCAACACCATGGTCGCGTCGATCAAAGAACAGCAGCACCGCCTTTTGCAGGCCGAACGCCTGGCCGGCGTGGGTCGCCTGGCCGCCGGTGTGGCGCACGAGATCAACAACCCGCTGGGCGTGATCCTGGGGTACACACGCTTGCTGCGCAAGAAGGCAGCCGGGCCGCTTGCCGACGATCTGTCAATAGTCGAGGAAGAGGTTCTGCGCTGTCAGGAGATCGTGGAAGGACTCCTCGATTTCTCCCGGCCCATCGAGGTCGGTACGCAGCCTGTCGACCTGCGTGCTCTGTGCGACGATGTGGTGGCACGGCTTGCGGAATCTCAGTCCGCGCCGGGCGTGGAGGTGACGGTCACAGGGCAGGGCGGCGTCGCGGGCACAGCGTCCAAGTTGCGTCAGGTGCTGTTCAACCTCATCAAGAACGCTGTCGAGGCGGCCGCGCCTTCGGGACGAGTAGACATCGTCGTGGCGGAGAGCAACGAGGATTCGCAGGTGACGGTTCGTGATTCAGGTTCCGGCCTCGACACCGAGGCGCGCGACCGCCTGTTTGAACCCTTCTTCACCAACAAGCCGCGCGGGACAGGCCTCGGCCTGGCGGTATCGCAAGCCATCGCAAGCGCCCACGGCGGCGAAATTGTCGCTGAGCCGGCTGGACCGGGCGGCGCCTGCCTTACGTTGCGCCTGCCGCGCCCCAAAGGAGGAACGACATGAACCGGGCATCCGTGCTGGTGGTGGATGACAAGGAAAACATGCTCAAGCTGTTCGCCAAGATTCTGGGCGAGCAGCACAACCTCACCACAGCCAGCGATGGCGGCAAGGCGTTGGCGCTGATCGCGGAACACGAGTTCGACGTGGTGGTGACCGATCTCAAGATGCCGGGTGCCAGCGGCTTCACCGTGCTGGAATCGGTCAAGGCGCGCTGGCCCGAGACGGAGGTGATCCTGATGACCGCCTACGGCTCGGTGCCCGACGCGGTCGAGGCCATGAAGCAGGGGGCGTACGACTACATCCAGAAGCCCTTTGATCCCGACGCTGCTGCGCTGGTTGTGGCGCGCGCCCTGGAGCGCCGGAGTCTGCGCGCGCAAACCATGAGTCTGCGCAAGGAGCTGGAAGGTGTGAACTCGTTCCACAACATGATTGGCAAGAGTCCGCCCATGCGCGAGGTGTACGGCCTGCTGGAACGGGCGGCGGGTCTCGATACCACCGTGCTGCTCACCGGGGAGACCGGCACCGGCAAGGAGCTGGCGGCGCGCGCGGTGCACTACCACAGCGAGCGCAAACACGATCGTTTCGTGCCGGTGAACTGCGGCGCGCTTCCAGGCGAATTGGTGGAAAGCGAGCTTTTCGGACACGCCAAGGGCGCCTTCACCGGCGCGGCCGCCAGCAAGCCGGGCCTGTTCGAGGAGGCTAGCCGCGGCACGCTGTTTCTCGACGAGGTGGGGGAACTGCCACTGCCCATGCAGGTGAAACTCAATCGGGCTCTCCAGGACAAGGAAATCCGTCGCGTGGGTGAGAACACGCCGTTCTCGGTCAACGTGCGAATCATCGCCGCCACCCACCGGGACCTCAAGGTCGAGGTGCAGGCGGGGCGGTTTCGCGAGGATCTCTTCTACCGCTTGCACGTCTTTCCCATCCGCATGCCGGCCTTGCGCGAACGGCGCGAAGACATCCCGGCGCTGGCGGCTCACTTCCTCGCCCAGCACGTCCGTACCTCGAAGCGCGAAATCGCGGGGATCGGCAACGCGGCCATTCGGGCGCTGGTGGCCTACAACTGGCCGGGCAACGTGCGCGAGTTGCAAAATGCCATCGAACGCGCGGTGGCCATAGCAGCCGGCAAGGAACTCGACATCCGTGATCTGCCCGCCGA
Source organism: uncultured delta proteobacterium (assembly GCA_963755125.1). Taxonomy (GTDB): domain Bacteria; phylum Myxococcota_A; class Polyangia; order Fen-1088; family Fen-1088; genus Fen-1137. The sequence continues at coordinate 377,524 of CAVWIP010000017.1, forward strand.
GTTGCGAGGGGCGCAGGTGGGGGCGCTTCCCGCCGAGGTGCTGGTGAGGATGCCCTACCGCGAAGCCATGGAAACCGCGCGTGACCGCATTTCGCGCGAGTATCTCGCGGTTCTCATGCGCGAGTTCGACGGCAACGTGACCCGCGCCGCGGAACGGGCCGGCATCGAGCGCGAAAGTCTGCACCGCCTGCTCAAACGCTACGGCGTGCGCTCGGAGGACTACAAGAAAGCAGGGGAGGGAAGCGTGCGGGGCATCGATCGGGCGTGATCCGTCTGTCCTCCCGCTGACCTCTGCGGGCCCAGCGGTCAGCGGCTGTGTCGATGAGTGCGGATGCGCGTAGGTCTACCCAAGCAGAGCCAAACGCATTTCGTCGACGGTCGCGAACAGCATGTCCGGCGAATGGGCGCGCAGGGCATCCATGTCGGTGAAGCCCCACGCCACGGCGCCGCTCGCGATGCCGGCGTTGCGGGCTGCCTCGATGTCGCGAATCTCGTCGCCGATGAAGATGGCCTGGGCGGGGTGAATGCCCGTTTGGCGCAAGACCTTGCGCAACTTCGTGCGCTTGCCAAAGATGGAAACGCCTCCCTCGCAGGCCGCCACGAGTCCCATACTCTTCCTGCCGAGGACGCGACGAACATTTGAGCAGGAATTGGACGTCACCACCGCCAGGGTTGAGTCCGCCTGTGACAGCTGGCCGAACAGGTCGGCCACGCCCGGGAATGGAGCGATCGTCTTGATCTGCTTGGCCATCAATATTCGAAAACGGGCCGCGATGAAGGGCAGCTTCCATAGCGGCACATGGTGTAGTCTCAGCAGCGTCGCAGCATCGTGACGTCTGAGGGTGGCGACTTGGTCCCTGTCGATCCGATCGAACCCGAACTCGTCAGCCAGTCGGTCGGAAATGCCGATGAACCAGCCAAGACTATCAGCCAGCGTGCCGTCGAAATCGAAGATGATGAGTTTGAATCTCAAGGGACGCTCTCGGTCGGAGGCCAGACAAGCTAGATGACTGGAGTCAGAAGGGCAATCCAGAGTTCAGGCGTGGCCGAGTCACAGAAACTGACGCAGGCGATGGCCCACGTGAATCGAATTGTCGTATTGCTGCTGATACGATCACTCGGGGTTTTGCTGACACGCTGTGGTATAAGAAACAGAACTTGCGAATCAAGTTGAGTCACTTTCACCTATCGGAAAACTTGGATATACTCGCGAAGAAAATGTGCCACGAGGTCAGGACGGCGATCCTTTCGCGGTCGCGGAACCATGTGCCCTTCTCGGTGCGCGAGGTCAGGTGATGAAACACAGTCTTGCCGCAGCAGGCGCTCTCGCGGTTTTGATCATTGGATGTACGAAGGCGCGGCCTCTGGTCGATGACCCCCGCGCCTGTCCCAATTGGGAGCATGACATCGGGCCGCTCTTCCGGGAGAAATGTGGCTCGTGTCATTCGCCTGGCGACGGGGGCCAGGCGCAGGGAAGCTACGACATCACGACGTACAATCTCGCGCTGGGCACCGGGACGCCTCCCGACGTGATCGCAGGCGACGCAAACTGCACGCTTCTGTCCGTGCTCAATCCGGCAACGGCGACCGGCGGCCCGCACGAGGGCATGTCCGATGTGTACGCCGAGACGAAGAAATGGGTGGTCGACTGCCGAGCTGGTTACCTGGATGAGGCGACCTCGGTGCACACCGCCGGAATTCTGGACCCGGCGCAACCTGACTATCACGGCACGATTCTGCTCAACTCCAACTTCAATTTCGGTCTCTGCCAGAAATGTCACGGCCAAGATTTTGCTGGTGGGGCGGCCGGGGTATCGTGTTTGCCGTGTCACCAGGGCTCGGTCGGTCTGCCGGCGGCGGACAATGTGATGATGAACCCCGATGGCACGCCGGGCTGTGCAGCCTGCCACGCCGCCACGCCAGCCTCGGGCAAGCATGGGATCCACGTTGACGGTGGCCTGCTGGCCAAGCAATTCGCTTGTTCGACGTGCCACCCCGACCGTCAGAGTGCCCAGGATCATGCCTTTGCGTCAGACGGGTCGCTGCGCACTGGCCCGGCACAGGTCTCGCTGACCGGCCTGGCCGCGTTGACGCCGGCCGATGGAACGCGCGCGGGGCCGCCAGCCTGGGATGCCAACCTGCAGACGTGCAGCAATGTCTACTGCCATGGCGCCACCTACGCCGACTCGGCGGCGGTGACCAATAGCCCAAACTGGGAGGCGGCGGCGCGGCCCACCGCCCAAACCTGCACCTTCTGTCACGGCCTTCCGCCCAACGGCGCGGGCGGCACCCGCTGTTCGACCTGCCATTACAGCGTCGTCGATGCACAGGCCAACCTCGTCAGCACGAGCTTGCACCTCGATGGCACAGTCGAGTTCGCAGATGTGAACACGCCCTGCAGCACCTGCCACGGATCGGTCAATTCCCCTGCGCCGCCCCCCGATCTGGAAGGAAATACCGATTCGTCAGCCGTTGGCGTGGGCCAGCACCAGCGGCATGTGGTCGCGCCCGTCCTCAATATCCGTGGCCCGATTCAGTGCTCGGAGTGCCATCAAGTGCCCGCCGATGCAAGCACCCCTGGCCACTACGGCACGGGTCACGCGCCCGGCTCGGTCGCCGCGGCCGCGGTCTTCCCCAACGTCGCCGGCTCGGGGACCTTGGCCCGGGCCCAGGGCGCATCGCCAGTTTGGAATTCCAGTTCGATGACTTGCACGGGTGCCTACTGTCATGGTGGTGGCGAGCCACTCAATACGGACACGACCCCGGGTATCGAACAGACGCCCAACTGGGTTTCACCGGGTAGCGGCGCGTGCGGCGCCACCTGCCACGGCACGCCACCGCAGTTTTTGGGGCATCCGACAGGAATAGCTCGAACCGGGTGCGTTGCCTGCCATGCGAAGACTGTCGATGCCAACGGGAACATCATCTTCACGGGTCCTGCTGGAGCCCAGACCACGACCCACATGAACGGAGTCTTCGATGACGACTAGCCCCATCGGAGCACGGGCGGTTGTTCTTTGCTTGGCTGTGCTGGTCGGGGCGACGGGATTGGCCCGGGCAGAGATCGTCACCGGCAGCGCGACGACGATCATCTCGGGCCAGCGCGATCCACGCGACGGCACGGTCCATACCGTGGTGCCCTTCCTTGAGCTGGTTTCCCTGCGCGCCTCGGAGATCCAGAACCCGCTGTTCGACGACACGGAGCTCGTGGTTTCGGGCTGGGGTGAGGCCGTGGCGGGCGATCCGCGCGACGGAAAGAACGCGCTCGGCGACGTGGACGTGGCATACCTACAAGGCTCGACCTGGCATCAGCGCGTGACCCTGCGGCTCGGCCGACAGTTCGTGTTTTCGGGGACCGCGGCCAACGTGCAACTGGATGGACTGGCCCCCGCGCTGCGCTTGGGGGCGGGCTTCGGCGTGTCAGGATTCGTCGGCGTCCCGGTGACTCCACGTTTCGGCTACAGCCGGGGCCAATTTGCAACCGGGGCCAGAGCGTTCTGGAGCCGTTCATACGAATCACAGGTAGGCGTGTCGATCTTGGAAATTCTCGGGACCGGCCAGCAGGTGTTCCGCCGGGATGCAGGAGTAGACGCCAACTATCGGCTTCTGGATTCGCTCGCGCTCAGTGGGCTGGCACGATGGAGCATCCCCGAGGCCCGGATGGCTGAGGCCGATGCGGCGGTCAACTGGCGGCCTTGTCGCTATGTCGACGTGACAACGGACTACCGGCGCACGGCCCCAGACCTTTTCTTGCCGCGCTATTCGCTGTTCGCGGTTTTTGCCCAGGAGACGCGTGACGAGTTTGGCGGCTTTGTTGCTCTGCGGCCGTGGCTTCGGCGCCTGGATTTGCAAGGCGACTTCCACGAAGTTCACGACGCCAGTGGATGGGGTTGGGATGCCGACGGAAAGGCCACTGTGCGTCTTGGCAGCGGCGGGGGAACCCGCGTCGGCGTGGAGAGTCGGCGGCTGAAGATCCCGGGCGGGGGCTATCTGATGGGCCGCGCTTTTGGCTGGCAAACCATCACCACGAAGATTCGCGTGGTTGCCGATTTCGATGCCTACGACCTGGATCAACCGCTGAACGGACAGGATCGTTCATATTTCGGATCAGGCAGTCTGGTGTATGACATGGCGCCGGCCTGGCGCGCGGTGCTTACCGGAATGGACAATGTGACCCCCTATGCGACTCATCAGATCCAGGGCCTGCTCAAGATCGTTTACGAAGGAGGTCGAGTGGTGAGGGAGGTCACGCCATGAGACGCCATCGCGGGGCGTGGGTCGCCGTAGCGGCGCTGGGCGTCGCGGCGTGCGCGAGCATGCTGGGGGCCAGACGGGCCAAGCAGCCGGGCGAGGAGATTCGGCAGTCGCACGCAGCTCACAAGGATCTGCCGTGCGTGATGTGCCACGAGGACGTGCCCGAGGCCAAAACCGTCACCGACCACTTGCGGCCGCCCGAGGCCAAGTGCCTGGAGTGTCACGGCGAGAAGAAAGATCAGAAGGAATGTGGCTTCTGCCACACCGATCCGGCTCACCCCGCAGCCTACCCGCCCGAAACCCACGCCATCATCATCTCACACAAGGCCCACCTCAAGCTGGTCAACGACGATTGCACGGCTTGCCACGTGAAGCTGTCGGAGTTCACCCGGCCGGGGCCCACGTCGCCGACCATGAAGTCCTGCACCAAGTGCCACGAGCACAGGGTCGACTTCGACGAGGGCCGCTGCAGCAAGTGCCACACCGATCTCAAACGCTTCCCGCTCAAGCCAGTGGCCGAGTTTTCACATACCGGCGACTTCGTCCGGCAGCACGGCCTGGTCGCGCACTCGACCTCTGATGCGTGCGTGCAGTGCCACGACCAGAACTTCTGTGCCGACTGCCACGCGGGCACCGTAGCTACCCGCATTGAACTCAAGTTCAGCGAAAACGTGACCAGCGACTTCATCCACCGCGGCGACTATCTGACCCGCCATAGCATCGAAGCGCGCTCCGACCCGGTCTTGTGCCAGCGTTGTCACGGCACTGGCTTCTGCACGGCTTGCCACAACCAGGAAAACGTCGGACCCGGCGGCAGCAACCCGCGCAGCCCGCACCCCGCTGGCTGGGCCTTCCCTGGCCCCACGTCACACGCAGTGTCCGCCCGGCGCGACATCGTGAACTGTGCCTCGTGCCACGACCAGGGGCCGAATTCGAACTGCGTCGGGTGTCACCGCGTGGGCGGGATCGGCGGCAATCCACACCCGATCGAGTGGCAGCGGAAGCACAGCCTGCCCGAGGCGTACGGCACGGCGATGTGCAAGTACTGTCACCAGTAGTTCCAACGCGATCGGCTACTTCTCGACGACGATCAGCACTTCTTCCGCGTGCAGATTGTCGTCCGTGCCGAGCCTGCGGACCGTCCCATTTTCGTAGGCGTAGCCCGAAACCACCCGCACGCCCGAGTCGCGGGACCAGTCGAGCAAGTCCTGCAAGGTGAAGGGGTGGATGTTGGCGGTCTCGTACCATTGGTAGGGCAACCATTCGGTGACCGGCATGCGTCCACTCGCCACCAGATCGACCAGCACGCGCCAGTGGGCAAAGTTGGGAAACGAAACCATGCCCCGCCGGCCCACCCGCAGCATCTCAGCCAGCATCTCGCGCGGGTTGGCGAGCGTTTGCAATGTCTCTTCCAGAACCACCACGTCGAAGGCCTGGTCAGGAAAGCGGCGCAGTCCCTCGTCGAGATCGGCCTGCATGACCGGCACGCCACGCTCCACGCAGGAGAACACGGCCTCGGGATCGATCTCCAGCCCTTGGCCGCGGACGCCGAGATCGCGCATCAGCCGTTCGAGCAGCGCCCCGTTGCCGCAGCCCAGGTCCAGAACCCGCGCGCCCTTCGGGATCTCTCGCGCGATGATCTCGTCCTGCCAGCGGGTCGCGCTCGGCGGCCGCTCGGGCGCCTGCGGGCGCGCGGCCAGAAGCTTGGACAACTCGGCTGCCCGCCGGTCATAAAGACCTTGCGGCAGACGCTCCACGCTGCGGTCGGTGATCAGGTTGGGGTCGATGTGGGGAGGAGGCCTTTGCGTCATGTGACCCTCGAATCAGCGAGACAAGAAACCGCGCAGCAGGCGTCCGACCTTCTCAGTTTCGACCAAGAACGAATCGTGGCCGTAGTGCGACGGCACGTTGGCGTAAGTGACCGGCCGGTTAGCCTGGGTGAGGGCCAGGGCCAGCTCCTTGCAGCCCTCGGGAGGATAGAGCCAATCCGAGTCGAACGAGACAATGAGCATCTTGCAACGGATGCGCCGGCAGGCCTCGGTCAGGCTGCCTTCGCCCCACGCCGCCGCCGCGTCGTAGTAGTCCATGGCGCGCGTGATATAGAGGTAGCTGTTGGCGTCGAATCGTTCCACAAAGGCGCGACCCTGGTGGTCAAGGTAGCTCTCCACCGCGAACTCGATGCCAAACCCACCGGGACGGCCGTTGCTGTCGTCCTGCAAGCGCCGTCCGAATTTCTCGTGCATTCCCTCGTCGGAAAGATAGGTGATGTGGGCCAGCATGCGCGCCGCCGCCAGTCCGGCCGCGGGCCCCTCGCGGTCGTAGTAGTCGCCGCCCGCAAAATTGGGATCGTTGAGGATGCAGTAGCGGCCCACGGCGTTGAAGGCCAGACCCTGCACCGATAGGCGCGCGCTGGCCGCCAGAACCACCGAGCGTTCGACCCGGTCGGGGTGCGCGAGCGCCATCTCGAGCGCCTGCTGGCCACCGAGCGAGCCTCCCACCACCGCTTGCAAGCGGTCGATGCCGAGCGCATCGAGAAGGCGCATGTGCAGGTTGACCCAGTCGCGCACCGTGACCATGGGGAAGCGCAAGCCATAGGGTTTCCCCGTCGAGGGATCGCTCGATGATGGCCCTGTGGTGCCGTAACACCCTCCCAGCACATTGGGGCAGATGACGAACAGCCGGTTGGTGTCGATGGCCTTGCCTGGCCCCACGATGGCGTCCCACCAGCCCGGTTTCTTCTGTCGCCAGGTGCGGCCAGTCTCGGCCGCGCGGCGGTCCCAGCCCGCGACATGCGCATCCCCGGACAGTGCATGCGCGATGAACACGACGTTGTCCTTGCTGGGCGAAAGCGATCCGTAGGTCTCGTACTCGACATCCACCGGACCGATGCTGCCGCCCAGTTCAAGCGCCAGCGATGTGTCGGCAGACACAAGGCGCGTCGTCTGCGCCTCCGTCCACCCTACCGAGCCCGGAGCGTCGGGCGGAGTCAGGCGCGCTTCATCCTTTCTTGCGGGAGCCATGCGAATCGGTATCAGGTCCGAGCGGCCGGTGGGCGAGCCTTCGACGTCTAAATGGAATAGGTGGGGGCCTTGGCCCGCAAAGTGGCCCGATAGCGATCCGTCATATCCTGGAAATTCGTCGAGTTGTAGACGGAATCCACCGCCGTACAGGCGCGCTCCCACAACTTGACGAAGATGCAGTCCGGACCATGCGGGCACTCGGCCTGCGGGTGGTTCGCGCACAAGGTGGAAAGTGGCGGGCCTTGCAACACGCGCAGAACGTCGCCGACGGAAACCTCTGCCGGAGGGCGTGCCAGGATGTAGCCGCCTTCATTCCCGCGGCGTGATGCCACGAAGCCGCCGCGCTTGAGCTGCGCGAGGATGGCCTCGAGAAAGCGCGCAGGGATGGCTTGCGCCTTGGCGATCTGAGAGATTGAAATGGGTCCCTGTCCGAAACGAAACGAGAGCTCGAGAACGGCTTTCAGCGCGTACCGACTTTTTTGACTCACGTTCACTGAAAAAGATCCTCTTTGAAGCCCCAAGGACGCAAATCCTACCGGGTTGATAGTGCTGGGGGCCAGGGGTGTCAAGGTGATAGTGCGTCGAGGATGCCTCGGTCGGCCGTGATTTTCCCCGGGATGGCAAAGGGTGCTTGCCGCACAGGCCTTGAGCCAGTGCTATACAACGGTCCCAGTGTCAGACATTCCTGAGCCCAACGCGCCGTCCTTGACGGGCAAAGCCCCACTCAGCGTTGCCGGGACAGTGGCCATCCTGGGCAGGCCCAACGTGGGCAAGTCCACCTTGCTCAACCGGATCGTCGGCGAGAAGCTGGCCATCGTCACGCCCAAGCCGCAGACCACCCGCACGCGCATCGTCGGCGTGTGGAACGGCGAGGCCGAGTTGCCCGCCACCGATCCGCGCGCAGGGCAGGGACCGGTGAGGGGCCAGATCGTGTTCGTAGATACCCCGGGCGTACACGAGGCGCGCTCCGAGTTGAACCGTTTCATGGTGCGCGAGGCGATGGCGACCATCGACCAGGTGGACGCAGCCTTGCTCGTGGTGGAGGCTCACCCGCTCACCAGCGCATTTTCTCCGGCTGCCGCGGCGTTGCCCGAGGGCGAGCGGCGTATCATCGAGCGGCTGACGGAAACCAAACGGCCTACCGTACTGGCCCTCAACAAGGTCGACAAGGTCAAGGACAAGGCCCAGCTGCTTCCTGTGCTCGACTGGTGGATCAAAGAGTATGCCTTTCCGGCGGTGGTGCCCACCTGTGCGGCCCGCGGCAAGGGCGTGGAAGACATCGTGCGCGAACTGCTGGGTCTTTTGCCCGAGAGGCCGCCTCTTTATGAGCCCGACGTGCTCACCGATCGGACGGAACGCTTCTTGGCCGGTGAGCTGATCCGGGAGCAGCTCTTCCTCCGGCTGCGCCAGGAACTGCCCTACGCCACGGCGGTTCTGGTCGAGACCTGGACCGATCGCCCGACCGGTGACACGGTCATCGAGGCATCGATCGTGGTGGAGCGCGAAAGCCAGAAGGCCATCGTGGTGGGCAGGCATGGCTCCATGATTCGCGACGTGGGTACGGCTGGACGCCAGGAGATCGCGAAGTTTCTTGGCCGCCCGGTTCATCTGCGCCTGAACGTGCGCGTGGAAGAAGACTGGACCAACTCGCGCAGCGAGATCGCGCGCCTGGGCTACGAGGACGGAACCCGGTGAGCAGACGAAGCCGCCGGTCAGCCGACGATCCCTCCTTGCCAGTCGTGTCTTTGGTGGGACGGCCCAACGTGGGCAAGTCGTCGCTGTTCAACCGCTTGGTGGGCGGCCAGCCTGCGCTGGTCGAGGACATGCCAGGCGTGACGCGCGATCGGCGCTATGGCGTGTGCGATTGGTCCGGCGTGCGGTTCCGGCTGACCGACACCGGCGGCCTGGATCCGGGCGCCAGCGGGATTCTGGGGGCGATGCGCTCGCAAACCCTGCGCGCGGTGGAGGAGGCGGCGGTCTTGATTCTCGTGCTCGACGTGAAGGAAGGCATCACGCCAGTCGACCAAGAGGTCGCTCAGCTCTTGCGGCGCACGGGCAAGCCCGTCCTGGTCGCGGCCAACAAGGTGGACTCGGCGACACGCGAGCCAAGCATGGGCGAGGTGTTTCGCCTCGGGTTTGACCAGGTTTTCGCGGTGTCGGCCGCACACGGACGCGGCGTGGGCGATCTGCTCGACGCCACGGTCGCCGCTCTGGGCGGTGCGGCCTCGCCGGTCGCTTCCGTCGAACAAGGCGACCCGGCGGAGGCGGACGGCGAGAGCGCACCCATCCGACTGGCCTTTGTTGGCAAGCCCAACGTGGGCAAATCCTCCCTGGTCAATCGCCTGCTTGGGGAGGAGAGGGTGCTGGTGCACGACCAGCCAGGCACCACCCGTGACCCGATCGACACACCCTTCACCTGGCAGGGGCGCGAGTTCGTGCTGGTGGACACCGCGGGCCTGCGGCGTCGTCGCGCCATCGACACGCTGACCGAGGCGGTGTCAGCGAAGATGGCGCGTGACCAACTCGCGCGCGCAGACGTCGTGGCCCTGGTCATCGATGCCCAGAGCGGTGCCACGGCCGAAGATGCGAAACTGGCCAGCTTCATTGAGGAGTCGGGTCGGGCAGCTCTCATCGTGGTCAACAAGGGCGACCTCATCCGTCGGGCCGAGATAGACAAGCGGGTTGCCGCTGTCCGCGAGGAACTCGGCTTCATGGCGTGGGCGCCGGTGGTGGTGACTTCTGCGGTCACCGGGCGTGGCGCAGGCGATATTCTGCGGATTGCAGCCGACGTATTTGCACAATGGTGTCGAAGGGTTGTTACATCTGAGTTAAACAAACACTTCGAAGATATCGTAACCCGCAGGCCGCCCCCTGCCGGGCCGGGCGGACGCTATGTCCGCCTCTACTACATCACCCAGGCACAGACCAGCCCGCCGTCCTTTTTCGTCAGCGCCAACTACCCCGCGGCCGTGGGATTGCCCTACCGCCGCTACCTGACGAACCAGCTCAGGGACATCTACGGGTTCGAGGGATCGCCCTTGCGCCTCGTTCTGCGCGTCCACAAGGGCAAGAAACCCGCGCGAAAGGCAGGCTAGCTTCAGGCTTGCGAGCAGCCCCGGCTAGAAGACTCGTCCGATGCGCAGGCCGGCACAGGCCCACCACGGCTGGGTGCCACCAGGCCCCCTGAGGCGCAGGGCGAAGTAGTCAAAGCGGGCCAGAGCTGCCAGGGTCCAGCGCCGCGAGAGTAGATATTCTGCGCCCAGCCCCACTTGCGGCCCGAGGCGCTGCGAGCTAGCGCCGTCGCCGCGCAGGTCAGCCAGGCTGACCCCCAGATCCAGAAAAGGCACCCAGCGCACCACATCCAGAGAGTAGGTCATGCCCAAGGAAGCTGCCGTCACATGAGCCGGATCGCCTGACCCCGTCTTGGGCTGCCAGGAACTGCCAACTGCCGCGCGGCCGGCCCAGGAGTCTGTGAACCCCATCATGGCCTCGACGCCTGCCTGCATTCCGGGGCGTGCGCTGTCATCGGTCCCGGCCAGGGCGAACCCGAGAGAAGCAGAAATCTGTTTTTCACCCGGGCCTGTCGCGCGCGCCGGACCGGGCGCCGCACATGGAATGACGAGGGTTGCCATCAGCAGACCCCTGAAGATACGGCCGGGCATGTTCCGCAGTGTACAAGGTCAGTTGACCCGGCCCTATCCCTCTGTTATCTCCTCACCCCGTGGCCCGCTCCATCAATCGCAAAGAGTTGAAGCAACCGGACGAGTTCGTCAGTTTCTGGACGCGACTCGGTTCCTCCATTTCCGCCCACCGTGGCAAGGTCATCGCGTCCTTCGCGATCGTGGTGGTGGGGGCCGGCGGCACTTGGGGGGGCATGGCTTGGAAGCAGCACCTGGCCACTGAAGAAACCGAGGCTTTTTCGCGCATCGAGAAGACGGCACTGGCGCCGCTGCTGCCCGAGAAGACCGAGGAGACCAAGCCGGCTGACGACGAAGACGAGGGCATGCGGTTCAAGACTGAGCAGGAGCGACTACTGGCCACCGTCACGGAAGCCGATGCCTTTCTGGCCGCGCATGGTTCTTCCGGCCTTGCCCGGCTGGCCTCGCTCATCAAGGCCAATGCTCTGCTCCGCCTCGGCAAGAGTGCGGACGCGGCCACGGCCTACCAGCAACTTTTGCAGGGCGAGGCCGACAAGGGCATGCGCCTGGTCGAACAGGACGGGCTGGCATTGGAACTCGAGGCTCAGGGCCAGATCGACAAGGCCATCGAGATGTACAGCACCATGGCCAGCGAGGCTGAGCAGGTAGGGAACTTCTATGCCGATCGGGCCCTGTACGCCAAGGCGCGCTTGCTGCAGAAGCAGGGCAAGGGCAAGGACGCGGAGAAGGTTCTGCGCGAGATCTTGGACAAGATGCCCAAGACCTCGTTGCGCAGGGACATCGATGACCGCTTGGCCGCGCTGGGCGACCAGTAGCGAGCGGTTGATGTTGTTCTTGCGTCAACTCGCGGCTCGGCCTGGCCGCACGGTGAGTCTGTTCCTGGTTCTGTGGTTTTGCGGCTGCGGAAGTGGCGCTCTTCATCGCGCGACCGAGGAGCGGCATGAGTATCCGGCCGGCGTCGTCCAGATGCGCTGGCGCGTGCCTATCCATCCCTATCCCGCCAGCGAAGCGCAGCCCGAAGAATGTGCCACAGGCGCTCTGGTCGATTCACGTCTGATCCTGGGCTCGCGAGCGGGCCATGTGGCGGCGGTGGACACGGCGACCGGTCGTTTGATTTGGTCCGTACCGATAGCGGGAGGTGTGGAAGGTGAGGCGCGCTTCGATCGGGCGCGCAGTCAGGTCTACCTGGGCACCGACGACGGAGTTCTCTACGCCATCGACCCGCAGGACGGGAAGATTCGCTGGTCATACAAAGGCAAGGGCTCGGTCGAGCGCCAGCCCGAGTTGGGAGCAACCCTGGTCTACTTCGCCAGCGCCGCGAACCGCACGGTCGCGCTGGAAGCAGCCACGGGCAAGAAGCGGTGGCAGTACGAACGTGACACGCCCGAAGGGTTCAGCATCCACGGCCACGCGGGGCCGCGCCTGGGCGGTGACGTCCTTTACACCGGATTCGATGATGGGTATCTGGTGGCGCTGGGCGCCCAGACCGGGGAACTGCGCTGGGCCCGCTCCCTGGCCGCGGCTTCCGATCAATTCGTGGACGTGGATTCGACCCCCGTCTTGTCCGGTGATCTGCTCGTTGCGGCCTCGTACTCGGGAGGCCTGTATGCGTTGCGGGCCAGAGACGGCGATGTGATCTGGCGCTTGGGGGTGGAGGGCGCCGTGGCCATTCGGGTTGGGTCGAACCGGTTGTACGTGGCATCCCCTCGGGATGGTCTGGCCGCGGTGACGATGCAAGGACGCATCGAATGGCGTCAGGGCATGGCCGATGCTGGCGATTTGACCCCGCCCCAGGAAGTGGGCCCGTATCTGGTTTTCACGGGTGGCCGGGCTGGTTTGTTCGTGGTGGACCGATTGAACGGTCAGCTCCTGCAGGTGTTCGACCCGGGTCGTGGAATGTGCGCGGCACCCCTCATCGACGGTGAGCGACGCGAGATTTACGTGCTTGCCAATACCGGAACTCTGTACGCTCTGTCTTTGATCTGGTGACTAGACCCGCAAAGGCGTTTGCAGACTGGTCAGCCTACGCACCAGTTCCTTGATGCGCCGGCCGCCGCCGGCGTCACGCGCGCGCCACTCGATGCCGAAGACGTTCTGGTTGCCAGACTTTCCCGTCCAGGCCACGCGACCGATGAAGGCCATGGGCACTTCGGCGCCTGGCGGCGCGATTTCCAACACCACCCGCTCTTGGATGGCCACGGTCGCGGACGACAGCACGAAGGCGCCGCCGCGCCCCACGTCGCGCAGGTGCCCGTCAAACCCTTCCAGCCTGCCGACCGGTCGCCAGGAAATGGGCAGGTCCACCGGGATACGCTCGTGTCGCCGACGGCTGTGCGCGCTCGTCCCGGCCCGGGCGAGATCGAGCAAGTACTCCCACTTGGCTCGTTCGCTGGCCAGAAACTCGACACCGATGCCGGCCCGGATCTTCAGGATGTGTCGTCCGGGCCGCCGCCAGGCGACCCGTCCGTAGACCATCATAGGGGGTTGTCGGCGACCGAGGCGAACCTTGACCGCCACCATCTCGCCGATGGGGATGTTGCGGCGAGTGGGGCAAAAAACACCGCCATTTCCGCCCGAAGGCTGGAAACCGGCGAGAAACTCCCGTGTGTTCTTCACGACAAGCTCAGGGAAGCTGGCGGCGCCGGAGGGAGCCGACGAGATATCATCCTTGCGATCCCTGGACATTGTTTTTGTTCTACCGACAGGCATGCTACGCCTTTGAGGAGTTGATACACCCTGCAAACCGAAGATTTCAACTACCAGCTGCCGTCTCGATTGGTTGCCACGCAGCCCGCGCCCCGGCGGGACGAATCGCGCTTGCTGATTCTTAGCCGAGACACGGGCGAGCGCAATCATGCACTTTTCGCAGACATCGCTCGCTTCTTGCGCCCGCGTTCTTTGCTGGTGGTGAACGACACGCGCGTCATTCCGGCGCGACTATCAGGAACCAAGTCCACCGGCGGCCAGGTTGAGGTTCTCCTGGTCGAGAGGTTGTTGTCTGAGGGCGATGGTGACTGCATCGGCGACGGCGGCTGGCGTGAGGACTGGCGTGCACTGGCGCGCGGGCTGGGCCGGCAGCCGGCAGGCGCGCGCCTGCGGTTCTCGGGTGATGTGCAGGCCGAGATTCTTGGGCGCGGGCCTCGGGGAGAGGTCGAGCTTCGTTTTTCGGGGCCGGGCCAGGGCGGCTTGCTGACTTGCATCGAGGCGATCGGCTCGGTTCCGCTGCCGCCGTACATCGAGGCTGCACGAAAAGAGCGGGGCACTGCGGTTCGGGCGGCCGACGACAGGGCTCGCTACCAGACGGTCTATGCGCGCCAACCGGGCGCGGTCGCGGCTCCCACCGCGGGCCTGCATTTTACCGAGGAGCTTCTCCGCAGACTGCAGGCCGCGGGCCACGAGATCGCGCGCATCACCTTGCACGTGGGGCCTGGCACCTTTCGTCCGGTCGCTACCTCGGACCCCACCCAGCATCGCCTGGATGCCGAACGCTACGAGGTCTCCGACGCTGCCGCCGAGAGCGTGCGCCGGGCCCAAGAGCAAGGTCGGCCCATCGTGGCGGTGGGCACGACGGTGGTGCGAACCTTGGAGACACTGGCCCGGATCGGCGCGCTGGCTGCCGGCTGTGGTTCGACCCGCCTCTTGCTCTTGCCGGGGAGCGAGTTCCGCGTGGTGACCGATCTGGTGACCAACTTCCACTTGCCCCGCTCGTCGCTGCTCATGCTGGTAGCTGCTTTTGTTGGTCGCGAGCGCGTGCTGGATGCGTACCACGACGCCATCGAACGCGGGTACCGGTTCTACAGCTACGGCGACGCCATGTTCATCCGTCCCGGGAGTCTGCCCCAATGAGTGCCGCATTTGTCGTGCAGGCACGCTGTGGTGAAGCGCGCGCCGGGCTGCTGCAGACCAACCACGGCCCGGTCGAGACGCCCGCGTTCATGCCGGTGGGTACGCAGGCCACGGTGAAGTCGCTGGCATCCGGCGATCTGGAAGCGCTCGGGGCGCGGATCGTCTTGGCCAACACCTATCACCTGGCCATGCGTCCAGGGGCTCGGCTGGTGCGCGACCTGGGTGGGTTGCACGCCTTCATGTCCTGGCCACGCGCCATCCTCACGGATTCAGGTGGCTATCAGGTGTTCAGCCACCAGGGGCGTTGCAAGATCGACGACGATGGCGTGACCTTCCATTCGCATGTCGACGGCAGCGCGCAGCGCCTGACGCCCGAGTCGGCCATGGCCATCCAGGCCGATCTGGGCAGCGACATCGCCATGGCTTTCGACGAGTGCCCGGCCTCACATGCCTCCGGCGAGGTATTGCGTCGGGCGATGGAGCGCACCACGCGCTGGGCGCGCCGCTGCGTGGCCGCCAGCCCCGCGCCCGGGCAACTGCGCTTCGCTATCGTGCAAGGGGGCACAGATATCGGCTTGCGCGCGGAACACCTGGCCGCGATCGCCGAGATGTCGTTTGACGGGGTAGCGCTGGGCGGGCTCAGCGTGGGGGAACCGCCCGAGACGATGCACGCGGTGGTGCGCCAGATCGCGCCACGCATGCCGGATGCGCGTCCTCGCTATCTGATGGGTGTGGGAACCCCGGCCGATCTTCTGGCTGCCATCACCTCGGGCATCGACATGTTTGACTGCGTGATGCCGACGCGCGCCGCACGCAACGGTCGTCTGTTCGCGCGCGGGGGCCACATCAACATCGCGAATGCGGTTCATTGCACTTCCGCGCTCCCCATCGAAGAAGGCTGTCGCTGCGAGGCTTGTCGGCGCTACAGCCGCGCCTATCTGGCGCACCTTTTTCGCGTGAAGGAAATCCTCTACTACCGGCTCGCGACCCTGCACAACCTCGAGTACTATCTGTCGCTGGTGCGTGGCGCGCGTCAGGCGATCGTGGATGGCCGGCTGTCCGAATACGTCGCGCAGCGGACCGTCCCCCTTGGAACTGGTGAGAAGATCTGCTAGCGCTGTGGTCATGGCCAAGCGCGTGGGTGTCGTTCTTTCTGGCTGCGGCGCCGAGGATGGTTCCGAGGTCCGCGAAGCCGTGTTGACTTTGCTGTCGCTCGAACGCGGCGGGGCCGAGCCGGTTTGTCTTGCCCCGGACCTCACCCAGTCACGGGTGGTCGACCATCTGAACGGCAAAGTCGACCCCGGTGCGGGGCCTCGTCGGGTGTCGTCGGAATCGGCTCGCATAGCGCGCGGTCAGTTGCGCGACATCGCCAGCGTGCGCGACAATGAACTCGACGCGCTCATCTTCCCTGGCGGCCAAGGCGTGGCCTGCGTGCTGTCGAACTACGCCGACAAGGGTGTGGTTTGCAACGTGCATCCAGACGTGGAGCGTCTGCTCAAGGGCATGCTGGCGCGGCGCCGGCCTATGGGATTCATCTGCCTGGCGCCCATCCTGGCTGCTCGGGTGCTCGGGCCGGTGGCCGGCGTGCGCATCACCCTTGGCTCGCGCGCGTGTGAACCGGCCAAGCATGCCGCGGTCATGGGCGCTGACGTGCGTCCGTGCCCGGTGCGAGACATCGTGGTCGACCAGAAGACCAGCGTCGTGACCACGCCAGCCTATATGGTCGACGACGCGCGCCTGCTCGACGTGGCGGTGGGTATCGACAAGGCGGTGCGCATGGTGCTGTCGCTGGCTCGCGATCGGCGCCCCCGACCTTCACCCGGGCCGACGGAGCCGTTGCCGGTCAAGGGGCCGCCGCCCGCCAGTCAGCCCATCCCGGCGGGCGAACCCATCGTTCGCAAGCGCCCGGGCTAGCGCCGCCGCTTGTCCGGTCCAGCAACTCCCTGTGGCTCGCGGCCCAGCCAAGGGATCTCCCGGCGGGGGACGGTCTGTGCGATGATAGACCCATGAGATTCTCCGACGTGTGCGTGATGCTGTCGTTCTTGGTGGTCATCGCGGTCATCGCCCGGATGCTGAAGGCCATCCGCTTGCTGGACGGACGCGTGACCCTTTTGCAGGAACAGATTTCGCAGAGCCGCGCAGTCATGAAGAAGGGGGCCGCCGCCAATCCGCGAACGCCCGCGCCGGTGGTGGCACAGACTGCTTACCAGGCGAGAAACTCCGTCCCCGCGCAAAGTCCCGGAGAGGTGACCACCTATGAGATAGAGGAAACCGACGTGGAAACGCTGCTGGCTTCCATGACCGCCGAGCAAGAGCGCATGAAGAAGGCCATGGGGCGTGACTTCCAGGTGCGCCCAGGCAAGCGTTCCGCCGCCGCGATCCGGGGAAAGCGGGTCGGGTGAGACTGTGCACGAAATCGCCGCTCGGCTGGAAAGGAAGCAGCCCGGGTGGCGAGCCGAAGATAGAGTAAGCAAGTCGTCAGCTGGATAGCGCGAGCGTTCGCTCGCTACCCACGCGCGGAGGCGCTGCCTCGGCTACTTCTCGTCGAGGCGCCGGTTCTTCTTGATCTGATCGAGCGCCTTCTGGTACTCGACTTCCCAGGTCGCGGTTCCCTCTTCCAGGTTCTTGATCCGGCGGCGCACCTCGGCGTCGACCTCGTCGTCCACCAGCATGTGCTTTTTCAGGATGTCGACCATCCGCTTTCGCAGGGTGGCGTCGTCGGCGAAGATTTCTTCGACGTGCAGGGATTGCATGAACGACTCGATGATCTGCGTGGTCATCCACTCCAGGCCCTCGTCTCCCAGGCCGAAGCTTTTCTCGTTGGCCAGCGAGCGCTTGACCTTGCCGAACTGCTCGTAGGGCAGGTTGCGTTTTTGCAGCAGATCCTTCGTTTTGTCGACGATCTCTCGTTCTAGGCGCAGGTACTCCTTCAGCACCGCCTGCACGTCGAGTTCGGCCTCGGCCCGGTCGGTGACCGAGATATCTTCCGCGTCGACCAGTGCCTTGATGATCTCGGCACCAATCACGGGGATCTTTCCGGCGTAAAGACGCATGGTTCTTGCGGCTTCTATAGGACCGGGTGGGGCTCCGTCAAGGAATCACGCCGGCTCCTTTCTCGGAGCTTGACAGGAGAGGCCAGGCAAGCAAAATCCCCCGGCGTCCCTTTTCGTTTGCTCTTCGCAGACGCGTGAGCGACGCATCAGACACCCGGCGGGTTAGCTCAGTTGGTTAGAGCAGGCGTTTCATACGCGCCGGGCCCTCGGTTCGAGTCCGAGACCCGCCACAATTCGAGATTCCACAGCAGTCCGCGGAAGTCCGGCAACGGGCAAGAATCACGCGGATTTCCCGGGAAATACGGTCCAATAGCGTCCGGGCCGTTCCGTTGACGTAGACAACGTGGTCCCGCTCCGCCCGACGGTCGCTTACCCCAGTGGCTAGCGCCCTCTGTCGTTGGCGAGCGCGGTAGTACGCCCGTGCCTCACGACTTCATTTTCTTCGGTGCGAGTTGCCCCAGGCTGTCGCACAGGGTGCGCCAGTCGTCGCCCGTCTCGGTCAAGAAGATTCCCACGCGCGACGTGAATCGTGGGTCGACGCTTTCCATCGTGGTGGCATGCACGATTATTCCTGACACCGTGATCTCGCTCGGTGGCTCCTCGATGCGCACGGTGACCCGGATGCGGGTGCCCACCGGTCGGGAATCGGGCATGACCAACTGCATGCCGCGCTGACTCGCGTTCACGATGCGCGAGTGGATGGTCGGGCTCAAGACATCGATGGTGATGAGGGCGGTCGCCTCAAGCGCCAGCCGGGGTCCGTCAGTGCGTCTCTCCATGGGCACCAGGAAAGCGTCTCCCGTCGCCCGAATCGCTACTTCTTCTTGGCCTTGGTTGCCGTCGAATCATCACCGGCCGCGGGTGCGGCCGCAGGAGCAGGCGGCGTGCTTGCGGGCGCGGTGCTCTTGGACGGGGAAGCTGCGGCACCGGCGGGTGGCGCTTCCGGGGCCGCGTCGGCTGTTTCGGGATTGCGTTCCCACTTGTCCGCCCGGCCTGATCCAGTCGTGTCCGTCCCGATGCGGTCCAGACGACCATTTTCGTAGTACTGCCATTCGTCGGGTTTGCCGTCGCCGTTGCTGTCGCGCTCGATGCGAACCAGCTTTCCGCCCTCGTAGAATTCCACGTAGTCGGGCTTGCCGTCGCCATCCATGTCGCGCTCCATGCGCACCTTCTTGCCGTCCTGATAGTAGACCCGCTCGTCGAACTTGCCGTCGAAGTCCAGATCGAAATCCTCAGTCATAAGCAACCCGCCCGGACCGTAGCTGTAGATGATGTCCATCTTGCCGTCGTGGTTGAGGTCGACCTGGCGACAGGTCATCTGCTGGACCTTCTGTCCACCCTGTTCCACCACCGTGTAAAGCTTGATGACATCAGGCTTGCCGTCGCCGTTGGTGTCCGCGGTGATCACCTGCTTGCCCTTGTCATCACAACGTGAGCGGTCGAACTGGGCGCCGAAGTCGCCTTGACTGAACTTGAGCCCACTGCTGGCGGCGCCAGGTGAGGCTGCGGCGTTGCTGCCGCCACAGCCCGAGGCCGCAAGGGCCACGGTGCAGCAGGCCAACCAGATTACTAGAATTTCGCGGGACGCCCCGCGCCCGCGTGACGATGCATGACAAGCGAACATGCGGCATAGGCTAGGCCCAAAAAAATGTGGCAGCAAGTCCCATTGATTGTCGCTGCCATGCCGCGATAGGCGATTGTCGCGTGGGGAGCCCGCTGGCTTCGTCGGCGGCGCACCATCGCGGGAGCGTATGGCGAGGCCGAGCGCGAGGGCGCGAGCGCAGCGAGCGGGTGTGGTGGGGAAGGTGCAGGTCCCGAAGTCCCCGAAGGGGGAAGCGAGCGGGGTAGGGGTGGCAGGTGGGGGCCGAAGGGCGGAGCGAACCCTTTGAGGGTTCCCATGATCGCGTCGGCGAAGGCGGGCTTAGCCCGCCGGAGCCAGAGCGCGGGAGGGGTTGGAAACCCTTTGAGGGTTCCCATCTTGATTGACTGCTGACGTATGGTCATGCATGGTCCCGTCATGGCGCGGAAGAAGGTTTCGACAACCGTGTACATCACGCCGGAGCAGGACGAGCTTCTCAAGCTGCTGCACCACAAGACCAAGGTGCCGGTCGCGGAATACATCCGCCAGGGAATCGACCTGGTGCTCGACCGGGAAAAGAGTCATCTTCCCGGGCAACTTTTCCTCGACGTCGTTCGCCGGTAGCTGTCAGTGCCGACCCCCATCCAACAGATACGGAACTTCTCTATCATCGCGCACATCGATCACGGCAAGTCGACCCTGGCGGATCGCTTGCTCGACGCAACCGGCGCCCTGACTGCGCGCGAGCAGAAGGCGCAGTTTCTCGACAACATGGAGCTGGAACGCGAGCGAGGTATCACCATCAAGGCGGCCACCGTGCGGCTTAGCTACAAGGCCGCCGACGGGCAAACCTATGAGCTGAATCTCATCGATACCCCGGGCCACGTGGATTTCCACTATGAGGTGTCGCGTTCGTTGGCCGCGTGCGAGGGTGCGCTGCTGGTGGTGGATGCTTCGCAGGGCGTGGAGGCGCAGACCCTGGCCAATGTCTACCTGGCGACCGAGCACAATCTCGCTATCGTGCCGGTGATCAACAAGATCGATCTGCCATCGGCTGACCCCGAAGGCGCCAAGCGCCAGATCGAAGAAGTCATCGGCATCGATGCGTCGGGATCCATTCTCGCTTCAGCCAAGGATGGGCGCGGCATCGCGGACATTTTGGAAGCCGTGGTCGCGCGTATCCCCCCGCCTGTGGGGTCTCTGGCCAAGCCGCTCAAGGTGCTGCTCCTCGATAGCTGGTACGACAGCTATCGAGGCGTGGTGCTGCTGGTGCGGGTGGTCGACGGCACCCTGCGAGCGAAACAGAAGATTCGTCTGATGGCGGCGGCGCGCGACTACGAGATCGTGTCCCTGGGCGCGTTTGCGCCGTTTGCCACTGACGTGGCCGAGCTGGGGCCGGGCGAGGTGGGATTCATCACCGCCGCCATCAAGGAAGTGGCCGACGCGCGCGTGGGTGACACCATCACGGAGGCGAGCAAGCCCTGCGAGGCGCCCCTGCCTGGCTTTCAGCCGGCTAAGCCCATGGTGTTCGCGGGCATCTTCCCGACCGATCCGGCGCGCTACGAGGATCTGCGCGATGCTCTCGACAAGCTGCGCCTGAACGACGCCTCGTTCAGCCGCGAGCCTGAAGTGTCGGCGGCGCTTGGCTTTGGCTTTCGCTGCGGCTTCCTCGGCTTGCTTCACATGGAGATCGTCCAGGAACGGCTGGAGCGCGAGTACAATCTGGATCTGGTCACCACCGCGCCCACCGTTCGTTTCCGGATCGTGCTGCGCAATGGGGACATCGTCGACCTGGACAATCCTGCCAAGTTCCCGGCGGAAGGCGAGATCGACCACATCGAGGAGCCGATGATCGCGGCGGTCATCCACACGCCGCCCGAGTTTGTGGGTGGGCTGCTCAAGCTGTGTCAGGAGCGGCGGGGCACCCAGACCAGCCTCAGTTACGCTGGCGAGAAGCGCGTGATCATTCGCTACGATCTGCCGCTCACCGAGGTGGTGTTCGGATTCTACGACCGCATGAAATCCGTGTCGCGCGGTTATGCCTCGCTCGACTACGAGCCCAAGGGCTACCAGCCGGCGGATTTGGTGCGGCTGGACCTGTTGGTGAACGGCGACCGAGTCGATTCGCTGTCCGCGGTGGTCCACCGCGAAACCTCGTACATCAAGGGCCGCGACCTGTGCATCAAGATGAAGGAACTGATCCCGATGCAACAGTTCGAGGTCGCCATCCAGGCTGCGCTGGGCTCGCGTGTGATTGCCAAGACCGTGGTGAAGGCCTTGCGCAAGAACGTGACCGCGAAGTGCTACGGCGGCGACATCACCCGCAAGCGCAAGTTGTTAGAGAAGCAGAAGGAAGGTAAGAAGCGGATGAAGCAGGTGGGAAACGTGGAAATTCCGCAAGAGGCATTCCTGGCCATTCTCAAGGTCGAATGAACATGGTGAGCAAACTATGGTCCGCGTGGCGGACGCACAAGTCCTGGAATCGGGCGCGCGACGAGGGCAAGCATCTGGTGAAAGAGTCGCGGCGCATCTTGAGGCGGAGGAGCTATCGCATTCCGCAGACGGTGGCCGGAGAGATCGAGGCGGCGGTGGCCGACGTCGAGTCAGCCGGTAAGGGCGAAGACTTCGAGCGCCTGCGCGAGGCCATCGCGACCCTCGACGAGCGCATGGACAAGCACCTGGCCTTTGCGCGCAAGTCGACCGCACGCGAGTACGCCGAATCGATCGGGGTGGCCCTGGCCGTGGCCCTGCTCCTGCGCGCCTTCGTGGTGGAGGCTTTCCAGATCCCGTCGGGGTCGATGATCCCGACCCTGGAGATCGGAGACCACATCTTCGTGTCGAAGTTCGCCTACGGCATCGGGATTCCGTTCACCAACAAGAAGGTGATGGAGTTCGGCGATCCCAAGCGCGGCGATATCATCGTCTTTCGCTACCCGCCGGACCCTTCGACGGACTTCATCAAGCGCGTGGTGGGTCTGCCAGGCGATCTGGTCGAACTCCGCCACAATCAGGTCTTCATCAACGGTCAACCCATGCCGCGCGAGCGCACCGTCGGCACTTGTCGCTACAACGAGGGTCGCAGCCCCGAGGAGGCGCGCGACTGCGAATTGTGGATCGAGATCCTCGGCAGCAAGGCCCACAAGATCTACCAGGATCCGAATCAGCCGCCGCAGGACTGGGGCCCCCGGCTGGTGCCTCCGCGCAGCGTCTTCGTCATGGGCGACAACCGCGACAACTCGCGCGACTCTCGCGTCTGGGGTTTTGTGCCCTACGACAACGTCAAGGGCCGGGCGCTGGTGGTTTGGTGGTCGCGTGATCCGGCGTACGGCGGGTGGTCACCCGAAGGCGTGGCCGAATGGTTCAAGTCCATTCGCCTCTCTCGTTTCTTCAGCGTGGTCAGATAACCGGCCGCCGACTCCGGCCACCGGCCTACAGCCTGCTATCGCGACAGTAGATAGATCGCCGTTCCCACCACGACCAGAATGGCTCCGACCACCACCACCACGCGCTTGGCTTCCCGACGCACGGGAGCGGCATCCAGCGTCGCGAGCACGTCGGCGATGTTTTGGCGAAGCGCCGCGGCGCTCGCGTGTCGGTCATTGCGAGCCTTGGCCACCATCTTCAGCACTACTTCATCGACCGCAGCCGGGATTGCCAAATCGGGTCGCAGGCTGGATGGGGCAGGGGGTGGATCCTGCAGGTGGAACTGGATGACTTCGGTGGTGCTCTTCGCGCCCTTGAACGGGAGTTGTCCGGTGAGCATCTCGTAGGCGACCATGCCGAGCGCATAGATGTCCGAACGCCCGTCGAGCGCCTTGCCGCGCAGTTGTTCGGGCGACATGAATTCCAGAGTGCCCACGGTTTGGCCGATGGCCGTCAGGGCGGGCACGATCTTGCTCCCGTCACCCGACAGGATCTTGGCGATGCCAAAGTCGAGCACCTTGACGAAATCCGCCTCGCCGCGCCGCTCGACCATGATGTTTTCGGGCTTCATGTCACGATGGACGATGCCCTTGTCGTGCGCCTCGCCCAACGCCTCCGCGACCTGGTCCAAGATGCACAGGGCGCGGCCCGGTTCGATGACGCCATCGCGGTGCTGGATCTCCTGCAGGCTCTCGCCCCGGACCAGCTCCATGGCCAGGTAGAGCACTCCGTCCTCGGTCTGGTCGAAATCGTAGATGGTGACGGTGTGCGGGTTGCGGAGCTGCGAGCATGCCTCGGCTTCGCGCCGGAAACGGGCCACGACCGTTGCGTCGGCCACGCTGTGGGGGTGGAGGATCTTGAGCGCCACCGGCCGACCGGTGGCAAGCTGCTTACCTTCGAAGACTGCGCCAAAGCCTCCTTCGCCGATCTTGCGCTCGACCCGGTAGCGGTTGTTCAGCGTCCGACCCATCAGGTCGTTCAGGGAGCTCGGGCGGGGCGTGACGGCAATCGGAGGCGGCGTGACCGGACGAACTGCCATCGGGGTCGGTGTGAGCGGACGCGCGGCAACCGGCCCCGATCGTCCGCTCAGTGGCGAACCGGTGTGGGGCACGGGCACGCCGGATGCGGGACTCATCACGCGCACGCCGGCGGGCTGGGACAGGGCAGGGTCGAGAACTCGTTCCAGTGACCGGTCGAGCTTTCCGGAGACAACTGGGATGGGCGCACCGCAGACGCCGCAGAAGCGAGCCTGTGGCTCGGCGGCGGTCTTGCACTGGGCGCATAGCCTGGTTGCCATGGGTTCCCGAAACCTAGGGCTCTGTCCCGGCGTCGGCCGGACGGTCGGACGCCCCCAGCATCAGCGGACTCACAGGCGAAGGTGGAGCGGTCGACGGTGACGCCAGCTTGCCGTGCGAGGCGAGGCTGGCTCTCTCGAAGTTGCGATCCGGTATCCTGGCACGCTGGGCGACCAGAAACAGGGCCCCGGCCAGCGCCGCCAGCAGGGTGACGAGAACGAAGGCAAGCAGAGAGCGAGCCTCCGGGATGGGCTGCGCGGGCGCGGCTTGCGCCTCGGGACGTCGGGTGTTGGCCGTGGGCTCCTCGGGCGCCATCACGTCGGACATGGTGGACCGCAATTCTTGCGCGGAGCTGGTGTCGCCGGTCACCCTGTCGGGCGTGGCCGGGCGTCTTGCAGGCTCGGGGTCTTCCGGATCCTGACCCGGGTCGTAGGGAAGGAAGCTCACTTGGTCATCGGCGCCCGGTTCGGGCAAGCCTGGACCGTCGAAGCGGGCGAGGACCACGGTGATGTTGTCGGGGCCGTCGTGGGCGTTGGCGCACGCGATAAGCTGATCGCAAGCCTTTCTCACGTCGGGCTCATCGAGCAGGATGCGTTTGATTTCCTCGTCGCTGACCGGGCCGTGCAATCCATCCGAGCAAACCAGAACGACATCGCCGCGACGGAGCGGAACCTGTGACAGCACGACCTCGACCTTTTCCTGCACGCCCAGCGCCTGCAGGATGATGTTGGCGTGCTCGAAGCCCTTGGCCTCTTCCAGTGTCATGGCGCCGGCTTCGATGAGCTGCCAGGCCAGAGACTGGTCCTTGGTGGTTTGGCTTAGTTGACCGGCACGCAGCACGTAGCAGCGCGAGTCCCCGATCTGCCCTATCAGCAGGGTTGCGTCGACCAGCCCGACCGCGGTGCAGGTCGTCCCCATGCCGCGTTCGCTCTGGTTGTCGCGCGATTGGGCGAAGATGCCGTCGTTGGCATCCTCGATGGCACGGCGCACACGACGCGCGAAACGTTCCCGCGACAGCGTCCCGGCGCTGCCGACCGCCGATGAAATGGATTCGACAGCCATGTTCGAGGCGACCTCGCCCGCTGCGGCCCCGCCCATGCCGTCGCACACCAGGAACAGGGCGCCCTTCTCTCCCAGCGAAAATTCGAGTGAGGCGTCGGGCGAAGGCTTTTGCGCGCCGGCGAAGTCCACCACGAGGAAGTTGTCCTCGTTGTGCTCGCGCATCAGGCCGACGTCGGTCTTGCCGTAGACCGTGATCTTGATTTCAGGAGAGATTGCCATCGGCGGGGCTCTGACTCGTCGTGATCTGTCGCCTCTTCCTATTAGCTTCGCCTCAACCTATCTCGAAGCGCAAGAGTTCATCGCCTAGTCGAATCATTTCTCCTGGGGAGAGGGCGTGTTGCCCGGTCAGGCGGACAAAGGTGCCGTTCGAGCTGCCCAGGTCGGAGAGGAGAGCAACGCCACCGCGGAACTGAAGCAGCGCGTGGCGGCGCGACATGAATTCATCGTCGGAGAAGACCATATCGCCTTGCTCGCGACCGATGACCAGATCGCTGCGGGTCAGGTGGAATACGTCACGGCTGGTCCCCGCCGAGGTGAGCTGACGCAGCCGTCCCCAGGGCGCCTTAAGCGGCGTGCCGAACAGGACCACGCCGTGCTCGACGGCAGGACGCAGGGTCTTCTCGACGTCGGACAGAAACTCGAAGCGCATGACCTGCTTGCCCACCAGGATCAGGCTGCCGTCGGCCAATTCCACCGGTTGGCTGATGCGGCGGTAGACGCCGTTGCGGGTTTCCAGCGGCGTGAGCACGTGCTGGCCCGCGCGTAGGCTGATGCGGGCATGGCGTGGGGCGAGGTGCGGATCATCGAAGTGGAGATCGCCTTCACTGCGTCCGATGTCGACTTGCTCGCCGGGCAGTGGGTATGATTCGCCGTCACTGCCATCGGGTCGCACGGCCACCAGGCGTGGCCCGCCGGACCGACTGGCGGCCACGACCGACGGTCGGGCCACCACTGCCGCGGCCAGGGCAGCCGAGGCGTCCGCGTTCATCGGGGTGGTGCGGCCGAGTCGGCGCCCGCAGGCGTGGCAGAAGTTGGTCCCCATCGGGTTCTGGTTCCCACACCCGGAGCAGACCAGCGATGAGTCGTCCGCGGGCGGCAGCCCCACGGGGGCGCCGCAGCGCTGGCAAAAGGCAGCGCCATCCGCGAGAGCCCCGCCACATTGGAGACAGCTAATGAGCATCTTCCCTAGTCGTTGCTAGAAAGGGCCGGCGAACATTGCAAGGCAGCCCATCCTCTACTAGAAGGCGAGCGGGACGTTCACTGTCGAGACGGGCATGACACCCACCCATTCACCGTGCAGCAACTAATACCAATGATTTCGGAGAGCGTCAAATGCGCGCGAGGCAGGCATCTGGCGAAATTGACCCTGGCTGGCTCGCTCGCTGTTCTGGTATCGTCGTGTGGCCCAGTGGTGGAGAGTGCGCCGTTTTCAGCGCGCCCGGATACGCTGCGGCCAGGCGACCTCCTCGGCCCCTACGACGGGTTGGTGGTCGACGGAGAAACCGAGCGGCCGCTGGCCGGGGCCGTGGTAGCAGGAGCATGGGCGTTCGAGCGTGGCATCGGCCTGCAGGGGCCGGCGGCCGCTCTCGAGGCCACTACCGAGACTGGCGCCGACGGACGCTATCGTCTTAGCATCCCCGAGGATCTGCCGCGGGGCGAGGGCGTTCGCCTCCGACGCTTCACCCTCATCGTCTACCGGCGGGGGTACGTAGGCTGGCGCAGCGACAGCAGCTTCCCGACCGGAGAGCCGCGCCACGACTTCGCCCAGCGTGCAAACCGCGTGCGTCTGGAAAAATGGCAGTCCTCTTTCTCCCACTATCGGCACCTGGTCTTTTTGGGCGGCGGCCCTGCCATCCGGACCGCGGCGGCTTGGGAGGTGCAGCCGGCAGGACTGGAGTTGGACGGCGCTTCGCCGGCAACCGCTTCTCGGCACCTGGCGGAAGACGCGCGGGTCGGATCTTCGGCTTCGCTCGACATCTCGCCGCTTCTGTCCGAGGACGAGGTGCGTGGCGTGACCGGGTACGCGGGCAAGTTCGAGGTGGGCAAGTTGGCTGACCGAGCCAGCAGCGACATCTATGACAGCCGACACTTCAAGGCCAGCGACAAGCCCGAAACCTATGACGTCGGCCTGCGGGTGTGGGCCATCGGGTCGGAAGCCGTCGAGGCGCAGTTCAGAAAGCTGCTCGGCGAGTTGCCGGGCGCGGTTGCGACCGAGGAGATGGGAGACGCATCGCTGCGGGCCAGGGGCGGCGACGTCACGGGGTTCGCCTTCTTACTGCGCGATAAAGGGGTCGTGATGCAGCTGAGTTGCGGCCTTGCCCAGTGCTCTGAACCGTCGATGATCCTGCGCCTTGCCAAGCTGGCGGAGAGCCATTTGCCCGAGGTCAAACTCCCCTCGCCCGAGAGCACGGGGCTTCTGCCGCCGTCGGGCCCTTCGCTCGCGCCGGGAGGCAAGCCATGAGGCGCACAAACCTTGCGCGGGCCAGAGGCGCGACGCTCGTGTGCGCGGGCGCGCTGTTCATTCATGCAACCGCACGCGCGTATGAGCCGGCCACCACGCATGCGGGGCTGACCGCACGAGCGGTGGAAACGTCACGGCTTCACCATTTGCTCGCTCGCCTGGGGCGGCCGCTGGGACTGCTCGAGCCTTTGCGCATTGGTTTCGACCTGTTCGGCCGCGACGAGCGGCGAGCCTTGCAGGCGCGGCTCGACGCGCTCGACCCGGCAGGCGGTTACCGGCCCGGACCCGACGGCGTGGCGGGCGCGGCCCACTGGGTGGTGGCGGGTGCGGTGCTGGGCAAGACGCCGCCCGAGCGCGGTGCCGACCACTTTTTGGATCCGGCGACCGGGAAGGGCCTCTACGACGATCCGGGGCTGTCAGGTGTCGCCCACGGCGTGCGTCTGCTTTTTGACGGTGGCACCAGCGTGCGCGGGCTTGCCGCGGGCACCGCTTTCACCCTGAGCGGCAAGTCCGCGCTGGATTGGATCGAGTCGCCCGACAACGATCTGGGACTTCCCGTCTTCTTCGACAACTGGGAGCGTGCGGTGAGCTTGGCTGAGCCGCGCGAGCGCGAGTCAGCGCTGGTGCGCGCTTTGCTGGCCATGGGTGGGGTGATGGCGGTGCTCGAGGACGCGGGGCAGCCGGCCTTCGTGCGCAATGACTTCCGGGGCGCGTTCCTGCAGCGGGACGATGGTTCGGCCTACGAACAGTTCGTGGCGGAGCACTACGGCCGCGCTGGGCTTCCTGCCGCGGCGGCGCCGGTGTCCCGGCCCGACATTACCAGTTTCTTCGCGTCCGCCGATGGGAAGGGACTCGCCAATCGCACTCAGCGTCGTTTCTTTTCCGAGGGCACGATTCCAGCCGACGTCTCACTCGAACGGAACAGCAAGGCCGCCGACGTGCTTCGCCGTGCGCGTGAATCTCTGGTGTTTCCCTCGCCCACGCTGTCCGGACTCGTGCTGAGACCAACGCAACACCGCCGCTATTTGGCCCTGGAAGGCCATCGCGTGCTGGCCTACGAAAACAATGGCACCCAGGTTCGTTTTTTTCTCGATGACGCCGTCTATGCGGACATGGCGCGAACTCTCTTGCCTGAGGTCGCTGGCTACGCCGCGGGCCTGCTCAACCATCTTGTGCGCGCAAGCTTGGAGATGAGTGTCACGGGAAACAAGGTGACGGTGCGCCTGGACGGCGAGGTCAAGCAAGGCGGGGCGCTGCGCGTATTCGCCGAGGACGGGAGCGGGCGTCGGCGGGAGTTGCCCGGAGTCGCTGCGACCTTGGAGCCCGGCGGTGAGGTTGCGGTCGCCGTGCCGGTCGGGGCCAAGAAGCTGGCCGCGGTGCTGCGCGGGCGCGATGCCGGCGAGCCTTTCGTGGCGGCAGGCGAGGTGACGCTGCCGTGAAGATGAACGAGCGATCTCGTCCACCTGTCTGAACAAGACCTGATAAATTCCGGCGCCATGAATTGGCTTCGGAATCTCTGGCGACGGCTGGACTTACCGGCGATCGGTCTGGCCATCGCGTTCGCGCTGGTGGCACTGGTCCATCTCTTCCGGAACGGCCAGGGCCTGGCCGCGAAAGAACTGAGCCTCGACGAGGCGGGCACTTGGGGAATCGCGGCGCAGTCCTTCTGGCGAAACTGCACCCTGCCCACGGAATTCCATTCACAGCCACCGCTGTACTATTTCCTGCTCCACTTCCTCGTGAAGTTTGGCGAATCCGAGCTGTACATGCGCTCCATTTCCTGGCTCTTCTGCCTCGGCGTCGTCGGCTTCGCGATCTTCGGACTGCGCGAGATCAACCCGCTGTCGCGGGTTTTGCTTGCGGTGATCTTCGTCCTCAACAACCTAACCAACTGGATTTCCCGCAACGTGCGACCCTACGCCATGGCGGCACTGGCCGGCTTCCTCTCGTTGGTCTTCTTCGTTCGTCTTATCGCCGAGCCTTCACGGAAACGAGCCACCGCCTACACTGCGGCGACGACCGTTGTGCTCTGGGTGACACCGCTCGCGGTCTGGACGTTCGCTGCGCAGATCCTCTATGCGCTGGTGCTCGTCGGCGTGCACCTGCCACGTCACGGTTTTCGCGCGACGATCGAACGCTACCGCCTGGTGGCCGCTTCCATGCTGGCCACGGGCTTTCTCTACCTTCCCTACTTCGTGATGGCCGTTCACTATCAACTCGCGCCGGGCCCCGGCCTGGGTCCGGCCCTGCACGCGGCGCTGAGCTGGCAGAATCTTCGTGGCGTGTTCGAATCATTCTTGCTGGTGGGCCTACCCTTTTCCCTTGCGCTTCTGGGTCTGATCTTGCTGGCGGTCGTCGCTGAACTGGCGGCGCGACGAGCGGCGGTCCTGCTTTGGCTCATGGTCGCAGTCGGACACGTTGGATTCGCCTACGGCTTCCTGTTGGGACGAACCGGAGTTTTCTACCATTACATGACTCCGGCCTTTCCCGCCTTCTGTTTTCTGGTGGCGCTAGGCTTTCACCACCTCAGCCAGGGCGCCAGTCGACACGCCTTCAAGGTCGCGGTGACAGTTGTTTTTCTGCTCGCCTTGACCTACTTCGGTGAGTTCCGCGCTTCGGTTGCGGCGCCCATGCCCGACCATGGCTGGCGCCGCGTTCGCGCGGCACTGGCCGCCATTCCCGGGCAAAAGGTGATCTTTTTCGATACCGGCTACGATGGACAGTTTCTCGAGTACTACGCGCGCAAGGATCACGATCTGGTTTTTGCCACGATGAAGGGCACCGGGTGGTCTTCCGGCGGCGCCGGCTTCCTTCAACCGAGCTACGTGCAAGGCGTGATCCGCGAACACGGGACCAAACCGGTCTGCTACCTGTACCGTGTGGACGAGGGGCCGCGCAGCCAGTACCGATCGACTTTCGTGCCGGCGGTCAAGACCCTTGGATACGTGGAGATGCCCGGGATCGAGGGCATCCACCGCTACTGTCGCCCCTAGACTAGCGTTGCAATACGTTGTCCGAGACGCTTGCGCCGCCGGCTTCCAGCTTGCCCGCCAGGCGAGACGGCGTGCGGGTGGCGATGAAGCGCCCTTTGCCCTTGCCCTTGCTTTGCCAGGCCAGCAGGGTCTCAGCACGCAGTTCACCAGCCGATCCCAGAGTAGGCTCTGCGATCTCCATGATCCGGATGCTCCCATCCGTCTGGGTGACGGCATGGACGAGAACGTCGAGAGTCGATCCGAGCAGGTCATTCGGTGTCGAAGCGGGACCGTAGGCCGTGCCCATCACCCGCAGCCGGTAGAGGGCATCATTCGCCGATCGGGCGGTCAACGCGGCCAGAGCGCCGTTCTGGCCCTGAGCACATTCTCGCAGCAAGTCGCCCAAGAGCACGGACGCGGCCGCGTCGGCCACGACGTAGTCGGGTCGCAGCGCCACCGCCGCAGCGACCAGATCTGGGCTGCGGGCTGCGACCGGCAGCTTCAGCCAGGCCGATGCACTGGCAGGCGCGCTGATGGTCTCGGCCAAGATCACCACGCGTGCCACGCGATCGAGCGACCAGGCCAAGGTGCCCAGCAGCAGGTCGCAAGCCTGACGGTCGCCTGCGATAAGCAGGTTCTGTCGCGTGCTCACGCACGCTTCGAGGACTTGCTGCATCTCGGGCGAGATGCTTCCGTCGTCCGCCAGCTCTTCCAGCGTCTTGCGGTCGACGTTGGGCCGCCGGATCGAGGCGTGCAGACGCTCGCACAGCGGGGGGAAGAGGGCCGTGATGTGCGTGCCGTCAGCCAGGGTGGTATCGATGACCGGCGCATCGGGCTCCGGCCGCGGCACGCCCTTGGCCGCCAGCTTGCGCAGATGGTCCGCCAGCGCAGCCAGGTCGGCGGAAGCCACAACGGCCGGCTCTCGATGACCGTTGCGCTCAACTTCCACTGACTGGGTGCCGACGAAGAACGCCGCGGTCGTGCCCTCGCCGCTCAGCAGGCGAGCCAGCCAGGGTAGAAAGTCTCCGCTCACCGGAGCATGGGCCGGGGGAGGCATGGCCGGGGCATGCGGGGCCGGCGGGGATGCGGCGGGGGGCACGGGCACCGGCGCTGACGGCGACGCTGGCGCCATGGGGTGCTCAAGTTCCTGAAGCGGCTGGGGCGCTGATGTGCCCCGCGGTGTGGTGAGGGGTTCATCGGGCGAAGGCGACGGGATGGGAACCGGCGGCTTGAGCGGCGGAAGGTTCAGATGTGGTGCGGGGCTGAGGCTATCGTCGTCGTCCAGGCTTATTTCCGTCGGCAGCGGAGGCGCAAGAAATGCGTCCACGGCAACCGGCATAGAGTTACTCTCTCGCTTTGGGGGGGGCGGGGGTGGCGGTGACATATGGGGCGAGGATCCGCGCGCGGGCAGGGGGCCAGAATCCTCATTGGCCTCGTGCTGGGCCGCGGGCCGTGGGGGCGGGGGCGGCGGTGGTGGCCGCCGAGGCAAGGCGGTGCTGAGCGAGCCCGCTTCGGGCACCGAAGCCACGTACGCCGGCGGCGCGACGCCGGGTTGTGAGTCGGCTGTGGCGAGCCCGCCGGCGACGCGAATGACGAAATCTCCGACGAACACCTTGTCGGTTGTGGAGATGGAAGTGGCCTCCGCGATCTTGCGGCCATTCACATAGGTCCCGTTGGTGCTGCCCAAATCCTCGACCACGAGCTGGCCGTTCTGAAGCAGCAGGCGGCAGTGGTGCTTGGACACGTTGCCCTTGGGAAGCACGATGTCGTTGTCCCGCACCCGTCCGACCCGGATTTCCGTCTTGTCGAAGCTGAGCTCCTTGGAGTCTCCGCCTTTCTCGGCCAGCGTCAGGATCAGCATGGCATCACGCTAAGCAAAAATGCGCCCCTTGTCCACGCCGTCGTGGCATTGGCAACTACCACGGCGGCCCGGTCTGTGGTGGAATGGAAGCCGGCTCGCAACGGAAGCAAGTAGCAACTACCCAGATGGAGGCGTGACCATGCAGATCCAGAGAGCAGCGGCTTTGGCCGGAATGTTGACTGTGGCAATCAGCCTCGCAGGTCGCGTCGGCGCGGACGGAACAAAACCAAAGTATTACTTCACTATAAGTAACATAACTTCAGAAGATACAACGATTATTCCTTTGGCGAAAGAACTCTTGGCCAAAGAGATTTCGAGCCGGTCCGAGTTCACCCAGGACCTGGGCGGCGCCGAGGGCGAGGCCGCCGCGGCTGCAGAGATGCGGAAGCGGGGGCTGCAGGGTTTTCAGGTGAACCTGCGCATCATGAGCTTGAAGAAGGAGATCAAGCCGCCGACGCCAGGCCGGCGCGACAGGCAGATGGCCATTCAGGTAAAGCTCGGTGTGTACGGCACGACCTACCCTGGGGGCAAGCTCAACTTCACTGGCGATGGCGAGGCTTCGCTGACCGGCGATTTTTCAGAGCGCCGAATGGACAGCGATATCGAGGATCTGACGAAGATGGCCTTTGCCAGTGCGCTCAAGCAGGCTGTCAGCACGGCGGTAGCCAAGATGACCACGGCCACTCTGCCAGATTCTCCTCGCCGCAAGGGCAAGAAGCACAAGCCCCAATAGAACTATTCGCTAAACTGTTTTCCGCTATGCGTTTCCATCGGCAAGGCTTTCAAGCCCACGTAATCCTCACGCTTTTGCTTCTGCTCGGCGCTTGCAAGAAGGGCACACCGCCGGCGCCGCCCCCCACGGCGCAGGCTGAGTTGCCGCCGTTCGAGGTGAGCAAGGATTCGGCCCTGCTCTTCATCCACGTTGAGCCCAACGGGAACTTCGCCACTACCGACAAGGCTGATTCGGTGCCCGAGGTTGCCCGGCGCCTGGTGCGGGTCATCGACCCAGCCAAGGGTGCAGCCGAGAGGCGTGACACCTCAAGCGTCTACGTCGTCGACCTGCGTGAGTTGCTTGGCAACGGCAAGGCGCGGGCACGCACCATGTCTCGCGAGGCCTTCGAGACCGGCGCGCTGGCGCAGTTGCCGCCAGGGGATTCCAGTGCCCTGGCCGGACCGCATGGTCCTGCCTTGCCCGAGGAGCCCGAGCAGGCCGCTTCGGACGCTGGGATCGCAGGTCAAGGCGGCCCGCCGGTGGTCATCCTCTACGGGACACCGTGGTGCGGGGCGTGCAAGGCGGCACGCCAGTACCTGAGTTCCAAGCACATCCCCTTCGCCTACAAGGACATCGAAAACGATCAGTCCGCTGCGCGCGAGCTGCAACAGAAGGCCTCGCGCCTGGGAATTCCGGCGGATCGGGTACCCATCCTCGACGTGCGCGGACGCCTGCTGGTCGGATTCGACCGGACGCGCCTGGAGGCGCTGCTGGGCGATGCGACCTAGAGGCCGCTGGGCAGAGCGAACCCCTTTTAGGGTTCCCATATCAGCCGTCGGGCGCCGACTTCGGCGGCATAACCTGGTAGTGTTCCTGCTGCGTGGATTCTAAAGTTCCGTTTCCTCGTCTGGCCCTCATCGGTGTCGGCTACATCGGCGGCTCCGCTGCCCTGGCCGCGCGCCGAACTGGACTGGTCGGTTCCGTGACGGGCTACGATGTGGACGCCAGGTCTGGGCCAGCGGCTCTTGCGCGCGGTGTGGTCGACGATATGGCGGGCAGTGCCGAAGCCGCGGTGGCGGGAGCGTCGCTGGTCTTGTTGGCCGCACCGGTACTAAGCCTGGCTGGCCTGCTTCGTCGCATCGGTGGGAGCCTAGCGCCCACGGCTACGATCATCGACGTCGGCAGCGTCAAGCAATCGGTCGTGCAGGAAGCCGATGCGACGGCTCTGGGTGGGCGATTCGTGGGTTGCCACCCCATGGCCGGGGCCGAGCATGCGGGCGTGGACGCCGCCGATCCCGAGATATTCGCGGGGCGGGTGTGTTTCCTGTGCCCGAGTGCGCGGAGCAGTGCCGAGGCCAAACGGGTGGCGGCGCAGTTCTGGCAGGAGATGGGCTGCCAGGTGGTGTCCATCGAGCCGTCGCTGCACGACCGCCTGATGGCGGCGGTGAGCCACTTGCCCCATGTGGCCGCCTTCGCTTTGGCCGCCAGCCTGAGCGACGCGCTTCCGTTCATCGAGTCGAATGCCTTGCCGGGAAGGCCAACCACCAGCTTGCGCGACACGATTCGCGTCGCCGCGTCCAGCCCGCAGGTGTGGCGGGACATTCTCATCGCGAACCGGGAGCATCTGCTGCCGCTGGTGCGCGAGTTGGAGCAACGGGTGTGCAGCATCGGCGCAGCCATGGAGGCGGGAGATGCAGCCGCGTTGGAGGCGGCGTTGGCTCTCGGGCAGGCATGCCGCCAGCGGCTGGTGAAGTGAGCGCGGTTATGAGATCTCTCTTGCTCGGCGCTCTTGCCGCCCTGCTGGTCACATCCTGCGCTGCCCCGGTTGCGCCAGGCCCATCGGCAGGTCCGCTGGCCGAACGCACCGCAGCCGACGACGATGATCTCTGGGCCCTGGCGCCGGCCGAGGCAGAGCTTCTGGTCTGGGCCGACATGGCCCAGCTCCGCGAATCAGCCTGGACCAAAGCGGCGCTTTCCAAGACGGCACTCGACGAACGCGCGACTCGGGCTGCCACACGCGGGTTCGACGAAGTGGACGACGTGGATCGCTTGCTCTACGCGACGGTTCCGGCCTTGCGCGAGGATGCGAGCATCCTGGTCGCGCAGGGGCGGATGGATCGCGAGCGCCTGGGCACGGCGTTTCGGCGTCAGCACTCGCAGGCGACCGCATCGGACTACCGTGGCGTGGCGGTGCTGGCCGAGGCGGAAGAGGCCATCGCTTTTCTCACCCAGCGGACCGTCGTGTCCGGCCCGCTGGTGGCGGTTCGTGCCACCATCGACTGCGCTTTTGGGCTGGCCCGCAGCGCGGCCAACCAGTCGTGGTTGTCTTCTCTGCAGACCGTGCTTCGCGAGAGCAGGGGCCCGTCGCAGCGTTCGCCGGCAATGGCCGCAGCGGTGCGGTTGAGTCCGGCTATGCGCACGCAGTTCGAAGCCGAGATGGGCGAGGGCGGAACGCTGGAACAAGTCGGGGCGCGCCTCGACCTCGGCCGTGACCTGGAGGTGGCTCTGGTCGGGCTGGTGTCCACGCACCAGCAAGCCCTGGACCTGGCCGCCCGCGTGTCCGCGGCGCTGCGCGACCAGCGCAACCGGCCCCTGGTTTTCGTCCTGGGCTTGCAGCCCATCCTGGACGGGGTTCGTCTTGCTCCCCGCGAGAATCGAGTGGAAGCACGATTGAGCATTCCCCAGGACCAGCGCGCCGAGATCGCCGATCGTATGGCGTTGGTGGCGGAGCAACTTGCGCGCCGTCGGGCCGGCGCGGCGGACAAGGGCGAGGACGCTCGCGAAGGCAAGCGAGAATGAGGCAAGACGATCCAAGGCCCGAACCCCTACTGCACGTAGTCCGCAGCCCCGCGCTTCGGGGCAGGGTGAGCGTGCCGGGCGACAAGTCCATCTCGCATCGGGCCCTTCTGTTCGGCGCCCTGGCCGACGGCCCGGTCGCCATCAGCGGCTTGGGCCTGGGCGGAGACAATGCCAGCACGATGGTGGCCTTGCGTGCGCTGGGCGTGCCCATCCAGCACGCGGGCACGGACGCGCGCGTGCTGGGAGTTGGCTTGGCCGGGCTGCGAGAGGCATCGGGCGAGCTCGACTGTGGGAACTCGGGTACCACGATGCGTCTCTTCTGCGGGCTTCTGGCGGGTCGGCCCTTCACATCCACGCTGACCGGGGACAGGTCGCTGTCGCGCCGACCGATGGCACGGGTCGCGACACCCCTGCGACGCATGGGCGCGGCCATCGACGGCCGGCAAGATGCGACCCGGCCGGGCGACTTGTTCCCGCCCCTCACGGTGCGTGGCGGGGCCTTGCAGGGTATTCGCTACGAACTTCCGGTGGCGAGCGCACAGATCAAGAGCGCCCTGCTGCTGGCTGGCTTGCAGGCCCGCGGTCCCACGGTGATCAGCGAGCCGGGCTTGTCGCGCGATCACAGCGAGCGCATGTTGCGTTTCTTCGGCGCGCCGGTCAGCGCCGAACCTGAACAACGGCGCGTGGTGGTGGATCCGACGGGATGGAACGGCCGCCTGCGCGCGGGACCGGTCAGTGTGCCCGGCGACCTGTCTTCCGCGGCGTTTCTGCTGGTGGCGGCGCTGATCGTGCCCGATAGCGACGTGACGGTGGAGAACGTCGGGCTCAACCCCACCCGGACCGGCGTGCTGGACGCCCTGCTCGCGATGGGGGCTGACTTGGAGGTCAAGGTCGCGGGTCAGGCCATGGACGAGCCAGTCGGCAGCGTGCGTGCTCGCTGGACTGCCCGAGGACTGCGGGGCACCAGGGTGGCAGGGGATCTGGCCCTGCGGTCCATCGACGAGATTCCGGCGCTGGCGGTGGCCGCGGCCATGGCCGAAGGCACCACCGAGTTCCGCGACCTGCACGAGTTGCGCGTGAAAGAATCAGACCGCATCGCCCGCATTGCGCGCGAGCTGCA
The DNA here is from genome assembly GCA_963755125.1 of uncultured delta proteobacterium. Lineage (GTDB taxonomy): Bacteria > Myxococcota_A > Polyangia > Fen-1088 > Fen-1088 > Fen-1137. Next base: position 414,640 of record CAVWIP010000017.1, read on the forward strand.
GCGAGCCGGCGCGACCGTGTGCGAAGCTGCAGACGGGTTTTCCGTGATGGGCACGCGGGAATTTCACGGCGGCCGCGTGCAGCCGGATGGCGATCACCGTATCGCCATGGCGGGTGCCATCCTGGGGCTGGTGGCGGTCGACGCGACCGAGGTGCCGAGCCAGGACATCGCGACCTCATTCCCGAGTTTCGCTCAGCTCCTGCAAGTACTGGGCGCGCCGGTGAGTTAGCACCGTCTTTCGAGGACTCACGTTTGAACCCCCGCGGGGAGAGCGGCTAGCTGCCTAGTATCTTCGCTAGAATGGCGTCCAGTTCGTCGAGCGAGCCGTAGTGGATCTCGATGTGGCCGCGGCCGGGTCCCGCCGCGATCAGCTTGACCCGCGCGGAGAGGGCGCGCTGCAAGCGCACGGCGAGGTCGCGCGCGGCCGGCGATTCCCTTTCGGGCGGCGGGGCAGGCCGGCCACCGCCTTCACGTTCGCGGCGGACCAGCGCCTCGACTTGCCGGACGGAAAGCCCGCGGCTGGCAGTCTGGCGCGCCAGTCGTTCGATGACCGGGTCGTCCTCGAGGCCGAGGAGCGCGCGCGCGTGGCCCATGGACAGGCGTCCCTCGACCACCATGGCCCGCACCGAGGGCGGCAGCTTGAGCAGACGGAGAGCATTGGCCACCGTGCTGCGTTCCTTGCCCACCCGCTCGGCCAGCGATTCTTGCGTGTAACCGAACTCCGCCACCAGACGTTGGTAGGCCTCCGCCTCTTCGATGGGGTTGAGATCTTCGCGCTGCAGGTTCTCGACCAGCGCCATCTCGAAAGCCTGCGCCTCGGTCACCTCGCGGATGATCGCCGGCACCTGGTGCAGCCCGGCCCGCTGGGCCGCCCGCCAGCGCCGCTCGCCCGCGACCAGCTCGAAGCCGCCGGCTGATCGCATCCGCAGCACCAGAGGTTCGATGATGCCCTGGCTGCGGATGGACTCGGCCAGCTCAGCAAGCCGGGCGTCGTCGAAGGTCTTGCGCGGCTGTCTTCCCGAGGGGTGGATGTTCTCGATGTCGACCGTGCGCAGGCCGTCGCCGGTCTTGGCCTGCGTCCTATCTCCGGCATCGGGGACTGCCGCAGCCGGGATCAGGGCGGCCAGACCACGCCCCAGGGCCTGGCGCTTTCCCGCACCAGTCACGAAGCCTCCGCTTTGGGTCGCGCGTGGCGGGCGAGAAACTCGCGCGCGGCCTCCATGTAGCTCTTGGCGCCCTTGGAGGCGACGTCATAGAGCAGGATCGGCTTGCCAAACGACGGCGCTTCCGACAAGCGCACGTTGCGCGGAATGGGCGTGTCGTACACCCGGCCGCCGAAGTGTTTGCGCACCTCGCTCGCCACCTGCTCGGTCAGGTTCTGGCGTGTGTCGACCATGCAAAGCAGAATACCCTCGATGTCGAGACCGGGGTTGAGCGAACGGCCCACCAGATTGACCGTGGCTTGCAAGTCGGAAAGACCTTCCAGCGCGTAGTACTCGCACTGCAAGGGAACCAGGACTCCGTCGGCGGCGCACAGGGCATTGAGCGTGAGCAGGCCGAGCGAGGGTGGGGTGTCGATGATGATGAAGTCGTAGTCGGGCGTCGCTAGGCGCAGGGGATCGCGCAGCTTGATCTCGCGGCCGGACTCCGACACGAGTTCGATCTCGGCGCCCGCCAGATCTTGGCCCGACGGCACCAGCTTGAGAAACGGCAACTCAGTGGCGCGGGTGACCTGTGCGACGGTTTTCTCGCCGATGAGCACGTCGTACACGCTGCCCTGTTTGGTGCCCGCCGCTTGCCGGGCGTGGCCGAGGCCGGAGGTCGCGTTGCCTTGCGGATCCATGTCCACCAGAAGCACGCGCTTCTCGGCCACCGCAAGGGAAGCGGAAAGGTTGACTGCGGTGGTCGTCTTTCCGACGCCCCCCTTCTGGTTCGCGACCGCGATGACCCGTCCCATGGTGCTGTGATCCCGTCGAGCGGGCTCATCCTCCTAGCATCAATAGGGCCGCGGTTTCAACCGAGCCGGCGCGGGGCATGGATCCGGTCGTGCAGAAAAAAAGACGCACAAACTTGACGGGCCAGGAGGTTGCAATACTACTTATACCTACATGTAGCGTATTTCCCTGCAACACAAGGAGCAACACGATGAGCTACGGCGATATGAAAACCTACCGGACCTTCGAGGAGTTCGAGCGCGAGGAGCTTCGCCGCATGGACGCTGTGGGCAACTCGGTTGACGAGATGATCGACACCATCTTCGGCGAGGAGTTGGACCTGGAGTACATAGCCGCAAGCCGCCGCGCCGCTGTCGACGAGGACGACGAAGAGTAGCCCGGCCGCCCCTACCGATCTTCCAGGAATTTTTGCAGCTCGGCGGACGCCTTTTCCCAGTCGGCCATGCGCCGGCCGAGAAGCTCGCCGAGTTCGCGTTCGCGGTCGGCCATGGCGTGCAGTTTCTGCCAGTCGCCGCCGTGATCGGCAGCCAGTTGCTCGCGTAGCGAAGACAGTTCGCTCTCGATGCGCGAGACTTCGGTTTCCAGCGACTCGACCATTTTTTCCAGCCGGCGCTGCGTGCGCTCGCGGTCCTTCTTCGCGGCCCGGGTGATCTCGGTGGGTGACTGGCTGGGTGACGACAGCGCGGCTGACTCGGGCGCGGGCTGGGCGGTTGCCTGGAGCTTGCGATACTCGCGCCAGTCCGAGTAGTTGCCGACATGCGCCTCGATCGTGCCGTTTTCGAACACCAGGAGGCGCCGGCATACGCGATCGAGAAAGTAGCGATCGTGGCTGACCACGATGAGGGTTCCCTCGTAGCCGTCGAGAGAGTGCTCCAGCGTTTCGCGCGCCGGAATATCCAGGTGGTTGGTCGGTTCGTCGAGCGCCAGCACATTGCGCGGGAACAGCAGCATCTTGGCCAGGGCCAGACGGCTGCGCTCGCCGCCCGAGAAGCCGCGCACCGTGCGAAAGGGATCGTCGCCGAAGAAGCGAAACTTGGCCAGGTATTGCCGCACCACCTCGGGAGAAAGATCGTTGCGCACCGACTGGATCTCCTCGATGGCGGTGCGGTTCTCGGATAGCGTGCTCAGCTTCTGATCGAAATAGCCCATTCGCACGGCGGGGCCGCGCTCCACCACGCCGGCCAGCGGCGCGAGTTCGCCAACCAAAGTCTTGAGCAGGGTGCTCTTGCCGCACCCGTTGGGGCCCACGATGCCCACGCGATCCCCGCGGAAGATGTTGACCGTCACATCGGTCAGGATGGGTTTGCCCGGGTAGCCCACGCTGATGCCCGGCGCGCGCACGATCTCCTTGCCGCCCAGATCGCCGCCGGTTTCGAAGTTGAGCGCGATCCGGCCCGCCATCTGCCAGTTGTCATCAGGCCGTTCCAGTCGCTCCAGTTTCGCCAGCATGCGGCGCCGGCTTTGCGCCTGCTTGGTCTTCTGTCCTGCCAGGTTGCGCCGGATGAAGTCCTCGGTCTTCTCGACGTGGTCTTTCTGACGCTGGTACTCGACGCGCGCTCGCTCCAGCCGCGCGTCGCGCTCCACCACGTACTGGTCGTAGGCAAAGGAATAGCGGACGAATTCGCCGTCCTCCAGCTCGACGATCGCGCGGCATGTGCGCTGGATGAAGGCGCGGTCGTGCGACACCAGCACGAAGGCGCCGGGGTATTCGTTGAGGCGTGCCTCCAGACGCTCGATGGCGGCGAGATCGAGGTGGTTGGTGGGCTCGTCGAGCAGCAGCAGATCAGGCTGACGGACCAGAACCTTGGCCAGCTCCAGCCGGCCGCGCTCGCCGCCGGACAGCGTGGCCAGGGACCGGCCCAGGTCGGACTGCGACAGCCCCACGTCCTCTGTCAGCTCGCGAACCCGCGTTTCCAGGTCATAGCCACCCTCCAGCCGGTAGCGTTCTTGCAGTTCACCATAGTGTTTCAGCTCCGCCTCGGATGCTTCGGCCAGTCGTGCCTCCAGGCGCTGCAACTCCTCGTGCATGGCCTGCACATGGGCGAATGGCTCCAGCAGGGCATCGAGCACGGTGCCTTCTCCGCCGAGCTGGTGCGACTGGCGGAGGTAGGCCACGGTCTGTCGCGCCAGGATGCGGGCATCTCCCGCGTCCACCTGCAACTCGCCCGCCAGCAGCTTGAGCACGGTGGACTTGCCCGTGCCGTTGGGGCCGAGCAGGGCAAGCCGGTCGCCTGGCCGGATGAGCAGCGAGGCGCCGGCCAGGATCTCGGTGCCAGGGTAGCTGAAATATGCGTCGGCGAACTGGGCGAGGCTCAACCGTTGGCCTTCATGAACTCGCGCATGTGGTCGGCCAAGGCCTGACACCCTTCCACGGGCATGCCGTTGTAAACCGAGGCCCGGATGCCACCCACCGTGCGGTAGCCCTTGAGCGCCAGCATGCTCTTGCCGGTGGCTTCCTTGAGGAACTTCTCGGTCAAGGGCTCGCTGGGCAGCTTGAAGGTGATGTTCATGTGGCTGCGCACGGCGGGATCGGCCACCGTGCCTTTGTAGAAGCCGCCCGAGCCGTCGATGGCGTCGTAAATCAGCTTGGCCTTGTCGGCATTGCGCTTCTCGATGGCCTGCAGGCCGCCCTGGCGTTCCATCCAGCGGAAAGTCTCGAGCAGCACGTACACGCCAAAGGTGGGCGGCGTGTTCAGGCAGCTCTTGGCCTCGGCGTGGACCTTGTAGTTGAAGATCTTGGGCACGCTCTTGCCGATCCGATCGTAGAGATCTTTGCGTACGATGACCAGCACGACGCCCGAGGGGCCGAGATTCTTCTGCGCGCCACCGTAGACCATGGCGGTGCGAGCGATGGGGTGCGGGCGCGACATGATCTCGGAACTGGCGTCGACCATCAGCGTCGGGTGCTTCGGCCACTCGACGAAGCGGTTGCCGTGCACGGTTTCGTTCGAGCAGATGTGCAGATAGGCGGCGTTCGGGTCAGCGGTCCAGCCGGCGGGGTGGCGATCGAATCCGGTCGACTCGCCCGACGCGATCACCTTCACCTTGTCAGGGGCGATGCCCTTGGCGGTATCAGCGGCCTTCTTCGACCACTCGCCGGTTATCACGTACTCCGCCACGCCGTTGAGGAAGTTCATGGGGATCAGGGCGAACTGCTGGGTCGCGCCCCCTTGCAGGAAGAGCACGTCGTGCGTGTCAGGGATCTGCAGCAGGCTGCGGCAGCGGGCAATGGTCTCATCCAGTACCGCATCGAATTCCTTGCCCCGGTGACTACACTCCGCGATTCCAAAACCCTTGCCCTGGAAATCCAGCAGGGCAGCGGCCGAGGCTTCGAGAACCTCGTAGGGAAGAGTGGCAGGACCGGCAGCGAAGTTGAACGCGCGTTTCTTCATGGGGCCTCCGTTGGATGGAGGCGAAAGCATAGTCGATCCCGGGCGCCAGGGAAACCGCGGTTGCATCGGCGCGGAACGCGCGACGTGCAGTCGTGCTACGGACTGCCCGCGGGCTGCAAATCAGTCTATGGCGTGCGTGCGACGATGCCTGGCATTTTGGAGAACCGCTCGTCGTAGGTGTCGATGGTTGTGTCGAGGAGCGCCGCTTCAGACAAGATCGCCATAGATCTCCTCGCGGCCCAGGCTCCCCTTCATCGGCCCAAGGCTACGGACCGGGAATGCCGACTGGGCTGGGGGACGTGGCGCTGGCGGAAGCTCGACCGTGATGGCGACCCTGAGTCCCTCGGGCAGGTCGAGCGGCTCGATCAATTCCAGGCTCCGGCCATGGAGCACGGCGTGAACGGTCTGGGTCATCGCGATCCTATGATTGGATGGTGGCCCGGCTCTCCCCCGCACGCAAGCCGGTGCCAGCGGTGTCGCCCTCTCGCGGGCAAGAACCAGCGGCGCTACATGCTTATCTCGTGATTGGCCGGCGAGCCTGGTGGTAGACGCGCATCACTTCTAGGACGCTTGCCCGCCTGCGGTAGTAGATGCGGTAGGGCGGCAAAGGCCAGCTTCGTACCAGCATTCCCCCTCGTAGTTGCTGCTCCGGCCCTTCGAAAATGCCCTCGTCCAGCCGCTCCACCAGGTCAAGCACCTCGGCGACCAGATCAGTGGCGGCGTGAGGATTGCGCTCGGCAAGATATCTGGTCGCGCTGGCCAGATCCTCGGCCGCGTCTTTCGAGATCCTGATCGTCAACGACGCAGAATCCCCTCAAGGTGCCGTCTGACGACATCGAGGCTCAAGCCCTCGCCGGCATCCAGCGAACGGGCGGCTGCTTCAAGCCCCGCCTCCTCCTCGGCGGTCAGGTCGAGTACCCTGTCCACGGGCTCGATCACATACCGCCCCGTGGGAAGCGCCCGCAGCTCTTTCGGAAGCTCCTTGCCGTTCCAGTCCAGAAGCGTTGCCATGTCCTAATACTAGCGCAGCTCGGGCCAACCGGCTCGTGCGGTCAAAACCATGTCAGCCCAGCCACCGGGCCGGAGCCCGGATCCTTCGAGGGTGAAACTCGGGGCGAGATGAGGGAATAAGGGTGAGACGAGAGCCCGGCAGCTACGCCCCGTGGGTCATTGGAGCCTTGTGCCCCAGTGTCAGTCTGGGTCCGAGCAGGCCATCCTTCAATGGTGAGGTTCGCGATAGCCATCGCGAGCACTCCCCCAGGTCAGAGTCCCTTCAGATTGCCATCTCGGGCCGGAGCCCTCGTCTCACTGGAGGTGAATCATGAAGAAGGCCGGAGAATCTAGCAAGACGAAGAGACGAGGGGTGCCGACGGCTCTGCAAGCCATCCGCCCCATGGTGGCCGGGATCGACGTGGGTAGCCGTGAGCATTGGGTCTGCGGTCCTGCGCGTGCGGATGGAGAGCCCAACGTGCGCGTATTCGGCACGACGACCATCCAACTCAAGGAAATGGTGGACTGGCTGGCCGAGCAAGGCACGGAATCCGTCGCCATGGAGAGCACGTCCGTCTACTGGATCCCGCTGTTCGAGCTTCTCGAATCGCGCGGCATCGAGGCCGTGCTGGTCAACGCGCGGCAGTTGCACAACGTCCCTGGGCGCAAGACCGACTTCCAGGATTGCCAGTGGATCCAGCTCCTGCACAGCTGTGGCCTCTTGCGCGGATCCTTCCGTCCAGGAAACGCCATCGTCGCCATGCGCGCCATCCATCGGCAGTGGGCCAATCTGGTCGAAGAGCGAACCCGCTGCGTGCAGTGGATGCAGAAGGCGCTCGACCAGATGAACGTGCAGGTCCATCGCGCCGTCACCGATCTCACCGGGACGACCGGCATGGCGATCGTCCGCGCCATCGTCGCCGGAGAGCGCGATCCGGTTCGGCTGAGCACGCTTCGTCACCATCACTGCAAGAAATCCGTCGAGGACATCGCGCGCTACCTCACCGGCACCTGGCGAGAGGAGCATCTGTTCAATCTCAAGTCCGCCCTACAGTTCTTCGACGCTGTCGAGGCGCTGATCGCCACGCACGAATCCCGTCTGTTCGAGGCCATGGCGGTCCTGCAGCCCGACGAGCGAAAGGACGCTGCGGTCCAGCCCCATCCCAATCCCGCCAAGGAGAAGGCCATCAAGAATCGCGGCGATCAGCCGGCGCGGACCGCGCTCTGGCGTTTCGCGGGCATCGACCTGACCCGGATCGACGGCATCGGAATCGGTGCCGCGAGAATCATCCTCACCGAGGTCGGCCTCAACCTCTCGGTCTTCCCGTCAGAGCATCACTTCGTCTCGTGGCTGAGGCTGTGTCCCCGTCGCCCGATTTCGGGTGGCAAGCCTCTCAAAACGAGACGTAATGCTCTTGGGGCCAACCGCATCTCAGGCGCGCTCCGGATGGCCGCCAGCTCCCTCCAACGGACCAAGACCGCCCTGGGCGCCGCCTACCGTCGCATCGCGCGCCACAAGGGAGCCTACGTCGCCATCTTCGCCACTGCCCGAAGGCTCGCACAGCTCGTCTACCGGATGCTGCGCTACGGGCAGGACTACGTCGACGCTGGCGAAGAGGTTTACGATCGCCAGTTCGAAGCTCGCCGCCTCGCCGGGCTCAGGGAGGCGGCGAGATCGATGGGCTTTTCGCTTACGGCGCAGCCAGCCACCACACCAGCCAAATCCGGGTGAGTTTCAGGTCAGACCCTCGCGCGATCCTGGGCGCATGGCTGACACATTCCCCGGTTCCGACTCCGCTCGTGTTCCCCCGCACAACCTGGACACGGAACGGTCCGTCCTTGGCGGCGTGCTGGTCAAGCCCGTCATGTTCGACGAGCTGGCCACCACGCTCTCCACCGACGACTTCTTCCTGCCCGCCCACCGCGAGATCTTCGACGCGATGATGGAGATCTCGCGCCGGCAGCAGCCCATCGACGTGGTGTCGCTGGGCGACGAGCTCAAGAGCCGCGGCAGCCTGGCGCGGCTGGAAGGCGGCGCCGCATACCTCATCGCCATCGCCAACGCCGTGCCCACGGCCGAGAACATCGGCCACTACGTGCGCCTGGTGAAGGAGAAGGCCATCGTGCGCCGGATGATTGCCGCGTGCGCCGAGATCCAGTCGTGCGGCTATGGCGATTTCGGCGAGTTTGGGCAGTGGCGCCCAAAATGCGCTCAGCCCGGAACGGGAACACGCTGCCGTCCCTGTGGCTCAAGCTCTTTCGCCTCGACCACCGATCCCCGTCTGCGACGTTTGGAATGGACCGCGAAATGAACCTGTACTAGAAACCCTGGGGCCCAAGCCGGGCCGTATTTCCCGATGCTCGAACACCTCTGGCCAACCAACGACATTCATGCCCAGCGTCGGCGATTTCAAGGGACGCACACCCGGACGCGGAGGGACACATGGCCGTTGTAGTTGTCGTCGGAGCCCAGTGGGGCGATGAAGGGAAGGGGAAGGTCGTCGACCTTCTGACTGAGCACGCGGACGTGGTGGCGCGCTGGGGAGGCGGTGCCAACGCTGGCCATACCATTGTGGTCGAAGGAAAGAAGTACGTCACGCACCTGATTCCTTCGGGTGTCCTTCGCGCCGGGGTGACTTGCGTGTTGGGCGAGGGCATGGTCATCGACCCGCGCACCCTGGTCGAGGAGATGCGCGCCTTTCGCAGCCATGGCCTGCTGGCCCGGAACACCGATCTCGTGATCGCTGGCCGCGCTCACCTGACGTTCCCGCACCATCGCGAACTGGACCGTCTGCGCGAAGAGCAACCAGGCGCCATCGGCACGACTCGTCGTGGAATAGGCCCGACCTACGAAAGCAAGGCCTCGCGCACCGGTGTCCGCGTCGAGGATCTTCTGCGGCCAGAGCGGTTTCGGCGCAACGTGGAGCGCAACGTGGCCTATGTGTCAGGCGCGCTCGCCCACTACGGAGCACCCATTCCCGACGTGGACGCCCTGGTCAAAGAGTACCTGGCGCTGGGCGACGAGATTCGGCCCTTTGTGCGGGACGCTTCTCGCTTCCTCTATGATGCGATCCGAGCGGGCCGCAACGTGCTGTTCGAGGGTGCGCATGGTGTCTTGCTCGATCTGGACCACGGCACCTACCCGTTCGTGACTTCTTCATCGACCACTGCCGGCGGTGCTTGCGCCGGGTGCGGCATCGGGCCTACCTCCATCGACACGGTCATAGGGATCGTGAAGGCCTACGCCACTCGTGTGGGCAACGGCCCCTTCCCGACCGAGTTGCACGATAAGATGGGCGAGCGCCTGCGCGAGGTGGGGACTGAGTTCGGGTCCACCACCGGCAGGCCGCGCCGCTGCGGATGGCTAGATCTGCCGGCCCTGCGCCTCACGTGCCGACTTTCCGGCATCCGTGCCCTGGCGCTGACCAAGCTTGATGTCTTGTCGGGTATCGAGAAGCTCAACCTTTGCGTGCAGTACCGGCTGGCGGGCAAGACGCTTGACGAAATGCCGCTGGACCCCGACGACCTGGCGGCAGTGGAGCCGGTCTACGAGACGCTCCCTGGGTGGCCCGCACTTTTTGCCGGCGATGCAGGGAAGACGCAGCTTCACCCGGCAGCCGAGCGGTACGTGGCGCGGATTTCCGAGCTAGTCGGCGTGCCGCTGGCCCTGATCTCGGTCGGGCCGGGGCGCGACGAGACCATCGTCAGGGACAACCCATTCGTAGCAAGGAATGCGCGCTAACTCATCGCGCGCAGCCCACCGCGGCCGGTACGGCGCAAATTTGCCGCCCGGGTCGTGCGCGGTGTTACGAGTGGGAATGGGACAGAAACCGTCTTGCCAGGCGGTGACTGATATCTATAATCGCGCGGTTGCTGTCTCTTCGTGGTACGCGTATATGAGGGCCCAATGAAAATCGTCTGTGACGCTTGTCAGGCTAAGTACTCGATAGCGGACGAAAAAGTCCAGGGTAAGGCCTTCAAGATCCGGTGCAAGAAGTGCAACCATATCATCGTGGTCAGAAGCGGCGGTGAGCGCGCCGCCAGTGCTGCAGCGGAACCCAAGCCCGCGCCGGCCGAGGCCCAAGGCACATGGTACGTCGTGGTGGAGGGCGAGCAGGTTGGGCCACTGGCCGAGCCAGACATCGCGGCCCGCCTGGCGCGCGGTGAGATCACGGCTGAGACACTGGTTTGGAAGGAGGGTTTTGCCGACTGGGTGAAACTGTCAGCCGTCCCGGAGTTGGCACAGGCGTCCACCTCTCAGGGGGCTGCGGCTGTTCACGCGGCCTCGATGCCGGCGGCCGAGCCTGCCCCTGCCCGGCGCGACTCAGCCCGCATGCGCGCGCATGGTTCGGCGCGGGATGTGGCCAGGGCAGCGGCTCCCTCTGAGGATGTTTTCTCCAAGCCCGCCCCGGCGGCGAGTGGATCAGGCGATCTGTTCGCATCGCCATCCGCAGGTTTTTCGCCCGCTGCGCCCGAATCGCCCGCCGCCGCATCATCGCCGTTTGCCTTTGGCGCGGCGACGGCTCCAGCCGCTGAGCCGGCGTCCAGAGCGCCCGGCAACGGCGCCGGGCAAAGTCCTCTTACTGGTCAACGCAACGAGAACTCGGTTCTGTTCTCGCTGGCCAACCTGGAAGCCCTTGCGGTGCCAAGTTCGAGCAGCGCGCGGGCGCCGTCGACAGTTTCCAGCAGCGAGGGCTCCGGCCTCATCGACATTCGCTCGATGGCTGCAAGGACCATCGGAGAGTCCAGCGGAGGTGACACCTTCGGCGGTTCGGACGCGTTGCCAACCTTCTCGACGCCGCAGTTCTCCCCGGTGGCGCCGGTGCTGTTGCCCTTGGGCTCCAGCGGACCGCCCAAGTGGGTGTACCCGGTTCTGGGCGTGCTGGCCATCGGCATCGTTGCGCTTGGCTTCGGCATCTACAAGGTGGTATCGGCGCCCCCGCCTCCTCCGCCTCTGCCTCCGCAGATCGTGGTGCCCGCGCCGGTACCGGCGGCCCCCGCGCCGGCAGCAGCGGCGAGCCCTGGGACTCCGGCGACCGCCGAGCCAGCCAAGCCGTCCGCGCCCGAGGAGAAGCCCAGCGAGGAAAAGGGGACGACGGAGAGAAAGAGGCCGTCAGGGAAAGGCAGCCGGCCGTCGGGCAAGGGTTCGGCCGAGACAACCCCGTCGGCCAAAGGTGAGAAGCCCACGACCGAGGCGGCGCCGACCGCTGCACCAGCAAAGCCCAAGAAGGGTGGCTCGATCGATGACCTGCTCAACCAGGTCGGCACCAACAAGGGCGGCGGCGACGAGCCCAAGCCCAGGAAGGCGCCAACCACGGCGGCGCTGCCCAGCCTGTCCCAGACTGACATCGTGAGCGCGATGAAGGCGGTGCAGCCCAGGGTGAAGGAGTGCTACAACCAGTACAAGGTTCCGGGCATCGCGAATGTGAGCATATCGGTGTCCAAGGGAGGCCGCGTCGCCTCGGCGAACGTGACGGGCAAGTTCGCGGGAACGCCCAGTGGAACGTGCGTGGAAGCTGCGGCCAAGACCGCGAAGTTCCCGCCTTGTGAGGCCATGAGTTTCCCCTGGCCGTTCCAGCTTCACTAATTGTCGTCAGGGTGAGGCGCCGCCGTCAGGATCGGTCTTGCGGGGCGGCGGCGGCGCGGGCGAGCCGTGGTCCTCACGCAGCCGGGCGGCCAGCTTGTCGATCAAGATCTGCTCGTTGTAGCGGGGCAAGTCGGGCAGCGAAGCCACCACACGCGTGAGCTCGCGATCGTCGCTGTCGCTGGCTCGGATGAGTTCGAGCGAGCCCTTGTGGAGCTTCTGGCCGTCGGGGTAGTCGAACAGAATGTAGCCGGCAGCCTCGTCCTTCTCACGAATCACGCAATTGCGATCGATGCGCAAGAAGCGCACGGCACTGGGCCACACGTCGGCAAAGGGATAGGAAACCGTCCCCGCGGTGCGCGCCTCCGCCGCGGGCAGCCCGAGCAGCAGTCCAGCAAGGCTGAGCGCGAGCAGGGCAGCCCTGGCTGGCAAGGCTCGCATCACGACGTCCCGCCTTCCTCGGCGGCGCGCTTGGACTCGACGACCATGGTGCGCAGCGAGTGGGAGCCTCCTCCCACCGCCAAGAGGGCGAGAAAACCCAATCCCACGTACCACACGAACTGGATTCCATGGAGGGCAATCGCGTAGGCCCCCCCGAAGGAACTGACCGTGGCCGCAGGCAAGTAGGCGCCCAAAGCAATGATAACGCCGGCATGAAACTGGCCCACCAGGCCCGGCGAATTGGGCAGAGAGATGAGCACTCCGGTAAAAGCCATAGCCGCGAACGCGCCCGTGAGAGGAATGGCAAGCTGCATGTCGCGCGCCAGAAGCCACATTCCGAATCCGTTGCTGAACCAGTAGAGCACCGTCTGGGCCAGGAACGGAATCATGTCGCGCGGCTCACGCAAGGCCCGAAATCCGTGGATCAGGGCACGCAGCTTGTCGGCGAGGCGCTCGGCCGCCACAGGGGCAAAACGTCGCACAAGGGTCACCGCCAGCACGAGCTGGATGGTCTTCTCGGTCCAGCGCAGGGCGCAGGCCAGAAAGATCGTGAGCGAAAGAAACCCAATCAGTGACAACCAAGCTGCGCCCGCCAGCACCGAGGAGTAGCCCGGCCCGCCCGCCCGGAAGGCCAACATGTACGTGGTGAAGAACAGGATCGAGATCACCAGCCCGTCGACGATACGCTCGACGGCGACTGTTCCCAGTACGGCGCTCATGCGGGATTGCCCGCCGCGCACGACGTAGTAGGGGCGCGCGAATTCGCCGAGGCGGAAGGGCAAAGCCAGGATGGCCATGAACCCCGCCGTTGAAATGATCATCAGCCGGCCGAAACTCAAGGACACGCCGATGGGACGCAAGAGATACTTCCAGCGCCACGCGCGGAACAGATGCGTGGGAACCATGGTGGCCGCGTAGATCAGAACCGCCGAAACCGGCAAACCGCGCAGCACCGAGGCCGTGGCTGAAAGGTCGATCTTGCGAATGGCGAGCCACAGACACAGCGCCCCCACGAGCAAGGACAAGAAGATTTTGACGAACAGCTTCAAGGAGGAAGGTCTCTTCGACGCAGATTGTATCAGGGGAGTTGACCTATCAAGATACGGCGGGGATTGTCGCTGAGCAATCGCCGGGCCACATCGGCGCCGAGACGTTTCTCGATCCAGGCAAGTCCTGCCGCAATAGCTGGGCCGTCCTCCGGGGCGTGCATGTCAGAAGCGGCGGCATGGGCCAAGCCTTCCTCGACCAGCCGTCGGGCCGTCTTGACTTCGGCGCGGTCGCCGGTTCCAGACAGCGGGACCAAATCTACCAACAAGGCGGCCTGGCGGCCCAAGGCTTCGGCCACCGCGGGATCGCGTTGCACAGCCGAATACCGTTCGGGGTGGGCCAGGACCGCAAGACGCCCGGTCACCCGCAGGTCGAAGAGCGCTGCTTCGAGGCGTGGCGGCAGATCTGCCGGGCTGATTTCAAACAGGAAAGCCTTGCCGCCATCGTAGCAGGGCGGTTCTCCCTGGCGTAGTCGGCTGGCAAAGACGTCGTCCCAGTAGTTCTCAGCGCCGAGCAGCAGGTGTACCTCGGGTAGCACAGTCGCGATCTCGCGGCTCACCTGATCGAAGGTGTCTCTCACCTCGGCGAGCGGGGGCTGAAACATCCCCGCGAACTGGTGGGGCGTGGCGCACAGGTCGGAGAAACCCATCTCGGTCAGGGCGCGCACCATGCTGAGGCAGGTGACGAGGCTGTCGGCGCCGTCGTCAAGGCCGGGAAGGAAATGGGAATGCAGATCAACGTAATGCGCCACGGGGCCTGGCGTGAGACAATAGCGAATTCGGCGCAGCGGTGAGCGTTTCTTTTCTTCCGGCTGGCGGCCCACAGAAAACGCGACCGGGCTGCGCTTCGGGCTTGCGCAAAGGCGACAAGCGATCGCACAGTGATATTGCTAGGAGGCAAAAGTTTGATGAGCGACAAGGTCGTGCTGCCACGTCTGGACTTGCCGGGTCAGAAGACCCACTGGGCTGTCGTTGCCGTCATCGGCGGCGGTGTCTTGGTTTTGTTGATGGCCGCGATCTTTCTGGTTGTCGTGCACAAGCAGCAGGCCGCGCAGGAAGCGGCGGCCAGGGCAGTCGAAGCCCGCGCCAAGGAGGCGGCTGCCCAGGTCGAGAGGCTGAAGCTTGAGGCGGCCGCTGCGGTCGAGAAGGCCAAGGCAGCCGCGGCGGCAGCCGCTGCCGAGAAGGCGAAGCCTGCTGCGCCTGTCGCGTCCGGCGACGATGCAAACAAGGCGGGGTCCACCGCGGCGGCGGCGGTTGCGGATTCGGGCAAGGCGGGAGCGAAGAAGAAGGCGCACAAGCCGTCGGGGCGCAAGGCGGGAAAGGTCGTGGGTTCCAAGAGCGGCGGCGCGGAGCCGTCTGAAGCGACCAAGAAGAGTGATGCGTCGGTTGACGCGTTGCTACGCGGTCTAAAGTAGTTTCTCTTGCTCGCGCAGGGCGCGTGCGCCCGGCCCGGTCAAGCTGGCAGCGCGGAAGGTTGTTCGCGCTCCGCGCGCGCGAATTTGTGTTAAATACTAGGTTGATGGCCCACCTTTCCCCAGTGAACGCAGCAAAGTGCAAGGAGCTACATGGCTGAGCCACAAGAGAACTCGGTCCTGACGTCTCTCAAGGAACTTCGCAGGCAAGAAGAGGAGCGAGTCAAACAGGAGAAGGCAAGAATCGAGGCAAAGGCCGAGGCTGAGCGGCGGGCAAGGGAGGAGAGTGAGCGACGGGCGAAGGAGGAGACTGAGCAGGCTCGCCTCGCGGAAGAGAACCGCAAGCTGCGCGCGGAAGAAGAGAAGCTGGCGCGTGAGCGCGAGGAGAGGCTGCGCGTGGAGGAAGCCGAGCGCCGCGCGCGCATCGACGCCGAGATGAAGCTACAGCACGAGCGCATGCGACTCGAGGTGGAGGCCAAGGCGGCGGTGCAGGCCAAGCCCGCGCCCAAAGGACTCATCATCGGAATCGTGATCGGCGTGCTGGTCATCGGAGCCGCTGTGGTGGCCAAGATCACAGCGGACCACCGCGCGGCTTCCGAGGCGCAGGCCCAGGCGGCTGAAAAGGAGAAACAGGAACTGCTGCGCAAGCAACAGGAGCAGGAGTTGGCCTTCCAGGCCCAGATCGCCAAGCTCACCAAGCAGCTTGGCGAGGCCAAGAGCGAGGCTGACCGCGAGGCACTGAGGCAACAGATCGAGCAGGCCAACTCGCGGCGTGCGACCGCCGCCGCTGCGACCCGCTCGCGCTCCTCGAAGGAGAGCGCCGCCAAGCCCGAGGCGCCGCAGAAGCTGATCAAGGACAAGAAGCAAGTCTCGAACGACCCGCTTGACGGGATCTAGAGAGAGAGAGTAGTCGCTCCGATCACGACCACGTCTACGACCACGATCTTCTGCAGAGATCGCGGGGTGCGGAACGGCCCCTCTTGCGGGCGGAGCCGTGGTAAAAACCTGGCCATGAGCGGCCGTGAGCTTTTTGAACGCAACCGGGCTCGACTCCTCGATCTGCTCAGGCAACTCGCCTACGAGGAGCGCGAGGTCATCCTCGCTTCGGGGCAGAAGAGCAACTTCTATATCGACTGCAAACAGGCCGTGCTGGGTGCCGAGGGCCACTTCCTGGTGGGTTGGCTGTTCAACCGACTGATTGCCGAGAACGCCCCCGAGGTGGAGGCCGTGGGAGGTCTGACCATGGGCGCCGATCCACTGGCCTCGGCCGTGGCCACGGTCAGTTACCTGGGCGGTCGGCCGCTGGACGCTTTCTATGTGCGCAAAGAGGCCAAGGGCCACGGCACGGCGCAGTGGCTGGAGGGACGCAAGTTGCTTCGCCCCGGGATGCCGGTCGCCATCCTCGAGGACGTGGTGACCACGGGTGGCTCTGCGCTCAAGGCGATTGCGCGCGCGCGTGAGTTTGGCCTCAAGGTCAGCCTGATCGTCGGTCTGGTGGACCGCGAGGAAGGTGGCCGAGAGGTGTTGCAGCGGGAGGCACCCCTGCAGACCCTCTTCCGACGGAGGGAGTTCGTCTGATGGCATTTCTGTCCGCGCGCCGGAGTGTGCTTGGGCCTGCGTTGGCCTGTGCTGCGGCGCTGGTGGGGTGCGCCCAGGCTGCGCGCAAGCCCGTCGATTTTTCCGAGGCGACGCGGGACTATCGGGCGACTGACTATCCGTCGGTCTACGAGAACTGGACGCGACACGTGAAGCTGGTGCAGGAGGTGGGCACCGTCATAGAGGCGTGGGCGACGAGCAAGAGCTGGGATTACCGCCAGGCCTATGTGGCGTACTACGCCAGCGTCTATGATTTGTCGGACAGCGATCGGGCTACGCTGCTGCACGCGCAGAGCGATGCTGCGCGGGCCAGCTACGAGTTCCATGTGGCGGTACAGACGACCACTGACAGATGGAACGATCTCGATCGGAAGAACTCACCCTGGCGGGTGACTCTGCTTGATGGCACAGGGGCCGAGATGGGGCCCACATCGATCCAAGTCGTGAAGTTGCCAGAAATCTACGAGAGCCAGTTTTTTCCCAGCCGGACGGAATTCACGCGCACCTACGAGATCGACTTTGCCCGCAACGGCGGACAGCCTTTCGCAGGTCCGGCAAGTGGTCGCCTCGTTCTGCGGATTGCCAGCCCCATGGGCCGCGTCGAATTGGTCTGGGACGCCAAGTAGGAAGCGAGGCTAGGCTTGTTTCTTGGTTGGCCTGTGGCTGGGCGAACCCTTCGCCTTTGCTTTGCTGGCAGGAGCGTCCAGGTCAGCGAAGGTGTCCTCGGCCTCGCGCTTGTAGAGGTCGGCCTCGCGTTCGAAGAAGTCACGCTCGACCGCATTGAAGGCGCTGCTGATGCGGCCTGAGCGCCTGCCTGGCTGCGATGTCCCGCGGTCGCTGTCGTCCGATGGGGGGACCGTTGGCCGGGCTGCGGCAGGAGCGGCCCGACCGCCGCTTCCGCCGCGCACCTGACCCTTGCCCGAGGCGACACCCGGGGAACCGGTTCGGGGCTGGGCGGTGCCGGCTAGGCCGCGCGCCGCCGTGCCCGCCGACTGAGGCTTGGGCGCGTCGAGCTTTTGCACCTCGGCCACCAGGCCCGGATCGAGCGCCACCGAGATGCCGCTGGATGGGGTTTTGAGCGAGCTTGCCGACGAGCGCGGAGCAGGGGCAACCGAAAGCGTGCCGGTTGCCCTGCCGGTGTAGCCTGGCTTCGGCGGGGAAGAGGTGTTCTTTTGCACTGGGTCGCTGGCGTTGTCAGCGCCAGACTGTGCCGATGTAGCCACCGCGCCGGATTCGGCGTTGAAGGGCTCGGCTGACTCCGGGGGACCCACGGGCGTCGTGGCCTTTTCCAATCGGCCGAGTTCGGCCATCAACACCGGATCGAGTTCGACGGACACGCCCTTGCCCGGGGTCTTGGCCGCGGCCGATCGCTGCGAGGGAGTGACGGAAAGGGTGCCTGTCACCCTCGCGCTGCGGTCCCCATCGCTGTGGGTGGCAACGGGCGGCAACGAGCCGCCGGCAGCGGGAAGAGGCGCAGAGGTCGGAGCGAGCACCACGCCGGTAGCGGCCGCAACTGTCTGGGAGGCGGTCGCCGAACTCAGCGGTGTGGCGCTGGGTTCGGTCGACGTTGCCACAGCCGCGGGGGAAGCAGTCGGCGCTATTGACTGGGGAGGCGTCGCGACGGCAGCGTCATCCTTCGCGACCAGCTTGCCGTCGGAGGCAAGCGCAGGATCGATCTCGACAGAAATGCCGCCGCCCGCACGCTGCGGGTGCGCGGCTGAACGTCGGTAACTCGACGAGGGCGCCACCTGCATTGTGCCTGTCACGCGACCGGTGCGCGTCGGAGGCTCGGCGGGCGCAGCGGGGGTCTCGACCGGAGCGGCGGTTGGCGCTTGCGAGACAACGGCTTCGACAAGAGCCAGATCGATGCTAACCGAGGGCCGCTTGCGGCCATCGGGCTCCATCTGACGTCGGTCACTTGTCGCGCGACGCTCGATGGTGCCGGAAGCCCGGGCCTTGCCGGCCTCCGGGGCTTGCGCGACGGGCGCTGCGAGAGGAGCGGCGTTTGGCACGCCAGGCAAGCGCACGGTGGCCGCCTCCATGCTCAGGATGGGCGTGCCCAGTACAGGCGTCTCAGCCGATGCGCGCCGCTGGGTCTTTCGGCGATTCACATCTCCGACTCGCGTGTCGACCTGAGCGACCCGCGCAGGTGTCGGTCTGTGCGGCGATGCCGGCGCCGCGCTGTCTTCGGGGCTCGCGATGCGGGCGGTTTCCCAGAATTTCTGCAAGGGCGGGGTAGGCGCGGTGGTGCCATCCACCGGCTTCCGTCGGGCCACCACCCCAACATCTACCAGGCGGGTGAGGATGCGTACGGTGTCGAAGACGCGGAAGGGGCTTTCGTCGATGATGTCGGTCAGCGAGCGCCGTCCGTCGCACAGACGGAGCACCGGCGTGACATCGGAAGGCACCGTGGCCTTTGCCAGTCGGTCGTCGTTCTTCTCGTACACCGAGGAAGCGGGCCCGATGCCCTGGATGGAGTGGTTGTAGTCGCGCAGGAAGCGTTCCGCTTCTTCCATGATCTGATCGAATCGCCGGTTGAACTGCGCCCGTCGGACCACGGCGCGCAGGCGCAGTTCGATCTTGGCGTCTTCCCACAGCAGAAGGTGATGGACGGCGGGCGGGCCTTGCAGCGAGCCCACTTGGGCTCCGGCAATCTCGCCCTCGGAAAACAGAATCTCGCCCCGACTATTTGCGCGCTCGACTTGCAACACACCCGAGCGCGTCAGTCCAGTCATAACTCGGATGATCGAGAACAAGCCGAACTCAGCTACCGTGCCGTCGATTCCCGCTTCGCTACCCGGCGCGTGCGAATCCCGGTTGCCCAGCGAGACGAGTATGCGACTGGCCGTGATCGCGTCGCGCACGAACACCGGCGTGGGCAGAAAGTCGATCGACCCACAGTCGAGCACGTCTGCGCGCAGGCTGGCAGGGCCCATGACCAACAAGGGCAGACCACGGGTTTCTTCGCTGGAACGAAGCTGGCGAAGCAGTGTCAAGGTCTTGTCGTACGGCTCGCGCGCGGCAATCACCAGGATATCCGCGCCGGACGCCTTGACCAGGAACGTCGCCGTTTCCGGGGCCGGGCAGGCCGTGCTGCGCCAGTCAACACCCTGAAAGCCGTAGACGAGCGATTCGAGTCCCTTCAGGTCTGAGTCGACGAGTAGCGCTGCGGATGTACGGGCCATTTTCCTGCCGGATAGCGAAAAGCGAGAAGACGGACTAATCGAGTATAGCCGCGGAGCGGGGCCAGCACACTACGATTGGCGCGTGACGGGCTTCCACGGATGGTGTGCGTAGGGGTGTGATCCCCGTCACTCTTTTTTGAGGTGCCGCCCGGATTTGAACCGGGGAATAAGGGTTTTGCAGACCCTTGCCTTACCACTTGGCCACGGCACCGGACTTCCTCGCCCGGGTATCTAGCACAAACCTAGCAGAAAGCGGCATATCAACGACTATTCGATACGGCCCAGCAGACGGAGCAGGCCGTCGAGAATGCTGAGCGGGTGGGGCGGACAGCCAGGAAGGTAGAGATCCACCGGAATGTCGCCGGGGATGCCGTTGGCACAGGTGGATGAGCCGGCAAAAGGGCCGCCGCTGATGGCGCAGGCGCCGGCGGCAATCACCAGTTTGGGTTCCGGCACCGCCGCATAGGTCTCGCGCAACGCGAGCGCCATGTTGGTGGTGACGGGCCCGGTGACCACGATGCCGTCGGCGTGGCGAGGCGAGGCCACGAACTGGATGCCGAAGCGGCCGATGTCGAAGACCACGATGCCGGTGACATTGAGGTCGGCCTCGCAGGCGTTGCAGCCACCGGCCGAAACCTGGCGCAGCTTGAGCGAGCGACCGAAAATCTTGCGCATCTTTCGCTCGAGTGCGGCGGCCAGCTTCATCTCGCTGCCGGAAAGCACCAGGTCGCCGCGGGTGCGTGCGGCCAGGCGGAAGTCGTTAGTCGAAGTGATGGCACCGTCGTCGCAAGCCTCGGCACAGGCAGGGCAGAAGAGGCAGGCACCAAGATCCAGAGATAGGGGATCGGTCTCGATCGCGGCGGTTGGGCAGGCGTCGACGCAGCGATGACAGCCAGCCTGACACCGAGACGGATCCACGACCGGTCGGCCGCTGAATCGGTGCGAGAGTTCGCTCGGGCCCTTGGGAAAATCAATCGTCCGGTAGCCCTGGCGCAGTCGTTCCCAAAGGCGGTGCATCAGAGATCGTGCCCCGCGTACGACAGGTTGAAGCTCTTGTTGCAGAGGGGGAAGTCGGAGATCTGGCCCCCGCGCATGGCCATGGCCAAACCCAGCCAATTGTGAAACGAAGGATCGACGATCTTGTAGAGGGCCAGCTTGCCCTTGTCGTCGGTGGCCGCCACATGCGCGATCTCGCCTCGCCAGCTCTCGACAAGTGTGACGGCCAGCGCGTGTGGCCGGGCATTGCCGAGAGCGACAGCGCGTGCTCCCTCGGGCAACGCCTCAACCTGTTGGCGAACCAAGGCAATCGAGGATTCGGCCTCGCGCCGACGGATCTGAGCGCGCGCCATCACTCCGCCCGAGGACGCGGCGGCGGGCTCGATGCTGGTTCGGCAAAAGATCCCCACCGGATGGTCACGCCGCACGTCGCGGTTGCAGCCACTGGCGCGGGCAGCAACGCCGACCAGGCCGAGTGTCTGGGCCATGGCGGTCATCACCACGCCGGTGCCCTCGAAACGTGACACCACGGCTGGGGTTTGAAAGACCACGTCCGCGATGTGGCGTAGGTCGGTGCCTGCGGCCTGCAAGCGGGCCAGAAAAGTCTCGCGGTCCGCTACTGGCAGGTCGAAACGCACGCCACCCGGAATGACCAGGCCGCGGCCAAAACGACTGCCGCACATCTCCAATGAGAGATTGAGAAACTCGCCGCGCAGTCGGCCGAACCAGGACGCGCCGGGCAGGTAGCCCACGTCGTTGCACAGAGCGCCGAGATCGCCGACATGGTTGGCCAGTCGCTCCAGTTCCAGGGCGATGCCTCGCATGGCCTCGGCTTGGGGCGGAGGCACGCTGCCTGTCAGCGCTTCCAGCGCCGTGCTGTACGCAAGACCATGCCCGACGCTGGTGTCGCCGGCGATGGTTTCGGCGATGGCCAGGCAGCGTGCAGGCGACGAGCGGAGCAACAGGGCTTCGGCGCCCCGGTGTTGATAGCCGAGCTGGATCTCCAGATGCAGGACGGTTTCCCCGTGGCACTGGAAGCGAAAGTGACCGGGCTCGATGATGCCTGCGTGTACGGGACCCACCGCTACCTCGTGCAGGCCCGCGCCCTCGACGCGGAAGAAGGGGTACGGGTCAGAACTGGCGTCTGTCTGCGCGGGCACCTCCAAATCGGCGTGGCGGCGCAGGGGTTTGGCCCAGGGGTGGCCCTCAGGAACGATGCCGTGCTCTTCCAGGATCTCGCGCTCGAAGGCCTGGGCCTGCGGCAGTTCGGGCGTCAGCGCCGGGTAGCGGCGATCGGCGGGAACTGGAGTGCGAAGCAGATGCAGCACCCCGCGCCCGTCGTCGGCCAGCACGGCCAGGATGCCGTCGCCGTCGGGCAGCACGACCATCGCCGTCAGGCGCGCGCCGGCCGCGCAGTTCTCTTTGATTGCGCGCCGGAAGGTCTCCACGGCGGTCAGGGGGATTTGGTCGATCGCCACAGCCTCTGCGTTGCGAACCGTGCGCATCGAGGTGGTCGCGGCTGAACCCGGAATCATGTCTGGAGTCACGCCCATCAGGGCACCGGCCTCACGATGCGGGCGGCTTGTTCCAAGATGTCGCGCAGGGGCTGCGGCATCCACAGGCCGAGCAGCGCCAGCAGGGTCAGCGGCAGGATCACCACGACCCCGTCGAGAAGTCCCGCCTTTTCGGCCATGCCGTCGCGTGGAGGCTGGCCCCACGCCATGGCCATGGCGTGGCCGAACATGCCGATGAAAGCTGTGCCGGCTGCAGCCAGGAAGGCCACCAGCACCACGATGGCGCGAACATTCACGGCCGCTTTCACGGTCAGAAGCTCGCTCATGAAGGTCCCCGAGGGCACCACACCGATGAGGCCCAGCAGACCCAGCAGGAGTCCCGCTCCCCACAGCGGCGCTGCGCGCAGGGTGCCTCGCAACGATTTCATCTCGTGCGTCCCGTAGACCTGGCCCAGCCGGCCCGCGCAGAAGAAGCCCACCGTCTTGCCCAGGGAATGATTGGCGGCGTGGAACATGGCTGCAAAGGTTCCCAGCCCGCCCAGGCCCAGCCCGACCGCGATGATTCCCAAATGCTCGACGCTGCAGTAGGCGAGCATGCGCTTGGCATCGCGCTGAAAGAGAATGAAGGCGGCCGCGACCAGCATGGAGATCACGCCAAGCAGAGCCAGCAGCCGCAGCGCCCAGCCTGTCCCGCCGGTGGCGGCCTCCACCACCGGGACGTAGCGCATGATGCAGTAGAGGGCGGTGTTGAGCATCACGCCCGAGAAGATGGCGGACACCGGCGCGGGAGCCTGGCTGTGGGCGTCGGGCAGCCAGGTGTGCATGGGGGCAAGGCCCACCTTGGTGCCGTAGCCGACCAGCAGAAACAGGAACCCGATCTTGAGCGGCGCGGGATCGAGCAGGGGCGCCACCTCGCGCAGCCGCGTCCACAGCATGGCGTCCGAGGGAGAAGCCAGTGCGCGCGTGGCAGAGGCGCCCACCAGCAGCGTGCCCATGAAGGCGATGGCGATGCCGACCGAGCAGATCACCAGGTACTTCCAGGTCGCTTCCAGCGATTCCCGCGAACGGTGAAGTCCGATGAGGAAGGTCGTCACCAGCGTCGTCGATTCGATGCCAACCCACATGAGCCCGAGGTGGTTGGATACCAGCACCAGGGTCATGGCAGCCAGCGAGCCAAACCACAGGGCGCCGAAGCGGCGTGCGCTGCGACGATCCAGAGCGTGCGGGCCACGGCGAAAGTAGCGACCCGCAAACACCGTGCTCAGCGCGAACACCAGCGCCAAGAGCAATAAATGATAGGCGGAAAGCGCGTCGACGAACAGCCAGCCGCCGAGCGCATTCCGCGATCCGCCGCCAAATACCGTGGCAGCCAGGTATGCCGCAGCCAGCGCTGTCACGAGCACGCCGGCTGTGAGCACCGCCAGCACGGCGCGCGCTGATGTCAAGAGCAGGCACAGACCCGCACCGGCGACGGGCATGGCCAGAACCGCAACCAGCAGAATCGCCGACGGGTCCACCATCACCCCTTGAGCAGATTGAGCTGATCCACGTCGATGTGATCGAACTCGCGGTTGATCTGGTGGATTACGATGCCCATCACGAAGACGCCGACCAGCAGGTCAAGAAGCAAGCCCAGTTCGACGACAAAAGGCATCTGTGCGGCCAGACTTTGGCCGAAGACATAGGCGCCGTTCTCGATGAGTAGATATCCGATCACCTGCGTGATGGCCTTGCGCCGGCTGACCAGCACGAGGAAACCGATGAGGAAGGTGGCGAAGGCGGTGGGGACGAACAGGTGCGTGGTTCCGGCGACGGGCAGGGCCAGGACGGTGGCCAGCCAGAACGAGATCCCGACCAGCACGCCGGCCAGCAGCACCGAGAGGTGCAGACTGACAAACGGCTCGACGTCGCGACGCACGCCCGCATCGCGCAGGGCGCGCATGAGCAAGCGCGGAATGAAAATGGCTTTGAACGCCAGCGCACTGGCGGCCATGACCAGGACGTGGACCAGATGGGGGGAAGGCGTTTCCAGGTAGTGCACCACGGGCAGCAGCGCCAGTGTCGCCCCTTGCAAGGCCGAGGCGCGCACACACGCCGCCAGACGGCTGGTGTAGACGACATAGAGGTCGAGCACGAGTACCGCGAGCAAAAGCAGGTCGGCGTATCCGGTCACGGCGTGCCTCGATAAAGCAGCACGGCCAAGCCCAGGGCCGCGATCACCGAGGCCCCGACCAGAAATTGCGGCACCCTGAGCAGGCGGATGCGCGCGGTCACCGACTCGACGATGCCCACCAGCACGGCCACGGCCACGGCTCCGGCCACGAAGACACCCGCGCCCAGTGCGCCCCCGGCCGGCGGAACTGGAAGCACCATGTGCACGAGCAAGCTGGCGAAGAGAAACAATTTGACCGCGCTGCCGTAGAGCACGAAGGCCAGGTCAGGGCCACCGTGATCCAGCACCATCGCTTCGTGGATCATGGTCAGCTCCAGGTGGGTGGTGGGATCGTCGATGGGGATGCGCGAGTTCTCCGCCAGCAGCACCCCGAACAGGGCCACCGCGGCCGCGGGCAGGGCCGGGTGTGCCGGGCCCCAAGTTTGCCACGGCGAGGCCCACGCCTCGGCGAACGAGACACTGCCCGCGGGCACGCAGACGATGGCCAGCACCAGGAAGAGAGCAGGCTCCGCCAGAGCCGAGAAGGCGGCCTCGCGGCTTGCCCCCATGCCCTCGAAGCTGGACCCGGTGTCGAGCGCGGCGGCCATGGTGAAAAAGCGGCCGAGCCCGAGCAGATAGGCGAAGAGAATGACGTCGCCAGAAAAGCCGAGCGGCGAGGCCGCGGCGCCGAGTGGAGTCAGAAGCCCGGCCGCCAGCGCGGAGGCCAGGGTCACGATGGGACCGGCGCGGAAGAGCCAGGTCGTGGTCCGGCTGTAAACCGCGCCCTTGCGCAGAAGCTTCCACAGGTCGAAATACGGCTGCCAGAGTGGCGCTCCCTTGCGGCCGGCGAACCAGGACTTGGTGCGGATGATGATGCCGACGAGCAGGGGCGGCAGCGCGAGCAAAAGGCAGAGGTGAAGGATGATCGCCGTCATGTCAGTGCCTCATGGCTCCGGACAATTGCCACAGGACCAGCGCCACCAGGGTTGCCAGGACGTAGACCAGATAGAGCTGCATGCGACCGTGCTGGATCACTCTCAGTCGCCGGGCTGTGTGCAGAAAGCGGCGCCAGGCCGGCACCAGCACGCGCTCGCCCGCCATGTCGCCCACGTGTTTTTCAAAGTGGGCCAGCGCGGGAAAGATCCCGGCGGGCAGCCCGCCGTGGGTCCGGATCTGCAGCGCACTGGAGAAGGGCGCGAGCACGGGCTCCGCGAACGAGGTGGCCGTGTACTGCATACGCGGCGTCGCGTGGGGGTAGCCGCAGCCCCAGGTCGCGGCTCGGCCGATGGGGCGCTGCTTGAGCAACCGGGCTCGCAGCCAGGCCAGCGCGCCGATCAAGCAGACAAGAACCGCGGCCAGCAAGCTGAGGTGGAAAAGCGCGCCCAGGTCGGCTGGCATGGCTGCCCCGCTCAGCTTGACCGCCACGGGCGCCACCAGAGCGACCGCGCCGGCGGGCCACAGGCCGATGGCCAAACAAGCCAGGGCCGCGATCAGCATGGGTGCGCGCATGGCAAGTCCGACTTCGTGGGCGTGCCGGGAGTGGTCGCTGCGCGGCTCGCCGAGAAACACCACACCAAAGACCTTGACGAAGCACGCCGCCGCCAAGCCGCCGATGAGGGCCAACGCCGGCAAGGTGACCAGCGCCACCACCGCGCCGCTCGCGGGCAGGGTGGCCCCGCCGCGGAAAGCACCCAGGTAGATCAGCCATTCGCTGACGAAGCCGTTGAGCGGGGGCAGGCCACAGATAGCGACGGAACCCACCAGAAATGCCGTCCCGGTCGTCGGCATCCGTCGGTAGAGGCCGCCCAGCGATTCCAGGTGCCGCGTGCCCGAGCCGTGCAGCACGCTGCCCGCGCCCTGAAAAAGCAGCCCCTTGAACAGACCGTGATTGAGCGTGTGCAGGAGCGCGCCTGCGTAGCCGAGCGTGGCAAGCGTGGGGTTGCCATAGCGCTGGCCCAGAAGGCTGATCCCGATGCCCAGGGCGATGATGCCGATGTTCTCCACGCTGTGATAGGCAAGCAGGCGCTTGAGATCGTGCTGGGCCAGCGCGTGCAACACGCCCGCCACCCCTGAGACCGCGCCCACCAGGATGAAAACTGCGCCCCACCAGGCGGGAGGCGGCCCCAGAAAAGGCAACACGCGCAGCAGGCCGTAGATGCCCATCTTGATCATCACGCCCGACATCACCGCAGAGACGTGACTGGGCGCCGCCGGGTGAGCGTCGGGCAGCCAGATGTGCATCGGCCAAAAACCGGCCTTGGTGCCGAAGCCGCCTACGGCGAGCAGGAAGGCAGCGCTGCCCAGCCCCGCCGCGCTCGCCCCGAATTTTTCCATCGCGGCAAAGTCGAAACTGCCTGCCTCGCGCGCCAGCAAGGAGAACAGAGCGAAGAGCAGGATCGCGCCCGCGTGGGATGCGATGAGATAGGTCGTGCCCGCGCGCCGGACTTCATCGCGGTCGTCCTCGAAAGTCACCAGGAAGAACGACGAGAGAGACATGATTTCCCACGAGAGCAGGAACACCACCCCGTCGCGCGCCAGCACCACGCCTAGCATGGCGGCCAGCAGCAGGTTGAAGAAGACGAGGGCCGGCGCGATCCGCCGCTTTCCCAAGTAGCTGCGCAGATAGCCCGCGCCGTAGACCGCGGCCAGGCCCGACACAACACAGATGCACAGGGCAAAGAACGCGGAAAGCGGATCGATGCCCACGCGCAACTCGCCGATGGGCAGCGAGAACGGAGCGCTCCAGAGCGGCGAGACACCGCCGCGCAGGGCCAGCAGCGAAGCCCCTGCGCCCACCAACGAGGCCGCGACGGCACCTGCGGTCCCCACCACCAAGGCGATCCGATCCCTGCGCCCCAACATCGCGGCCAACAGCGCGCTTCCGGTCAGAAGCGCCATCGAGATGAGAATGAGTTGCAGAGAAATCGACGGTGCTTCCTTGAAAACGAAGGTACTTGTACGCCAAGCCGCGGGCCTGTCAAGCGATCAATGAGGTTGCGCTGTGGAACACGCATTCGCGGACCATGAAGCGCGATGCGCAGGGAACGACAGCGCGGTCTTGGCGTCGGCGG
Organism: uncultured delta proteobacterium; assembly: GCA_963755125.1. Lineage (GTDB taxonomy): Bacteria > Myxococcota_A > Polyangia > Fen-1088 > Fen-1088 > Fen-1137. Next base: position 441,974 of record CAVWIP010000017.1, read on the forward strand.
ACGGCGACGGCGGTGGGAACGCTAGCGGACTCGGCCCTTGGCCTCGAGAGCGGTTTCCACCAGCCTGATCTCGACCATCAGATCGCTGGCCATGCGCTCCAGCCCTGCGCGCAGGCGGGCCACGTCAGCGTGGGGAGGCAAGCGGACGCGGGTCTTGGCGGAGAAGAGCATCTCGCCCGACATGGGCGCGCTGGAACGGTTGGTCGATAGCTCCTCCACGTTGGCGCCGCTGCGGGCCAGGATCTGCGAGATCTCGCGCACGATTCCCGGCCGGTCGAGCCCGACCAGTTCCAGATCCATGGTACGCGCCTGGTCGGGCGCTGGTTGTTCGCTGCCGTCGCTCGGCTCGGCGACCACGCGCAGGCCGCGCTCCTGCAAGGTGGCCAGCGCCGCGGAGAGCGGCACGACCTGGACGGTCGGGATCTCGACGCGCAGGATGCCGGCGAATTTCCCGGCCAGATGGGCCATGCGGCTTTCCAGCCAGTTGCCGCCGTGGCCGGCGATCACCTCGGCCACCGCCTCGACCAGGCCGGGTCGATCGGACCCGATGAGCGTGAGAACCAGATCGGTCATGGAAGTACTCCTCACGAAAGAATGAACAGGGCGTAGCAGCCCAGGCCCACCTCGATGGCGAGAAGAAGCAAAGAGGTTCCGTGCAGGCGCTCAAACGCGCGGCGCTCCTCGTTGCTGGCCGGGGCATTGGCGTCGTGTACGCGACTGCGCATGGCGCGCGCAGCCGGACCCACGGCGAACGAGGCGATGAGGCGCAAGCCGGTCATCACCGCGAGCGCCGCCAGCAGGTGGCCCGAGGGCCAGGCCTGGCCGACAGCCGCGAGCACGCCCAGCGCCACGATGAGCAAGGCCAGCGCGCCCAGAAGCACGCGGTCGGCGCGCGCCAGCATGGGCGCCGCCATCTCGTGCGCCTGGGGTCGCTCCAGCGATCGGAAGAGGGCCGGCACCATGACCAGCGCGCCCAGGGCCAAGCCTATCCACACCGTCAGCCCCAGCAGAGCGCCGAAGCGACCGCCGACAATCAGGGCGTGGGAGAGCGATGAAGACAGGTCAGACCTTCAGGTGAAGGGCCATGTTCTTTTCCAGCGACTCGCTGCAGGCGTCGACCACGAGTTGCCAGATGTTGCGCATCTGAGCTTCAATGACCGTACCGTCGGCCTCATCTTCCTCTTCGTCATCTTCGTCGTCGTTCTCTTCCTCGAAATCGTCGTCCTCGATGGCCAGCTCTTCCTTCATTTCTTCCAGCGTGTCCGACAGGGAGACCGCCGAAGCCACCCGCAGGTCGCCCACGTGCAGACGCCCGTCGAACTCTACCGGCAGATAGATGTCGGCCGCCATGTCGTGGGCTTCCAGGCGGTCGAGAAACTCGGTCATCGCGTCTTCGGACAGGCGCTTGGCGATGGTATGGGTGGTGTGGTCGTCACCCGCCGGCAAGCGGGCACCCGCATGATCCAGCTGTTTGCGCAGCGCCTTCATCTCGTCATCGTCAAGGCGATCGGAAAGGGGACCGAGCTCGATTTCAGCCATGGGCCATACGGTGCCGCAGCCAAAGCCATCCGTCAACGTCCGCCGATTCATCCGGTCGACATTCCGGCATCCAACGGGTATGGAATCGTCACGTGCCATGACCGAGCCCTTTGAACCCACTGCCAGATGGATCTCCTTGCGCATGAACGCCACCCGCGATCAGGCCGCAACTGGCCTGCGCGCCGGCTTGCCCGGCGTGGCGCTGGCCGAGCAACTGTCCCACGGGGTGGAGGCAATCATCGCTGAGTTGCTTGCTTTTCACCTGGCCCGCGCGCGCAAGGGAAGCTCGTCCGAGATCGCTGTGCTGGCCACGGGTGGGTTCGGCCGGCGCGAACTGGCGCCGTATTCTGACTTGGATTTGCTCTTCCTGTGCGCGAAGTCGCCCGACGGCGCGGTGGAGGAACTGGCCCGCGCCATTTTGGTTCCCCTGTGGGACGCCAAGGTGGACGCGGGACACGCGGTGCGTTCGGTCTCCGATGCGTTGGCCCTGCCAGCCAGCGATCTGGCCGCTGCCACCGCTTTGCTCGATGCGCGGTTTCTGACCGGCGACCGTCGGCTGGCTGATCGATTTTTGTCGAGCTACCACACCCGGGTGGCCAAGGCCTCGACCGATGGCTTCGTGGCGCGCCTGCGTTCGGAGCAGTTCAGCCGCCACTCGCGTTTCGGTGACACCATATTCATGCTCGAGCCTGACCTGAAGAGCGGCCCGGGCGGGATTCGCGATCTGTGTGTGGGGCGCTGGGCGGCCCAGGTTGGCTTCAAGACCGCCGATCCGCAGAAGCTCCAGCAGATGGGTGAGATGTCGCCCCGTCAGGCTGCGGCGATGGAAGCGGCCCGGGACTGGCTTCTGCGGGTACGCGTCGCCGTGCACCTGACCGCGGGCCGGCGCCAGGAGCAACTTCGCTTCGATCTCCAGGAGAGCATTGCGCCGCTTTTCCACCCCGACGCCACATCGGGGCCGGGCGGGGTTCGTCCTGCCGTGGCGCCTGCGGTGGAGGCGCTCATGCACGACTTTCAGAGGCACGCGCGCGCGGTCAGCCGGGAAACCGAGCGCCTGCTGCGGCGGGTGTGCACCGATCGCAGCCATCAGCCGACCGTGCAGACCATGCGGATCGACAAGGCCGGCAAGGCGGACCCGAGTTTCGAGATTTCCGACGGCACGCTTGAGGTAAAGAACAACATCATCTTCGAGACAAAACCTTACGAGATGATTAGGCTTTTTGCGCTGTCGATCGAATCGAATCTGGCCGTGGGCCGACGCACGGCTGACCTGGTGGCCGAGATCGCCGCTACCCGGGGCGCGGACCTGCGCGAGGATCCGGAGGCGGCCACGCACTTCCTGCAGGTCCTGGTCGACACCCGCGATGCCGGCACGCCCTCGCGCCTGGAACAGATGCACGACCTGGGGCTCATCAGCGCACTCATCCCGGAGTGGGAGCCGCTGGTAGGCCGGGTGCAGCACGACCTGTATCACGTGTACACGGTGGACCAGCACTCCCTTTATGCGGTGGCCACCTTGAAGGCCGTCGCGCGGGGCGAGATGGCGGCTGACTACCCGCAGGTTTCGGCCGAGTTCCCCGCGGTCACGCGGCGGCTGGCCTTGTTCGTGGGGGTGCTCTTGCACGACGTGGGCAAGCCACTCGGGTCGCCCCACGACGAGAAGGGCGCCGTGCTGTCCGAGCGCATTGCCGCCCGCCTGGGTCTCATCCCGGCCGACGTGCGCCTGGTGGAGTTCCTGGTGCGCGAGCACCTTTTCATGAGCCACACCTCGCAGCGCCGCGACCTGGAAGACGTCAGCCTGATCGAGCACTTTGCCAAGGGCTGCGAGAACGAGGAAAAACTGCGCCAGCTCTTCCTGCTGACCTTCTGCGACCTGGCCTCCACCGGTCCCAAGACCATGACCCATTGGAAGAGCGAGCTGATGGCCGACCTGTTCGAGCGCACTCTCAAGTTCATGCGGCGAGGCGCGGACCTCTTGCAGGCCGAGCAGGCCGAGTTGGTGCAGGAGAGGGAGAAGCAGGCGGCGTTGCTGCTCGCCGGCGAGGTGGAAGGGACCGTGCTGGCCGACCTCTTTGCCGGGCTGCCTGACCGCTACTTCACCGAGAACGAAGCCGAGCGGATCGCCGCGCACATGCGCCTGGCGCTGGGCCGCAAAGGGCCGTGCGCCATCGAGGTGAACCATTCCCCGCGGGGAACCTCCTCGGAACTGGTGCTGGTGGCCCAGGACGTGCCCGGCCTGCTGGCCCGGGTCGCGGGCGTGTTTTTCGCCAACCGCATCGACATTCTGGACGCCGCCATCTATTCACGCGAGGCGGTGTCCGGCCGAAGCCAGGGCGAGGCTCTGGACGTGTTCCGCATCCGCAAGGAGCCCGACGGCGCGGTGACCGACGAGCGCCGCATCGCCAGCCTCCGGGCCGACCTGGAAGCCGTGCTGGCCGGTCAGGTGAGCGTCGATGCGCTGGTGGCCCGGCGGCCGCGCGCGCCGTCCATCATCGACCGGGCCAAGCCCGAGGTGCCACCCACCGAGGTGCGCGTGGACAACGAGATCAGCTCCGCCTTCACCGTGCTCGACGTCTTCACCGAGGACAAGCCGGGGGTGCTTTACACCATCACGCGAACCCTGGCAGAGCACGGCCTGGACATCCATCGCTCGCGGGTGGGTGTGGCCGGCGACCGGGTGGCCGACATCTTCTACGTGCGGGACATTGCCACGGGCGGGAAGTTGACTGATCCGGCGCGGCTGAATTCGCTGGCTGATGCGCTCAAGAAGGCGCTGCCGGGGTCAGTGGGTCGAAAAGGGTAGAGCGCACAAGCCGCAAACCCGTTGACACATTCCTGCGTCGGCGCTGAAGTTGCGCCCATGTTCAATCTTGCTGCCGTTGCTGTGGTCATCATGCTTGCGCAGGGCGGGGCGCCGCCAGGCCCGCAGAAAGCCAATCCCGCAGCGGCCCACCTCGAACGAGGGCAGAAGCTCATCCAGTCGGGCGATCTGGCCGGCGCGCTGGAGGCGTTCGATGCGGCGGCCAAGGCCGACCCCAAGGACCCTCGCGCCTGGTATTTGCGGGGCGTGGTGTTGGAAAAGCGGCACGACGCGAGCGGGGCAGAGAGGGCGTACCGTGAGGCGGTCGACCGCGACGCCAGGTTCGCGCCCGCGCACAACAACCTCGGGGCCATGCTGTTGGGCAAGGGTGAGACAGGTGCCGCCGAGAAGGAACTCCATGCCGCTATCAGCGGCGATCCCAAGTACGCCGATGCCCACTTCAACCTAGGGCTGGTGCGCGACACACAGGGCAAGCCAGGCGAAGCGGTGAAGTCGTACCGCGAGGCCGTGCGCCTGCGGCCCGACGACGCCAGCTTTCACGTCAACCTGGGCGCGGCGCTGCGCAAGACCGGCGAGATCGACAGCGCCCTGCTGGAGCTGCGTCAGGCGGCACGCCTGGCGCCGCAAGACGCGACGGCGTGGACCAACCTGGGGCTTCTGCTTTCCGACAAGAAGGCGTTCGACGAAGCGCGCGAAGCGCTGGAGAAGGCCACCAAGATAGACCCCAAGCTGGCGGCAGCGTGGACCGGGCTGGGACGGGTGGAGATGCGGCGCAAGCAGCCAGCCGCGGCTGCCGATGCGCTGGCGCGGGCACGCAAGCTGGATGCGAAGAACCCCACTGTCGCCGCCGACTACTGCCGCGCACTGGCTGACAAAGACATCAGGGCCAAGGGGACTCAGGAGGAATGCCGGGCTGCGGTCGCCCTCGACGGCAGCAACGCCCTGGCTCGCTACGAACTGGGCAAGGTTCTGGTGGCTCAAGGCGACTGCGCCGCGGCCAAGAGCGAACTGGACAAGTTCGCCGCCCTCGACGGGGTAAAGCCCGAGGCCAAGGTCAAGGCCCAGGAGATCCTGAAGACCTGCACGCCCGCCAAGCCGGGAAAGAAGTAGCCGAAGCGGAGACACAGAAAACCGCTGACCGCCTATCAGATCGAGCCCGAAAAAGCTGGATCATTTCGATCACTTACGAAATAGCGTGAAAAATAAGTGGAAAAGGGCCCACGGGTCCTCCGAAGTTTGGTTTTTGCCAACTAAACGCAGGAGGTTTCCCCGTGAGCCCAGAACGAACCTACCCATTTCTCAGCGACTTGCTCGACCCTTTTCATAAGGCGCGCCGCAGAACGCTGGGTCTGATCATCGCCGCCATCGCCGCCACTGGTCAGGCTCGCTCGTTCGCCATCGCCACGACTCTGGCCGGCTGGCTGCGGACCAGGCTGGACAGTGCGGTCAATCGCTTCTACCGGCTGCTGCGCAATGAGCACGTCGACTATCTTGAATTCGCCACGCGGTCGCTGGATTTGCTCGCCCGTCGCCCGGATCGGCATGTCCTGCTCGCTGTGGACTGGACCGAATGGCACCATGACTTGCGCCTCCTGGTCGCTGCCATGGTCACCGGCAAGCGGGCCATCCCCGTCTTCGTTCAAGGTTGGCGCAAGTTGATCCGAGATCGCTCGCAGAATACCCGGGAGAATACCTTCCTGCGCTTCCTGGCCGACGTCACCCGTCGGGCGGGTGTCACCGCGACGATTCTGTGCGACCGCGGATTTCGTCGCGCGAGTTGGCTGGCGTTGTTGCAGACGCTGCGCTTGGGCTTCGTCGTCCGTTTGATGGCCGATGTCTACGTCGAGCTTGAGCCTGGTGTACGTCAACCATTGGAGGCCATTCTCCTGCAACCAGGGCAGGTGCTCGATCTCGGCGTGGTTCCGCTGCGTGCCGACGGTGTTGTCTCGGTTCGCATCATCGGATACTGGGCTCCTGGTGCTCATGAACCGTGGTGGGTCGCCACCAGCGAACCCGGTTCCGCCAAGCAGGTGCTGGCGCTCTATGACCGCCGCATGACCGTCGAGGAGCAATTCCGAGACACGAAAGGCCGACGTTTCGGCGCCAAGCTCTTTTGGACCCAGTTCCGCGACCCAGTGGCCCTGGCCCGCTTCGTTAGCCTTCTGGCCGTAGCCCTCTTGATCTGGACTCTGGTGGGCATCACCGCCGCGCTGATCGATCCCTCTTTGCGCCTGCGCTGCAAACGCAAAGGGCCTCGTCAGTCCTTCGTCACCATCGGCATCAGAGCCTTGGCGCTCGGCACATTCTCCGCGCGCTTCGACCGCCTCTCCGTGCCCCTGATTCTCGAACCACCCACCATGCGTCCTCTGCGTCTCCTGGAGGCGTCCAAATGACGTTATCCACAGGCATTTCGCGGAGTTCCCGCACCAATGCCGCACTTTTCGCCAAAGATCAACGGTCAGAGAAAACCGCACTTGAATGATTGCCCCGCGCTCGGCTAATCTCCCGAGATGCTGCCCGACGGTCCCCTGCGCGAAGCGCTCACCTTCGACGACGTGCTGCTGGTTCCCGCGGAGAGCGACGTCTTGCCCAAGGACGTCGACGTCCGCACCGAGTTGACCGCCACCATTCCCCTGGCCAACCCGATCATCTCGGCGGCCATGGATTCCGTGACCGAGGCGCGCACCGCCATCAGCATGGCGCGCGACGGTGGCCTGGGCATCATTCACAAGAATCTGGGCATCGACGAGCAGGCCCTGGAAGTCAGCAAGGTGAAGAAGGCGGAAACCGGGGTGGTGCTCGATCCGGTGACCATCGGCCCCGATCAGAAACTCTTCGCGGCGCTCGAGTTGATGAAGCGCTACGAGATCTCCGGCCTGCCGGTGGTGGCCGAGGACGGTCGGCTGGTCGGCATCCTGACCAATCGTGACTTGCGCTTCGAGCGCCACCTCGATCAGCCGGTGCGCAGTCTCATGACCACCAAGCTCATCACCGCGCACGAGGGGTTGACCCTGGAGCAGTCCAAGGAGTTGCTGCACAAGAATCGCATCGAGAAGCTCCTGGTGGTCGACGACGCGGGCCGGCTGCGCGGGCTCATCACCATCAAGGACATCGAGAAGGCTCAGCAGCACCCCTACGCGGTCAAGGATGACCTGGGCCGTCTTCGCGTGGGCGCTGCGGTAGGCACCGGACCCGACCGGGCGGCGCGCGCGGCCGCCTTGTTGCAGGCGGGCGCCGATGTCATCTGCGTCGACACCGCCCATGGCCACTCCCGCTCGGTGCTGGAAGCAGTGGCCGACATCCGCAAGACCTTCCCCAAGGCGCAGATCATCGCCGGCAATGTGGCGACCGCAGAGGGCGCGCTGGCCCTGGCCAAGGCGGGCGCCAACGCGGTCAAGGTGGGCATCGGCGCCGGATCGATCTGCACCACCCGCGTGATCGCTGGCATCGGCGTTCCCCAGATGACCGCGGTGACCGACGCCGCGCGCGCTCTGGCCAAGCTGGACGTGCGCCTCGTTTCCGACGGCGGCGTGAAGTACTCGGGCGACATCACCAAGGCCATCGCGGCGGGTGCCCACACCGTGATGATCGGCAGCCTGTTCGCCGGCACCGACGAGGCGCCGGGCGAAATCATTCTTTACCAGGGCCGCAGCTACAAGGTGTACCGGGGCATGGGGTCGGTGGGCGCCATGCGCGTGGGCAGCAAGGACCGCTACTTCCAGTCCGACGTCACCGCCGACGCCAAGCTGGTGCCGGAAGGCATCGAGGGACGCGTGCCCTATCGAGGAAGTCTTTCGCAATCGATGTACCAGCTCATCGGTGGCTTGCGTTCGGGTATGGGCTATTGCGGCTGCCGTAACATCGCCGACCTGCACAGCAAGGCACGCTTCATCAAGATCACGCAGATGGGTCTGCGCGAATCGCACGTCCACGACGTGATCATCACGAAAGAGGCACCGAACTACAGAGTGGAGCAGTAGCCGGGCGGCGCCGATGTCTCACAAACAACTTGTTCTGATCCTCGACTTCGGTTCGCAGTACACGCAGCTCATCGCACGGCGGGTGCGCGAGCAGAAGGTGTACTCGGAGATTCATCCCTTCAACCTGTCGCTCGACAAGATTCGCGCCATGCGGCCCGCGGGCATCATCCTTTCGGGTGGGCCCTCGTCGGTGTACGACCAGGGCGCCCCGCGGGTAAACGTCGAACTGTTCGCGCTGGGCGTGCCCATCCTCGGCATCTGCTACGGCGTGCAATTGTCCAGCCTGCTCCTCGGCGGCAAGGTGGAACCGGCACAGAATCGCGAGTACGGTCGCGCCTCGGTCAAGCTGGAGACCGCGTCCGAGCTGTTTGCCGGCTTCACGGTGGGTGAAGAGATCGCGGTTTGGATGAGCCACGGCGACCGGGTCGAGTCGTTGCCTGCCGACTTTCGTTCCCTCGGCGTGAGCGACAACTGCCCCTTCGCCGCGGTGGAATCCCTCAAGCACAAGTTCTGGGGCGTGCAGTTTCACCCCGAGGTGGCCCACACCCCGCGCGGCAACGAGATTCTGGGCAACTTCCTCTTTCGCGTGTGCCGGTGCGAGCCGAGCTGGACCATGGCGAATTTCGTCGATGAGGCCATCCTGCAGGTCAAGCAGCAGGTGGGCGCGGGGCGCGTGATCTGCGGCCTTTCCGGGGGCGTGGATTCGTCGGTGGCCGCTTCGCTGGTACACCGGGCGGTGGGCGACCGGCTGACCTGCATCTTCGTCGACAACGGCCTTTTGCGGGCCCGCGAGTCGGTCCAGGTCGAGAGCGTGTTTCGCGACGCCTTCAGGATGAATCTGGTGGTGGTCGATGCGGCCGATCGCTTTCTCGCCAAGCTGGCCGGCGTGGAGGATCCCGAACAGAAACGCAAGATCATCGGCCGCGAGTTCATCGCGGTGTTCGAGGAAGAGGCGCGCAAGGCCGGCAAGGCCGACTTCCTGGTGCAGGGAACGCTGTATCCCGACGTCATCGAGTCGGTTTCGCACAAGGGGCCATCCGCCACCATCAAGTCTCATCACAACGTGGGTGGCCTGCCCGACAAAATGAACCTGAAGCTGGTAGAACCCCTGCGCGAACTGTTCAAAGACGAGGTGCGCGCGCTAGGGAAGGAACTCAATCTTCCCCATGACCTGCTCTGGCGCCAGCCATTCCCGGGACCGGGGCTGGCCGTGCGCATCCTGGGGCCGGTCAACAAGGAACGCTGCGAGCTGCTCCGCCACGGCGACTGCATCATCGACGAAGAGATCCGCGCGGCCGGCCTGTACGAGAGCATCTGGCAATCGTTCGGGGTGCTGCTTCCGGTGCGCAGCGTGGGCGTGATGGGCGACGAGCGTACCTATGCGAACGTGCTCGCCCTGCGCGCCGTGCATTCCAAGGATGGCATGACCGCCGATTGGGTGCCGCTGCCGCACGACCTGCTGGCCACCATCTCGTCGCGCATCGTGAACGAGGTGCGCGGAATCAACCGCGTGGTGTATGACATCTCGTCCAAGCCGCCGGCCACCATCGAATGGGAATAGGACATTCGGTCGTGGTCGTGGTCGTGGCCGGTTTTTCCACGGCGCACGCCGCGAAGCCCGCTTCCCTGGTTCGCCCCCTGGCCAGAGCCGAGGTGGATTGGTCGGCGGGAACGGTCACGGCCAGCGCAGGGGCAGCGGCCGACATGCGCATGCCTTCGCCTGATGCGGCTCGGCCTGGCGCAGAACGGCGTGCGCGCGCTGCTGCGATCGAGAAGCTGCGGGCGGCCTTGCGCGTGCTGCCGATACGAGGCGGTGAAAGGCTGGGGGAGAAACAAGTCGAGGCGGCGCTGGGCCATGCGAGCACGACGCGCATCGAGTACCAGTCGAATGGGGGAGTGGTGTTGTGGGTCGGGGTCGGGTTCGAGGATCTACGGGGAAATGCTTCGACCACGACCACGACCACGGCCACGGGCTCGGTGTTTCTTGCAGTGGGGGCGATGCCGTTGGAGTTAGCGCCTCTGCTGCTGGCCGACGGCAAGGAAATCGTCGTGCGAGACGTGCGCTACCACCAGGGTCCTCCGCCCGCAGGGGCGATCACTGTTCGCCGCGACGACAAGGGGCGGCTGGTGCTTCCCAAGGGCTCGGAGGCGACGATCGATCGACTCGCCGGCGGACCGGTTGTGATCTACCTTCAGAAGGTTCTGCCATGAGACAACTTGGCCCCGGGGCTGCAACTAGGCTTGTGACTTCATCGGTCCAGCCACACTTCGGTGTCGCGGGGACCGTCGTGGCACTACTCTTTGCCTTGCCGGCCGTCGCGCAGTTGGGTGAGCACGTGGTCACCGCCGAGGCGCCCGTTGTGAACGGCAACGCGGTGGTCGCCAAGCAGCGCGCGCTGGCCGATGCGTTTCGTCAGGCGGTGGAGCGCGCCTTCTCGGACCTGCTCAAAGAAGGTGGCGGTGAGGCGCAGCCTGGCTCGGCCGGGCTGGCGCAGCTCAAGGCCTCGTTTGCCAATCGCGGTCAGCGTTTCGTGCGCAGCTACCGCATCCTCGATGAGGAAGAAGCGAACGGCCGCCTGCGCGTGCAGATCGACGCGGAGGTGGACACAGCCCTGCTTCGGCGGGAGATGGAGCGTGCTCGCGGAACCAGCGCCGGGGAGCCTGTGACCACGTCCGCGCGGCCCGCGGGACCGTCGGTCGTCGTGGGCGGCGATTTGCCCGTCGAAGCCAGCACCGCGGTGGTGAAAGCGCTGGCAGCCGTCGGCGTGCAAGCGCAGTCGGTCGCTGTGCGCGACGAGGTCCCGTTGGTCGCTGCGGCGTCACGTCAGGCGGCGCCGGCGCTTCACGTGGATGCCACCTGGTTTGGCGAAGGGTCGATTCGCGGGGCGACGCGCGTTTCCGTGCGCTGCCAACTGCGCGCGCGGCTGCTTTCCGCGGGCAGGGCAGCCAGTCTCGACAGCAGCGAGCGGGGATTCGCGGGCGACGAGTCCGCCGCAAGGTTGGCGTGCTGGCAGCGCGTCGCGGTGGTCCTGGCACAGCAGTTGTCCACTTCATTCCGGCCGACTCCCGCGGGCGCGCGCTATGTGACATTGGATCTGGACGTGGTCGAGCCGGCGGCACTCATGACGTTGATTCAGGTGGTGAAGCGCCTGGGCGCGGTGACGGCGGCCGAGGTTCGTCACGTGACCACGCACCAGGCCGAGGTCCGCGTGTTTACGCGCATGAGCGGGCGCGAAATTCAGGCCGCTCTCATTCGCGATGTCGGAGGCCGGCTGCTGGTGACCGAACTCCAGCCGCCGGCCGATCGGGTGACACTCCAGGTTCGCTCGGCGCAAGCCGGCGATCTGCCAACCGGAGCAGGGGCCGAACCTCCTGCAACAAAGCCATGAAGCCAACTGTGGTCGTCCTCTTCGTCGTGTTCTTGTTCGCCGGCTGTGCCTCGCTGAAATCCGAGGGGTCGGTTGTCTTCCGGGTCGAATGCAACGTGCCTGACGCCGTGGTGCTGCTCGACGACGTGCCCATGGGACACGCTTCGCAGTGGGCGAAGCCGGATCGTTTCATCCGGCCCGGTTTTTACCGAGTCGAGATTCGCCACCCGAGCTACTACTCGCACTTCGAGGAGATCACGGTGGCCGACGGTGGCGCGGCGACGGTGAAGGCCGAGTTGCACCCGTTGCTGGAATAGATGGAACCCGAGCGCGGGGGCCGATTACGAATGCCCATCTGCCAGCGGTGGCAGGAGGCGCGTTGGTAGCGAAAGCCACGACGACGTCCCTTTGTACCCAGCCGACAAGCCGGGCTGCTGGCAAGGAGGGCCGAGAACCGGACCGGAATGTACTGATGTACTTGAGGACCGGAAGCGCAGGCCCGACGCAGCCAGCGGCTCGGATCGTCGGCCGTCGTCGCCTCGGTGGGTTGAGGGAGCTTCTCGTTATCAACCTTCGCCGAACTCCACCCGCGCCGGAACCTTGTGCGGCGCCAGGTGCCTGGCACAGTGGTCGATGAGTTGCTTGGGTGTGCAGGGACCATCGCGCTGCACACGAGCAATCACGCGTGAACCGCCGGCCTCGTCGTACTCCAGGCGAGCCTCGGCGGTGCGCACGTTTGCGAAAGCCTCCAGACAACCTTCCACCTCGCCCAGGGCCACACGCCGCCCGTCGACTTTGACCAGGTCATCTTCCCGACCGTGCAGGATCAGCCGGCCATTCGCATCGACACTGCCGATGTCCCCGGTGCGCAACCAGCCGTCGCTGTGACAGCGACCGATGGGGATCTCCCTGTCCCGCGTGCGCAGACTGACCGGCGGAACGAAGGCCGACGAAACCCCCGCGCCGCGTACCCAGACCGGCCCACGCGCGCCCGCGGGTATTGGACTGCCCAGACGATCAGCCACGCGAATCTCGACACCCGCGAAAGGCCGACCGACCGTGGTGGGATTCTGACCTTCCCAGTCGATAGTCACTGGGCCAGTCTCCATGGCCTGATAGCACGAGAGCAGGGGAACCTTGAATCGCTTGCGGAACGCCAGAGCCACCGCGGGGGTGAGCGGTTCGCCCGAACTGATGCAGCGGGTGCGGCGCGAGGGGCACGGCTTGGCGGTGGGCATGCGCGCCATGGCGGCGAACAGCGAGGGTGTGGCAGCCAGGACGTCGGCACTTTGCTCGGCCAGCAGCTTGGCCAGGCGGGCTGCGACCAACTCATCGTCGAGAACCAAACCAGCGCCCTGGGCCAAGGCCAAGCAAAGGCCGAGGTCGAACCCCTGGCTGGTGTGCAGTCCGGCGGCTGTGCTCACCCTGGTCGTGCCGTCGATTTTCAGGGTCGCGGCCAGGGCGGCGCCGATCCCATCCAGTTGGCGGCGTTCGCGCACCACGCCCTTGGGATCGCCGCCGGCGTCCAGGGTGAAGAGCACGACCTCGGGGCGCGCGTGCAGCGTGAGCGGCGTGCGCTGGAAGGTGGCGCAGGTGAGCAGAGTCCCGGTTATTCGGCGACGGCTTTCGAGCACGGCGAAAGGTCGCTTCCTGGTCCGGTCTGCGGGCATAGTGTCTGCCGTCGCGGCAAAGGGCGTCTGGGTGTTGGGCCGCATGACCAGTGCCCGCAGGTGCGTCGCCGCGAAGATCATGTCGAGGTCTCGTCCGCCCAGGATCGGGTCGAGCGGCACCACGACGGCGTCCAGCTTGGACAGGGCGAGGGCCAGCACGACGAACTCCGGCACGCTGCCCAGCATGAGGCCAACCCAGTCGCCAGCCTCGATGCCGAGACCCTTCAGTTCGCTGGCGCGCCGGTTGACCCGATGGCGCAGCCCGTGCCACGAGAGGTAGGTGTCTCGGTAGATGAGCGCCTGGCCGCCTCCCGCAGCGGTTTCCCGGCGCGCGCCTGCGGCGTTGTCAAGCCATTCATACAGCAACGACATGCATGCACCCGGGACGAAGCCCACCCAGTGTACCCGTCGCGCCCGTCGGGAACAAGCGCCAACAGGCCCGAGGCGTGATCCGCGACGACCGGCGGGCGGGCAAGAGCAGGTGGTTGCGTCTTCCAGCCGGCAACGCCCTTCATGCCGCCTCGGTCCAGAACGGGGCTTGGGTTTCGGCATCAACAGGGGGCGAAGGCCGTTTTCTGCGCCACACGACAACTACCCACAACACGAAGGCCAAAGCGAAAAGGACAGAAACCGTGGCCGCAGCAAGATAGAGCCATGGTCGGAAGAAAAACTCGATCTCGTGTATGCCCGCCTTGTTCACCGAAACGGAGCGCAGTCCCTGCGCGACGGGCCTGACCCGCGCGGGCGCACCGTCCACCACGGCATTCCACCCCGGGAAATAGACCTCGTTGAAGACCAGCGTCGTGTTCGCTGCCGTCTGCACATAATAGCGGACGCGATTGGGCGAGTAGTCGGCAATGGAGAACGTGACGGGAAAGGTGGCTGTCTGAAAATCCGAAAATGTCTCCGGGTAGCGTCCCGGAGTCATTCCCACCACCCGCGGGCCGCTCTGGATCCATGGGCCAAACCCAACGTCTAGCAAATGGGCAAAACGTGTCAGGCGAACGGGATTGTACTCGTTGGCGTGGAAGTGCTTGGCGATGTAGCCGTCAGCCGACGACTCGTCGACGAGCCTCGCCGGCTCGCCGATTCTGGGGTCGCCTGTTCCCGCGGTGGTGAAGTTGGTTTCGTGGCTGTTCTGCAGTCGCGTGTACTCAGCCCCGGAGATAGTCTCGCCCGCGGGGCTGAAAGTCACCATGACACCGTATCCGGCTTCCAGCACTACGATGGTCGTCAACATCCAGGCCAAGATCTTGCTCTGAAAGCGCACCAGAGCGAAGAGAGCGAGAAGCATACAGAGAACCTCGAAGATGGCGCCGGAGACGACGGAATCGTCGTTCTTTTCGTAGAGCAAGTGCAGGACCGGGATACTGAGCAGATAGAACACGACTAGATAGCGAACAATTCGCTTGGCCAGGTTGCGGGCCGCCGTATGGTCCTGCGAGAGCAGGATCAATCCACCGCCCGCCAGCATCACCAGCGCCAGAACCACAAAAGCACGGCTGTCCGCCGCAGGGAAACGGGAGAGATTGAGCACAGGAAAGAAGGTGTGGAGCGCCACGCGGACGAAAAAACTGCCACCGCAGGCCATGAGGAAGGAAAACAGGGCCGCTGCGCCCAGCAGCAGGACACGCCAGCCACGGGCATAAACCATGAAGATCACCGCGAGCACCACGGCCAAGGCGCCGAAGTAGAGGCCGCGCATGGAGATGTCCACTTCCTTGCCAGGCAGGGGTTGTCTGATCATGAACGAAAAGAAGAAGCCAAGAAGGTGTTTGGGCGCCAGGCTGCGGGCGGGATCCAGCACGTAGTCGACGGTCATGGGGGAGCCGCGGGTGAACTCCGCGCGTTCGAGCAGGAAAGGCAGCCAGTTGACCGCTGCCATGCCGATGCCGACGAGCCAGGCCCAGGCGTTGCGGGACAGGAGGGCCATGCGCGCCTTGGTTGACGGCTGCGCGAAAACTTGGGCCACGGTCAGCGCGCCACCCCACGCCAGGATCATCAGGTCCACCCCCAGGTAGCCCGCGGTGAGCAGCCAATAGAGCACGAAAGCCAAGAAGGGAGGCCCAAAGCGCGAGCTTTCGCTCTTGGCCAGTGCCACAGCCACGAAGAACCAGGGCATGAGGGCGAAGGCGGTCAGGATCGAAAGGTGTTCGAGGTGGCAAAACAGCAAGCCACTGAGCTCGAAACACAAACCAACGAAGATCGCTGCCATTCGATTGCGCCACAACCAATGGGCCAGGGCGTAGGCGCCGATGCCGCCGATGGCCATCATGAGAAAGCTATGGATCTGCGCGATGCGCACCGAGTACCCGAAAACCGTTCCGATCAGGATCGAGAGCGGGGAATAGATCTGCGTCTGCGGATTGAGAAAGAACGGAACACCGGCCGCGACGTAGGGACACCACAGGGGCAAGAAACCGGCGCGTATGGCGTCCCATCCGTAGATCAGCCAGGGCGCGCCCAGGGAACGGAAATCCCATGGGATCAGGCGATAGGGAACGCCATCGGGATCGAGCACCAGCAGGCGAACGAAAGCCGTCACTTCGACGGCGAGAAGCAAAGCGATGGACCCGAGGTGGCCAAACATGCGTTCGTCGCAGTATAGGACGTGGGCGCGTTGCGTTCATCAACTTATGTCGGAGAATCCCGCGCTGGGGCGCCTGACGGTTCGATGCGCGGATTTTCTGGCACGCCAGCGGCATGACGGTGGCGATCACGCTTTGGTTG
>CAVWIP010000018.1:0-291009 GCA_963755125.1 uncultured delta proteobacterium
TGGAAACCGAACTCCGCGGAGAAATAAGCGACCGGATTCTGATGCAACGCCGGTGCGTTGATGTGGCCCCAGGTGGTTTTGGAGGCCAGATACTCTTCGAAATCATGAAGCACGGCGCGGGCGCGTTCCTGAAAGTCGGTGTCCTCGATTTTAAAGTTGCGGGCCGGGCTCCGGGCAGGATTTTAAAGTTGCGGGCCGGGGTCCGGGCTGGATTTTAAGTTGTCGGACCGGGTTCCGGGCTGGATTTTAAAGTTGCGGGCCGGGTTCCGGGCTGGATTTTAAAGTTGCGGGCCGGGTTCCGGGCTGGATTTTAAAGTTGCGGACCGGGTTCCGGGCTGGATTTTAAAGTTGCGGGCAGGGGTCCGGGCTGGATTTTAAATGTTGGGCCGGGGTCCGGGCTGGATTTTAAAGTTGCGCGCCGGGTTCCGGGCGCGATTTTAAAGTCGCGGACCGGGTTCCGGGCTCGGATTTAAAGTTGCGGGCCGGGGTCCGGGCGGGATTTTAAAGTTTCGGACCGGGTTCCGGGCTGGATTTTAAAGTTGCGGACCGGGTTCCGGGCTGGATTTTAAAGTTTCGGGCCGGGTCCGGGCTGGATTTTAAAGTTGCGGGCCGCGTTCCGGGCTGCATATTAAAGTTGCGGGCCGGGGTCCGGGCTGCGATTTTAAAGTTGCGGACCGGGTTCCGGGCTGAATTTTAAAGTTTTCGGGTCGGAGGTCCGGGCGAGGATATTAAAGTTTCGGGCCGGGTTACCGGGCTGGATTTTAAAGTTGCGGGCCGGGTTCCGGGCTGGATATTAAAGTTGCGGGCCGGGTCCGGGCGGGATATTAAAGTTGTCGGGCCGGGGTCCGGGCTGGATTTTAATTACGTTTGTCTGGGCCGGGTTCTGGGCGGAATTTTAAAGTTGCGGACCGGGTAACGGGCTGCATATTAAAGTTGGGGGCCGAGGTCCGGGCACGGTGTTAAAGTTGCGGACCGAGTTCCGGGCCATGATATTACAAGTTGCGGACCGGGTTCCGGGCTGCATATTAAAGTTGCGGACGGGCTCCGGGCGGGATTTTAAAGTTGCGGGCAGGGGTCCGGGCTGGATTTTAAAGTTGCGGGCCGGGTTCCGGGCTGGATTTTAGAGTTGCGGGCCGGGGTCCGGGCGGGATATTAAAGTTGCGGGCCGGGTTCCGGGCTGGATATTAAAGTTGCGGGCCGGAGTCCGGGCGGGTTTTAAAGTTGCGGACCGGGATCCGGGCTGGATTTTAAAGTTGCGGGCCGGGTTCCGGGCTGGATTTTAAAGTTGCGGACGGGTTCCGGGCGGATTTTAAAGTTTCGGGCCGGGATCCGGGCTGGATTTAAAGTTGCGGACCGGGTTCCGGGCTGGATTTTAAAGTTGCGGGCCGGGTTCCGGGCGGCATATTAAAGTTGCGGGCAGAGGTCCGGGCGGGATTTTAAAGTTGCGGACCGGGTTCCGGGCTGCATATTAAAGTTGCGGACCGGGTTCCGGGCTGCATGTTAAAGTTGCGGGTCGGGGTCCGGGCGGGATTTTTAGTTGTGGATCGGGCTGACGGGCTGTATATTTAAGTTGCGGGCCGGACTCCGGGCTGCGGTTTTAAAATTTCGGACCGGGGTCCGGGCTGGATATTAAAGTTGCGGACCGGTCTGCGGGCTGCATATTAAAGTTAAGGGCAGGGGTCCGGGCTGCAATTTTAAAGTTGCGGACCGAGGTTCCGGGCTGCATATTAAAGTTGCGGACCGGGTTCCGGGCTGCATGTTAAGTTGCGGGAAGGGGTCCGGGCGCGATTTTAAAGTTGCGGACCGGGCAACGGGCTGCATATTAAAGTTGCGGGGCAGGAGTCCGGGCGCGATTTTAAAATGTCGGACCGGGTTCCGGGCTAAATATTAAAGTTGCGGACCGGGTTCCGGGCTGCTAGAGTAAAGTTGCGGGACGGGGTCCGGGCGCAATATTAAAGTTGAGGACCGGGTTCCGGGCTGCATATTAAAGTTGCGGACCGGGTTCCGGGCTGCATATAAAGTTGGGGAAGGGGTCCGGGCGCGATTTAAAGTTGCGGACCGGGCAACGGGCTGCATATTAAAGTTGCGGGCAGGGTTCTGGGCCGAATTTTAAAATGTCGGGCCGGAGTTCCGGGCTAGGATATTAAAGTTGCGGACCGTGCTCCGGGCTGGATTTTAAAGTTGCGGGCAGGGGTCCGGGCGCGAATTTCAAAGTTGCGGGCCGGGTTCCGGGCGGGATTTTCGAAGTTGCGGACCGGGTTCCGGGCTGCATATTAAAGTTGCGGGCAGGGGTCCGGGCGGGATTTTTAAAGTTGCGGACCGGGAACGGGCTGCATCTAAAGTTGCGGGCAGAGAAGTCCGGGCGCGATTTAAAATGTAGGACCGGGTTCCGGGCTGATACTTAAAGTTAGGACCGGGCTACGGGCTGCATATTAAAGTTGTGGGCGGGGGTCCGGGGCCGTTCAAAGTTGCGGCCCACGCTCCGGGCTGAATATATAAAGTTGCGGACAGGGATCCGGGCTGCTATTTAAAGTTGCGGGACCGGGTTCCGGGCTGCATATTAAAGTTGCGGGCAGGGATTCGGGCTCTATTATTAAAAGTTGCGGGTCGGGTTCCGGACCGTAAATTTAAAGTTGGGGACCGTGCTCCGGGCTCGAATTTAAAGTTGCGGGCCAGGGTCCGGGCTGGATTTTAAAGTTGCGGGCCGGGATCCGGGTTGAATTTTAAAGTTGCGGACCGGGTTCCGGGCGGGATTATAAAGTTGCGGGTCGGGCTCCGGACCGGATTTTAAAGTTGCGGACCGGGCTCCGGGCTGCATATTAAAGTTGCGGACCGGGCTCCGGACGCAATTTTAAAATGTCGGAGCGGGTTGGGCTAAATATTAAAGTTGCGGACCGGGCTACGGGCTGCATATTAAAGTTGTGGGCGGGGGTCTGGGCGGGATTTTAAAGTTGCGGACAGGGGTCCGGACTGGATATTAAAGTTGCGGACCGTGCTGCGGGCTGCATATTAAAGTTGCGGGCAAGGGTCCGGGCTGGATTTTAAAGTTGCGGGCCGGGTTCCTGGTTGTGAATTTTGGTTACGGGCAGGGGACCGGGCTAGATAGTAAAGATGCAGCCGGAGTTGGCGCGGGCGCGATTTTAAAGATGCGGGACGGGTTCCGGGCAGAATATTAAAATTGCGCACCTGATTCCGGGTCGAGATTTTAAATTTTCAGGGTTGGGTTCCGGGCTCGATTTTAAAGTTGCGGACCGGGTTCCGGGCTGGATATCAAAGTTGCGGGCACGGGTCCGGGCTCGATTGTAAAATGTTGGACCGCGTTCCGGACTGGTGTTTAAAGTTGTGCGCAGTCGGCGCGATTTCAAAGTTAGAACCGGTTAAGATCGGTAAAAGTGCGCAGTTCCGGGCGCGATTTTAAAATGTCGGACCGGGTTCCGGGCTAAATATTAAAGTTGCGGACCGGGTTCCCGGGTGCATATCAAAGTTGCGGGCACGGGTCCGGGCGCGATTTTAAAATGTTGGACCGCGTTCCGGACTGCATATTAACGTTGTGGGCGGGGTGCCGAGCAGTACCGAAAGTTGCGGACCGGGCAACGGGCTGCATATTAAAGTTGCGGGAAGGGGTCCGGGCTGCAATTGTAAAGATGCGGACCGGGTTCCGGGCTAAATATAAATTTACGGACCGTGCTGCGGGTTGGATATAAAGTTGCGGGCTGGATATTAAAGTTGCGGGCAGGGGTCCGGACGGAATTTTAAAGTTGCCGGGGGAAGGGTCCGGGCGCGATTTCAAAGTTGCGGACCGGGGTCCGGGCTGGATATTAAAGTTGCGGACCGGGTTCCGGGCTGCATAGTAAAGTTCCGGGTAGGGGTCCGGGCGCGATTTTAAAGTTGCGGACCGGCAACGGGCTGCAATATTAAAGTTTGCGGGCCGGGATTCTGCGCGAATTTTTAAAGTTGCGGGAAAGGGGTCCGGCACGATTTAAAGTTGCGGACCGGGCAACGGGCTGCATAAAGTTGCCGGAGCAGGGGTCCGGGCGCGATGTTAAAGTTGCGGACCGTGCTGCGGGCTGCATATTAAAGTTGCGGGCAGAGGTCCGGGCGCAATTTTAAAGTTGCGGGAACCGGGTTCCGGGCTGGATATCAAAGTTGCGGACCGGGTTCCGGGCTGGATATTAAAGTTTCGGGCCGGGGTCCGGGCGCGATTTTAAAGTTGCGGGCCGGGCAACGGGCTGCATATTAAAGTTGCGGGCAGGAGTCCTTGCGCGATTTTAAAATGTCGAACCGGGTTCCGGGCTAAATATTAAAGTTGCGGACCGTGCTGCGGGCTGCATATTAAAGTTGGGCAGGGGTTCCGGGCGCAATTTTAAAGTTGCGGACCGGGTTCCGGGCTGCATATCAAAGTTGCGGACCAGTTCCGGGCTGGATTCTCAAAGTTGCGGGACGGGGTCCGGGCGCGATTTTAAAGTTGCGGACCGGGCTCCGGGCTGGATTTTAAAGTTTCGGGAGGGCTCCGGGCATTTTAAAGTTTCGGGCCGGGCTCCGGGCTGGATTTTAAAGTTGCGGACCGGGCTCCGGGCTGGATATTAAAGTTCCGGGCCGGGGTCCGGGCGGGATTTTAAAGTTGCGGGCCGGGCTCCGGGCTGGATTTTAAAGTTGCGGGCCGGGCTCCGGGCGGGATTTTAAAGTTGCGGGCCGGGCTCCGGGCGGGATTTTAAAGTTGCGGGCCGGGCTCCGGGCTGGATTTTAAAGTTGCGGGCCGGGGTCCGGGCTGGATTTTAAAGTTCCGGGCCGGGCTCCGGGCAGGATTTTAAAGTTGCGGGCCGGGCTCCGGGCTGGATTTTAAAGTTTCGGGCCGGGGTCCGGGCTGGATTTTAAAGTTTCGGGCCGGGTTCCGGGCTGGATTTTAAAGTTTCGGGCCGGGTTCCGGGCTGGATTTTAAAGTTGCGGGCCGGGCTCCGGGCTGGATTTTAAAGTTGCGGGTCGGGGTCCGGGCCGGATTTTAAAGTTGCGGGCCGGGCTCCGGGCTGGATTTTAAAGTTGCGGGCCGGGCTCCGGGCGGATTTTAAAGTTGTCGGGCCGGGCTCCGGGCTGGGATTTTAAAGTTGCGGGCCGGGCTCCGGGCTGGGATTTTAAAGTTGCGGGCCGGGCTCCGGGCTGGGATTTTAAAGTTGCGGGCCGGGCTCCGGGCCGGGATTTTAAAGTTGCGGGCCGGGCTCCGGGCTGGATTTTAAAGTTGCGGGCCGGGTTCCGGGCTGGATTTTAAAGTTGCGGGCCGGGGTCCGGGCTGGATTTTAAAGTTGCGGGCCGGGTTCCGGGCTGGATTTTAAAGTTGCGGGCCGGGGTCCGGGCTGGATTTTAAAGTTGCGGGCCGGGCTCCGGGCTGGATTTTAAAGTTGCGGGCCGGGTTCCGGGCTGCGATTTTAAAGTTGCGGACCGGGGTCCGGGCTGATTTTAAAGTTGCGGGCCGGGTTCCGGGCTGGATTTTAAAGTTGCGGGCCGGGCTCCGGGCTGGAATTTTAAAGTTGCGGGCCGGGCTCCGGGCTGGATTTTAAAGTTACGGGCCGGGCTCCGGGCGGGATTTTAAAGTTGCGGGCCGGGCTCCGGGCTGGATTTTAAAGTTGCGGGCCGGGCTCCGGGCTGGATTTTAAAGTTGCGGGCCGGGCTCCGGGCTGGATTTTAAAGTTGCGGGCCGGGTTCCGGGCTGAATTTTAAAGTTGCGGCTGGGCTCCGGGCTGGATTTTAAAGTTGCGGGCCGGGCTCCGGGCTGGATTTTAAATTTCGGACCGGGCTACGGGCTGATTTAAAGTTGCGGGCCGGGCTCCGGGCTGGATTTTAAAGTTGCGGGCTGGGCTCCGGGCTGGGATTTTAAAGTTGCGGGCCGGGCTCCGGGCTGGATTTTAAAGTTGCGGGTCGGGCTCCGGGCTGGATTTTAAAGTTGCGGGCGGGGTCCGGGCTGGATTTTAAAGTTGCGGGCCGGGCTCCGGGCTGGATTTTAAAGTTGCGGGCCGGGCTCCGGGCTGGATTTTAAAGTTGCGGGCCGGGCTCCGGGCTGGATTTTAAAGTTGCGGGCCGGGCTCCGGGCTGGATTTTAAAGTTGCGGGCCGGGGTCCGGGCTGGATTTTAAAGTTGCGGGTCGGGGTCCGGGCTGGATTTTAAAGTTGCGGGTCGGGTTCCGGGCTGGATTTTAAAGTTGCGGGCTGGGGTCCGGGCTGGATTTTAAAGTTGCGGGCCGGGGTCCGGGCTGGATTTTAAAGTTGCGGGCCGGGCTCCGGGCTGGATTTTAAAGTTGCGGGCCGGGCTCCGGGCTGGATTTTAAAGTTGCGGGCCGGGTTCCGGGCTGGATTTTAAAGTTGCGGGCCGGGGTCCGGGCTGGATTTTAAAGTTGCGGACCGGGCTCCGGGCTGGATTTTAAAGTTGCGGGCCGGGGTCCGGGCGTGGATTTTAAAGTTACGGGCCGGGCTCCGGGCTGGATTTTAAAGTTGCGGGCCGGGCTCCGGGCTGGATTTTAAAGTTGCGGGCCGGGGTCCGGGCGGGATTTTAAAGTTGCGGGCCGGGCTCCGGGCTGGATTTTAAAGTTGCGGGCTGGGGTCCGGGCTGGATTTTAAAGTTGCGGGCCGGGCTCCGGGCTGGATTTTAAAGTTGCGGGCCGGGCTCCGGGCTGGATATTAAAGTTGCGGGCCGGGCTCCGGGCTAAACACTCCGCTTCGATCCGGGCCAGCCTATGACGGCTTCGGTTTAGGGCGCCGATTTCAGCAGGGCACGCTATGGAAGTACGAGTAAACAACCAGAAACTCTCACGGCAAAGTACCGTCTGCTGCAGCGGCAGATGAGCGGGACAGCTGGACAGGATCCTGAATCGGTTCATCCCCGCCCGCCCGGCACCGCTGTGCCTCTCTCCCCTGCGCAGCGCCGGATCTGGCTTCACGCGGCCCAGCAGCCCGAACTTCCTCTCTATAACGAGTCCATTACCATCCACCGGCACGGGAGCTTCGATCTCGGAGCCCTCGAATCCAGCGTGAACGAAATTCTTCGACGCTTAGAGTTCAAAGACGTGAGAGGGCAACATACCCTCCGGCAACCCAGCCACCGCATAAGCGAACCACTTGCGCTTGTGTCGTTGATAGCGGCCTTTGGAGTACCGCTGCACAACGATGGCTTGAACCGTGTAGGCACCGTGTTTCGGACTGTGGAAGGTGTAGGTGGTTTTGCGAGATTTCCCTTGGAAGAGATTGCGCACTCCACCGGATTTGCCTCGCATCGGAATAGGTATCACGGAACTCAAGTGATGCTGGCGTAGAACTTTAAAAACCGGCTGGGAGCAGAAGTCCTTGTCTAAAAACACTCGCCGGACGAGTAATTTGAGCGATTTTAGTCGTCGCAACAGCCAGCGCACGATGTCGGCTATCTCTTCCCCATATTCAACAAAATGTAGCGCCACGACATAGCGTTGATTATGGTGCACAATCGAAATGGTGGCGTACCCATGAAAATGGGTCGTCCCGGATTTTGGTGCACCGCGTACAATTTCCTTCTCGTCTTCGTAAGGCAGTCCATGATACGGGACCAAGGTCAGGTCCATCGCGATGTTGTAATCTCGTCTGCCCTTCCATAGACTGGGACCCTGAAAGGGCGCAGGGCGTTGTAGCTGCTGCCGGAACATCTTATTCAATGCACGTTGCATGCCTGCCCGGTCCGGTAGCGCTTCTGCCAGGACTTCCCGCAGCCGATTGCCCGAGGGCGCATCTTTCAACTCTTGACAGGTCGATTGAATGCTCAAACGATGCACGTTGGCGTAGGCTAAAGCGTAAATGATGTCATCTCTACTGATCCGCGTATTCTTCAACTCCAATGGCAGGCTCCAACGAACTACCTGTGTGAAAGCGTTCAGGACTTGCTCACACCGTCCGGTGTCGTTCCGGAGATTGGATTGTTCGGGTAATCTTGCAGTTGGGCTTGGACATTGGTCTTGGTCTCCGTAGTAGGAACCAAGTTAACCATGTTCAAGCCCTTTCGTGAAGTACTGACAATCTGATCTGCCTTCTGCCGAACACCTGATGACGGTTCTCAGCTTTCCAATTGATCGCTAACCCTTCAAGGTTGGCTTACGGCGCTCATCCGCCAGTTCCTTGCAACGCAATATGATCCGGATGATCGATCCGGCTGTGTCCTTCCACACTTTTACATGAAGAGCTAATTCAGATTGCCGCGCGGGTATAACTATGGTGCAGCCCACCAAGGATTGCCTTCGACGTAATTCGCCCGCTGGTTGGATTCGTGCAGGGTAGATCATAGTGATCCGGAATGCGTTGATCGATCCCCTGATGCGGACGTTCCTGATTGAAGTAAACGATGTATTCATTCACCACCCGTTGTAAATGCTGGCTATGATGGATCAGCGTATGATCCAAACATTCCCTGCGCAGACTCCCCATGAACCGCTCACACATCCCATTGGCCTCGGGAGTTCGATAAGGGGTTTGCGACTGTAAGGAGCAGTCACTTCGCAGCTCTTTGATCCCTGAACCAATTGCCACCGCCGAAAAGTGGGTGCCATATTTCCTGTCCCGGTCGCGGATCAGATACTTCGGTCCCCTTCCCCACCCTGTGGCTTCCCGTAACTGCTGTGCCGTCCATTCATCCGTCGGAAATTTCGTTACCCCCGCATGCACACCTGTGCCTGCGGCACGGTGCAGGCAATCCGCCGCGTTTGCCGTTCCATCACCACATCGACGTACGACTGACGAAATAACCAGTCATACACCACGGTAAAGTCGCAAGCCCAGATGCCACTGGCTTGATTCTTTATGAAGGTGGCCCAAGTCTGGCTCGATGAAGACGATTTCCGCTCTTTCGGCAGGTATTTCTGGATCGTTCGTTTGCTCACTTCCATCCCCAACTTCAATAATTCCCCGCGGATCCGTTCCGCTCCCCACAAGCGATTCTCTTTCGCCATCTTTTGGATCAGCGCAATGGTTTCTGCCGAAATCTTCGGCTGGCCCTGCGACTTCCGCCGCCAATACAATCGAAACAATTCCCGATGCCAACGGAGCAGAGTGTCCGGTTGAACGATATGCATGGATTGCTTGCAGAATTTGGTAAGGCGGGCAAGAAGGACAAAGAGTTTTCGGTCGCAATTAGTTAGTTGAGGTCGTTTGATCTGTCGATGCAGGACGATCAGTTGCTGGCGCAAAAGTGCATTCTCCATGATCAGATCAGAACGGCTGCGAGTTACATCGGTGAGAAGACCAGAGATCAACACTGCAGCCGTAGGTTTTGTTCAATGGTTGATGCGTTGTTGAAGCCAAAGAAGAAGATTGTCGATCATGCTGCTCCCAGTGTGTTTTATAATGAAGATCGAGCAGCATGATACCCTTTTTCTATCACAATTCTAGGCGGATGGACCATGTAGCCAGGACAGGGGTTCATTCATTGATAAAGTTTTAAATCGACGTGCTCTGTCTTTCATGAATCATCGAAGCGTCTGCTAAAGAAAAATACTTTGCAATTCTCAATTTCTGCTCTCTGGATTTCTGGTGGTTGAGTCTGAATTCAACCTTATAAATTATTGCGGTGCCTGAGTAATCTTGAATTGCGAACTCATCAAAACGTTTGTGTATGGATTCCAAGTAGACATCAGGTAGTAAATCTTCAGCGTGTCTCCCTGGATTTCCGTGAAGCGTCCGATCATTTCGGGTGCGTAGACATCACCGCGTGTTTGCGTGGGAACGTTTTGCGTCTGATCACCGATGGTGGGTCCGGCCGGGCCTGAAGATGTAACCGATGGGCAGATATTATCATTGGTTTTGCTCTTATCGTAGTTGTAATATATGAAGTTTCCGAAGCCGTGGTCGCGGCAGGCATTGAAGATCAACTGCGGCGTAGCCCACGGTCCCCAAGGTGCGGAGGCGTAGGTGAAATAAATCCCGGTTGTATCTTTCGATTGCCGGCCTCCATCGTAAGTCATGAACCACAAGCCAAGATTGGATGAGTAGGTCACGGACATGTTTCCAACGGAACCAGGATCGGAGAGGCCGGGAGGGCCCGAAGGGATCGGCAGATTGGTTGGGTTATCGTACAACACGGGCACAGCCGCTGACTCTTGCGCAGACCAAGTTGGATGGCCGCTTTGCAGGCCGCTAAAGTAGGCGGTGGCACTTTTTCCATTGGCATCCGTGCCACTCCAGAAATCATTCTCGGGAGTAAAGGTCGTTTCCCAAGACATCGTATTTGGTGAGTGTCTGGCTGACGGTTGGCTTGCTGCAGTTAGCTTTGGGGATGCTTGGATCCCAGACGCTCCAATCACAATCGCCCATGACTTGCTGGAGCTTGACTGACGAACCCGGAACGAAAGTGAAGGTGCTGGATTGCGATGCAGGCGTGGATGGAGCCGCTGGCGCGTTGGTTGGCGCTGATTTCGCAACACGCGTTCCTGCTAGTTGTGGCGCGCTGGTTTCCGCAGGCGCATTGGTCGGCACAGCCGCGGATTGTTTCGGCAGCCTCTGCCCGAGCGTACATGCAAACATCATTAACATAAATACCACTAACATATATTTTCGCATTTCTTTTCTCTTTTCTTGAAATAAGTTGGCGATCATGTTTACGGCGCGTGATTGGAACGGATGAGGACGCAGTTGTTGCGCATGCAGCAAGCAAGCAGGGCGCGATTATTGAAATAGTTAATCGAGACAGTGTTTTCACCGTATCATTCTTTTCATATTGATTGCCGCAAAGACTACCGATAATAAACCTCGACGTAGAATTCCTTGGTATCTTGGTCCGTCGCCTGGAAACCGTTGTCGAGGTTGAAACTCGGTTCCATATTCGTTGCAGGACTGCTACCATTGCAGGGAGATTGACTAGTGCCGGTTTGATCCCGCTCGCACGCCCAGTAGAAGAAAGGTTCAAGATTTTGGAAAGGGCCAACTCTGCCCTGCTCCATCAGCCGAGTGTCTCCCGGTTGGAAATTCAAGTCGTTGAATAGCGTCTGCAAATCTTCCGGAGCCGGGAGTGTCCAGTTGTTCGTGCCGGCGTAGCCGAAATTATTTGCGGCTTTGAGCCACGAGTTCGCCGTCGCGAACAACATTGCGCCGCTTGTATTGATCAAGGAAACAGTCAATCGGCTTCCCTGGGGGGGCGTAATGGTGGTGGTGCCTGTCACACCGAAGTTGTCCGAGTGCCCCAGATCGGCGTCGAGCATCCAGGTGAGTTTCGTTGCGGTGTCATAGATCGCTTTGCCTGCTGCTGATCCGCTAGTATAGGTGATCAGACCTGAGCCAGTCGGGGTCATGCCGATGGCACCCGTAATCATCGGCAGCACATAAAAGTAGTTGTATGTGGTCGTATTAGATCCTGTAAGATCCGTAAGGAATGTGTAGGTCTTTTCTCCGCCGCCATCCGACTTGGAGGTCCAGTACAGCGAGGGTTGCAGGTTCTTGAACGGTCCGATCGTGTCGGTGAAGCCAGGGACAACGCTATTCGGGTAGGTGAGCGCCAAGCCGATGTTGTACAGGTTTCCCAGTCCGCTGCCAGTGCATTTGGCGCCGAACGATTTCCCGTCACCCCCATGCAAGACGGAACAAGTGCTGTCGATCGGAGGCGTTCCTGGAAGCTGCCAATTAGTGTGACCCAGATAGCCAGAGCCATTATTGGCATGATTCAGCGCGTTCACCCACTGCAGCGCGGTCGTGTAGTTCATGGTGCCGTTTGGGTTGATGCCAGTGACGCCCAGCGTCGCCCGGATCGCTGGATCGGCGGCTAGGTCGGCGTTCGCGAGCCAATAAACTTTCTGATTTGCGTCGTAAACAATTTGCCCGTTATCCACAGGGGTCAATCCAACGGTCTGGATCGCGGGAGATCCAGATCGCTCCACCAGTGCCGGCGCGCTTGTAGGGGCTGGCACATTCGTTGGCGCGGGTGGATTGGCAGATGCGTTCGTTGGGGCTGGCATATTCGCCGGTGCGGTTGTTAACGGGATTGGTGATGCAGGCAACACTGGTTTTGCCGCTCTGGTTTCGATATTGCAAGCCAATATAATCAGAATCGAAACCATCCAGATTGCACTTTTAAAAATTTTCATGATACTCTCTCCTCATTGCACTTCTAAAATTATCCGCGGGTGAAAGAGAGATTATGCCTCGCGATAGTTAAGCTGCTATGAAAAAGACCCTCCACCAAAGGTACTCCTTGAATAGGTTTTCACCAACGTAAATTTAGGAATATCAAGCTCATGATCACGGACGCAAATTTTTGCATTGCCTATTATCTCCATGTAGAAGAAATATATATCCACAAGAATGGTTCGCGGGAACATAACTCGTTTTCGATATTTTCATCGCCTTGCATGGATACCGTGAAAGCGTTATAATTTCCCTAGTGGCTATTCGTTCCTTTAGCGACCTCGCCACAGC
The DNA here is from genome assembly GCA_963755125.1 of uncultured delta proteobacterium. GTDB lineage: Bacteria > Myxococcota_A > Polyangia > Fen-1088 > Fen-1088 > Fen-1137. The sequence continues at coordinate 12,408 of CAVWIP010000018.1, forward strand.
AGATTTATTTCATGGTAGAAATATATCCCGCGCCAGGCACTTTCCGCAAACTATCGTTAGCGCGGCCCTGCGTAAGTTGGATGTCATTAACGCCGCGTATAAACTTGACGACTTGCGCTCGCCACCAGGAAATCGTTTAGAAGCCTTGAAACGTACCCTGTTAGGGTACCATAGTCTTCGCGTCAACGATCAATGGCGAATTGCTTTTCGCTGGAACGATGGCGCCTTTGATGTTTCATTGGTGGATTATCACTAAGGAGTTTCTATGCTTCTAGAAAACCGTATTCCCACTCATCCCGGAGAAATCCTATTGCATGAATTTCTAATCCCACTTGGACTTTCTCAAGTAGCTTTCGCCGGACATATTCGTGTGCCTGTTCAACGTATTAATGAAATTGTACGCGGCAAACGGGGAGTCACTCCTGAGACCGCCTGGCTGTTTGCAGAGGCTTTCGGAACTACTCCGGAATTCTGGTTGAATTTGCAAACCAACTATGATCTTATACGATATCGCCCAAAGCGCCAAGTAGCGCGAATTGCTGTGTCTGCTTAATTCGTTTGAATACTCAGCTCATGCAAGCCAAAAGAAACTCGATGTTGTGGACATTAGTGGACATTGATCGGTCTCGACTTTAACGTCTTGATCGCCTTAACACTTGATGGTTTAGGCCGGTCAGATTTGTAGTAATCAATATCCATTTTTCAATAACTTACCTCGGTAACCCAAACCTCTTACGCTGTACAACTTCTTGAACCTCATTCAAAATATATTCTGCAACCACCCATTCCCAATCCTCATGCTCAGCAATCCAAATAATAATCGCCTCCGGGTATGGATCAGGAATTTTCTATGACGCAACGAAGGACAAATGGCAACAGGTATCGCTTCCCAATCATGATCATGCAGGGCTTCCTGCCAATTCGCTGGTCTGGGATACCGCTCGAGATTATCGCGGGCGTCACCTTGGCGGCTCTGGCCATCCCAGAGGTGATGGGATACACCAAGATCGCGGGCACGCCGGTAATCACGGGGCTCTACACGATGCTCATCCCAGTGGGCCTGTTCGCCATCTTCGGGTCATCCCGTCACTTGGTCGTGGGGGCAGACTCAGCAACCGCGGCCATGCTAGCCGCTGGTCTTGCGGGTCTCGCCGCGGCAGGATCCCCAGAGTACATCGCCTTGGCTGGGGTTCTAGCCCTGCTCGCAGCAGGTTTCCTCCTGCTGGCTCGTGTCTTTCAGCTTGGGTTTCTGGCCAACTTCCTCTCCCGCACGATCCTTGTAGGATTCCTAACCGGCGTTGGTATCCAGGTATCTATCGGGCAGATCTCAGGCATGTTGGGCCTACACGTGGGCGGAAGCGGACCAGTCAGCCAGCTGCTGAATGATTGGCAACAGATCGGACGGACCCAACTCTACGCCTTGGCCATATCATTAGTTGTGCTCGCAGTTATCATCGGCTCAAAACGGATTTCAATGCGGATTCCTGGCCCGCTGATTGCAGTTATCGGCGCCACCGCGATGAGTTGGGCTTTCGGTCTGGAGTCGAAGGGAGTCTCCATCGTTGGAGCAATTCCAAGCGGGATGCCATCAATCGGGGTTCCTGCTGTCACCTGGAACGGGGCACTAGTACAAAAGCTCCTCCCGATCGCTTTCGGCATATTCATCGTGATCCTTGCACAGAGCGCTGCCACATCTCGGGCCTATGCAGATCGCTATGACGAAGATCTCAATGAAAACGAAGACCTCGTGGGTTTGAGCATCGCCAATATCGGTGCTGCCTTGTCCGGCACATTTGTTGTCAACGGGAGCCCAACCAAGACTCAGATGGTCGACAGCGCAGGCGGACAGAGTCAACTGGCCCAGCTCACTGCGGCCTTCGTTATACTCCTGGTTCTGCTTTTCCTCACCGCACCGCTGGCCCATATGCCCCAAGCTGTGCTGGCCACGGTGGTTTTCCTCATCGGCGTGGAAATGATCGACGCCAAGAGGCTGAGAAGGATTTACATCGAGCGTCCCTGGGAATTCTGGGTCGCCATAACCACGACTATAATCGTGGTCGTCTGGGGCGTTGAACAGGGAATCCTACTAGCGATCTTTCTCTCACTGATCGCACATACACGCCACGGCTACCGACCGAAGAACAGTGTAGTGGTCATGACCGAACCCGGTAAATGGCAGGTACTTCCTATCAGCCGTTCAGATCAGATCGCCCCTGGCCTGATGATCTATCGCTTCAGTCACAGTATGTACTATGCGAATAGCAAGCAGCTTTCGGAAGAGGTCCAAGCCCTAGTCAAGCGCGCACAGCCGCCACTAAAGTGGTTCTGCTGCATCGACTGCATTGCCGTTGACGATATAGATTTCTCGGCGGCCTCAACCCTAGGTGACCTCCTGAACTTATTGAATGAGCGGAACATCCGACTTGTACTGGCTGACGTCTCGGATGACGTGAAAAAGGAGCTCGACCGGTCCGGTCTTTCCAAACGGATAGACAGCGAAGCCTACTACGCCGCAGTCGGAGACGTTATCGACGCTTTTGACCGCCGCAGTCAATCCTAGAGTTAGTTCTTCATAAGTTTAAGTTCTCCATCATGAATGATGGCCGTATCAGATTTTTCAAGAAAATGGAGAATTTCATCATGAGAACAATTTTAGTAATCTTGCTTTTTATTCTTGGAGTACTCGCAGCACTGGCGATAGGCGGCGGGGTATTGGTACTGCTGGCCTATGCCGTTGGATGGTTGCTTAACTTTGTAATGCATTTTGATCCTTTCCAGATAACACTGATGAGCCTGGTTGGAATGATCGTCTTTGGCGTTCTGGCAACACGTATGTGTGAAGCTATTGAAAACTTCCCGCCGCTTTCCAATAGTATTATAGGTATACCAGCCAGCACAGGGGATCACAACGAAGCGATGGAGTGTGCTAGAGTTGATCTGCTATCCGCCGCCGTAATATAAATGAAAAATAGAAATAGGGGATGGAAAAGTGTATCGAAAACGGAATGATGAACAGGCCAATGATCGAAGAATTTCAAAAAAATCGGTTGAACGGAGTGAGACCAAGTTATCACCAGCGGTTTGTGGCTAGACCCGCAAAATGATCAATTGATTATTTGTATGCGAATCTTTTGTTGTAAAAAATATTGGGTCGGATGATGGATATAGCTAATTCGAGACCAAGTAAAAGATGAAGATATATAATGCGTCTGGATTAAATACATTGAAAAAGATTTGCAAACCTACTGATTTTTGAATAATGTAAGTCACAAAATAAAGGCATTTTCTCTCGTATTTTGGGCTAAAAATGAGGCTTTCTTTTTTTCAAAAATTAGTAATCTTTGCATCTTTGCGAGAGACAATGCTATACTAACCCCATGAGCATATTATCTTCCGATACTCATCCCAAAATGGAGGCCCTGCAAATCCAACTATGGCGGCAGGCTAGTCCCACACGCAAAATGCACATGCTGGCGCAACTCAACGACTCGGCGCGCACCTTGGCATTAATGGGGCTGCGCTCGCGTTATCCACATGCGAATGAAACCGAACTTCGGCGCAGGCTGGCAGATTTATTATTGGGAGAAGAACTAGCGCGCAAAGTCTACGGGGAGATGAGTAATGCAAAATGAACCCATTGAAGTTACGCTAAAAGTCACAAGCGTTCTCGAGAGACTGGGCATCTCTTATCTCATTGGCGGCTCGCTGGCCAGCACGCTCTACGGTATGGTGCGCACTACGCAGGATTCAGACATCATCGCCGAAATGCGCCCTGAACATATCCTGCCATTTGTCTCCGCATTACAAAACGAATTTTTCATGGACGAAGAAATGATCGCGGATTCAATTCAACACAACTCCAGCTTCAACATCATCCACCGCGATACCATGTTCAAAGTGGATGTCTTCATTCCTCGTCCGCGTCCTTTTCTACAATCTCAAATCTCCCGCGCCCAAAGACAAACGTTTGATCTTCAATCTAAAATCAGCGTCAATTTTGCCAGTGCAGAAGATACCGTCCTCTCCAAACTTGAATGGTATCGCATGGGCGGCGAAGTCTCAGACCGCCAGTGGCGCGACATCCTCGGCGTGCTCAAAACCAGGGCGGGCGAACTCGAACTAGACTATCTTCGTCAATGGTCAAAAGAACTCAAAGTCAACGACCTGCTCGAACGCGCCTTGAAGGAATCTTCTTAAATTCTTTGTGCTCTCCGCGTGCCACAGATTTCAAGATGCTGTTCGAGATGCGGAAAACGTAGTGATCACACATCAACATGTGTCGATTGAAACGGAACCAGAGAGACATTATGACAATCAATTCCCCGAAAATCAGTTCACGCCTTTATGAAGCTTTGCAGTTCACCTTCAAACTGCATGGGCCTGATGCACGGAAAGAAAGTAATGTTCCTTTATCTGGCACATTTACTTTCGGTGTGTGCGCTGGTCCAACAGGATGGCGGCGATGAAGATGAAGCCATTGCAGCGCTACTGCATGATGCACTGGAAGATAAACCTGAAGAAACCAACCGAAATGAGATCCTTGAACTTTTCGGCGAACAGGTTTTAACGATTATTGAGTTTTCTATTGATACGCCGCCAAGCTATGAAGGCGGAGTGAAACCTCCATGGCGAAAGCGCGAGCAAGAGTATCTTGCGCATATCCGCGCTATCAATCCTAATTTGTTGCGTGTGACCATTGCCGATAAAGTCGACAACGCACGAGCGATCCTCGCAGATTATCAGCGTTTAGGAGACGATGTTTGGAAACGATTCAACGCCGGAAAAGAGGATCAATTATGGTATTACAAGAACTGTGTCTCAGCCTATGAAACGGCTGGATATCGCGGACCTTTACTGGATGAGCTGCGCCGCCTTGTGACTTAAATTCGAGCACGAGCAAATGATAAGGGTTGAAAATAAACTAAACGATTCAGCCTTATTCTATGAAGAATTGAGAATGGTTCATCACAGATCACCGTGATTGAACAATTCAATAAGGCATTGATTTAGGAATTTCGATGGCAACTGACGAAGACCTCGTAAAATTCATAACCGACCAAATCCGAAGCGCAGGCATGATCACTTATCGGAAAATGTTTGGCGATTACACGATCTACAGTAATGGGAAAGTGGTCGCTCTGGTTTGCGACAACCAACTGTTCGTCAAACCAACCACAGGTGGAAGAGCATTCATCGGCGAAGTGACCGAAGGTCATCCCTATCCAGGAGCCAAGTCGAGTTTCTTGATCGAAGACAAATTTGAAGACTCGGACTGGCTCAGCGAGTTGATCCGTATCACGGAAAAAGAACTCCCCTGTCCTGGCTACTTTCCTCATCCGCCCGGATTTTAGAGACAAAACAAACCATAGGAGTCGGCGCTTATCAGTCGGTCATCCGATACTATTGTCCACAGCTATATATTTTCCCGCAACGGATCGATTCTTCTATATTCATTTTGTTGCGAATGTCAGGGCAATCGCATCTAAATTCGATTCTTTGATACTTTTCGGGCTATTTTGAACGATTTGGTAAATCGAAACCATGGCTCTGTAAATCCAATCTTTCGTAGACGGAAAAATCGGATAAGGTGCATTGAATCCTACGGAATCCAATACTGAAAGTGCCGTTTTCAAGCATCAAAGTACCATTTTTAGCATAAAATTAGATGCGATTGCCCTGTTGCGAATGTAAATCATGCTATACTAAATTATGATTAAGATTTACCTTGACGCCTGTTGTTTGAACAGGCCTTTTGATGACCAGAGCCAGCCACGCGTTCGATTAGAGACAGAGGCAGTTTCTCTTATCCTGGGAAAATTACACCAGCATGAATGGAATTGGATCGGTAGCGAAATTCTCATTTACGAAATAAAACAAAATCCCGATTCCGAAAATATGCAGCGCGCCCTTTCACTTTCTTCATTATCAGATCAGGTAGTTGAGCTAAACAACAAAATATTAACTCGCGCTGAAGAATTAGAAAATGTAGGCTTTGACCCTTACGATGCAATCCATCTGGCGTCGGCTGAACATGCAAAGGTAGATGTCTTTCTAACCACAGATGACCAAATCATAAAAGTTGCCAATCGAAACAAAAAACTACTCCCCTTTCTTATTGAAAATCCAGTAAAATGGCTGGAAGAGGTTCTAAAATGAATACCGAGTACTTAACTCTTAATGAAATACGCACTATGGGCTTTGAAGCCTTACTCCGTGAACTTGGCCCAGTTGGAACAATTCGGTTTATTCAACAGTACGAAACAGGACGAGGCAACTACACTCGGGACCGACGTAAATTGTTGCCAAAGAAAAGCGTAAAAGAGATAGGAAGGCAAATTGCAAAAGGACGCCAAGCTAAATCAAAATAAAAAAGTGCCTTCTCTAGCTTCGGCTGGAGCTATTGGCTGTGGACATTAGTGGACATGCGTCTCGACTTTAACGTTTTTATCGCCAAAGTCCTTGACAGCCCCCATACTTCCACATACAATCTGGAGCGTCAATCAATCTGAATATCTCCCAAGATATTTCACTTCTAGCTCATCGAATATCGAATCCTCCCTGTTACGCTCCGACGGTTCATTCCCTGTCGAGTCCGCAGATCGTAACAATCGCTCCTTATAAGGAGCGATTTCCTTTAATAGCTTGTTATGAAAATAGAGAAATTCGAGACACTTCTCCCAAAGCCTTGCGCTGGCTACTCAGTCATCAGTTCAGATCTGTAGAAAAAAAGCAGAATCTCACAACACAGTGATCGTTACGGATGAAACAAGTAGCCAGCACAAGCCAGAACAACTATCGGTTCGCAGTTACTTCCCAACTACAATCCGGCCTTCTATCAAATCTGAATTACTTAGCTCTCCATCCACTACCAAGTATAACAACTGGTACCCAACTCTCCATATTGTCTTAATGTCAGTTTTGATCGTAGCCGTCTTCTGATTCAATCGAACGATTTCACCACGCACATCATTATTTTCCTTATCATGGAAACCCACTATTTCACCGACTTTGAGTTGACTTTTATCCAGCATTTTCTTTGATGAAGTGGTTATGTCAGTATTCTCGTTATCTAGATTGACCCAATAAACAGGGATTATCCACTTCTTTTGGTCATGCACGTTTTCTACCAATACTTGTGTTCTTTTTAGTCGAATTACTTTCGCATTGATCAATCGGTTTTCTGCAGGTTCGAAGTAACAGATTGTTTGGCCAGGATATAAACGCTTTTTGATTTCATCAACCCGTTGTGGATTTTCTAATTGCTGGTTGATGGCAATACCCAACCTGTAAAGATCAAATAATGATGCCTGTTTCAAATCGTTGATTATTCTCGAATAATCCATTGCCAATACCTTATCTTCCTGCGCTCGCCTCTTCAGTCATCCGTCCAGATTTTAGAGAAAAAAACTAGACGCTCGCAACACTGCAATTATAACGGATGAGCTAAGCAGCCAGTGCGGCAGCCACTCAATCTAAAATATCCCGCAGAATATTTCGCGCACCTGCTCAAGATTTATTTTCGCACACCCTTCCTCTCCAGCGTGGATGCTATCGCAATGTGGAAATCGTTGCCCAGATCAGTTACTTTGTGTTCCATAATCACTCTTGTAACGTTAGGGAATAATTTTCTCTTTCTGTCCATAAGCCTTGTAAGCAAAGCCAGTGCTTCAAGACGATCTTCCATCTTTCCTGGAAGGATGTCCACCATTTTACCAAGCGCCTCATTCCTTTGGCTATCAGGCAAGACCGATGTATTCCACGCAATGCACGCCAAAGCAACCAGATTATTGAAGGAATTATAGTTCGGCGCGTCATCTATATACGGCTCGATCAATTGGGATATTGCATCTGACATGCTAATTTCGCCTTTTGGATTGAAGAGAAATTTATCTGTTGTTCCTTCTGCTGTTACTTTGTCAGCCAGATCTTTTAGAATCGGACTGACGCCTTTCCTCCTTCTTTTTCTTGACATTACAACTCTCCCTTGAACGCTCTATTCGGCACGGATGGCATCAGCCCAGACAGCTCTACCCCTGTGCTGGCTACTGCAGTCATCCGTCTGAATTTTGGAGAAAAAAACATACTCTCAAAGCACCACCATCGAAACAGATGGGCCAGGTAGTCAGGACAACTGGCTATTTTAGTCATTCACTCTGGTTTTGAAGAAGAAACAGACTCTCACAACCCCGCAATCGCAACCAATGAACCGAGTAGCCAGTAGAAGTGAGAACCATGATAGTTGCTAGAAAAGAAATCAAGCATTGCATAAGATTATTTCAAAGGTTCAATTTGATATAGAGATTGATTCTTTGATGCCAATTCCCACAATTCAAGCAATTCATTTTGGTGCTGGGACGTCCACTCAATCTCCATACCCAATACGCGCGGCGGCAACTCTCCCTGAATAATCACAAATGCTCGAATATCTATTTGCGCTTTGAACTCTCCGTACTCGGCATGAAAATGTGGAGGGAGATAATCCCCGAAAAACATTTTGATACTGATGCCGAAGAAACGGCTGATCTCAGGCATGATTCAATTGTCGCAGTTTTGGGAGCACATCTTCAGGTTTCTTATGAGTGAGTTTCAAATAGATTGCCAATCCATCCATATCCACTTCTTCATTCCAAATCAATTCGCCGCTTCTGCCAATTTTAACCTTCTCAAACTGGCTGTAATCGTTCCATAATGCGAATACACCTATACCTGCAAATTCGGATAGATCAACCGCGCCTTGCACACCATCTGAAAATTTGATGTCCAAATGAAGGCTTCTGGAGAGAAAACTTCTTCGAAGAATGGAGCATAATGTTGCACCAGCTCAGGAAATTCCACCAGTGGATACATGCCGCACCTCCAAAGCGATTATCGCACCTTATCGATTCTACCGCTTGGTGATAGTTTGGTTATTCAGTTTTTAAGGTGCTGCAAAAGTCGAGTTATGAAAGGTATTTTTTCATCCATGTTTTGATTTTACCACTTCCCAATTCGGCTCTAGCCACAATCCACCGGTGATAACCGATGATCTCCACGCTGGTAGAACGCTTTGACGACAAGGTGTTGGTCGGAGCCGGCTCGGTTCTCGACGCCGAATCAGCGTCCACCGCGATCGCGGCGGGCGCCAGCTTTGTCACCAGCCCATCGTGCGACGCGGAGGTCGTGAAGTACTGCAATGCAGCCGATGTGGCCGTCTTTCCGGGTGCGCTCACACCGACGGAAATCGTGTCTGCCTGGAAGGCCGGGGCCGATATGGTCAAAGTCTTTCCCTGCTCCGCACTAGGTGGGCCGAGCTACTTCAAAGCGCTCAAGGCCCCCCTGCCCCGCATCGATCTGCTTCCCAGCGGCGGGGTGACGCTGCAAAACGCAGCCGCTTTCATCGAGGCTGGCGCCTGCGTTCTTGGGGTGGGAAGCGATCTGATCGACCTCCCGTCGCTGCGCGAGGGGCGATTGGACCGCATCGCCGAACGCGCGCGACTCTTCATCGAGTTGGCGCGCGACGCCCGCGGTGCACGAGGTGCGGTCACGCCTCCGCCAGCGGCGGTGGGCCCGCGCTAGGTACCGGCGGCCAAAACCGGTGGCCGGTCTGCGGATCCGGCGAGGGTGCGCGCGAAGCGCGCAGGGCGGTCAGGGTGGGTGGCGTGTCCCGAAGTCCCCGAAGGGGGAACCGGATCCGGCCACCGGCCCCACACCCGGTATCAGCTTTCTCCCTTGTCCCCGCCCTCGGGCTCCTCGCGCGGCTTGCCGGCAGCGGCGCCGATGCCGTACTTCTCCAGCTTGTAGTACAGCGCGCTGGTCTTGATGCCCAGAAGCCGCGCGGTCTCGGTCTTCACCCCACCGGTCTTGTCGTAGGTGCGTTGGATGAGCTGTCGCTCCAAGTCCTCCAGAACCTCGGGCAAGGTCATCTCACCTGATGGAACCGCCAGCGATGTCTCGCTCACGCCTTCGCGCAAGAAAGCGGGCAGCGCGGCCACACCGATGCTGTCGCCGTTGGCGAACACCAGTGACTGCTCGACCGCGTTTTCCAGTTCGCGCACGTTGCCGGGCCAGTTGTATGCGGCCAGGCGTGCCAGCGCAGCGTCCTCGATGCGTCGGACGCTCGGATTGGTGCGCGGACCCAGTTTGCGAATGAAATGGTCGACCAGAGCGGGAATATCCTCGCGCCGCTCCCGCAACGGTGGCACATGGCAGGGAACCACGTGCAACCGGTAGAAGAGATCCTCGCGAAAGCGCCCTGCTTCCACCTCCTGCTTGATGTCGCGGTGGGTGGCCGAGATCAAGCGCACGTCCACGTGCACAGTTTCTTCGCCGCCCACGCGTTCGAATTCCTTCTCCTGCAGGACGCGCAGGAGCTTGAGCTGCAGGTTGGGACTCATGTCGCCCACCTCGTCGAGCAACAACGTCCCCTTGTCGGCCAGCTCGAAGCGGCCCAGCTTGCGTTTGATCGCGCCGGTGAACGCGCCCTTCTCGTGGCCGAACAATTCGGATTCGAGCAAGGTTTCGGTCAGCGAGCCGCAGTTGACCTTCACGAACGGGCCAGCCGCGCGCTTGGAACGGGTGTGCACGGCACGCGCCACCAGTTCCTTGCCGGTGCCCGATTCGCCCGAAATGTGCACCGCCACGTCAGCCGGCGCCACCTTCTCGATGGTCTCGAACAGGGCGCGCATCTGCGACGACCGGCCCACCATCTCACCCATGCCATAAGGCTCGGCCGCGTCGGCGCGCAGGACTTCCACCTCCGCCTCGGCCCGTTGGCGCCCGAGCTTCTCACGCCGCATTTCCAGCGCTCTCTCGACCTTCAGGCGCAGTACCTCGGGCGCAAACGGCTTCTGCAGAAAATCCATGGCGCCCAGGCGCATGGCCTGCACCGCCGTCTCGACCGTGCCAAAAGCCGTCACGATGAGCGTGGGGCATGAAGGGTCGATGCGCTTGACCGCTTCCAGAACCTCCAGCCCACCGACACCCTCCATCTTGAGGTCGGTGATGACGAAATCCGCACCCTGCTTCCTGAGCGCAGCCAGACCCTCGCCGCCGGAGGCCGCGGTCACCGCTTCGTGACCCATGCGCCGGACCGTGGCCGCCATGCCCTCCCGCATGGTCTCGTTGTCGTCGATGATGAGAACCCGCGCCATGGCAGAACCATACTACGCGGCCGGCCCACTGCGAGTCGCGAAACGGAAGCGGGCGCCGCCCTCCGGGCCGCGGTCCACCGTCGCCTCACCACCATGGTCGCGCGCGATCTCGCGCACGAAGGCTAGGCCCAGCCCGGTGCCCTTCTCGCGCGTCGTGAAGAAGGGGGTGAAGACCTTGTCCGCCAACTCCGCGGCGACGCCAGGACCACTATCGCGGACCTCCCACTGGATCGCGACTTCAACCTGGCGCGCAGCCACCACCACCTGGCCGGATGGCCCCGCGGCAACCAAGCCGTTCTTGACCAGATTGATGAGGGCGCGGCGAAGCTGGCCTCGATCACCGTAGGCCACCATACCAGGCGGCGCCTCGGCACGCAGCACCGGCCCCGAGCCTGCGGGCCGACAGATCTCGCACACCTCGTCGAGTAGAGCAGCGACCGGCACCGATTCCATAACCGGCGGCGGCCGACGGGCGAACTCCAGAAAGTCGGACACCACGTTCTTGAGGTAACCGATCTCGCGCTCCACCCGCTCCACCTCGGCCATGCGTTCGGGCTGCTGCGCCAGACCCTCACGCAGCAGTCCTGCATAGAGTTCCAAGCCACCCAAAGGGTTGCGCACCTCGTGCGCAATTCCCGCCAGCATCATCTGCATGCGCTCGTCGCGCGCCTGCAGCGCAGCCCGCATTTCGTCCAGGCGAGCCGCCAGATAGCCGATCTCGTCGCGGGTCTCGACCGCCACCGGGCAGGCCAAGTCGCCACGCCCGATGCCTTCCGCTGCCCGCGCCAGGCGCGCCAGTGGCCCGGTCATCCGGCGGGAAAGCCACCCCGCCAGCGCAGCGATGAGGACCATGCACAGGGCGCCGCCCGCCACAAGCCAGCGACGAAACGCGACCAACTGGACAAAGTACTGCGCACTGCCCTCCACCACCGCGAACCCCGCAGGTTCCGCCCCGCCCACACGGGCGTAACCACGCTGGTAGGGCCGGCCATCGCGTCCCCAGAACAAGGGCGAACCCGCCAGCGCGCCAGCCGCCGCCCGTTCGATCTCGGGCTGGTCGGCGCCAATCTCGTAGGCGCGCGCGCCCAGGGCCACCATCCCCTCGGTATCGCCTCGCCCGGTCAGATCGCGGGCAACCAGCAGAACCCGCCGAACACCCAGCCGCTGCCGCGCCAGTTCGATGCGCCGGGTGAGATTGGCGTAGGTGTTGGATTGCTCGTCGCCGACCCCGATGGACGCCAACTGCTCGGGCAAGATCTGCATGGCAATGGCGGCCGCCGCGGTCGCGAGGCGTTGGCCCAATTCATCCTCGAGCGCCCGTCTCGCCACCGCGTGGGCCAGCACGCCGAACAGGATTAGGACAACCAACGCAGGCAACAACGCGGCCACCAACACCTTGGCGAGCAGTCTTGCTTTCGGCGGTCGCGACAGCATCCCAGGGCCAGTGTAGCAACCGCAGGCCGCAACTGTCCGGATGAAGTGCGCCGCCGGCGAAGCCGGCGGGCTCCCCACGCGACTGATATGGGAACCCTGACAGGGTTCGCTTCGCCCTTCGGCCCCCCACCCGCCACCTCCTCCCCGCTCGCTTCGCTCGGCCTCGCCATGCCCTCCCACGATGGTGCGCCGCCGGCGGAGCCGGCGGGCTCCCCACGCGACTAGGCCACCGGCGGCGGCGGACTGGCCGGCGGCTCCTGCGGCTGCTCGCTGCGCAACATCACTCGAATCTCGGAGCAAATCGCGTCGAAGACCAGGGTCTCGATGCGGCTGCGTCCCTCCTTGCCGATCTCGTCGAAGGTCGCAGCCATACGCACGCTGCCCTGCAAGGGGACATTGGCAACCACACGGCAACGGCCTGCGATGGGTTGAATGTCGCGGCCGAGCTTCAGACGGAAAGGAGCCAGCGTCCCCACCGACGGAGCTTCCCCGACCAGCGCGGACAGGCCGGTCACGCTGATGTCCTGCGTGAGCGACGAGGCCTTGCCACTGCGCAGGTCGAACTCCACGGGCACAGCACGCGCCACCCGCACCGCCTGGCGAGCGCCGACGTTGGCGCGGATCTCAAGCCGCTGCGCCAAGACCAAAATCGAGCCCAGATCCGCACGGGCCTGCATGTAGGCGGGCAGCGCGTCCACGTCCAAGGTCCCGCTCTTGAACTTCTCGTGCCACGAACAGAATTGGGAAAGCCAGTAGGTGAGCCTCGTCGCGACCATCGACTTCCTTCCTTGCAGCGCCCGGCAGGGGGCCGCTCATACTACTCGGCACATCGGCGACAGTCCTTGAGGTTCGCCAGAAAATGGATGCTGCGAGTTACGCGCCGAAGCTCCCGGCCTCTGAGGCGCGATCAGCGCTTCGAGAACTGGAAGCGCGCGCGCGCCCCACGCTGACCGTACTTCTTCCGCTCTTTGGCGCGGGCATCCCGGGTGAGATAACCCGCCTTCTTGAGCGCCCCGCGCAGTTCGCCGTTGTACTTGATCAGCGCACGCGAAAGCGCGTGACGAATGGCGTCGGCCTGGCCCGAGAGCCCGCCGCCGCGCACGGTGCAAAAAATGTCAAAAGTGCCCGACGTTTCGGTCAGCTCCAATGGCTGACGAAAGACCATGCGCGAGGTTTCGCGGCCGAAGTAGTCTTCCAGGCTGCGCTGGTTGATTGCGATCTTGCCGGCCCCCGGCTGGAGCCACAAGCGCGCCACCGCCTCCTTGCGACGGCCAGTGGCGTAGAAACTCTTTTGCGAATCAATCATGCGGGCGACTCCGGGGACTTAAGAAAGCGCGAGCGGCTTGCACTGCTGCGCCTGATGCGGGTGCTCGGCGCCCGCGTAGACCTTGAGCTTCTTGTAGATACGGCGACCAAGCGGCCCCTTGGGCAGCATGCCCCAGACCGCGCGCTTGACCAACTCGGTGGGGTGGCGGGCAAGCATTCCCTCAGCGGTAAGCGTGCGCAAGCCGCCCGGGAACAGCGAGTGGTCGCGGTACAGCTTGTCCGTCCACTTCTTGCCCGACAGGCGGACCTTGTCAGCGTTGATGACGACCACGAAGTCGCCGGCGTCAACATGGGTGGTGAAGGATGCCTTGGTCTTGCCGCGCAGAACCGACGCGATCTTGGTCGCAGCCCGACCCAGGGTCTTGCCCCCGACGTCGGCGACAAACCAGGCGCGCGCAAGCGGCTCCTTGGCCATGACGGTCTTGTGGTGGATGGGCGCTGCTAGAGACACGGGGCGCTCCTAATACTTCAGCGAGAGGGGAAAGTCAAACCCAACCGACGGGGACAAGTGCCCAGTCGGGATTACAGACGATGCCTTATAGCGGCTGACCCACGAGCGGTCAACACAACTCCTGACGCGCCAACCTAATGCTGACCGACTTGCACCAAGGCGGCAACGCGGGTACACCAGCCCCAACCTGAACCTGCCGGATTTGCTGTCCCTAGTGCGTGTGCCGCTCGGAGTGGCGTTCGTGCCACTGGCCGGAAAGCCCATCGCTGCGCTCGCCGTGCTGGCCCTCGCCGGAGTCAGCGACATGCTGGACGGCTGGTTCGCCCGCCGCAAACCGCAGCAGAGGGGCCGGGGCGATTGGCTCGATCCGGTGTGCGACAAGTTCTTCATCATCGCGGTCATGGCGGGGCTGTATCTGTGCCAGCATCCTCCGCTGACGACGCTCTTGCCCATCCTGACCCGCGAAGCGGCCATTCTGGTTCTCTTTCTCATCCACCGGCTGGTCCCGTCGCTGCGCAGGATCCCCTACGACTACCGAGCCCACGCCCTGGGCAAGGCCACGACAGCGGCTCAGTTTCTGGCCGCCGCTGCCCTGCTCTTTGCACACCCTGCAGCCAGCACCATGGCCGCGCTTTGCGCCCTCCTCGGTCTGCTGTGCGCCGGGGTCTATGTCGGGCGAGGCCGCGCCCTGGCCCACCGATCGCGCACCGATGTTTGCGAATGACCCGTCGGCCCGTCAGCTTTCTTCTCGGTGAGCGGAGGTCGCTGACAGTGTCCGAGGCACGTCCTGCCGACGCGGTTTCGCTGCTCAACCACGCGCGACAGGTGGCGCGCGAGTCCGAGTTTCTCAGTGCAGGACCCGGCGAACGTGCCCTGACGCCGGAGGCACAAGTGGCTTTCCTGCGCCGGCTGCAAACCAGCGACGCGGGCTTCGTGCTCAAAGGTACGATCGACGGCCGCCTCGTGGCGGTCCTGTCCGTGGTGCGGCCCACCCAGCCCCGCCTGCGCCACCGTGCCGAGTTCGGACTCACGGTTCGGGCTGCCCATTGGGGCCATGGAATCGGCCGCCGCATGGGTGAAGTGGCCATCGCCGTCGCCGCGGAACGCGGCGTGCGCAAGTTGAACCTGCGCGTGCGCGCGGACAATCGCCGCGCCATCAGGCTCTACCAGGCTCTGGGATTCTCCCGGGAGGGAATCTCGCCGCGCGCTCTCCGCGTCCGCGGCCGCTTCTTTGCCGAAATCATGATGGGCCTGTGCCTGCCCTTCACAGGAGCTTGAGTTGACCTATGGCCTGCATGCGGTTGTCGGCCAGTGAGCCGAGGTATTCCAAAACCTGCGGGTGGGTCATGATCAGCTCGTTGAAATCGGCGCGCGGGAGCTGAAGCACGAAGCTCTTTTCCAGGGTGACCACGGTGGCCGTCGCCGGGCTGCCTGCAATCAGGGACATCTCGCCGAAAACGTCGCCCGCCTGAAGGTGAGCGAGCGGCGCGCGGTCGGTAACCGCGGCGGCCTCGCCGGCCAGCAGGAGGAAGAGCCCGGTTACTTTCTTGCCCTGCTCGACCAGGCGCACGTTCCTATCCACCTCCAGGAAGCGAAACTTCGCCGTCAAGGCCACGCGTTCCATATCGGAGAATGGCGCGAAGAGCGGGCTGGTATGGGCCAGGGTTGCGATGAGCCGTTCGCGCAGAAAACGCAAGAGGACCTTGAGAAGCTCGGGTGATCCGGAAATGAGGTCGCGCACTAGCGCGCGATCGAGAGCCAACACCTGACTCGGCTTCGTCGCGCGCGTGGTGGCGGTGCGCGGCTGATGGGCCAGCAGAGCGATCTCGCCGAAGATATCGCCCTCCTGCAAACGCGCCACCTCCAGCGGCACCAAGACCGCGATCTCGCCCGATGCCACGACATACAGGACATCGCCCGCATCACCCATGTCGAACAGGATCTCGCCTGCTTCAAGCTGGATGAGCTGCACGCGTTCGATGGCGGCGCAGAGCTGCCCTTCGGTAAGAACCGAGAAGAACGGCGTCTTGGGCAAAACCGCTCGCGCCACCGTGCGTGGCCCGCGGGGCTTGGCCGGGCCCGCCGCCTGCTTGCTCTCCCGACGCAGAGAAGCCGGCTCGCCGAAATCAATGGGAATCTCAAGCGCCGCGCCGTCGCCCACGGCCGGTATGACGTCAGACTGCCGCGCCCCGGGCAACATGGCCGCCAGGGTGAGCTCCTGCAGCAGAGCGGCGGGGGGCTCGCTCGCAGGCGAATCGGCCACCAGCGGAGAGAGCCGCGGAGGCGACGCTTCCTCTGCAGCGACCGACGGGCGCGCGGGACGTCGAGCCGCCGTGCCCCCACCGCGAACATGCGTGGCCGGGGCCCAGGCCAGCGTCGCAGGCTGCTGGTCTGCCGCTGGAACGGGCGCCGCAACCGCTGCACCAGGCAGGGCGTCGCCGCGTGAAGCATGGAAGGCGGCCAGCACCTGCTGGGTCTTGGTGTGGTTGGGATCGATCTCGAGGATGATCTTGCAAACCGCGATGGCCTTCAGGAGCAGGTCGCTCTTCGCGTAGATGTCGACGGCGCGGGAGAGTGCCTTGATGGCCTCGGCTCTGTGGCCCAGCTTGCGCAAACATTCGCCCAGCTTGAGCGGCCACAGTCCGTCGCGCTCGTGTTGTTCCAGCGTGGCGTACAGGCTGGCAGCCTTCTTCCAGTTGGCGTTGGCGGCGGCAGCGAGCGCCTCGTCTTTCAGTTTGCGAAGATCAGCCATTGCGGGAAGGCCCTTGCCGTCGTCAGGCCAGTGTTTCCCGACTGCCCGCCTCCGTCAACTTCAGTCGCGTGGGGAGCCCGCCGGCTTTGCCGGCGGCGCACCATCGCGGGAGGGGTTGGCGAGGCCGAGCGTCAGCGAGCGGGGTGGGTGCAGGGCGTGAAGGGGCCGAAGGGCGGAGCGAACCCTCCCAGGGTTCCCATGTCAGAAAACCACTCCGATCCCGAGCGCGGCAAGCTGGCGGGAAGCAGCCGCAGCCCAGCCCCGGTTGGCCAGGGGACTGGCTGGGCTCGGGTGCAGGATGCTGCCCACCATGAGGTCGAAGCCGGAGAGGGCCGCCTGGGCTCGCTTGAAAGCAAAGCTCCCCACTCCTACCACGTGACTGGGCTGCATGGCTTCGACCAATCGCCGCAGGGCCCCGTCGCAGGCAGCAAAAAGCGGGGCCTGCTCGGCAGCGGGCAGCTTGTCCGGCGTGAAATTGCGGCCGCTCGCCTCGAAGAACGCGAGCGGGCAGTAGTTCGCCACGAAGAACGTCGCGAAGAATCTGTCCGGCGTGCCAAAACGATCGCGCGCCCAACCCCACAAACGGCTGCCGCTGACCTCGCTGCGCGGACACTCGAAGCCCAAAACCGGACGTTTGGGGTGCATGCGATTGGGCTTGCCGACCGGCCCTTGCAAGCCCAGCCAGTCGCGCACCATCGTCACATCGCCGAAAGGTATCCCGGTCTGCGCCATGCCAAAGGGACCTGGATTCATGCCGACCAGCACCACCGGCCGAGGCGGTTGACCGTAGCGCCGCAGATACGCCTCGTGCGGAACCGCCGCGTAGTCAAGCGGCAGGTACACGTGACTGACCGGCGCGGCGAACCGCAAGCGGGCCACCTGGCGCGCCAGCTCGCGGCTGATCGAAATGAGTGGAGTGGTCGTCACCGAGGGTGACACTGTAACCGATCGCCTCCGCGCCCGCGCACCCGATGACCCGGTTGCGCTACTGCATTAGACGACACCATCTTGTGGGACGTGGTGCCTGACCGCAGAAATCGGTAGTGGGCACCTCGCAGACCCTTCCCTCGACTGGCGGCGTGTGGTTAATATTCCTTTTGCTATGACGCGCTCCAGCCTCAGAATCCGAACGGTGTGCCTCGGCGTGATCGCGACGCTGGCCTTTGCCACTGCTGTCCCTGCCTGGGCAGAAGAACCATCCTCTGAGTATGTGGACCCGACCATCGTCAACGACGAGCAACCCGAGGGGGTCAGGAATCTTGGCGCCGAGCAGGTCGTGACGAAGAAGCAGCGAGAGTGGGATACGCCTCCCGTGTACACCAAGTGGTGGTTCTGGGCCACGTCCGTGGTGGTGACCGCAGCGGTGGTCTTCCTGGCCATCACGCCGCTGACCCGCTCGGCCCGAGGCTGCACCACGACCGGCAAGAACCTCATTCCGCTGAACTGCTTCGGAGACGGGAGGCCGGCGCAATGACCGCCCTGCAGCGCTTGGCCTGCCTCATCGGCCTGGCAGCACCGCTGGCCCTGTCCACCAGCGGCTGCAGCGATCCGTACACCTACTTCAACGTCGACGTTAGCCTCCAGCAATCGGGCACGAACTTCGTCAACAACAACACCCAGCGCCAGATCGCCGCCTGCATCGTGTATGTCCTTGCTGACGGCAAGCAGATCGAGGCTGGCCAGGATCTGAATACGATACAAGGCCCCGCCGCGTGCAAGGCCCCTGATACTGCGGCCAATAGCCCCACCGGTGATATAGGAACCATGGACTACAGCACGATAAGGAGCAGCGGCACGATTGAGTTCGTCGTCAACATGGAGGACACGACTGGTGCGATCATAGTTCAAGGTTCGGCCCAGGGTGGTGTCAAGCCGTCGCAGATTATCCAGTTGGAGCTTGTGGGTGAGCCGTGCGGGGGGACCGGCTCGGCATGTCCGGTAGATACCAGCACTCTCAAGTGACCTGAACGATAGTTCAGGTACGCTTGCGGTGTGTCCTCGCCGCTGCACGATAAGGCGCGCCGGCAGATCGCGCACGAACTGGACGCGATCGGCCGACTGGGCCTGGCGGGTTATTTTCTGGTGGTGTGGGACATCGTGCGCTTCGCGCGTTCGCGCCGGAGCGAGGCGGGGGTCCCTGACAGCGAGCCACGCACGCACCATCTCGCAACCATCGCCAGCGCTATGCTTAATCTGCCGCGCCCCCTTGTCATCGAAGGCCGCGTGCAGAACCGCGACCACGTCGTCACCCTGAAGCCGGATCGCTCTTTCGGCCCTGCCGGGAGGCCCGCTCGACGACGGCTGGCCGCGCGACTTTCACTGACCGACGTAGACAATCTCCATCACGCAGTCGCGTCGGTCACAGCGAAAATCCAGACGCAGCCGTCGACCTTCGTCGTCGACCAGGAACCAGGGCTCGGCCGGGCACGCACCGGATCGACCGCCCGGCTCGCGCGGGCAGAAGCCCATCTCGTACTTGATGCAGAGGCGGGCGGTCATCACCTTGCGGCCGCGCATGTCGAGGCCGCTCTCGGCCGCCGGTTCGATGCGTTCCACGCCGTGGCGCCGATAGAAAGCGGCCGCCTTCTGGTTGAGCACGTTGCCCAGAAACGATAGTTCCTGCTCCGAAAAATACGCGTGGTTGGGCGCGTGCGCGACCGTGCGCACTGGTCGCAGGCGGGCGCGCTGCCGGCGCAGATCTTCGACCAGACCACGGCGCAAGCCGTTGAGCGCGGCCAACGGCAGATGCGGCATGTGAAGCAGGTCGATGTCCACACCCGACGCACGGAACTCGCTTGCGCCCAGCTTGCCGAGCTGTCGTTCGAGCACCGCGCGCGCCTGCACGGGCTTGTCCGCCCACACCTGCGCGCAGTCGATTTCGTGGCTGGCCGACACTCCGTCCTCGTCGGTGGCCTCCAGGCGAAATCCCGCTGCGCTTCCTGCCAGCCGCAGATGCACGGCGATCCGGCGCTGGTTCTTGCTGCGCAAGACCTGATTGACGAAGGCGTGGTCGTGATTGCGAAACACACGCAGGCCACGCTCGATGCCGCCCAATTTTTCGGGAAAGACGGCCGCCCCGTCGATCTGGTTGACTACGGTGCCGTGCAATTCCCGGTCGCGGCCAAAGAAACTGATGCCATCGCCACTGTGTAAAGGCGCCACCGCTTCGAGGGCGAACGAATCGCGGCGCACGCTGACCACGCGCCCCAGCGGCTCGCCCACGTGCTTGGGCGAATCCGGCGACGCCACGGGAGCGCCGCGGCCGTGCAAGAAGTACGTTGTGTAGCCGCGATTGAAGGTCTTGTCCGGATCGGACACGAACCCCAGTGTGGTCTTGCCCGACGACGCGCGCTGGCCCCCAACCTCCGCCAGCAGGGCGTCCAGCTTCTGCCGGTAGTGTCCCACCGCATTCATCACGTAGGCCTTGTTCTTCAGGCGTCCCTCTATCTTGAAGGAGGTGACACCGGCCTCGATCAGCGCGCGCAGATGGTCGGTCAGGTTCAGATCGCACAGCGAGAGCAGGTGTTTGTCATGCACCAGCGTCGCGCCGGCCGCATCTTGCAAGGAATACAGGCGGCGACAGGGCTGGGCGCACTGGCCGCGATTTCCGCTGCGGCCACCGAGCGCGTAGCTCAGGCTGCACTGCCCGCTCATGCTCACGCACAAGGCGCCGTGGATGAAGACCTCCAGCTCGATCCCGGTGGCGGCTCGGATGGTGCGAATCTGATTGATATCCAACTCGCGGGCCAGGATGGCGCGCGAGAAGCCGACCGTCTCCAGAAAGGCCACCCGCTCGGCAGTGTGGTTGTGCATCTGCGTGCTCGCGATGAGCGGCAGGGGCGGCAGATCGCATTCCAGCAGGCCGACGTCCTGAATGATGAGCGCGTCCACGCCGGCCTGATGAAGCTGCCGACACAGGCGCTCGGCCTCGGCCAGCTCGTCGTCGCGCAGAAGGGTATTGACCGTCGCATACACGCGCGCCCACACCCGGTGCGCGTACGCGGCCAGTTTCTCGATGTCCGCCATGCCGTTGCCCGCTGCCTCGCGCGCGCCAAAACGCGGCCCACCCACGTACACCGCATCGGCGCCGCAATCGATGGCCGCCTGACCGCATTCCAGATCCTTGGCAGGCGCGAGAAGTTCGAGAGCAGGCATGGGCGGCAGGTCGGCGTTCCCCGGGCGAGAAACCGTGATTTCAATTCGTCCATTCTGCGCAGGACGGACCGCCGTCGCCAGTGCTCTTGTCAGCGGGTGCCGACCGATTGTCGGCTCGCGAGCTGCTTGGGCGGCTGGCGGCGCACGGTGACGTCGAATACGTTGCCCTTCTGCGGGCACCAAGCCAGGCTGGAAAGACCGCTGTGCCGAGGCTTGGCCAAAGCGGGCGTGTCCCGCGCCGTCTTCTTCATCTCGTGCAGAGCCTCGAAGGGGATCTCATTGTGCATGGTCGGGTTCCACAGCAAGAAGCCGTCGGCGCCGGCGCGTTCGGTCGCGCGCAACTCGCTGCTCACGAAGTCGGGCCCCCAGAAGTCCTCGATGCTGTTGGCGTAGGCCTGCAGGTACGGTCGCAGCACGATCCCGGGCGCCTTGGCACGCGCGCGCCGCAGGCCACACTCGATGACGTAGACCACTTCCGGAGTGACCCGCTGATTGCGAAAATACGTGCCCATTCCGTTGGCGTACATCATGGGCGAGACAGCCTCGACGTATTTCGCGATGGTCTCGATGGTCTGGCCGAGGGTGCGCGGATCGCCGTCAACCAGCGTGGTCAAGCCATACAGGTCCGCCGAGATGGGGATACCGAGCGCGCGATCAGCCCTTTCCAGGAAGCCAGCGATGACGCTGGAGCGGTCCACGTTACGCTGGCCCTGGTGCAGCCATGTGGCCAGCGTGCCCGCGTGTCCCTTGGGAAAGCGCACGTAATCGAACTGGACCTCGTCGAAACCGAAGCCCTGCAATTCGAGCGCGATGTCGATGAGATAGTCCTGCACTTCCGGGGAATAGGCGTCTAGCCATTTGGCGCCGGCCGAGAACAACCGCTGCGCCCGGCGCCCCGAGCGCACCGCCAGGTCGGGTCGGGCCAAGGGCAGACGACTGTCCTTGAACGAGACCACGCGGCCGATGACATAGATCCCTTGCTGGTGAAAGGCGCGCACCATGGCCGCGGGATCCTGGATGAGGACATAGCGTTGCTTTTCGCCCAGCGGGATGCGGGTCGGGTAGGTCAGGTTGCCGTTGTCATCCTTCATGTCGATGACGACTGCGTTGAGGTGCGCCTTGGCGACCGAGGCCGCCGTACGCTCGGCACCCTTGCTGAAGAGGTACATGGGCGTGATGTACAGACCGCGCGCTTTCCGGCCTGCCTCGCTCATGGGGTCGTCGAGGCCGTGGTCGGGATAGGTTTTCGCGGTGTACGGCTGCAGCTTGGTATTGAAGGTCTTGTTCACACAGCCGGGCAAGGCGCTCCGCTCGCTGCAGCCAGTGTCGGCGTAGTGGATGCGACTCGCCGCCTGCGCGGACCGGCTAGCAAGCCCAGCGCTGGCGATCACCGTGGCCACGACGATGACGAGCAACGAGCATCCAGATTTTTTCGGGAACGTGAGGCAGAACGCGCTCATGAAGACCTCGTGGCGGGCTCCGCGTTTGTGGATTTAAAAGTTGTAAGCTATCTATCTTGACAATTATGGCACGAAACCCGCCGTGACGGAAGGCCAAAGATGCCGAAATGCGCCATCTACCGTCGGGAAAGCGCGCGACGCGGTGGTCCATGGTTGCCGCTGCTAGCGGTGGCTGTCGAAACCGCGCCTTGACAATGCACTTCGGCATACAATGCCAGGATCGCAACCGCCTGCCGCCTGGCCATCTCGCCCGACGGCAGCGCCCTGTACTCCGGCGCCGAGGACGGCTCGATCTTCATGTGGTCGTTGCCACGGTAGGCGACCTGCGGTCGTCACGGACACCTTCGAGCGGGCTGGCTCAGATCGCTGTAGACTCCGGGGCGTGTGTGCGGAGGGCCATCCCCAGACCTATGGCGATCGCTTTCGCGTCGAGGGCGAAGCGATCGAGGGCGGCATGGGCCTGGTCTATCGGGCCAAGGATCTGAAGACTGGCGAGCATGTCGCGCTGAAGGTGGTGGCTGAGCCGCAGGGTACGCAATCCCTGCGTTTCCAACAGGAGGCGATGGTGCTGGCCGACATCGCCCATCCGGCTATCGTGCGCTACCTGGCCCACGGTTCCACTGCCCGGGGCGAGCAGTACATGGCGATGGAGTGGCTCGACGGCGAGACACTCGAGGACCGACTGGCACGCGGGCCGTTGCGCATCTCCGAGACCCTGCAACTCGGTCGCCGCGTGGCCGAGGCCCTGGCCGTGGCGCACAAGCACGGCGTCGTCCACCGCGACATCAAGCCGGCCAACGTCTTTCTGCCTGCCGGCGATCCAGCTCAGGCCAAGGTGCTGGATTTCGGCATCGCGCGCCGGCTTTTCGATCCGCACCAGAACCTGCGCATCACCAGCGCCAACGCCGCCCTGGGCACGCCGCTCTACATGGCGCCCGAGCAGGCGCGCGGGGCCAGCACCGTCGACGGACGCGCTGACATCTTCGCCCTGGGCTGCGTGCTCTTCGAATGCCTCACCGGCCAGCCGCCCTTTGCCGGGACTTCGCCCACCGCGGTCATGGCCAAAATCTGCCTCGACGATTCGGTGGATCTGGCCCGCCAGCGGCCGGAAACCCCGGCTGATCTGGTCGCGCTGATCGCGCAAATGCTGGCCAAGGATCCAGCAGAACGTCGTGCAAAGGCCGCCGAGATCGCGCGCTCTCTCGGTGCCATCGCGGGGCAGTTCATCGGCCGCGACACTGCCAGCGATCTGGCAGCAGTCTACCAGGCCCGCACGCCGACCCCGTCTCTGGTCGCCACCGGCGAGCAACGAATCCTGGCGGCGATCCTGGTTTCGCGATCAAACCCCGGCGCAGCCGCGCCTGCCGCGCACGATCCCGGCCGGACGGCTGACCTGGCCGGAATCCTGGCTGAGCGGCTTGCCGATCCCGAACTCGGCGAAGCCTCCCTCGCCGATTTGCGGAGCGCGATCGCGCCCCATGGCGCGCGCGTCGAGCGGCTGGGCGGCGGCTCGCTGGTCGTCGCGCTGACCGGCGAGCAGGGCACGCCGCTCGACCAGGCCACCCAGGCTGCGCGCTGTGCCCTGCGCCTCAAGGCTGCACTGCCTGACGCCAGCCTGGGCATCAGCACCAGCCGCGCCGACATGGCCGGCAAGCTTTCCTTGGGCGACGTCATCGACCAGGCCGGCCACCTGCTCGCCTTCACCCCGGCCGGCACCATCCACATCGACCCGCTCACCTCCCATCTGCTCGAAACCCGCTTCGAGATCCAGACTCTCCCTGACGGCGCCTCGCGCCTGCTGTTCGAAAAGGGAATTCGCGAAGCCCCGCGCACCCTGATGGGCAAGCCCGTTCCGTGCTTCGGCCGGGATCGCGAGGTCGGCCTGCTGGAAGCCCTGTGGGATGAAGCGTGCGACGAGCCCGCGGCGCGCGCGATGCTGATGACCTCGACCGCTGGCGGGGGCAAGTCTCGCGTGCGCCACGAGTTCTGCGACCGCATCCAGCGCCACGGCCAGCCCTTTACGCTTCTGGTTGGCCGAGGCGATCCCATGCGCGACGCCGCACCTTTCGCTTTACTGGGCCCTGCTCTGCTTGCAGCAGCGGGCATCACCGGCGGCGAGCCCGAGCCCGTGCAGCGCAAGCGCTTGACCGCGCACGCCTCGCGCTTCTTGCCGGCCAAGGACGCCCTGCGAATCGCGGCGTTCCTCGGTGAGATGGCCAACCTGCCCTTCCCCGACGAGGATCTGCTGCCCTTGCGTGCGGCCCGGCAGGACCCGCGCTTGATGGCCGACCAAATGCTCATGTCCTGGCTCGATTGGCTGGAGGCCGAGTGCAATCACCATCCGGTCTTGTTGGTGCTGGAAGACCTGCACTGGGGCGACACGCCCACCGTGAACTTCGTGGACGCGGCCCTGCGCGTGCACAACGAGAAACCGTTCATGGTGCTGGCCCTGGCGCGCCCCGAGGTGGACCGGCGTTTTCCAGGAGTGTGGAAAGAGCGCACCCCGCAAAGGATCAACCTGGCGCCGCTGTCGCCGCGAACAAGTCAACGCATGATCGAGCATGTGGTGGGCAAGATTCCCGAGGAGAGCAGCCGCTGGATCGTGGATCGCGCGCAGGGCAATCCGTTCTACCTGGAAGAATTGCTGCGCGTGGTGGCCGAAGGAGGCAAGGTCGGCGACGACAGCAACCTGCCCGACACAGTGCTGGGCATGGTGCAGGCGCGTTTCGACATCTTTGGCCCCGACGCCAAGCTGGTCCTGCGCGCGGGCAGCATCTTTGGCCAAACCTTTCGGCCCGCCGGGGTCAAGGCCCTGGTCAACGAAGACCGGCGCAAGGACGTGGACCGCTGGCTGGAGATCCTGACCAAGCGCGAGATTCTTTTTTCGCGGCCAGCGGCTGACCTGCGCGAGTACGCGTTTCGGCACGCGCTGTTGCGCCAGGCAGCCTACGAGATGCTGCCGCCAGCCGAAAAGAAACTGGGCCACCTGCTGGCTGGCGAGTACCTGGAGCAGGCCGGCGAGCGGCAGGGCATCGTGCTGGCCGACCACTTCGAGCGCGCAGGCGAAAAGCCACGCGCCATTCGCTGGCTGGGCGTGGCCGCCCAGCAAGCGTTGGACGCAGACGACTTGGTGGAAACCCTCGCGCGCATCGAACGCGCCGTGAACCTGGGCGCCACTGGCGAAGCATTGTGCGCGATGCGGGTCATCGAATCGCAGGCCAGGTACTGGCATGGCGAATATGTGGAAGCGGAGAGAGCGGCGCGGGAGGCGCTCGTCTCCAGTGACGCGCGAACCAGATTGGGCGCTCTGAGCGCACTCTTCGACGGGCTCGGTCCACAGACCAAGTATGCCGAGATTGCCACGCTATTCCGGGACCTCAAACGACCGGCAGCGCCTGAACTGTTGAATCCCTGGCTTGACTGCATGGTCAACGCGACCGCCTACCTCGCTGTCGGTGGCGACAGGGACGTGCGAGGGCGCACGCTTGCGCTCTTGGAAGAATCGAGAGAGCGGTTGGAGCCGATTCTCGTCGGACGGACCAAGACGATAAAGGCGCAATTGGCGCGCAACAAAGGCAAGCTGGCGGAAAGTGTCGCGGACTTCAGGCGTGCCGCAGATTACTACGAAAGCATCGGCCACCGGCGGGCCGCTTGTGAGGCTCTTGGAAACCTCGGCAATGCCCTACTTGAGCTTGGCCACCTCGAAGAAGCTGAAGCGCGTATGCGACAGGTTCTGGCCACCGCAAACAAGATGGACCTTAAGTATATGGTTGGGGGTAGCCTTCAGCTCCTGACCAATATCCTCGCGTACCAAGGATCTCTTGCTGAGGCACGAACGATCGGCGCGCAAGCGATTGCCCTGACCAGGGGGCAGAACGATCGGCGGTTCCAGGGGTACGCGGAGGCATATCTCTCAGTGACCGAGTACTTGGCCGGAGACTACGCGCGTGCTGAGCACTACGCGAGCGCCGCAGTGACGACATGGGAGACCGCGCCTTCAGTCAGACCCTTCGCAATCGCCCTGCTTGCGCGAGCACTTCTCGCGCAAGGTCGCGAAGCCGAGGCTCTGGTCAGTGCCCGCGATGCCAACGCGCAACTTGAGAGCCTCGGCGTCGTCGATGACGGCGAGGCGACGATACGTTTGGCGCTTGCTGAGTGCCTGATCGCGACCAGAGACACGGCGCCAGCCCGGGAGGTTCTGGCGAAGGCCGCCAACCGCATTCTCGCCTCGGCAGAGGCTATTGAGGATCCCGCAAGTCGAGAGTCGTTCCTCACACGTATCCCCGAGCACCGCCGCATCCTGGAACTCGCCCGCGATCTCGCTGCGTCCAAGAGCTGAGGGGTGGCCGGGACCACGTGCCCGGTGGTCGCGCGCGCCGCTACCTTCGGTACTTGTCCATGTCGAAGCCGCCCTGCTGCACCCAACGCCACACCACTGCCCACTGGCGATCCAGCTCGCGCGCGACCTCCGCGATGTTCCCCTTGTGACGGTCGAGCAGAGCCTCGATCTCGGCCTTTTCCGGCCGGGCACGCGGCGGCCGGCGGCGCAGAACCCGATTCCGCTCGCCGCTCGCCACGCGCTCGCGCACAACGTGGGGCAGGTCTTCCAGCCGGATGGCGCGGCTTCCTTCGCTGCACAGCACCGCCTCGCGCACCACGCTTTCCAACCCGCGCACGTTCTCTGGCCAGTCGTGAAGACACAAGGCGAAGAACGCCGCGGTTTCCAGCGATCGCCGCTGACCAAGGAAATGCGCAGCCAGCGTGCCCACATCCTCGCGCCGCTCGCGCAGCGGCGGCAGCACCACCGGCTCGGCCCCGAAGCGCGCCACCAGATCGCGCCGCAGGCCAGGTGCCTGCGGGCTGGGCGTGAGGCTGGACGTGGCGCCGATCACGCGCACATCCAGCCGCCGCGCCTCCCGGCCACCCAGCGGCACGTACTCGTGCTCTTGCAGGAAGCGCAGCAGCTTGGCCTGCGCCGGCCCGGGCATGTCGCCGATCTCGTCCAGAAACAGGGTTCCGCGCTCCGCCTCTTCGATGAGACCCGGTTTGCTGGCCGCGGCCTGCGAGTGCGCCCCGCGCGCGAAGCCGAAAAGCTCGCTCTCGACCAGCTCGGTGGGAAGCGCGGCGCAGTTCAATGCCACGAAACGGCCCGGCCGGCCGCTCGCCCGATGCACCGCCCGCGCATACACTTCCTTGCCCACCCCCGTCTCGCCAGAAAGCAGGATCGCGTCCCCAGCACGAGCCAGCCGCCGTAGCCGCCTGATCTGCGCGGCCATCCCTCCCGACAGGGTCGCCACGAGGCCGAATGGGTGGCCGAGATCCTCCTGAATGGCGGCCAGTGACTCCTCGGACAGCACGCGGACCAGGAGCGCGTGCCCACCCACGAACAACAGCGTCCCGTCGTCAATCTTGGTCGGTCCGGAAATCATCCGTCCCTCGACCAGCGTGCCATTCTTGCTGCCCAGGTCCGCCACCTCGAACCCATCCGGCCGCGTGCGCGACACACGCGCGTGACGCCCCGAAATCCGAGGGTCACGCAGACAGCACGCTGCCACGCCCGCCTGGGCCCGCGGCAGACGTCCGATCTCGACCGCATGCTCGAAGGGAATCAGGCGGTCGCCACCCGCAATCCCGCCGCCCTCGGCTGCGTCCCCCACGACCACAAGGACCGCCCGGCTGTCGTCCAATCGCGGCCGCACGGCAAGCTCCTCGGTGGTACTAGGTGGCTCGATTGGCTGGCGGCCGGACATGCCGCAAGGATAGTAGCCCAGCCACAAGAAGATAGAAGTCGAGCCTTCTCGACTGGGCCTCAAGCCGCTCGCTATGACTCGCGGGAGGGTCGAGGCGAGTCATATGACTCGCCGCCGGAATCCAGAACCGTACGCACAACCGCGACTTGCTCAACTGGCCGCGATTTGCACGCCGGTCGCGCTCGACACGCCTCCGCTCGCGGACCGTCCACGTTGGGTTCGTAATTTGCCCCTGGTCCCTCCTTGCCTGCCGACCCCAAGCCACCAAAGGAGACCAACCACCATGGGCACATTTGCCATCATCCCGGACGGCACCCAACTGCCGGCAGCCCTCTTCATTGACCTCGAACATGCGATGGACTGGGGCCTACGTACCTTCGGCACCGATTCATTCAGCATCCGCTGGATCGAGGTGGCCCTGCTCGCGCCAAACGAAGTGCATAGCCGGGTCGGCATCGCGTGAGCCGTGCGAAGACACGGCAATCGCGCGAGTCATATGACTCGCCAGTGGCCGATGATGTGATTCGCGAACCCCGCCAGCGTACGATTTCGTGTCCCGGCCTATAGGGTCGCGAAAAGACAGTGCAGCCTCCGGCTTCCCGGATGGCCCGAACCTTGCTCGAGCTTGGCCGCGTCTCGGTCGCCGCCTCGGGCGGCTCCTCACAGAAGAAAGACCTTATCCGAGCGCGTCTAACCAATGGCCAGCCCAAGCGAGATCCTCACAGCCGCCACCGCCCGCTTCTCCGCGGACGCAGGTCTGAGTGCCCGCGAAAGCCAGATCCTCGAACTGGCCGCGCAGGGCTTCGTCGACAAGCAGATCTCGGACGAGTTAGGACTAGCCTACACGACGGTCAAGTCCTATTGGTCCCGTATCTACTCCAAGGCGTCTGTCTCGAATCGGCAACTCGTCATCGCCAGGTTGATTACTTCTCTGGCGACGACGTCTGATCGCCAATCACTCGCAGAGATAGGTAGCAACACGAAAGGACCGCTCGTCCAGTCCGCCCGCAAGTGTCGTCGGCCGAATGTCATAAGAATCGGGGGGACTCAAGCCAAAGCGCTAGCGGCAGAAGTGGCCCCTTCGTCGGCTATCCAGGTAGTCATTCAGCTGGGAGTCTTGACTTTGGTTTCCAACGCATACGCCGCGACGCTATGCGCACAAACAGGAGGTGTCCAATGGATGCAGTAGGATTCAAAATCGAGCGATCGGTTCTGGCGTCGTTCCGCTTTTCCAAGTTGCCGCGCAAGAGAGTCTGCGTAGGCACGGGTAGCCGAAACATCTTTTTGGGCATCGCTCTTATGGCGATGTCTCAGTCGGTCGCGTCTTGCGTCGGACCGAATGGCAAAGCTGCCACCGGGGTTGGCTCCCGAGTGGAAAGCCATCGCTTAGCCTTGTCCACGGACAGCTCGTCGTTGCAGCAGAAAGCCACAAGCGCTGCCGCAGCGCAACTTGGGGTGGCTCCAACAGCTGTGGTTCTCGGGCCTCCGGTTACGCTAGACCTGCCGCTTACCGGACGCCACTTCACGCAGTTCAAGGCGGTGGGAGGGAGCGTGACGACCGTCGGGGTTTCATTCGATGAACTTGGCCAGCCGGCCAATGTCGAGCCGGCATTGGCGGCGGAGAGCGCCGCCTACAAAAAGCTCTACGGCAAGAAGACGCCTGGCCTGTACGGTCAGATGGTGGCAGCCCAGCCAGCGACGCAGAGGGTTAGTTTCTTGCTGAACTTCAACGACACCACTGCAAGAGGTGAGAGCGTAAGCATTTCAAGTACGATGTCCCCCGCGGCAGTACAGGCACTCCCGGACAACACCAACTCCCTTCGGCTTTCGTACGCAGCCGCCACGGCCTCCGTGCGGGCGCGATTCTTGGCGAAGGTGCAACAGTTCGATTCTGGAGCTCTTGACGGCGGGCCTGACCCAGTCGTCTACGCCACCCTCTCGCCCTCGGAGATTGCCGAGATGGAAAGTGACCCAGACGTGCAGTCTATCGAGCGTGGCGATTTGGTCCCGAAGCAGGAACTTAATGTTTGCTCCCTTGAGCTAGGCTACTGGGATCCGGGCCAAATTTACCCGGGATCCGACCTGCTGTACGTCAATGGAGTTGGCATCGATGGGACTGGGGTCAAGATTGGCGAGCTTGATCCCTTTGCCCTCGTGACCACACAAAACCCTGCTCTCTCCAATGTACTGCAGTATCTTCCCTGGGCCTGTTATAACAGTTCTGGTGACGTCGACCACGCAACCGCAGTTGCGGGCGTGC
Organism: uncultured delta proteobacterium; assembly: GCA_963755125.1. GTDB lineage: Bacteria > Myxococcota_A > Polyangia > Fen-1088 > Fen-1088 > Fen-1137. The sequence goes on from CAVWIP010000018.1 coordinate 43,125, forward strand.
TGAAATCGAGCGATTCCTGGTTCCATGGGCTCGCTCCAAACGCTGCTTTGTTCGTTGGTGGCGGATGCGGAGCTTTGGGAGATCTGGAACAGTCTCTGAGTGGCGCCATTAACTGGGGGGCCACGACCGTAAACGCGAGCTGGGGCGGGGGTGGACTGACCGATGACTATGAATACGATAGCGCTGTCTTCAGTAGCAACGTGTTACCTGCTGTCTCGGCGGGCAATTCGGGTGGGACCGGCTGTCCTGACGGCTCGGGCGGGTACGTCACTACCCCCGGGAATGCCTACAACGTCTTGACCGCAGGCGCGTATAGCACGTATGGCACGCCCAATTACCCTAACGATGATTCCATGTATGTTTGCTCGGCGTGGCAGACACCCAGCCTACACGGCGATCGGATCAAGCCGGAAATCATTGCGCCCGGCGTAGGTGTTATGACTTTGGGCCTTGACACTGGTAACTATCCGAGGATTGAACCAGAAACTGGGACTAGCATAGCTGCTCCGATGATCACCGGGACGATCGCCTTGATACAACAGGCCAATCCCGGGCTTAAAGCATGGCCTAATCTGGTAAAGGCGATCATACTGGCATCGGCGCAATACGACCTTCCTAATATACCCCAGGGAACCAAGGGGACAGGCTATGGCCGCCTTCACACGGACACGGCGGTTAGAATGGCTTCAAATACTGTTAGCGCTGGGCAGTATTGGTGGACGGGCCAGGGTGGACTCTATTGTTCCTTGTTCCCACTTTACTACTCCTATATTTACTTGGTCGCGGGCAAGCCGGCGAGGGTGGCTCTAGTCTGGGACAATGATCCTGTTTACACCGCTTCGTCAATGTCAGAACCTTCATCTGATTTGGACCTTTTTGTGTACGGTCCGGCACCGTATGGGGCACAGACACCGTACGGGAGTCGAGTTGGGTATAGTGGTTCGTGGGACAACACGCAGGAAGTCGCGAATTTTACCCCTCCCACTTCGGGATACTACCAAGCGGTTGCGAACGTCTATCGATGCAGCATGCCGGTAAACCGTATAGCCATTGCCGCATACCAGGCTCCATGACCACCGCGGGAACTGCGCGTAAGGAAGGGGGCACGGCCGGGCACGGGCCGCAACGGGAGTGAGTACTGAGAGCGTGAGCAAGAATCGGGGAGCGGGAGGATGCGCGGAAATTGTTGTCGGGGATCTTTCCGTTGGTGACCACGAAATTTTTATTTTGAAGGGGCGACTCGATCTTGTTGATGCTTTTTGACCTAACCCCCGTGCGGCCGGCAGCGGTGAAACCGACTTTTGCGGATTCAAAGTGCGGAGCATTCTTGCGAGGGAACCGCGCGCAGATTGGAGGCGCTGTTGGCGGATTACCATTCGGCGGATGGTGTCTGTGCGTTCATCGAGTGACGGGATCTTTTTGGCGCTCCGCATTGCGATCGAGTCGCGGGACGAAGTGGCCGGTACGCCCGCCATCGTGCCATCGGCCCATTTTGGTGGTACTCTGACCCCCATGTCCCGCGTGTGCCGATGGTTGGCAATCGGTGTAGCGTTGTCGTTCACTGGGCTTGCTTGCTTGCGGACACCGCTGGAGGAACAGCCAGCAGGCACGATGAAGGCCATCAGCACGGGTGGAGGATCCACGACTGTCCCCAGCGGAGCCACTGGAACCGTCGGCGGCACGGCTGGAGGAGGCAAGACCGACACCAGGGGAGGGAGCGGTGGCACCACGGGAAGCGGCGGGGCGATCGGGGGCGGTAGCGTGAGCCTTGGAGGCGCCTCTGGAGGAGGCAGCAACGGCGGCGTTAGTGGCAGTTCTCCAACGGGCCTTGGCGGTGGCGGCGTTGGCGGCACGGACGGCGCCGGCACGAGCAGCTCCGTTGGGGGCACAATGAACACCGGAGGCACGGGGGGAGGGGGCAGGACCATGACTACCGGAGGGAGAACTGGACCCGCCGGAGCTACGACCAGCACCACCGGAGGGAGGACTGCAGGCACGGGTGGCGGAGGCACGATCAGGCCGTCCGGAGGCGCGACTAGTCCCACCGGAGGGAGTATCATCACCTCCGGAGGCACGACTGTTGAAGGAGGATTCACAACGACGGGCAGCATGACCGCAGTGAGGTGGCAACACACGGCGACGTTGTTGCCGAGCGGAATGGTTCTCATCGCGGGTGGAATCGACAATGGGGGAAACTACCTCGCAAGTGCGGAGCTTTACAACCCAGCGGCGGGGACATTCACGGCGACCGGCAGCATGCCCGGGGCGAGGGCGGGGCACACGGCCACGTTGCTGGGCAACGGAAGGGTGCTCATCGTTGGCGGCGAGAACCCTGGGGCTCTCGCCAGTGCGGAGCTATACGACCCAAGCACCGGAACGTTCGCCGCCACCACTGACACGACTGTGGATTGGCAAGGCCACACAGCGACATTATTGGGCAACGGAAAGGTCCTCATCGCCGGCGGATGCGAGCAGACTAGCTGTCTCGTGAGCGCAGAGTTATACGACCCAAGTGCTGCGACATTCACGGTCACTGGCAGGATGACCGTAGCCAGGGAGTGGCATACAGCGACGTTGTTGCCGAGCGAGATGGTCCTCATCGCCGGGGGTTTCGTTGGTGACGCTATCGTGAACGCAGAGCTATACGACCCAAGTACCGGAACATTCACGGCCACCGGCAGCACGACCGTGGCCAGGTACAAGCACACGGCGACGTCGTTGTCGAGCGGGAAGGTCCTCATCGCCGGAGGGCTAGGCCAGAGCGCGTCTTCCGCGAGCGCCGAGCTATACGACCCGGTGGCCAAAACATTTGCCACAACCAGCAGCATGACCGTGACCAGGTACAACCACACGGCGACGTTGTTGCCCGACGGGAGAGTGCTCATTACCGGCGGATTCGGCAGCAACGCCGCTCCTCTGGCGAGCGCGGAACTCTACGAGCCAAGCGCCGGAACTTTTGCAGCAACCAGTAGCATGGCCGTGGGAAGGGTGGAGCACACGGCTACCCTATTACCCAACGGGGAGGTACTCATCGCTGGTGGAAGCGGCGACACAAGCGCCGAGCTATACGAATAGCCCTGGCCTTCGTCACCGTGAGTCCAGAAAGCTACCTTCTTCGTACAAAGTCGGGAAGGCAGATCCAACAACGAGCATGACCGGCGGCGACGCGGGAAGGCAGACCCCGTGCTGTCCGAAAACTCGTCGCCAAGTCTCATGCAGCCTCACGTTGGTAATAGTTCAGAAGGTCTCCGAGGCGTGAGCGGCAGGCAATCGAGCCGTTCGACCCATTGTCGTTCGCGGAGCCAGGCTGGCTCTTGATCAGTTGGCCGCCGCCCATCCCTCCCACGCTTCCGCCAACTCCCGACCCGCCGCCTGCCTGCCTTCCGTGAAGACCGTCGTCTTCGGGGCGATGCCCTCTTGCACGAAGGTGGTGAGCGCGAGCGATCCGCGGTTCCCGTTGGCTCGCGAGCCCGTGGTTGGCGGCGGGCCCCTGTATCGGGGCTATGCGTAGGCGTGGCCGCTTGCCACCTTTCACGCCAGAGCCTCACCAGCGGGGCGGCACCGGTGACGTGATGACGCAAACTCCCGGGTCGGAGGAAATGGCGATGTAATGGGGATTCGGCTACTCGTCGCGGCAATTATGCGCCTGCCTGCGGGCCGTGTGTTCCGCGTCAAGTGAGCTTGGTCAGCTTCTCGGCCACGGGCGCGGTCGCGGTAGTGGCGTCCGCGGTGACGGCGGGTTCGCTCACAGCGCCGGCGCCGGGGCTGGCGCTCGTCTCGCTCGCGGGGGCGGGCGCGCTTACAGTGCCCGGGCGGGGGCTGGCGGCACTCTCGCCCGCGGTGCTACTGCCCGCGGCCTGCAGTGCTTCAGTGATCTTGCGAACCAGAAACGTCTTGTTGGGGCTGCGGGTCTTCTTTCCAATGTCCTCGGTAAGCTTGGGTTGGCCAGCGCGTGCTGGCTGGTTTCGACAACCACCTACAGGCGTGACGTCGCGAGTACATCAAGGCGAATGCGACCTGCAATCGGTCGAATTCCGACGCCGCCACCGCACATAGGGCCGTCGCCGCGACGAGGCGGCCTACAATGGAGGCGTGTCCGCTACGCATGGAATGCGAGGTTTTCTCCGCCAGATGCCCATGAGCGTGACCACGGGTGCTGGCTGGCCGATGGCGTTCCCGACGGCGCCGTTTCGTGGTAGACGGTTCATCCGGACGCCGTGAGGGACCAGGACCGGTTCGAGACCCAAGAGGAAACGCCCTTCGTGGTGTGTGAGCAGGGGCGTTTCGGTGAGCGCTTCCAGGTTGAATCGTTGGTGGGCAGCGGGGGCATGGGGATGGTTTTCCGTGGGCGCGACCTGTTGGATGGGCAGGCGGTGGCGCTCAAGGTTCTGCGCCGACAGGGACACAACGCCACTGAACGGTTGCTTCGCGAGGCAGAAGTGCTGGCTGCGCTCTCCCATCCGGCCGTCGTCCGCTACGTGGGCCACGGTATGACCTTGCAGGGCGAGCCCTACCTGGCGATGGAGTGGCTCGACGGGGAGACGCTGGCCGATCGGCTTGCCCGTGGGGCCATCGGATCAGTGGCAGCGGCGCGCCTGGGCAGCCGTGTGCTACTTGCGCTGGCCGTGGCACATTCGCACGGCATCGTCCACCGAGACATCAAGCCATCGAATCTGTTCTTGCCCGAGGCGGACCTGGGCCAGGCCAAGCTGCTCGACTTCGGCATTGCGCGCCGGACGCAAGACGATTGGCCGGTCACCAGGCCTGGGACGGCGCTGGGCACGGCCATGTACATGGCGCCTGAGCAGGCGCGCGACGGGGACGCGGTCGACGGGCGAGCGGACATCTTCTCGCTGGGCTGCGTGCTCTACGAGTGCGCGACTGGCGAGCCGCCTTGCCGCCAGGTGAGCCACGCTGGCAGAACTCCCGCCTGGTACGAAGCGGATCCCACGGGGCAATGCTGGGCCGTGGCACAGCCGTTGCGGGAGGTGCTAGCCCGCATGCTCGCCCTCGAGCCGGCAAAGAGGCCGGGCGACGTTGAGGAGCTGTCAGCCGAGCTGGCGTCGGTGGCAGACACGTTGGTGGCGAATGGCCAGAGTGCAGAGCGCCGCCGCGAAACCCTGTCGGTGGACGAGCAGCGCGTCGTGGCCGTAGTGCTGGTCGCGGGCATGCGGCGAGAGAATCGCAATGACGCGGAGGAGGCGGCCCTACAAGAGTTGCTGGCGCCGCACCGAACGCAGGCCGAACGCATGGCCGATGGCACGATAAGGATCTCCTTCACAGGTCAAGCCACGCCGCTAGACCAGGCCACGCAAGCCGCGCGCTGTGCTTTGCGCCTGAAGGCCGCGCTGCTTGACGCTAGCCTGGGCATCAGCACCAGCCGCACTGATCTGGCCGGCAAGCTTTCCCTGGGCGATGTCATCGACCAGGCCGGCCTTCTGCTCACCACCACCCCGGCCGGCACCATCCACATCGACGGCCTCACCGCCCGCCTGCTGGAGACCCGCTTCGAGATCCAGGCGCTTGCCGACGGCACCTCACGCCTGCTGTTCGAAAAGGGAATTCGCGAAGCCCCGCGCACCCTGATGGGCAAGCCCGTCCCGTGCTTCGGCCGGGATCGCGAGGTCGACCTGCTGGAAGCCCTGTGGGATGAAGCGTGCGACGAGCCCGCCGCGCGCGCGATGTTGATGACCTAGGCCGCGGGCGGGGGCAAGTCGCGCGTGCGCCACGAGTTCTGCGACCGCATCCAGCGACGCAGTCGCGCCTTTGCGCTGCTGGTTGGTCGCGGCGATCCCATGCGCGACGCCGCGCCGTTTGCTTTGCTGGGCCAGGCCCTGCTCGCGGCCACAGGGATCACCGGCGCTGAGCCCGAGGCTGCACAGCGCAAGCGCCTGACCGCGCACGCCGCGCGCTTCCTGCCGGCCAAGGACGCCCTGCGGGTCGCGGCGTTCCTGGGCGAGATGGCCAACCTGCCTTTTCCCGACGAGGATCTGCCACCCTTGCGCGCGGCCCGGCAGGACCCGCGCTTGATGGCCGACCAGACGCTCATGGCCTGGCTCGACTGGCTGGAGGCGGAGTGCAATCACCATCCGGTGCTACTGGTGCTGGAGGATCTGAACTGGGGCGACGCGCCCAGCGTGAACTTTGTAGACGCGGCCCTGCGCGTACACAACGAGAAGCCGTTCATGGTGCTGGCCCTGGCGCGACCCGAGGTGGACCGGCGTTTTCCTAGCCTGTGGAAGGAACGCAACCCGCAGCGGATCAATCTGGCGCCGCTGTCGCCCAAGTCCACTCAGCGGATGATCGAGCATGTGGTGGGCAAGATCTCCGAAGAGAGCAGCCGCTGGATCGCGGAGCGGGCGCAGGGAAATCCTTTCTACCTTGAGGAACTGCTGCGCGTGGTGGCCGAAGGAGGCAAGGTCGGCGACGACAGCAACCTGCCCGACACGGTGCTGGGCATGGTGCAGGCCCGCTTCGACATCTTTGGCCCGGACGCCAAACTGGTCCTGCGCGCGGGCAGCATCTTTGGCCAGACCTTTCGGCCTGCCGGGGTCAAGGCCCTGGTCGACGAGGATCGGCGCAAGGACGTGGACCGCTGGCTGGAGATCCTGACCAAGCGAGAGATTCTGTTTTCGCGACCGACCGCGGACCTGCGCGAGTACGCGTTCCGGCACGCGCTGTTGCGCCAGGCGGCCTACGAGATGCTGCCGCCAACTGAAAGACGGCTGGGCCACCTGCTGGCTGGCGAGTACCTGGAGCAGGCTGGTGAGCGCCAGGGCATCGTGCTGGCCGACCACTTCGAGCGCGCAGGCGAAAAGCCACGCGCCATTCGCTGGCTGGGCGTGGCAGCCCAGCAGGCGCTGGACGCGGATGACTTGGCGGAAACCATCGCGCGCGTCGAGCGAGGCGTGAACCTGGGCGCCGCGGGCGAAGAATTGTATGCGATGCGAGTGATCGAGTCGGACGCGAAGTTCTGGCGAGGGCAATACCTGGAGGCGGAGCGAGCGGCTCGGGAGGCGCTCGCCTCCAGTGAGGCGCGGACCAGGCTGGACGCACTGAGCGCGCTCTTCGATGCACTTGGCCCACAGATCAAGTACGACGAGATCGCCACGCTATTCCGCGGTCTCGAGCGGCCAGCAGCGCCTGAACTCTTGAATGCCTGGCTTGACTGTTTCGCGAACGCGGCTGGCTACCTCACCTACGCTGGCGACAACGAGATCCGTCACCAAACCTTGACGCTGCTGGAGGAGTCACGAGACCAGCTGGAGCCGATCATGCTGGGACGGGCAGAGGGCCTGAGGTCGCACATCGCGAGAAGCCAGGGCAATCCAGCCGAATCTCTCGCGGCAGCCAAACGCGCCGCTGACTACTTCGAGAGCATCGGCCACCGCCGCGCCGCTTGCGAGGCTCTTGCGAACGTCGGCGTGAGCCTGCTCGAGCTCGGCCGACTGGAAGAAGCCGAGGCCTGCATCCAGCAGATCATGGCCACGGCGCGAAAGATGGACCTCAAGTACATGCTTGGGGGCAGCCTGCAAGCCCTGACCAACATCCTTGCCTACAAGGGATCTTTTGCCGAGGCACGCGCTGTCGGCCAGGAGGGCATCGCCGTCAACCGCACGCAGAATGATCGACGCTTCCAGGGATGCGCGGAGGCGTATCTCTCGGTGACGGAATACCTGGCGGGCGATTACGCACGCGCCGAGCAGTACGCGCGCGCAGCCCTGACCACATGGGAGACCGTGCACGCAGTTTTGCCCTTCGCGCGCGCCTTGCTGGCTCGCGCCCTGCTGGCGCAGGGCCACAAGGCCGAGGCGCTGTCGACCGCGCGCGATGCGTATGCCGAGTTCGAGAGGATAGGCATCGTGGACGACGGCGAGGCGACGATACGATTGGCGCTTGCCGAGTGCCTGATCGCGGGCAGAGACATCGCGGCGGCCCAGGAGGTTCTAGACACGGCGGCTAGCCGAATTCTCGCGGCGGCAAAGGCCATTGACGATCCCGAAGTTCGCGAGTCGTTCCTGAACCGTATCCCCGAGCATCGCCGCATCCTTGAACTCGCGCACGAGTTGGCCACCGGGAAAGTTTGACCCCAGAACGCGAAACGCCGCCCGTAGGCAGCGTTTTCTGCGGTCGATATGTCGCGACTACTTCGGCCAGTTGCCTCCGCCGCTGCGTACTCGGGACTTCACTTTGATGCCAGATGTCTTCTTCATGGGGGGATCTCCTTGCGTGGGTTGAAATACTTCGAGGGACGGCAGCATGGTCGATCAAGGAGACGCACCTTGCAAGTCAAATCTTTGACGATGTCGTCAGTTCATTGACAATGTTGCACTGCTGTCACGCAAATTCTTATCAATTTCAATCTGTTCACTGACAACTACGGTCAGCCTATCAACATGTTTTCAACTGTAGTCAACTTCATGACTATCGGTCACATGAATGACTGTCTGCCATAATTATCCGTTTAATTACAGTTGGTTGCGATTACAGATATCCGAGCAAACTGCTGTTCGCGTTATCCAATTGCGCTACCGCCGCGCCCGAACTAGCAACCGAGCGTCGGCCCCTGTTCCCTCGCGAACCCTTGAGCGGCGCCGGCCAGATCCCTGTAACATTCCGCCCGTAGCACTCAGGCAGTATCCGTGGAGTCCCATCCCCAGACCTACGGCGATCGTTTTCGTATCGACGGCGATCCGATCGAGGGCGGCATGGGCCTGGTCTATCGCGCAGAGGATTTGAAGACCGGCGAGTATGTCGCGCTGAAGGTAGTGGCCGAGCCTCGGGGCACACAGTCCCTGCGCTTCCAGCAGGAAGCCGTCGTGCTGGCCGGCATCGCTCACCCGGCGATCGTGCGCTACCTGGCCCACGGCTCCACCGCCGACGGCGAGCAGTACATGGCGATGGAGTGGCTGGAGGGCGAAACCCTGGAGGACCGCGTGGCGCGCGGGCCGCTGCGCATCTCCGAGACCTTGCAGCTCGGTCGCCGCGTGGCCGAGGCCCTGGCCGTGGCGCACAGGCACGGCGTCGTCCACCGCGACATCAAGCCGGCCAACATTTTTCTGCCTGCCGGCGATCCATGCCAGGCCAAGGTGCTGGACTTCGGCATCGCGCGCCGCCTGTTCGATCCGGAGCAACGCATGCGCATCACCAGCGTCGGCGCCGCGCTGGGCACTCCGCTGTACATGGCGCCCGAGCAGGCACGCGGGGCCAGCAACGTCGACGGACGCGCCGACATCTTCGCCCTGGGCTGCGTGCTCTTCGAATGCCTCACCGGCCAGCCACCCTTTGCCGGCACTTCGCCCACCGCGATCATGGCCAAGATCTGCCTGGACGATCCGGTGGATCTGGCCCGCCGACGGCCGGAAACTCCGGCCGATCTGGTCGCGCTGATCGCGTGCATGCTGGCCAAGAATCCCGACCAGCGTCCGGCGAAGGCCGACGAGGTCGCGCGCGCGCTGGCTGCCACTGCGGCCGAGTTCGTCGACCGCGACAGCGACCTTGCCGCAATCTACCGGACCCGCACGCCGACTCCGGCGCTGGTCGCCACTGGCGAGCAGCGTATCCTGGCCGCCATCCTGGTTTCGCGACCGCGCTCCGGCGCAGTCACGCGTGTCGTACACGATCCGGGCCGGACCGCTGACCTGGCCGGTATCCTGTCTGAACGACTCGCCAACCCCGAACTGGGCGAAGCGGGCCTGGGAGATCTGCAGAGTGCCATCGCGCCCCTCGGTGCGCGCGTCGAGCGACTGGGTGGCGGTTCGCTGGTCATTGCCCTGACCGGCGAGCAGCAGGGCACGCCGCTCGACCAAGCCACGCAGGCCGCGCGCTGTGCCCTGCGCCTGAAGGCCGCGCTGCCTGACGCCAGCCTGGGCATCAGCACCAGCCGCACTGACATGGCCGGCAAGCTTTCCCTGGGCGACGTCATCGATCAGGCCGGGCACCTGCTCGCCACCACCCCGGCCGGCACCATCCACATCGACAATGTCACCGCCCATCTGCTGGAAAACCGCTTCGAGATCCAGGCGCTGGCCGACGGCACCTCGCGCCTGCTGTTCGAGAAGGGAATTCGCGAAGCCCCGCGCACCCTGATGGGCAAGGCCGTTCCGTGCTTCGGCCGGGATCGCGAAGTCGACCTTCTGGAAGCTCTGTGGGATGAAGCGTGCGACGAGCCCGCCGCGCGCGTGATGCTGATGGCCTCGGCAGCGGGCGGGGGCAAGTCGCGCGTGCGCCACGAATTCTGCGACCGCATCCAGCGTCGCAGTCGCGCGTATGCGATGCTGGTTGGTCGCGGCGATCCCATGCGCGACGCCGCGCCTTTTGCCTTGCTGGGCTCCGCGTTGCTCGCGGCCGCTGGCATCACCGGCGCTGAGCCCGAGGCTGTGCAGCGCAAGCGCCTGACTGCGCACGCCTCGCGCTTCTTGCCCGCCAAGGATGCCTTGCGAATCGCGGCGTTTCTGGGCGAGATGGCCAACCTGCCTTTCCCCGACGAGGATCTGCCACCCCTGCGCGCGGCCCGGCAGGATCCGCGCTTGATGGCCGACCAGACGCTCATGGCCTGGCTCGACTGGCTGGAAGCCGAGTGCAGTCATCATCCGGTACTGCTGGTGCTGGAGGATCTGCACTGGGGCGACTCGCCCAGCGTGAACTTCGTGGACGCGGCCCTGCGCGTACACAACGAGAAGCCGTTCATGGTGCTGGCCCTGGCGCGGCCCGAGGTGGACCGGCGCTTTCCGGGCCTGTGGAAAGAACGCAACCCGCAGCGGATCAACCTGACGCCGCTGTCGCCCAAGTCAACCCAACGCATGATCGAGCATGTGGTGGGCAAGATTTCCGAAGAAAGCGCGCGCTGGATCGCGGAGCGGGCACAGGGCAATCCGTTTTACCTTGAGGAATTGCTGCGCGTGGTGGCCGACGGGGGCAAGGTCGGCGACGACAGCAACCTGCCCGACACGGTGCTGGGCATGGTGCAGGCGCGCTTCGACATCTTTGGCCCGGACGCCAAGCTGGTCCTGCGCGCGGGCAGCATCTTTGGCCAGACCTTTCGGCCCGTAGGGGTCAAGGCCCTGGTCGACGAGGATCGGCGCAAGGACGTGGACCGCTGGCTGGAGATCCTGACCAAGCGAGAGATTCTGTTTTCGCGACCGACCGCGGATCTGCGCGAGTACGCGTTCCGCCACGCGCTGTTGCGCCAGGCAGCCTACGAGATGCTGCCACCGACGGAGAAACGGCTGGGCCACCTGCTGGCTGGCGAGTACCTGGAGCAGGCTGGTGAGCGCCAGGGCATCGTGCTGGCCGACCACTTCGAGCGCGCCGGTGAGAAGCCACGCGCGATTCGCTGGCTGGGCGTGGCAGCCCAGCAGGCGCTCGACGCGGATGACTTGGCGGAAGCCGTCGGCCGCGTCGAACGTGCCGTGAATCTGGGCGCTGCGGGTGAGGAATTGTGTTCGATGCGGGTGATCGAGTCGCAGGCGAGGTTCTGGCGAGGGCAATACCTGGAGGCGGAGCAAGCGGCTCGGGAGGCGCTCGCCTCCAGTGAGGACCGGACCAAACTGGACGCCCTGAGCGCGCTCTTCGATGCGCTTGGCCCACAGGTCAAGTACGACGAGATCGCCGCGCTATTCCGCGACCTCGAGCGACCAGAAGCACCTGAATTGCTGAATGCCTGGCTCGACTGCTTCGTGAGCGCGGCTGGTTACCTCACCTACGCTGGCGACAACGAGATCCGTCACCAAACCTTGACGCTGCTGGAGGAGTCACGAGACCAGCTGGAGCCGATCATGCTGGGACGGGCAGAGGGCCTGAGGTCGCACATCGCGAGAAGCCAGGGCAATCCAGCCGAATCTCTCGCGGCAGCCAAACGCGCCGCTGACTACTTCGAGAGCATCGGCCACCGGCGCGCCGCTTGCGAGGCTCTTGCGAACGTCGGCGTGAGCCTGCTCGAGCTCGGCCGACTGGAAGAAGCCGAGGCCTGCATCCAGCAGATCATGGCCACGGCGCGAAAGATGGACCTCAAGTACATGCTTGGGGGCAGCCTGCAAGCCCTGACCAACATCCTTGCCTACAAGGGATCTTTTGCCGAGGCACGCGCTGTCGGCCAGGAGGGCATCGCCGTCAACCGCACGCAGAATGATCGACGCTTCCAGGGATGCGCGGAGGCGTATCTCTCGGTGACGGAATACCTGGCGGGCGATTACGCACGCGCCGAGCAGTACGCGCGCGCAGCCCTGACCACATGGGAGACCGTGCACGCAGTTTTGCCCTTCGCGCGCGCCTTACTGGCTCGCGCCCTGCTGGCGCAGGGCCACAAGGCCGAGGCGCTGTCGACCGCGCGCGATGCGTATGCCGAGTTCGAGAGGATAGGCATCGTGGACGACGGCGAGGCAACCATCCGTCTGGCGTTGGCCGAGTGTTTGCTCGTTTCCGGCGATCGCCTGGCCGCGAAGGAGGTTTTGGCCGCGGCGACAAGACAGGTCCACGCCTGGGCAGCCACCATCGAAGATTTCGCCGGTCGCCAGGCGTACCTGACCCGCATCCCGGAGCACCGCCGCATCCTGGAACTTGCACAAGAACTGGCCGGGGACAAGAGCTGACCCCGGAACGCAGAACGCAGCCGGCCGGCCCCCGCTTGTCTCGGTTGCTGGCGGTGCTATTGTGCGTCCAGACATTCCAGTGTCGCCGCGGATCTCAACCACAGCGAAGACGGGACGCGCGATTCCGCCTTGCAAAAACGCGTCAGTGGCAGGTTGCCCTGATGCCTCCGCTGCCGTGGGCGGGACATGGGCCAGAGGATAGGCGCGACCAATCCGCGCGGGCGTTTCTGCGGAAGCGCTTCCTTGGCCTCAGACGCAGTGGATCTCCTCCTGCTCAACGCCTCGAATCTGCCTGACAAGACCGTATACCCCTACGCGTTCGTGCAAGTCTCGGCGCTGGCACGCCACTTCGGTCTCAAAGTCGCACGCTTCGACTTTGTCCGACTCAATCGACAACAGATCCGCTACCACCTGACTGATCTCATCCGACGGCGTCGGCCACGCATGATCGGTTTGCACCTGCGGCAGGCGGACTCGGTCGTGGAATCGGACTATCCGCCGCCACCTTTCGGCGATCCGTCAAAGTACTACCTGCCTGTCGATGACACCCGCGCGCTGGTGGGCGAAATCCGCCGGCTGACCCAAGCCCCCATCGTGGCCGGCGGCTTTGGCTTCTCTTCCCACCCGCTGCAAACCGCCGCACGCCTTCAGGTGGATTTCGGGATCCAGGGCGAACCTGACGGATTCTTCGCGCGTTTCGCTGACGTGCTGGCCCGCCGCCATCTGGACCAAGTGCCCAACTTGGTCTACCGCCGGGGTCGCACCTTCCACGCCAACCCGCGCGTCTTCTATCCCCCGTTCGATGGACCGGAATATACGGATGAGATGGTGGACGAGCTGATTCGTTTCTACGGGGAGCGTGCACTGCTTGAGGGCACCATGGATACCGTTGCGGTGGAGATCGCGCGCGGCTGTCCCTTTCGCTGCTACTTCTGTAACGAGCCGGCGGTGAAGGGCCGCCACGTTCAGTACCGGAACTGGTCCGCGGTGGAGGCAGATCTGGCGACGCTGGCATCCCGCGGGATCCACAACGTGTGGTTCGTCTGCTCTGAGATCAACATCCACCCCCGACGGGCGCGGACGATTGCCCGTCGGATGCGCGCCCTGAACGCTGGCCGCGACGGGAACACGCGCGTTCGCTGGCGCTCATACAGCATCCCGCGCATGGATCCGGCCCACCTGCGCGCCATGCTGTCGGCCGGCTTCCAGCCGGGCTGGAACGACTTCCCGTCCTTCGACGACACCAACTTGGCTCGTTGTCAGGTGCCTTTCCGAACGCGCTCCGCCCTCGACTACTACCGGCGCTACCTCGACTGGGCCGACCGACAGCCCGACCCGCCCGCTGACCGTCAAACCTTCTCTCTCTTTCTTGGCAACGCCTTTGCCACGGCACGCACCATCAGCACCACCTTGCGCCGGGTCGACGCCCTCAGCCTGCAGGCCAGACACGAACAGGCAGCGGTCAGCACCGCCACGCGCGTCTTTCGCGTCGACGGCAGGTACACCTGCGGCGACGAGCGCTCGCTGTCTACGCTCGGACGTGGCGGCAGGATCCCACTCGACGTTGTCGGCCCCACCTTTCATTTCGCACCAGCTTTGGTCCGCCAGCTAGGCAGTGAGCAGGCAGTGCGCGATTTTCTCGCCTACGTGGGCTCGACCTTCCTGTCGAGCGAGCATCTGCACAAACGCAACTGGCCCGAGTTTCTCTCCGCGAACGTCTCTTCTCCCGGTCTGCTAGCCCTCGTGCGCACCGCCCGGCAGGCACGAACGGTGGGACCGGTGCAGGTGGACGCCGACGATGAGCAACTGGCCTATGAGATCCGACGCTCGCTCGCGACGCTGTGGAAGAAACTCGATGAGACGGCAGTGCGACGCCTCTTCTCGCCCGGAGCGGAGAAGAGACTCTACGGTCATGTGGTCAATGGGGTGCTGATCCAACTCATGCGGCCCAACGCCCGCGCCTTTGCTCGCATCCTTCGCACCCTGCGCATTCCACACGATCGGGATGGCTTCTACGACTTGTCCGAATACCGCGTGGCCCGCATCTTGTACCACCATTCTGACAGCAACGAGGATCTCGTGGCCGAGATGTGTCGCTTGCACGATTTGCGGGTGGACTCGCTCGACCTCCTGCAACTACAGCACTTTCTGTTCGAGAACAACGTGCAGATCCGGCCCGAGTACCGCCCGCTGCTGTTCGCCAAGTAGGCATTTCCTCATCAGGCTTGGCGGCAGAATGGCATCGCGCCGCGCGCATATGTGCCTGCAATATTTGTTCGCCTCCCCCATCGCAGCCGGATTGTGACAAAGTCTGACTACAATCAGACAGAGGCACCGCCCGGCTCGCAACCTGACCAGAAACATGGTTTAATTGGTTGATGAAGCCGGTCAACATCCAGCAGGCAAAGACCCACCTTTCGCGCTACCTAAAACGCGTCAAGAATGGGGAATCACTCGTGATTTGTGACCGGAATGTCCCTGTGGCGGAGCTCCGACCGCTGACTGAACCCGCCAAGCCAGGGCGACCCTTGGGGGCTCTGCGTGGTGCTGTCTTGCACATGGCGGACACCTTCAACGAGCCGCTGCCAGCAGAGGACTTGGCCGCATTCACGGCTGGCGATGTGGGGGACGAGAAGGCGTGAGGCTCCTGCTCGACACTTGCACTTTTCTGTGGGCAGCGGATGCGCCCGAGAAGCTGAGCGAGCCGGCGCGTGAAGCCCTTGCTGCGCCGGAGAACGCCGTTTTGTTATCACCGATTTCTGCTTGGGAGATTCAGCTCAAGTCTCGCAAGCTGGGACAACTCCGGCTCGATCGTCCGCCCGGCGCCTTCGTGCGCGAGGCCATGGCGCGGCTCGGGCTGGAAGAAGCGCCTCTCGGCTGCCAGGCGCTCGCGTTCCTCGAGCGGCTGCCGGACTTTCATGCCGATCCCTTTGACCGTGCGCTCATCTGCCAGGCCATCCACGAAGACTGCGTGTTGGTGACACCTGACTCGCACATTCAGCGTTACCCGGTGCGGGTTCTCTGGTAGCGCGCTACCTGCCGTACTTGTCAACGTCCAAGCCGCGTAGACAGCGCGCCCCCTCCGACCAGGTTCAAGGCATCGCCACACAACTTTCTCGGCCGGCGTCCGACAACCATGGCATGACAAAGCGTCGCCGGTTCCGTTCCAGTTTCATTCCATTCCGCAGGCGCAGGTCGTCGGCCACAGCCATCGAGACGGCCCCCTGGCCAATGGCCCCACGGCGCATCGTTGCCGTGACCCTGGCCGACGAGCTGGCCGGGGCGGTTTCGGCCGACGCGACCCAACGCCAGGACCTGGTCGACGCCGCGCTCAGTATCGGGCAATGGCTTGCCGATCGAGGCTATCCCGGCCGCTGGGACAAGGCTGAACCTGCCGCGATTCTGCGCTGCCTGGATTTTCTGCCCAACGACGAGCGCGAGCGCTTCCTGTTCTCGTTCGTCGGCCTGCTCGGGCACGGAGCGCTGACCGGCCAGATCCCCGCCTTGCCGGCCAAGCAGTCGATCGACGAGATCTCAAACCTGACCAGCACGGATACGGTACGAGCCTTTGCCCGCACCACCGCCGCGCAGTTGCAGCCCCTGCCTTCGCGAATCAGACCCCAGGAACATTGGTCAGCATCTCTAGCATCTGCGCCGCGCGCCGGTCGCCGGGATCGAGCGCGACACAATGCTTGAAGACCTCGGTGGCCTCCGGAATCTTGTTCGATTCATAGTAGGCCATGCCCAGGTGATAGAACGCCGCCTCGTCCTCCGGGCAGTTCTCCACCACTAGCTTGAAATTGGCGATGGCCTTGTCGTACTGACCTAGCGACGCAAAATTCACGCCCAGGTGATAGTTGGCAACCTTGGCCGCCGGGTTGAGCTCAACCACGCGCAAGAAGGACTCGATGGCCTTCTGCTGCCGCCCCAGGTGATAGTTGGCGATGCCGAGCCAGTAGTGAGCCGCTGCATAGTCGGGGCTCAACTTCAGGCATCGCTCCATCGTCGCGATGGTCTTGTGGATCTGGCCGCCGCGATAATAGGTGAGCGCCAGGTCGTAAAGCGCTTCGGGGAAGTTCGGCTTGAGCGCGATGGCTTCCTCAAGGTACTTGGTCGCCGACCCGATGTCGCCGAGGCGATAGTAGAGAATGCCCAGACCGCACAGAACGTGGGCATCGCGCAGCCCCAAATCGTAGGCCTTCAACAGGGTCGCGATGGCAGGCCCCACCGGGCCGCCCTCCATGCGCCCTTCCATGGCCTTTCTCGCGAGCAGGTACTGGTCAGGGATGTCCTTGGTTGCCGGAATACCGCAACGCGGACAGAAGCGAAAGTCAGGCGCAAGCGCGTACTTGCACTGGATACACGGTGTCATGGGGCCTCCCTGTTCGTTTGGATGCGTCGGGGCTTGCAGCTTATCAGTTAGATGTTCGTGGACAGGCACAGTCTCACGCATTTCCGCAATTTCTGCATCCTCGCACCGCCGGGTCGTACCAGCTAGCCCGCATCCGTGGTGGCCGCCCGCGGCCGGGCCAAAAAGACGGCGCCGATGAGGTCGCGGTTGAGTCGGCCGATGAAGTCGGGCGACACGTTCTTGGGACAGACGGCCGCGCACTCGAGGAAGTTGGTGCAACCGCCAAAGCCCTCGGCGTCCATGGCCGCCACCATGGCGTGCACGCGCGACCAGCGCTCGGGCTGACCCTGGGGCAGAAGTCCCAGGTGCGATACCTTGGCACCCACGAACAGCATGGCCGAGGCATTGGGGCAGGCGGCGACGCACGCGCCGCACCCGATGCAGGCGGCCGCGTCCATGGCCGCGTCTGCCGCGCCCTTGGAAACCAGGATGGCATTGCCGTCAGGCGCGCTGCCAGTGGGCGAAGTGATGAAGCCACCGGCCGCGATCGCGCGATCGAAGGCGCTGCGGTCGACCATGAGATCGCGAATCACGGGAAAGGCGCGCGCGCGGAAAGGCTCGATGACAATGACCTGGCCGTCGCGGAAATGGCGCATGTGAAGCTGGCAGGTCGTGGTCCCTGGTTGCGGGCCATGGGGAACGCCGTTGATGACCACGCCACAAGAGCCGCAGATTCCTTCGCGGCAGTCGTGGTCGAAGGTGATGGGCGACTGGCCGGCGACGGTCAGGCGTTCGTTGACCACGTCGAGCATCTCCAGGAAGGACATGTCGGGGCTGATGTCCTTGGCCTCGATCCTCTGCATGTGGCCGCGCGCGCGCGCGTTCTCTTGCCGCCAGACCATCAGCACGAGATTCATGGTCACTTGTAGCTCCGCTGCGCGAGATGGACGTTCTCGAAACTGAGCGGCTCGGTGTGGCGGAGCGGCTCTTGGTCCTCGCCCTTGTGCTCCCACACCGCCACATGGGCGAAGCGCGCGTCGTCGCGCCGGGCCTCGCCATCCGGGGTTTGATGCTCTTGCCGGAAGTGCCCGCCGCAGGATTCCTCGCGCAGAAGCGCGTCCCGGCACAGCAGCTCGGCGAATTCGAGAAAATCCCCCACGCGGCCCGCGGTTTCCAGCGACTGGTTTAGTTCCTCGGGACCGCCCGGCACCATCACCTCGCGCCAGAACTGTTCGCGCAGCTCGGGGATGCGTGCCAAGGCTTCCTTCAGCCCGGCCGCCGTCCGCGCCATGCCACAGTTTTCCCAGAGCAACTTGCCCAGTTCGCGATGAAATGAAGTTGCGGTTCGCTTGCCTTTGCGAGCGACTAGTCGATTGGTCCGCTCGTTGACCTGCGCCTTGGCGGCAGCGAATTCCGGCTTGTCGGTCGACACCGCCCCGGCCTTGCTTGCGGCCAGGTAGCTGCCAACGGTATACGGGAGGACGAAGTAGCCGTCGGCCAGGCCTTGCATCAGCGCCGAGGCGCCCAGACGGTTGGCCCCGTGGTCGGAGAAGTTCGCCTCGCCCGCCACGAACAGGCCCGGGATGGTGCTCATCAGGTTGTAGTCGACCCACAGCCCGCCCATGGTGTAGTGCACGGCCGGATAGATGCGCATGGGAACTTTGTAGGGGTTCTCCGCGGTGATCCGCTCGTACATGTCGAACAGGTTGCCGTAGCGTTCGCGCACCACGGCCTCGCCCTGGCGTGAAATGGCGTCGGAAAAATCCAGAAACACGCCGCGGCCGCCTGGCCCGACGCCACGGTTCTCGTCGCACACCGCCTTGGCCGCGCGGCTGGCCACGTCGCGCGGAACCAGATTGCCGAAGCTGGGATAGCGGCGTTCCAGATAGTAGTCGCGCTCGGCCTCCGGGATCTTGCCGGGCGGCCGCTGGTCGCCGGCGCGCAACGGAACCCACACACGGCCGTCGTTGCGCAACGACTCGCTCATCAACGTCAGCTTCGATTGGTGATCGCCGGTGACGGGAATGCACGTCGGATGAATCTGGGTGAAGCACGGGTTGGCGAATCCGGCCCCGCGCTTGTGCGCGCGCCAGGTGGCGGTGACGTTGCAACCCTTGGCGTTGGTCGAAAGGTAGAACACGTTGCCATAGCCGCCGGTGGCCAGGATGACGGCGTCGGCGGCGTGCGTCTCGATCGCGCCGGACACCAAGTCGCGGGTCACGATGCCGCAGGCGCGTCCGTCGACCACCACCAAGTCTAGCATCTCGGTGCGCGGGAACATCTTGACCTGTCCCGTGGCAATCTGGCGCGACAGCGCCTGGTACGCGCCGAGAAGAAGCTGCTGCCCGGTCTGCCCGCGGGCATAGAAGGTGCGCGACACCTGGGCGCCGCCAAAGGAACGGTTGGCAAGCTGGCCGCCGTACTCGCGCGCAAAGGGAACGCCTTGGGCCGCACACTGATCGATGATGTGGTTCGATATCTGGGCCAGGCGATAGACGTTGTGCTCGCGCGCGCGGAAGTCGCCGCCCTTGATGGTGTCGTAGAACAGGCGTTGCACGCTGTCGCCGTCGTTCTGGTAGTTCTTGGCGGCGTTGATTCCCCCCTGCGCCGCGATGCTGTGCGCGCGGCGCGGACTGTCCTGGTAGCAGAAGCAGCGCACGTTGTAGCCCAGCTCGCCCAGCGACGCGGCCGCGGAGGCGCCGGCCAGGCCCGAACCCACCACGATGATCTGGTAGCGGCGCTTGTTGGCCGGATTGACCAGCTTGAGATCGAAACGATGGCGCTCCCAGGCGGTGTGAAGCGGCCCAGGGGGAAGGTTGGCTTTGAGTTCCATGGGTCCTTAGCCCCCGATCACGCGAAAGAACACCGCCGCGGGAGCCAGAGCCAGACCCACCGCAATCACCAGCGCAGCCACGCGGGCGAAGCCAAACAGCAGCGATTCCACCCGTCGGTGGCGCAGCCCGAGCGATTCGAACATGCTGTGCGCGCCGTGTAGAAGGTGCAGCCCGAGCAGGCTGACCGCGCCCACGTAGATCAGCGCCACCCAGCCCGTGCGGAAACCGTTGAGCATGTTGGCGTAGATGTCGCCCTGGATGAATCGGCCCGGCACCACGTTGTAGCCCCAGGTCAGATGCGCCAGGTGAAAGATCACAAAGGCGAGCAAGAACGGCCCCGAGTACTTCATGGTGCGGGCCGCGTAGCTCGCCCGAAGGTAGCGCCGGCTGCGATAGCCCACCGGGCGCGCCGCCAGTTCCTGGAAATAGAGCAGGGTCGCGAAGGTGACGTGGACGATGGCAGAGAGCATGAGGCCGACACGAAAGGACCAGACCAGTGCCGCCGAGTAGTGCAGCAGGCGGCCGTACCCGTTGATAGTTTCCGGGCCTTTGAAGAAGAGCAGAGCCCCCGTAACATGCTCGACGCAAAACGCAAACAGAAACACCCCCGACACCGCCATCAGAACCTTCTTTCCGATCGTCGATCGGAAAAATGGGATAAGACCGAACATCCAATAGCTCCTATCACATCTCCGCTTGCAACGGTATGGTATAAACAAGACTAATGGAGTCCTTGTTTGCTCGTTCCCAGCCACATCCCGTGCTAGTTCTTGACCGCGACTTCCAGGAGAGCGCATGAATCAGACTAGCCCAGAGCGCCAGGGGAAAGGGACGGTGTTCGTCCGCCCGGAAATCTGCAAGGGCTGCTCGTTCTGCATCGATTTCTGTCCCACCCATTGCTTGGAGTTCACCAAGGACTTCAACGCCAAGGGGTACCACTTTCCCATCCTGACCCGGCCCGAGGACTGCAGCGGATGCGACCTGTGCGGCCTGTACTGCCCTGACTTCGCCATCTACGGCGAGCGATGGAAGGACATCGACGCGCGCCAGGCCAAGGGCGCCGTGCCAGCCCCGCCCGCCGCGCCAAAATCGCTGGCCGCGCCCAGGGCGCAAGACCCCGAGCCCGCTGACCCCAAGGGCGTGCTGACCGGCATTCATTTCATGGACGGCGATCACGCCGCCTGTGAAGGCGCGCTGGCTGCCGGGTGTCGTTTCGTCGCCGGCTACCCGATCACGCCGTCGACCGAAGTGGTCGAGCGCTTCGCCGCGCGCATCCCGATGGTGGGCGGCATCTTCATCCAGATGGAGGACGAACTGGCCTCCAGCATTGCCGTGCAAGGCGCGGTTTGGGGCGGACAGAAGTCATTGAGCGTGACCTCGGGCCCGGGCTTTTCGCTGATGATGGAACACATCGGCCTGGCCGCCATCACCGAGACCCCAGGCGTGTGGGTCGACGTTCAGCGCGGCGGCCCTTCCACGGGATTGCCCACTCTGCCCGGTCAGGCCGACATGATGCAAGCCAAGTGGGGCAGCCACGGCGATTACGAGATCATCGCCATCGTGCCCAACTCGCCCCAGGAATGCTTCGACCTGATGATCAAAGCCTTCAACCTGTCCGAGATCTACCGCTGCCCGGTCATGTTCATGATGGACGAAGTGGTCGGGCACATGGTCGAGCGGGTGGCCATTCCGCCCGCCTCCGAGATCAAGGTGGTGCCGCGCAAGTGGACGCGCAAGCCCAAGGACGAGTATCGCGCGTTTGCCACCACCGAAGACGATCCCGTGCCCGAGATGACCAAGGCGGGCGCCGGCTACCGCATTCACGTGACCGGGCTGACCCACGACGAGCGCGGCTACCCGGCCATGAACGCCGGCGCGCAGGCCAAGCTGGTGCGGCGGCTGGTGGGCAAGATCCGCGACAACGCTGACCGACTGATGGACGTGCGCGAGGACGGCGTCGAGGGAGCCGATGTGGTGGTGGTTTCCTACGGCATCACATCCCGCATCGCCATGTCCGCCGTGGAAGAAGCGCGCAAGCGAGGCGTGAAAGTGGGGCACCTGCGCCTGGTGGTGGCCTGGCCGTTCCCCGCCAACCGCATGCGCGAGCTGGCCAAGACGGTCAAGGTCTTCATCATGCCCGAGCTGAACATGGGGCAGATGGTTCTGGAGATCGAACGCGCGGTGGCCGGCGCGGCCCGCGTGGTCAGCCTCCCGCACGCGGGCGGTTCGGTGCACGAGCCAGAGACCATCCTGGCCGCGATCCTGGAGGCGGGCCGATGAGCGAAAACACGACAGCCACGCTCTTGCGCGACATTGACAGCATCAACCCGGTGATGCCCTACCTGCGCCAGGAGCGCATCCCGCACATCTGGTGCCCGAGCTGCGGGATTGGCACCACCGTCAACTGCTTCACCCGCGCGCTCACCGAATCGGGCATGAACCTGGACGAGATCGCGATCGTGTCGGGCATCGGCTGCACCGGCCGGGTCGCCGGCTACATGAACCTGGATTCGTTCCACACCACGCACGGCCGCGCCATTCCCTTCGCCACCGGGCTGAAGCTGGCCAACCCCAAGCTCAAAGTGGTGGTCTACTCGGGTGACGGCGATCTGACGGCCATCGGCGGCAACCACCTGATGCACGCCGCCCGCCGCAACATGGACCTCATGGTGATCTGTGTGAACAACTTCACCTACGGCATGACCGGCGGTCAGGTGGCGCCCACCACGCCGTTGGGCGCCAAGCAGACCACCATGCCGTTCGGCAACTACGAAGCCCCGTTCAGCTTGCCGTTCCTGGCTGACGCCTGCGGCGCCACCTACGTCGCGCGCTGGACCGTGTTTCATGTGCGCCAGCTCGCCAAGGCGATGCTGGAGGGATTGAGAAAGCGCGGCTTCGTGTTCATCGAGGCTCTCTCGCCCTGCCCGACCCTGTATCAACGGCGCAACAAGCGCGGTGACGGCGTGGACGAGCTGAAGTTCTACAAGGAGAACAGCGTGGTCAAGCACGGCGCCGACACCAAGGAGGTGGGGCTGACCTTCAACGGCCCCATCGTGGTGGGAAAGTTCGTGGATCGCGAACGCCCCACCTGGCTGGACGCCATGAACGAACACTTTGCCAAGGTCCTGGGCTCCGAGTACACGCCCTACGGAGGCCAAGGTGGCTAGTCGTGTGGGGAGCCCGCCGGCTGTGCCGGCGGCGGACCATCGCGGGAGGGCTGGCGAGGCCGAGCGAAGCGAGCGGGGCGGGGGTGGCGGGTGGGGGGCCGAAGGGCGGAGCGAACCCTTTCAGGGTTCCCCTACCAGAACCGAAATCCGCGTCGGCGGGCTGGGCGGCCAGGGTATCATTCTGTGCGGCTCGATCATTGGAAAGGCCGCCGCCATCTACAGCGGCCGGCACGCGGCCCTGATCCAGGCTTTCGGGCCCGAAGCGCGTGGCAGCGCGTGCAGCGCCCAGGTCATCGTGGCTGACGAGGCCATCGGCTATCCCTACGTGCGGCACCCGGACATTCTGGTGCTGCTGTCGCAGGACGCGTTCGTCCAGTTCGCCCCGCAGCTCAAGCCCGACGGTCTGGTGCTGTACGAGAACGAGCTGGTGCAGGTGGAAGGCAAGTTGCCCAAGACAGCGCGCGCGCTGGGCATCCCGGCCACCCGCTTCGCCGAGGAGCTGGGCCGGCGCCTGGTGCTCAACATCGTGATGACAGGCTTCTTCGCCGGGGCGACGAATCTTCTGTCCATCGATGCGGTGGAAAAGGCGGTTGTGGATTCGGTGCCCAAGGGCACCGAGAGCCTGAACCTGAAGGCGCTCATGAAGGGCTACGAGTACGGTCGAGGTCTGGTCGCACCGGCCTGAGGAGGACATCGTGGAGAGAGACGGGTTCCCGCGCGTTGCCGAGCTGAAGGATGGATCGAGCGTCGAGATCTCGCTGGCCAGCGCGGCCGACGGTCCGGCCCTGCTGGACTTCTACCGCTCGCTTTCCGACGAAGACCGGCTGGTGCTCAAGGACGACGTGACAACGCCCGGATGGCTGGCGCGGTTTCTCGCCAAGCTGGCCTCGGGCGCGGCCACCAGCCTGGTGGCGCGCGCCGACGGCGGCATCTGCGGCGAGGCCACCTTGCACCGGAACCTGTACGGCTGGAGCCGCCACGTGGGCGAGATCCGGCTGAGCGTGGCCTCCGACCGCCGGGGCAAGGGCCTGGGCTACGCGCTGGCCGCTGGGGTGGTCAAGCTAGCCATCGACCTGGGGCTGGAGAAGATGGTGGCGCAGTTGGTGGAGAGCCAGACCGCCGCCCGCAAGACCTTCGAGCGGCTGGGCTTCCGCCAGGAGGCCGAACTCGCCCGCCAGGTCACCGACATTCGCGGCGCCAAGCGCGACCTGCTCATCTACGCCAACGACGTCTCGCACATCTGGGCCGCCATGGAAGCCTTGGTCGAAGACTTCCGACCGCACGAGGGACAGTAGGATCAGGAAACCAGCTTCGCCACAGTCGTGCCCAGATCCGCGGGCGTGGGGGCGATGGCGATGCCGGCTTCGCGCAGGGCCGCGATCTTGTCGGCGGCCAGTCCTTTACCCCCGCTGATGATGGCACCCGCGTGGCCCATGCGGCGTCCGGGCGGCGCGGTCACGCCAGCGACGAACGCGGCGACTGGCTTCTTCATGTTGGCCTTGATGAAGGCCGCGGCTTCTTCCTCGGAAGTGCCGCCGATCTCGCCGATGAGCAGGACTGCCTTGGTCTGCGGATCCTCTTCAAAAAGCGTGAGGCAGTCGATGAAGTCCATGCCCTTGACCGGATCGCCACCGATCCCGACGGCGGTGCTTTGTCCCAGGCCCAGCTCGGTGATCTGGAAGGCCGCTTCGTAGGTCAGCGTGCCCGAACGCGAGACGATGCCGATGGCGCCCGGCTTGTGAATGTAGCCGGGCATGATGCCCAGCTTGGCCACGCCCGGCGTGATTACGCCTGGGCAGTTGGGGCCGACCAGGTTGCAGAGTTCAAGATCGAGCGCTCGTTTTGCGCGAACCATGTCGAGAACCGGGATGCCCTCGGTGATGCACACGATGAGTTCGATACCCGCTTGGGCCGCCTCCAGGATCGCGTCGGCGCCGCCGGGCGGGGGCACGAAGATCACGCTGGTGTTGGCGCCCGTCTTGGCCACCGCCTGCGCGACGGTGTCGAACACCGGAAAGCCCTCGTGCACGGTGCCGCCCTTGCCCGGGGTCACGCCGCCCACGATCGGGGTGCCGTATTCGCGCATCTGCTTGGCGTGGAAAGTCCCGGCCGCGCCGGTCAGACCCTGGACCAGGGCACGAGTCTTGTGGTCAGCGAGGATCGCCATGGTCAGCTCACCTGTCCCTTGACCAAAGCGACCACCTTGCGCGCACCGTCGGCCATGTCGCTGGCCGTGGTGATGGGCAGGCCGGATTCAGCCAAAATCTTGGTTCCTTGTTCCACGTTGGTGCCCGCCAGGCGCACCACCAGCGGCACGCGCAGCCCCACTTCGGCCACCGCGCCCACCACGCCGGCGGCGATGACGTCGCACTTCATGATGCCGCCGAAGATGTTGACGAAGATGCCACGCACGTCCTTGTCCGCGGTCAGGATCTTGAACGCCGCGGTCACCTTTTCTTGGGTGGCCCCGCCGCCCACGTCGAGGAAGTTGGCCGGCGTGGCGCCGAAGTGCTTGATGATGTCCATGGTGGCCATGGCCAGGCCGGCGCCATTGACCATGCACCCGATGCTGCCGTCGAGCTTGATGAAGTTGAGATCGTGGCTGCGCGCCTCGGTCTCGCTCGGGTCTTCCTCGTCGAGATCGCGCAAGGCCGCGACCTCGGGATGCCGATCCAGGGCGTTGTCGTCGAAGGTCATCTTGCAATCGAGCGCCAGCACGCGCTCGTCGCTGGTCACCACCAGCGGGTTCACTTCGACCAAAGACGCGTCGAGCGCCACGAATGCCTGATAGAGCTTCTGCAAGAACGACGTGGCGTTGCGCGCAGCCACACCGGTCAGGCCGAGCGCGTAGCTCAGCTTGCGCGCCTGGAAAGCCGCAAGACCCAAGGCCGGATCGACGTGTTCTTTCACGATGGCCTCAGGCGTGCGCGCGGCCACCTCCTCGATCTCCATCCCGCCTGCCGCCGAGGCCATGACCACCACGCGGCCACACCCGCGGTCGACCAGGATGCCGGCGTACAGCTCGCGGGCGATGGACACGCCCTCTTCGATGAGTAGGCGCTTCACCACGCGGCCCTCGGGGCCGGTCTGATGGGTGACCAGGCGCTTGCCCAGGATCTGTCCGGCCGCCTGTCGGGCCGCCTCGGCACCCTTGACCACCTTGACCCCGCCGCCCTTGCCGCGGCCGCCAGCGTGGATCTGGGCCTTGACCACCACCGTCTGGCTCTTGCTTGCGTCCGTCACTTCTTGGATGGCTTGGTCCAGACTGTCGGCGCCAAGAACCGGGATTCCCAGGGGCACGGGTAGGCCGTGTCGGCCTAGCAATTGTTTGGCTTGGTACTCGTGTATCTTCATGCTCCAACCAGAGGCGGAAAGGGGTTCAGTACGCGGCTGCGGCCGTGCGAGGCCGGCGCAACTTCGCAGCCTGGCGAGCCAGCGACGCGAAGCTGACCTTGCGCAATTCGCGCTCGGTCGCGCGATGAATCTTCACCCACACGGGATGAACCGGGCAGGTTTCCCGAAACGGGCAGGCGCGAGGATCGAGGACACAGGGACGCGGCGCCACCCTCGCCTGGGTGACGTCGATGACGTCAAGGAGCGAGAGATGGGTTGGATCTCGCGCCAGCACGAAGCCGCCGTGCACACCGCGGGTGGACGATACCAATCCCGCGCGCACCAGTTGCTGCAAAATCTTCGCGACAAAGAGATCAGGCGCAGAGGTCGCCTTCGCGATCTCGCCCTTGGTTGCCAGACGGTCCCGCGTGCGGGTCAAGTAGACGAGGCAGCGAATGGCGTAGTCGACTTGTCGAAAGAGGTACACGGAGGTCCGATTATGCAGCAAGGACGGCGCGCTGACGAGCAACTTCTGGATGCCCCCTTCGATCTTGTCTTCGATTGGTCGCAGGTCGCTTCGCCGACCACCACGACGCGCCAAATGCCACCATCTGGTCGTCAAGATGCAGCTGTGAACCCCGAAACGGTCAGAAATCGGACCGCATTTGGCTAGTTTCTCTGTTTCACGATGCTATATTTCCAACCGTTAGGTTGTATGCATTTCTTTGCTCTCCTCCTGCCCTACCTGACTGTGCGCGGAGATCTCGCGTCACGCGGGGATGTCCGCGCAGCGTGGTGCCGAAAGTCGTCGCACGAAGGCACCGCGGCGGCCAAGCTCTGTCCCTTTCGCTTTGAACCGCTTTTGAAAGTGTTGCCGGCATGAAATCAACCGCACCCTTCATGGATGTCGTGGACATGATCGTCGAATACGGCGGTCAGGCGCTCGACGAGTGCTACCAGTGCGGCACCTGCTCGTCGGTGTGCCCGTGGGGCGATTTTCGCGATTTCCGTCTGCGCAACCTGATCCGGCTAGCCCAGTTCGGCATCGAGGGCTACGAAGGCGAAGACCTCTGGTTCTGCACCACCTGCGGGATGTGCCTGGATCGCTGTCCGCGCGGCGTGAAGACCGTGGACATCGTACGTAGCATCCGCAACATCATGGGCGAGGCCGGAACCCTGCCGCCGCTTCTGCAATCGGCCCTGTCAGGCCTGGAGGGCAATGGCAACCCGTGGGCCGGCGATCCGGACAAGCGATCGGCCTGGGCCTCGGAAGTCGGGCTGCGGCCGCACACGGAGGAGAGCGAGATCCTGCTCTACACCTGCTGCACGCACGCCTACGATCCACGCAACCTCAAGGCGCAGCGAACCCTGGCGCGCCTGCTGGAAAAGGCGGGCGTGAAGTGGGGCAGCCTGGGCAATGACGAAAAGTGTTGCGGCGATCCCGCGCACAAGGGCGGCCGCAAGGACGTGTTCGAGTCGCTGCGCGACGGGAACACCGAACAGATTCGCGCGACCAGACCGAAGAAGATCGTGGTGACCTCGCCCCACTGCCTGGAGAATTTCAAGAAGAACTACGAAGGACTGAAAGGCGTGACGGTCATCCACGTGGCGGAACTGCTGCGCGACCTGATTCGCGACGGGCGGCTCAAGCCGGAAAAGCCGGTCAAGGCGCGCGTGGCCTATCACGATCCTTGCTATCTGGGCCGGCACAACGGGATCTATGATGCGCCTCGCGAGGTGCTCAAGGCCATCCCCGAGCTGGAACTGGTTGAACTTTCGCGCCACCACGAAGACAGCCTGTGCTGTGGCGGCGGCGGCGGCCGCATGTGGTCCGACACGCCGGTCGCCGAACGCTTCAGCGTGCAGAGGATCAACGATGCCTGCGCGCAGGGGGCGCAATCGCTGGCCACGGCTTGCCCGTACTGCGTGCTCATGCTGACCGACAGCCTGGGCACGGTGGGCAAGCAAGATTCGCTCGAGGTGGTCGATCTAGGCGAGCTGCTGGCCCGCTCGATTGACATGGGGACCCTGGAAGGGTCCCCAACCCCTCCCGCGATGGTACGCGGCGAGCAAAGCTCGCCGGCTCCCCACGCGACTGGGAGTGGACGATGAGCAAAGCCATCAGCAAAGACGGTCAGGCCGCGGTCGGGGTCTACGTCTGTCACTGCGGCACCAACATCGCCGGCACGGTGGACGTCGAGAAGCTGGCCAAGGAAATGGCGGGCGAGGCCGGCGTGGTGATCTCGCGCGAATACAAGTTCATGTGCTCCGACCCCGGGCAGGAGCAGATCAAGAAGGACATCGCCGAGTTCGGGCTGAACCGCGTGGTGGTGGCCGCGTGCTCGCCGCGCATGCACGAGCCCACCTTCCGGCGGGCCTGCGCCCAGGCCGGTCTCAATCCCTTCCTCATGCTAATGGCCAACATCCGCGAGCAGTGCTCGTGGGTGACCAAGGATCGCACGGAAGCCACCAACAAGGCTCTGGCCATCGTGCGCGCCACGGTCAGGCGCGCGCGCTGGATGCGGCCGCTGCAGCCTGGCCGGGCCAAGGTCAAGCCCAGCACGCTCATCATTGGCGGAGGTATCGCCGGCATCCAGGCGGCCCTCGACATCGCCGAGGCCGGCTACAAGGTTCACCTGGTCGAGCGCAACCAGTCGATCGGCGGTCACATGGCCGAGCTGGACAAGACCTTCCCCACCCTGGACTGCTCGGCCTGTATCTTGACGCCCAAGATGGTCCAGGTGGCCCAGCACCCCAACATCGAGCTGCTCACCTATCACGAGGTCGAAGAGGTGCGCGGCAGCGTGGGCCAGTTCAAGGTCAAGGTCCGACGCAAGGCCACCTGCGTGGACAACGCCAAGTGCACCGGCTGCGGCGTCTGCATCACCAAGTGCCCGGTGAAGAAGGTTCCCTCGGAATTCGACGAGAAGATGGCCTTCCGGCCCGCCATCTACACCATGTTTCCGCAAGCCGTGCCCAACAAGCCGGTCATCGACCGCAAGCACTGCAACTACTTCGTGCGCGGCAAGTGCGGGGTGTGCGAAAAGTTCTGCGAGCCGGGCGCCATCGTGATGAACGATCGGGACAGCGTGCGCGAGCTAGAGGTGGGCACCATCATCGTGGCCACCGGCTACGATCTGGTCGACCCCGGCCAGTTCAAACAATGGGGCTACGGCCGCTTCCCCGACGTGTACACCGGCCTGGAATTCGAGCGGCTGTGCAACGCCATGGGCCCCACCAGCGGCAAGATCGTCAAAAAGGACGGCCAGGCGCCGGCTGCGGTCGGCATCCTTCACTGCATCGGCTCGCGCGACGAGAACTACTGCAAGCACTGCTCGCGCGTGTGCTGCATGTACTCGCTCAAGTTCGCGCACCTGCTGCGCGAGAAGACCACGGCGCGAGTGTACGAGTTCTACATCGACATGCGCGCCTTTGGCAAAGGCTACGAGGAGTTCTATCACCGGGTCATGCACGAGGGCACGCGCTTCGTGCGCGGCAAGGCCGGGCAGGTGCTGGCGCCCACCGAGGCCGACGCCGATGCGCCCGCGGACTCGATGATCGTCGTGGCGGAAGAGACCACGCTGGGCAAGTTGCTGCGCGTCCCAGTCGACATGATCGTCCTGGCCACGGCCATGGGCCCGGCCCAGGGGGCCAAGCAGGTGTCCGAGATGCTGCGCATCCCACGCAGCCCGGACGGCTTCTTCGCCGAAAAGCACCCCAAGCTGGCGCCCGTGGAAACGCCCACCGACGGTGTGTTCCTGGCCGGCACCTGTCAGGGCCCCAAGGACATTCCGGACACCGTGGCGCAGGCGTCGGGCTCGGCTGCGGCAGCCATGCGCTTCATGGCCCGCGGCGAGGTCGAGATCGATCCTTCAGTCGCGCTGGTGCGGCCCGAGATGTGCACAGCCTGCGGGATGTGCGTCGATGTTTGTGCCTACCAAGCCATCGAGATCGATCCCAAACGCAACAAGGCCGTGGTCAACGCCACCACGTGCAAAGGCTGTGGCACCTGCGTGGCCACCTGCCGGGCCACGGCCATCGAACTGCAACACTTCACCGACCGGCAGATCTATCACGAGCTGGCCGGTCTGCTCGGGGAGGCATGGTGATGAGCGAGAATTTCCAGCCGCGCATCGTCGGCTTTCTGTGCAACTGGTGTAGCTACGCCGGCGCCGATCTGGCGGGCACCTCGCGCCTGAAAGTGCCGGCCAATCTGCGCGTGGTGCGCGTGCCCTGCTCGGGCCGCATCAATCCGCTGTTCATCTTCAAGGCGCTGGAAGAGGGCGCGGACGGTGTGATGGTGTCGGGCTGCCATCCGGGAGACTGCCACTACATCAGCGGCAACCGCTACGCCAAACGCAAGCTGGCGGTGATCCGCCGCCTGCTCGACTGGGTTGGCGTCGAGCCCGAGCGCATCCATTTCACCTGGCTTTCGGCCTCGGAGGGCGCGCGCTACGCGGTCGAGGTGGGCGAGTTCGTCGACAAGGTGCGGGCTCTGGGACGGCGCAATCCCATGGCGCGCCAGGGGGTGGCGTCGTGAACCAGTCGCTGCGCGAGAATGTGAAGCGCCTGTTTGCCGAGGGCAAAGTCAAATCCGTGCTCGGCTATCGCGAGCACCCGTTGTCCAAGGCCGTGGTGGCCACGCTCATCACGCGGCCCGAGGACGCGGACACCCTGATTTTCGATTATCGCTGCGTGCAGAACCTGGCCCGCGGCTTGACCCGCGATCTGCCGCTGCCAGTCGGGATCGTGGTCAAGGGCTGCGACGGCCGTGCGGTTAGCATGCGCATCACCGAGGGCGATTTCGCGCGCGAGCAGATCGTGGCCATCGCAGTGGCCTGCCCTGGCGTGAAGGCCGACGGCAAGACCTTCGATGAACGCTGCCAGCGCTGCGAGATGCACGTCTCGCCGCTGGCTGATGTCACGGTCGGGGACGTGTCGGCGCTGCCCAAGCCGGAGAAGACGCGCGCCGAGACCATCGCCAAGATCAAGGCCATGACCCCGGCCGAGCGCTTCGAGTTCTGGCAGAAGGCGTTCGAGCCCTGCACCCACTGCTACGCCTGCCGCGAGGTCTGTCCGTTGTGCAACTGCGCGGTGTGCGTGACCGACCAGAACGCCCCGCGCTGGATCGAGCAGACCGCCAAGCCGTCGTCCAATCTCATGTGGCACATGATCCGCGCCTTCCACCACGCTGGTCGCTGCGTCGACTGTGGCGAGTGCCAGCGCGCCTGCCCCGAGGGCGTGCCCATGCACCTGCTCGACCTGTGCCTGGCGGAAGACGTCGAGGAGCTGTTCGATTTCAAGACCGGTATCAAGCAGGGCGACAAGTGGCCCTTCTTGCTTTTCAACCCGGAAGATCCTGATAGCTGGCTGGGAGGACCCCACCGTGGCTGATGGCATGAAAATTTCGCGCGAGGCGCTCCAAACGGCGCTTTCCAAGCGGGGGGCGATCTTTGCGCCCAACGACGTTGGCCGCTGGACTGCGGTCGAGTCGTTGCCCGAACTGGGCCCCATCCGGCCGCGGCGACCGGTCAAGGACCTGTTCACCCCGCCCCGGCGCGAGATCGCGCGCTGGAAAGCCGGCGCGGGCCCCGCCGAAATCGAGCCGGCCAAGCCCGACGAGACTCCGGGCAGCGTGTTCGGCGTGCGACCGTGCGACGCGCGCGCCCTGCTGTTGCTCGACCGCGCCTTCGTGCAAGCGCCCTATTTGGATCCCCACTACAAGGCCAGGCGGGACAATCTTCTGCTGATCGGCGTCGCGTGCCAGCCAGGCCCCAACTGCTATTGTGGCGTGTTCGGCTTCGGTCCCGACGACAAGGACGCGGTGGACCTCATGCTGACACCAAAGACTGACGGTTTCGTGGCCCAGGCCGGCAGTCCGCGCGGCCAGGCGTTCCTGGCCACCGTAGTGACGGTGGCCGTGCCCGTGCCAGCGCCGCGGCCCGGCCCGCGACCCGAGTGGTGGACCGGCCTGCCCGACCCGAAAACACTGTACGCGAACTTCGACCACCCCATGTGGCGCGAGCTGGGCACCTCCTGCATGAACTGCGGCGTGTGTACGCAGTACTGTCCGACCTGCCAGTGTTTCACCATCGACGACGAGTCGTTCAAGGGCGAGATCCAGCGGCTGCGCATCGTGGACAACTGCCAGCGCTCGGATTTCACCCGCATGGCAGGCGGCCACAATCCGCGCCAGGTCGCGGCCAGTCGCCTGCGCCAGCGCGTGCTGCACAAGTTCTCATACATTCCCACGCAGAATCCCGGTCTGGTCGGCTGCACCGGGTGCGGCCGTTGCGTGGAGCTGTGCCCGCTCGACCGGCACCTGTTCGCCGACGTGTTCGAGATCATGAAGCGCATCAACCAGGAGGCCGAACGTGTTGCGTGATCCCTTGCTGCCGCTGCCCGCGCGCATCAGCGAGCGCATCGACGAGACCGCGGACACGGTCACCTTCCATTTCGAGCTGCTCGACGAGACCGAGCGCAATGCCTTCCGCTATCTGCCCGGCCAGTTCGGCGAGATCTCGGCCTTTGGCGAGGGCGAATCCACCTTCGTCATCGCCGGCGATCCGGCCCGACCCGAGCGGCTGACCGTCACCACCAAGCGGGTGGGCGCCCACACCGAGGCCCTGCACCACCTGTACGCAGGCGCCATCATCGGGTTCCGCGGCCCCTACGGCAAAGCCTTCCCAGTCGCTGAGTGGAAGGGCAAGGACATCGTCATCGCGGGCGGCGGCATCGGCCTGGCGCCGCTCAAGCCCATCATCTGCCATGTGCTCAATCAGCGCGCTGACTACGGGAGGCTGACCATCGTATACGGCGCGCGCAGCCCGGGCGATCTGATGTACGCGGCGGATCGCGAGATCTGGGCCAAAGCGTTCAACACGGAATTGGTGGTGACCGTCGACAAGGGCGACGCCAACTGGAAAGGGCGCGAGGGCTTCGTGCCCGCCGTGCTGCGCGCGACTGCGCCCAAAGCCGACAACGCCGTGGCCATCACCTGCGGCCCGCCCATCATGATCAAGTTGACCCTGCCGGTGTTCAAAGAACTGGGATTCCCCGCCGAGCGCATCTTCACCACCCTGGAAATGAAGATGAAGTGCGGCCTGGGCCAGTGCGGCCGCTGCAACATCGGCCCCTTCTACGTGTGCAAGGACGGGCCGGTCTTCTCCGTCGCGCAGCTACAGCAACTGCCTCAAGAGTTCTAAGGCACCAAACTGAGGGTGAACTGGTTCGCGTCGTCGGTCATGAACTGATCGAGATTTCGGGACCATGAGCACAAGTCGTGAGCCACAACCAAGCGTGGCGCGTCGTTGCTCTGATGTGGCAGCGCCCACCTGCAAGGAAGCCGTCGGAATTTTCGCGGCCGCGTGTATCATGCGTGGCACGGGCCCAAAATCGCACTCTCGCCTTTGTCCAGACTTCGGGCAGCCACCACAAAAGGAACTCACATGGCCGGACCAACACTTGCCTCAGCGTCGCCCCAGGTTGCTGCCACCAATGGCAAGCCGCGCAGCTATCTCGGCGCCCTCGCGGTGCTCTCCACGCTGTTCTTCATGTGGGGTTTCATCACCTGCCTGAACGACATCATCATTCCCCACCTGAAGGCGGTGTTCGACCTGAACTACGCGCAGGCGATGATGATCCAGTTCGCCTTCTTCACCGCCTACTTCGTCGTGTCCCTGCCCTCGGGCCAGATCGTCCACCGGGTCGGCTACAAGCGGGGCATCATCATCGGCCTGGTGGTCGTGGGGCTCGGTTGCCTGGCCTTTTACCCGGCGGCCGAGATCCGCTCGTACGCGATCTTCCTGCTGGCCCTGTTCATCCTGGCTTCCGGCATCACCCTGCTGCAAGTGGCAGCCAACCCGTTCGTTGCCATTCTGGGCAAGCCCGAAACCGCTTCCGCGCGCTTGACCCTGACCCAGGCCCTCAACTCGCTGGGCACCACCCTGGCGCCGTTCTTTGGTTCCGCCTTCATCCTCGCGATGCCCTCCAAGTCGGCCGACGAACTGAAGGCCATGGTCCCCGCTGCCCGCGAGGCCTACCGAGTGGCCGAGGCCGCTTCGGTGCAGAAACCCTACGTGGGACTGGCTCTCACGCTCTTCGTTCTGGCGGTTGCCATCGCCTTCTCGAAACTTCCCAAGATTGGCGACCGCGAGGAAACCGCGTCCCAGGCTGGCGGCTCCGACGGCCCCAAGAGCGCCTTTGCATATCGGCACCTCATGTTCGGTGCGGTGGCCATCTTCGTCTACGTCGGCGGCGAGGTGGCCATCGGAAGTTTCCTGGTCAACTACTTGAAGGAACCCGCCATCGCCGGGCTGCCCGAAAAAGTGGGTGCGACCTACCTGCCCTACTACTGGGGAGGCGCCATGGTGGGCCGGTTCCTTGGCACGCCGCTTTTGCGATACTTCAAGCCGGGCCGCATCCTCGCCCTGTTCGCCTGTGTCGCAGCCCTGCTGGTGGTCACAACCATGGCCACCTCGGGATCGGCAGCCATGTGGTCCGTGCTGGCGATCGGGCTCTTCAATTCAATCATGTTCCCGACCATTTTCACCCTGGCCATTGCCGGCCTGGGCAAGCACACCAGTCAGGGCTCCGGCATCCTGTGCATGGCCATCGTGGGCGGCGCGCTTGTCCCTGTGATCCAAGGTGCCATTGCCGACCGGATCGGCATCCACCACTGCTTCATCATCCCCGCGCTCTGCTACCTGTACATCGTCTGGTACGGCTGGAAGGGACACGTTCCTCGTCGGGGCCAGGGCACGGCAGCAGCGTCGGCGTAAGCGGGGGCATTGAAAAGAGCGGATGCTTGGCACGGGCGGGCTTATGCCGGAATCTCCCCCCGGCCGCCCGCCTACGCGCCGAACTCGCTTTTGTTCAGAAACTTAACGAAAACGACATGATCGCCAGGTGGCCGACAAGATGGGAGCCATTCGGTGGTTTGTCACTGAGGGCCTATCCATGGGATTCAAGGAGTGGCGTGAAGGTCTACTACCGCGGTCTCGCAGAGAGATTCTCCAAGACAGCTGGGAAGATCTCTTGCGCTTCTTGCTGACCTGATGCCTATGCAAGCGCCTCAGAACAGAAGCAAGCTCGACGCGTAGGCGGGCGGCCGGGAGCGACTCCGAGGCGGCGTTAGCGAGCGCACCGAGCGTCTGCGCTCGGTTGCAAGCGAGCGTCAAGGGCCCATGGCGGCCAGCGCAGCTGGGCGCCGAGGGACCCGTCTGCCGAGCGCGCCATGGACGCGCGCTTCGCGCGGCCGTTGGCGTGCGGCCGCCGAGGAGCACTCCCGGCATCAGCCCGCCAGCGCCGAGCGCCCGCCAGCGCCAATGGCATCCGAGGTTCTCGTCCAGCTTGAAATACGGGAAAGCAGATCCTCGCGTGTCATGATCCTCAGTGCAAGGCTAGCACCGACGTCATCCCCTGTCACACGCGATGCTCGCGGACTTCGCCAGCACGGGGCGGTTATCAGAAGCTGGAGAGATACGGCAGCTTCTTGGCCAACGCCAGGATGGCGTCGCGATTGGCCAGCAACTCGCCGGTGGTGTCCCAGCGGCCGTCGAGGAATTGCTGGCGCACGCCCTCGGGAATGCGCACTGGAACGCGCAGCGCACCGACGCTGACGACTTTGTCCTTCAAGTCGACGGTGACGGCCACCGTCGGATCCGCTGTGACCGCCTTCTGCAATACCTCGACGGAAACCGCCTCCACCATCACGCAGGGCATGCCCAGCGAGACGCAGTTGCCGAAGAAGATCTCGGCAAAACTCTCGCCCACGACGGCGCGGATGCCCTTGTGCCAGCGGTTCAGCGCCTGCGGTGCGTGCTCGCGCGACGAGCCGCAGCCAAAGTTCTTGTTGACCAGCAACACGGTAGCGTCGCGAAATTTCGCATCGTCGAACGGGTGCACGCGGCCCTGTTGCTTGAGCTGGGCCCGGTCGTCCTCGAAGGCGTGGTCGCCCAACCCCTCGAAGGTGACCGTGCGCAGGTAGCGCGCGGGAATGATGCGATCGGTGTCGATGTCGTTGCCGTGCAGAACGATGCCCTGTCCCTTGATCACGATGCGCTTCGAGTCGTCCATGACAGATCTCCTCGCACTTAGCTGTGGATACCGAACACCTGGCGCGCGTCCGCCACTTCACCAGCGATGGCCGCCGCGGCCACCATGATGGGGCTCATGAGCAGGGTGCGCCCGCTGGGGCTGCCCTGCCGGCCCTTGAAATTGCGATTCGATGACGAGGCGCTGAGCTCGTTTCCCTTCAGCTTGTCGGGGTTCATGGCCAGGCACATCGAACAACCGGCCTCGCGAAATTGGAAGCCCGCGGCGGTGAAGATCTTGTCCCAGCCGCGCGCCACCAGCTCGCGCTTGACCTGCATCGACCCAGGAACCACCAGGGCCTGCACGTGCGGCGCCACCTTGTAGCGCCCCGCCTTCAGCACCTCGACCACCGCCTCGAAGTCGGATCGGCGCCCGTTGGTGCACGAGCCGATGAAGGCCACGTCGATCTTCTGGCCCTTGATGGGCTGGCCCGGTTTCATGGCCATGTACTTGTAGGCTTCCTCGGCGCTCTCGCGCTCGTCGGCGGGGAATGCCTCGGGCGCAGGGATGGTCCCGTTCACCGCGACCGACTGGCCCGGCGTGATGCCCCAGGTGACCATGGGCTCGATGTCCTCCGCCCGATATTTCACCACGTCGTCGTAGCGGGCATCGGCGTCGCTCCTCACGCTGTCCCAGTAGGCGCGCGCACGGTCCCAGGTTTCGACCTTGGGCGCGTAGGTGCGGCCCTTGAGATAATCGTAGGTGACCGCGTCGGGGTTTATGTAGCCGCAACGGGCGCCGCCCTCGATGCTCATGTTACAGACGGTCATGCGCTCGTCCATGGTCATGCCGGTGATGGTGTCGCCGGCGTATTCATAGGCGAAGCCCACCCCGCCGTTCACTCCCAGCTTGTTGATGATGAAGAGGATGACGTCCTTGGCCGTCACGCCCGGGCCCAACTTGCCGCTCACCTCGATGCGTCTGACCTTGAGCTTGTCCATGGACAGGGTCTGCGTGGCCAGCACGTCGCGTACTTGGGACGTGCCGATGCCGAAAGCGATGGCGCCGAACGCGCCGTGAGTGGCGGTGTGGGAATCGCCACAGCAGATGGTCATGCCGGGTTGGGTGAGCCCATTCTCCGGTCCCACCACGTGCACGATGCCCTGCTCGCCGTTCTCGGGCGCGAAGTAGCGGATGCCGTGCTTCTTCACGCTGGCTTCCAGGGCACGCAGCATGTCCTCGGCCAGCGAATCCTGGTAGGGACGCAACTGGCTGTTGGTGGGGATGATGTGATCCACCGTGGCAAAGGTGCGCTCGGGGAACAGCACCTTCAGTCTTCGCTCCTCGAGCATGCTGAAGGCCTGCGGCGAGGTCACCTCGTGGATCAAGTGCAGCCCCATGAAGAGCTGAACCTGCCCCGACGGCAAGCGGCCCACCGTGTGGCTGTCGAAGACTTTTTCGTACAGTGTCTTTCCCATTTTCTTTACGTCCCTTCTTTGATCGATTCCGCGTAGTGCGTAAGACGCTGGGCCAGGCGGGTTCCGAAGTGGGTGAAGGCGTCCAGCCTGACGCTGTCGAGCCCGCTCCACACCGCGCGGATGGCGGCTTCCCGCTCCCGGCGCAAGCCCTCGATGCAGCGCCTTCCCTTGGCGGTCAGCTCGTAGCGGCGCTGCCGGCCGTCGCGTGCAGTAAGGCGTACCGAGACCAGATCCTTGTGCAAGAGCTGGCGCAGGATCTTGGAAACCGCGGCGGCGGAGCTTTCGCGCTGGCGGGCGAACAGGCTGGGCATGAAGTGCTCGCTGGAGATCTCCTCCAGCACGGCCCACTGCTGGTCGCTGAGATCCACCGAGCGGGCGAGCTGCTGGCGCCGCTCGGCAAACAGATCGGTGAGGCGCTGCAAGCAGGCGATGGCCGCATGAACGCGTGACGCCTGCTTGGTTGACATTGGTATATAGTAAACCATGGTTAACTAAAGCGCAAGGGCTTTTTTCTTGCTCCACTATCTCCTGTGCCTCTGGTCGAGGCTGTGGTGGAATCCGGGCATGAGCAAGAAGGTTCTGTTCATCGGTGGCTCGGGCAACATCTCGACCGCGTGCTCGCGCCTGGCCGCGGAGCTCGACATCGATCTGGTGCATTTCAACCGGGGCCAGCGTCGGATCGATCTGCCGTCGCGCGTGCGCACCATCCACGGCGACATCAACGACCGCCGCGCCATGGCCCAGGCCCTGGCTTCCGAGACCTTCGACGTGGTGGTCAACTGGATGG
Organism: uncultured delta proteobacterium; assembly: GCA_963755125.1. Lineage (GTDB taxonomy): Bacteria > Myxococcota_A > Polyangia > Fen-1088 > Fen-1088 > Fen-1137. The sequence goes on from CAVWIP010000018.1 coordinate 81,700, forward strand.
TATTCGACCCGGCGCAGGCGGCTGCCGACGTGGAGATGTTCGCCGGCAAGGTCAAGCAGTACGTGTTCATCAGCACAGCCACCGTGTACCAAAAACCGCCGCGGTACTACCTGGTCACCGAGGAAACGCCGCTGGGAAACCCATTCTGGGAATACTCGCAGAAGAAGATCGCCACCGAACAGTTCCTCATGGACCAGCACCAGCGCCACGGATTTCCGGTGACCATCGTGCGGCCTTCGTTCACATACGGTGACACCTGGATTCCCACGGCTTTCGGTGTCGACTTCACTTCAGTGTACCGCATGCGCAAGGGGCTGCCCCTTCCGCTTCACGGCGATGGCACGTCGCTATGGGTGATGACCCATGCCAGCGACTTTGCCAAAGGGTTGCTCGGTCTGCTGGGCCGGCGCGACGCCGTGGGCGAGGCCTTTCACATCACCTCCGACGAGGTCACGTCCTGGAATCAGGTCTATGAATGCATCGCCGCCGCGGCCGGCGCCCAGGCGAAACTGGTCCACATCCCATCGGACTTCATCGCCAAGGTGGATCCTGCCATCGGCGCCGGGCTGCTGGGCGACAAGGCGCACTCGCTGGTTTTCGACAATTCCAAGATCAAGCGCTTCGTGCCCGAATTCCGCTGCACCGTCTCGCTGGCCGATGGTATGGGCCACACCGTGGCTTGGCTCGACGCCCATCCCGAAGAGCAGCGACTGGACAGCAACGCCGTGGTCGAGAAGATCCTCGCGGCCTGGGGTTCATCTCATGCGACTCCGTGAACTCGTCCCCTGGCCGCAAGACAGCTCGCGACGTTCGCGAACGCCGACGCCGGCCTAACCGCGGTGCGGATCCGGACGTCCCTTTGCCCGGCTGCCCAGCCGACCGCCGATCCCGAAACGCGCGATGCTGAACAGCGCCCGCACGCCGTCCTTCCAGGTGATCTTCTTGCCCTCGGCATAGGTCCTGCCGAAGTAGCTGACCGGCACTTCGTAGACACGCCAACCGCCCAGCGCCACCTTGGCCGTCACCTCGGGTTCAAAACCGAACCCGGCGGACTCCAGGTCGAAGCTCTGGATGACCTCGCGCCGGAAGGCCTTGTAGCCGGTTTCTATGTCGGTCAGGTTCAGACCGGTGGTCATGTTGGAGAGCAAGGTGATCAGCCGGTTGCCGACGTAGTGGTAGAAGAACAGGACGCGGTGCGGGCCGCCGAGAAAGCGCGAGCCGAAGACCGCGTCGGCGTGCCCTTGCAGGATGGGATCGATGAGACTCGGATAGTCGGCCGGGTCGTATTCCAGATCCGCGTCCTGCACCAGCACGATGTCTCCCCGCGCGAGCTTGAAACCCGTGGCAAGCGCAGCACACTTGCCGCGGTTCTGCTCGTGAAAGGCCAGGCGGAGGTCAGGGGCTTCGGCCAGGGCACGCAACAGTTCGCGCGTCCCATCCGAGCTGCCGTCGTCGACCACCACCATCTCCTTGGCGATGGGCAACGGCTGCTTGCGGACCTTGTCGATGATCGCCTCGATGGTCGCCCGCTCGTTGAAGCAGGGGATCACCACCGAGAGCAGTGCGGGAGAAAGTCGGATCGGGTCTTGCGCCGTCATGCTGCCACCTGGTTCCAGGTTAGGCTGAAACCAGGGACCATCGCAAGAGAACGACCGACGGAGACAGGCGGACTCTCCCGGTTTCAGGTGGGGCCGCGGTCACGAGCTGCGATCCGACACAGCTTGACGGCGCGCCAGCCGATCAGCAAGCAGGCGGCAAGCGCAGCCAGTTGCACAACCGCTGCGGGCCAGCATCGGCAGACCGACGGCGCCAGGTCGAGCGGGAACTCCCGATGGAGCAGGCTTCGCGCGTGGGCCAGCACGGGGGAATACGCCGGATGCCACAGCAGACGGTCGAAGCTTTCGGCCGTGGCCTCCATCTTCCCTTCGTAGGGAACGTAAGGAACCAGAACGCTGACCACCTGAACAAGAAGACTGACCAGCGCCAGCAGAGCAAGGCCCAGACCCTCCGCGCGGGTCACGCCCTGGTGCAGTCGCAGGGCGAGGCCCACCAGGAGAAAAGGAAGCACGACCACGAGAAAGCGCGGTCCCCAGGTTCCGCCGCCCCACCACATGTACCAGCGAGCATGAAACACCAGTTGGGCGAGCGCCATGGCAGCCAGGAGCACGAAGACAGCGAGCTGCGTCCGTCGCAGGACCCGCCAGCCCTTGATGCACGCCAACAGGATCGGTGCATAGAGAAAAATGCTCTTGCCTGGGCTGAGCAGGAGGCCGAAGAGACCCACGTGCAGCGGCGTGGAAAAGCCCCCGTACAGCTCGCCGCCGTAGCCCGTCTCGCCGGAAGCGGCGAAGCGCACGTAGTCGTAGAGAAACATGCCGGCGAGTGCCGCCGCCACCGGCAGTCCCCAGGAGGCGGCCCTGACCAGCAGGGGCTTCCAGCGCGGCTCGGCCCGCCACCAGGCCCAGATCAACCAGACACCCAAAGGCAGCACAGCCACCACATTGGCAGCGCGGATCAGCACCGCCGCGCCCGCTGCCGCGCCCGAGATCACCAGCCAGCGACGCAGGCCCGTCTGACCCGCGATCACTTGCGCGCCAGCGGAAAAACCCAGGGATCGTAGCGAGGCATAGACCGCCAGCAACAGCGCCAGCATGCTCGCCGGCTCGCTCATGAAGCTGCGGGCGTAGTGCCAGGCAAACGTCCCTGCCCCGAGTGCCAGGGCCGCCGCCAGTGACGGCATCTCAGCACAGCCGAGCAGACGACAGGTCAAGAAGAGCAAAGCCACCGTCGCTGCGGTGCAAAGAACTCCCAGCAGCGAGACGACGTAGATCGGAATGCTGGCGCGGACCAGCCCCTCGTCGCCCCGGACCACGGGCTTGATCGGCGAAAGCCGTTCCAGGGTACGGCCGACCAAGTAGAGGGGAATCGCCAGGGCCGACTGCCCGACGCCGTACTTGCTGTACCAGCGACCGTCGGCCCCCGGCGCGGCGCCCGGGCAGATGTCCGGCACCGAGGTATTGCCGTGCTCGACCATGGACTGGGTGACCAGGAACATGGACACATCGTCGCCATGTTCGAGCAGGCCCTTGGCCGACGCCAGGTAGAAGCAAGAAAAGAACGCGAACAGCAGCCAGGCCAGCCGCCGGTCGAAGCCGCCGTATTTTCGTTCTGACCTGTCCGCGGCTGCCATCGACGTTCACCTGGGTAGCAGGAGCTGGGCCGGCGAGTCAGCGGCCGCGGGCAGCGGCGCCGATAGCGCGAAGATGATGTGCATGGGCCCGAGAAGCTCTCGGCGGCCGGAGCGGCGCCATCGCATCGGGACATGATGCGCCGACGGACGGCGCCCTGTCCAGGCTGCCGGCTTCGCAATTGCGCGGCGTCGGAATCCCGGGCTATGAATGTGCGTGATGCGCCGACTCGACGCGCGGCTGTTGCCTTTCGTCCTGGTGGGCGTTTCTCTGGCCGCGGCCATCGCTCTGCCCAGTCACGATGTGAACGGCGATGCGTTCGACAAGTTGCTCAGCCTGGAGAAGGAGCGTTGCCCGAGCAGCCCAAAGCACCCGGCGGCGGAACCCGCCGGCTGGCTTCTCATGCGGGCGCTTCGCCACGCCGGCTATGCAGGCCGCGCCTTGCGGCCAATCCAGTTGTGCAACGGCGTGTGGATGTCGCTGGCCCTGGCGGCGATCTTCCTGTTCGCGCGGCAAACAACCCGGAGCCGTGCCGCAACCGCTGGCGTGGTCCTGCTGGCAGCGGGATGCTACGCCTGGCTCCACTTGGTGCTGGATCCCTATCTCTTCTACTGGCCTCCGTCCCTGGCCGGCCTGCTGTGGGCTGCCTGGCTGGTGCAAGGCACGACGACGGCAAAGCGTGGGTGGGTGTCCTGGGCGGCGGCACTGTTGTGTCTGGTCGGCGCGGTTCTGTTCAACCCGATGATCGTGATGGCGGTGCCGGCGGTGGCAGCGACCTGTTTCGCGACGGATGCTCGCTTGTGCCCTGCGCGCGCGCGCGTGCGGGGCCTCTGCCTGGTGCTAGCGCCCGCGCTGGCGCTGGGCGTAGCCATGCGTCGCTCCGGGTCGACGGGCGCGGGCGAGATCTACGGCCGCTGGCGTCTCGACACATGGCAATCGGCTATGTTCGGGGCCAAGCACGCCTTGCTGGCCCACAGCTACCACCTCGACGGTAGCCGCTGGAAAACGCTGGGCGTATCGCTGCTGGGCATCGCCAAGGTTGGTCTGGTGCCGGCCGGACTCGCCCTGCTCTGGCTGATGGTTCGTTCCGGACGGCCTGGCCTGCGATTGGGCGTGTGGTGGGGACTGGGTGCCGCGGTCGGCGCCATCTTCGTTGCCTGGTGGGATCCGGCGCAGGGACAATTCTGGTTGCTGCCGGTCTTGCTCCTGCTCATGGGGGTGGCGGCAGCACAAGCACAAGGCCAGCCCGCGCCGACACGGCCGCGGCTCGCGCATGTCGTGCTGGTGGCCGAGGGGGCCATGCTCCTGCTGGCCAATTCCATCGGATACGCCGTGCCTTCGGCCGTCCGGGCGGACACCCACGCCGCCGTCGCCATTCGCATTGCAGCGCGCTTCGCTCGTACCGATATCCTGATCTACCCCGGGTTCAGCGATCCTTATCTGGCCTACTACGCCGGCCTTCCGGGCGATTGTATGATCGGTTTCTACTTCCAGAAGCGCGCCCGACCGGAGCTGGCGTCGTCACTCGACGCGCTGGCCGAGTTCATCGCCCACAGCAAGGCCGAGGGCCGGCGCGTGTTCTTACAAACCCGCGCCGGCGGGTTGCCCGAGATTCCACCCTGGGTGATGGCAACCGGAGTGGACTACCGCGTGGAGGATTTCCTTCGCATCGAGTGGGGGCAGACCGTGTCGGTGGAAGGCCAGACGTTCCGGCAGGCTCTCGCCGTCCGTCGCTAGTCTTCCCGGGCCGATTTCCAGTCTACTTCAGCTCGAAGAAGCTGCGAATCCGCTGCAGGAACTGGCTCTTGCGCTCGGCAGTCTGCGCCGCGGCCAGCGCACTCATTTCGCCGCCTTTCTTTTCGATGTACGACTGGCGCGTGGCCAGCAGCGACGACATGTGATCGGCCACCGCCGGACGCGTGGTGAGCAGGCGCTGGAAGGTGGCGTGGTCCAGCTCGAAGCTCATCACGTCGGTGGCGGCCAGGCAGGTCGCGGCGCGCGGCTCCCCGGTCATCAGCGACATCTCGCCCACGAAATCGCCCGGGCCGAGGGTGGCGATGACTCTGTTCATGCCCGCCTGGGTGAGCGATACGTGAACCTCGCCGCCCGCGATGATGAACATGGAATCGCCGGGGGTGCCCTGACGAATGATGGACTCGCCCGCAGCAAAGGGGCGGCGACACAGGCCGCGGGCCAGCAGCTCGCGTTCGGCCGGTTCCAGGGTGGCGAACAGATCCACCTGATCGAGCGCGGTCATGCGCGCCGCGAGCTCGCGCGGCGCCGGTTGGTCGGCATCGGCGGCCTGTGCCCCTTGCATGACCACGGTGCGGATGGGAAACGGCATCTCCAGTCCCGCGCGCGCGGCCGCGTACCAGACGCGCGTGCGCACCTCGCCCTCGATCTCGGGCGCCTGGTCGAACCGATCGATCCAGTAGCGCAAGGCATAGATGATGGCGCTGTCGCCGAACTCGACCGGGAGACAGTCAGGCTCGGGGACGGTGAGCACGCCTGGCGTCTCACGCGCGGCCTCGGCCAGCAGCTTGCGTACCTGATTGGGCGGATGGCGGTAGTGGAGACCAATGTTCAGCCACACGCGGTGGTTGGGCGACGGCCGCGAGTAGTTGTAGACCTCCTGCGCGGTGATCTGACCGTTGGGGATGATGATGGTGTCGCCGTCAATGGTGCGCAGAACCGTCGAGCGCCAGTGAATCTCGGCAATGCGCCCCTTGCGGTTGCCGAACTGGACCCAGTCGCCCACGCCCAGCGAGCGGTCCATGTTCAGCAGGATGCCGGCCAGCAAATTGGTCAGCGTGCTCTGCAGCGCCAGACCCAAAATCGCGGTGAGCACCGCCGAGGTCGTCACCATCGAGGTGACGTCGACGCCGCTCTGGCCGAGCACACCGAAGAGCACCACCACGAAGGCCAAAACCAGGATGAGATCGCGCAGCAGGAGAGGAAAGTGCACGTTGGCGCGCGCCGGAAGGATCTCGAACATGGCCATGACCAAGGTGCCCACCGCGCCCATGGCAACGAAGAAGGTGGACAGCACGGCCATCACCCGACCGAAGGCCAGGTGCCCACCGCCCACCGCCAGCAAGCCCAGGCGCAGCAGGGCCAGCGACGCACCGATGACCAGGAAAATCTGCAGCACGCTGCCGTGATCGCGGTTCTCGCGCGGAAGCCGTCGGCGCAGGAAGATGAGCACGACCAGCGTGCCCAGCGCCGTGAGCAGACTCATGCCCGGTCCGGTGAAGGGTCCGGCCTTGGTCAGATCGAGCAGGCGCTGCCAGCGGTTCATGTTGACCTAATCCCGTAATAGTCGCAGGTGGTCGTGGTCAACGGTAGTCACTCCGGCCACGACCACGACCACATCTACGTCTACGGCCACGTCTACGACCTCCGCCGGCAAAGCCGGGTTACCCATGGGCCGGCGGCTCGCCATCGAGGGGATGCGGAACGACCTCGTCGCGCGTGGGCAGCAGGTGCTCGAGACCGTGCTTACGCATGCGATAGTAGAGCGTCGAGCGGTTGATGCCCAGCGCGCGCGCGGCGTGGGCGATGTTGCCCTGGGCGCGTTCCACCGCCGCGATGATCTCGCCGCGCTCCTGCTCGGACAGACGCCGGTAGAGCGAACGTCCGCCTTCGCCCGCGGGAGCGGCGCCACTCTCGGCCGGAGCCCCGATGGGAATCCCACCCGACGGGGTCATGCCCAGGCGCCGGCCGAAATCGAGGTCAGCCACGGTCAAGCTCGGCCCGGAAACCAGGATCATGGCCCGCTCGATGACGTTCTCCAGCTCCCGCACATTGCCCGGCCAGGGATAGGCAGCCAGGGCGGCCAGGGCGCGCGGGTCCGCGGCGCTGACCATCTTGCCGCTCGACTGGGCGTACTTCTGCATGAAGTGCTCGACCAGCAAGGGGATGTCGCCGGGCCGTTCGCGCAGAGGCGGCATGGTGATGGGAAAGACGTTGAGCCGGTAATAGAGATCCTCGCGGAACTTGCCCTCGACGATCAGCCGTTCCAGATCGCGGTGGGTGGCCGAGATCAGGCGCACGTCGACCTTGACCGTCTCCACACCACCCACCCGTTCGAACTCGCGCTCCTGCAGAACCCGCAGCAGCCTGACCTGCACATCGAGAGGAAGGTCGCCCACCTCGTCGAGAAAAAGCGTGCCACCGTCGGCCAGCTCGAAACGGCCAGCCCGGCGCGCCACCGCGCCAGTGAAAGCGCCCTTCTCGTGACCGAACAGCTCGGATTCCAGGACCCCCGGGGCCAGGGCCGCACAGTTCACCCGCACGAAGGGGCGGCTCTCGCGCGGGCTGTTGATGTGGATGGCCCGCGCCACCATCTCCTTGCCGGTGCCGGTTTCCCCGCGCAAGAGCACCGTGGCCGCGGTCTGCGCCACCTGCTCCACCTTGGTCAGCACCTGGCGCAGCGGCGGCGAGTCGCCCACGATGGCGCCGAAGTTGTAGGCGCTGTCAGCCTCGCGCGACAGTACGCGCGCGTACTGCGAAAGCTGGTCCAGCAAGCGACGATTCTCGCGCACCAGATGAAAGCGCTCCACCGCGTGCACCAGGATCCCGCGCAGTTCCTTGCTGTCCCAGGGCTTGGTGATGTAGCGGTAGATGCGGCCCAGGCTGATGGATTCGATGAGCACGTCCACGTCGGTGAACGCGGTGACGATGATGCCCACGGCGTCGGGGCGGATGTCACGCACGGCGCGCAGCAGTTCCAGCCCGGTCATGCGCGGCATGCGCTGGTCGGTCACCACCACCGCCATGTCGTGGGCGCGCACCAAGTTCAGCGCTTCCTCGGCACCCGAGGCCAGGTGCAAGGTGAAGGTCTTGCCAAAGGTGAAACGGAACGCGTCCAGGTTGTCGCTCTCGTCGTCGACCACCAGGATGGGGAACTTCGTCCATTCGATTTCGCCCACAGCCATGCCCTTGACGGTAACATAAAGTCGAGGAACCGGGACCGTGGATGCACGCCCCCAAACAGCTGGTATGGGAACCCTCAAAGGGTTCCCATACCCTCCCGCGATGGTGCGCGGCGAGCAAAGCTCGCCGGCTCCCCACGCGACTGATATGGGAACCCTTGGGCACGCGACTACCGTGAACCCATGAGCCGGGATGCCCTGCCTCGCGACGACCACCGGCTGGCGGCTGTGATCGTCCACTTTGCCACCCCCGGGCAGACCGCGGCCTGCGTGGCCGCGCTGGCGCGGTCGCGGCGGATAGTCGACCACGTGGTGGTGGTCGACAACGGCTCGGGCGACCAAAGCCTGCGCGACAGTTTGGAAAACGTGGACTGGATCGAGTCGCCGCACAACTTGGGATTCGCCGGCGGCGCCAACCTGGGCGTCCGGCGTGCCCTGGACGCGGGCGCCAGCTACGTGTTTCTGCTCAACAGCGACGCACTGGTCGCGCCGGACTGCCTCGGCATTCTGGAAGACGCCGTCGAGCAACCAGGCGCGGGGCTGGCTGGTCCCGCCATCGTGTCGGCCCGTGACCCGGCCAGGCTGGAATCGACCGGGATTGCCTACGCGCCGCTGACAGGCCGCATGCGGCTTTCCGGCTGGGGCCAATCTCTGCCTGCGGCCGGCACTCCGACGTACCCGGTGGACGCGGTGAGCGGCTGTGCCCTCATGATCCGTCGGGAGGTGTTCGATCGCGTGGGTCTTCTGCCCGAGGAGTATTTCTTCGGCTTCGAGGATGTGGACTTCTGCCTGCGAGGGCGGAACGCAGGTTTCATCGTCCTGTGCGCCCCTGCCGCCCGGGTGCTTCACCAAGGAGGCGCCAGCCTGGCGCCTGGCTCGCCTGACCGCATCTACTTCGCGACCCGCAACCATCTCTTGCTCGCGCGGCGTGCGCGCCCACTGCCCGCGCCGCTCTCCGCCCTGCGCGCGGCCCACATCCTGGCGCTGAACCTGGCGCATCTGGTTCTACGGACGAAGGTGCCACGCCTGGCAGGCGTGCGCGCCCTGGCCACCGGTTTCGCCGACTATTGCGCTGGCCGTTTCGGCGCACGCGCCGGGACCGCATCACGTCCTACGTAGGGCAACCTGCGGTTCGAACCACGGCATCGAGCGCAGCGGCCAGTGCGGCATCGAAGCCGGACTGCGAGCAGTCCTGCGCGACCCGGTCCAGCGCGGCCGAACGCAAACGCTGCCACAGTCCGGGATCGGAATAGAGGCGCGCGCAGGCCTCTGCGAAGGTAGCTGCGTCGTCGGCAGCTAGCAGTTCGCGGCCCGACTGCCAGCCAAGCTGGCCCGCCAGCAACGACGTCGCCACCACCGGCAGGCCGTGCGCGGCCGCGTGGTGTACCTTGAAGGGAATGCCCGCGGCAAAACGCGTCGGCGCGACGAACACGCGGGCCCGATCGTACAGCTCGTTCAAGTCATCCACCTGCCCGAGCACGCGCACGCCCGGCGCAGCCAGTTCCAGCACCGCCGGCAGGGTGGTGGCGCCCGCGAACTCGACGCTCAGGTCGGCGCCCAGCCTGGCCCGCAGCAGGGGCAGCACCTTCCGCACGAACCAGCGAACCGAATCCACGTTGGGGCTGTCCTCCTCGTCCAGCGCCCCGACGAAGAGCAGGCCGTCGCGTTCGCCGAAGGACCGCGACGTGGGCCTGCAATCCACGCGATGGCCGAGCGTGAAGGTGTGGGGCGCGCCCGCGCCGGAGAAAGTGGCGGCATCCTGGGCGGAGACAGCCAGCACCGCCTGCGCCCGCTGCGCCAGCGCCAGTTCCGTGGCACGCTGCCGCTCACCTTCGTCCGTTCTGATCTTGTCGCCGCGTAGGCGATGACCCGCAAGCTCTCGGTCGGCGAAGATGGCCTCGGCGTCGTAGATGATGGGGAAGTCCAGCGGCGCGCGCAGGCGGGCACAGGCGGAATTCAGGCGGACCATGTTGTGCGGCCGGCTGGCCAGCACGCACGAATACAGGCCGCGCCTCTCCTCCAGCAGCCGGAACAACCCCTGCGCGCCCACGCCGGTGAGCACCTCCACCGTGGGCGGCAGCTCGGCGTGCGGGTCGTCGTCGTCGGGAAAGGACAGCGGAGCCAGCGTCGGCAGCCAACCCAGACGCACGAGAGCGGCCAGCAGCTCGACGGCCCGGGGCTGTCCGCTGCCCCGGGCAACGTGCGGCACGCCATCATCCAGCACCAGGATGCGCGGCCCGGGCCGGTGCGTGCGCGCGTGATGAGCACGCGAGAGATCCGGCGCCAGCTGCTGGGCGAGCCAGTCGCGGTGCTTGCGCAGGAACATCTGACGTCGCTCGGCCTGCTGGGCGATGGCACTCGCCCGCGAGGGCGAACTGGCGAACTCGAAGTGCAGGGCCGCCACGCGCGGCTGGAACAGAACGCGCCGGCCCGATTTCCACAGACGCACGCAGTAGTCAGCGTCCTCGTAGTACGCGGGCGCGAAGTCAGCGTCGAACCCGCCCATCTGCTTCCACAGCGCGCGTGGGGTGAACAGCAGGGCCGCCGAGCAGAAGTCGACCTCGCGCTGAAACATGTACTGCGGATCGCGCGGCTGGCCGCCGCGACCGTAGCCCAGGCACGAGCCGTCGTTCCAGATGATGCTGCCGGCCTCCTGCAAAGAACCGTCGGGCGCGATCAGGCGACCACCCACCGCGCCGATCGAGGGCGAGGCGTCGAGGGTTTGCAGGGCCGCGGCCAGGCTGCCGGGCAAAAGTTCGGCGTCGTTGTTGAGCAGAAGCAGCACGCGCCCGCGCGCCACCGCGGCGGCCTGGTTGGTCGCGCGCAGGAAGCCCAGGTTCTTCTGGTTGTGCAGGATGGTGACCCCGTCGATGCGATCGAGCAGCCGGGCGGTCTCATCCGAGGACGCGTTGTCGACCAGCACGACCTCGACCGGTGGCGAGCGGATTTCGGCCAGGGCGCGCAAGCAGCGCAAGGTCAGCTCGGCCCGGTTGTAGAGCACGACCAAGGCGCTGACCTCGGGCGGCCCGCTCGGGATCAGATCCAGCCGGGCGCCGCTGGCCAGAAAATCGCGCAGCAGTTCACTGTGCTGAAACTCCAGTCCAGCGCGCGCGGGGAGCGCGACCGTGTTCTCCGCTGTCGTCCCCTGCATCTCGCGGCGGAGTGCGCGTAGCAAGCGCAACCACTGCCTGGGCGACAGCTCCAGCCGGCCCTCTCGCCAGGCGCGGAAGGCCTTGCAGATGGCACTCCACACAAAGGACGCAAACGAAATCCTCCTGTTCGCCTGCCGCACGATCACCGACTGAACAAAGCAGCGCGCGCGGTGCCTGCCGTCGAGCACGGCGAACACCTCGATGCGCACGGCCCCGGGGCGCACCCGGATGCGCCCCTCGAAACCACAGCAGCCGGCTTGTTTCTGCTCGGGGTAGTCAAACGCCACGTCGGGCCTTGCCAGTCCCGCGGCCAGCGCTGTCTCGCGGCCACCGGCACGGGCCAGCACCGCGCGCACTTCCGATCGCGCGGCGAACACCCAGCCGCGCACCAGCAGCGAGCCAGGGCAAACCACCTGGCCCGCAAACGGCTCGTCGAGCCAGCCTTCCAGGTCCCCGGCGCCGTCGATCGAGCGCTTCCCCATCACGGCGACACCACCTCGAAGTACACCTCGTCGAGACGCTCCGCCACGCCGGCGCTGCCGAAACCGATCCGCACCGCCGGCTGCGCCTGGCAGGCCACGCCCCGCCAGCGCCCCTGCCCGTCCAGGATCTCGCCCAGCGCCCGGGCCAACGCCGGCGCGTCACCCACTGGCACCACTCGGCCCCCGGTCACCTTGGTGATGGTCTCGCCGCTGCCGCAATCATTGCCCACCACCACCGGTGTTCCACAGAGAAGCGCCTCCAGCGGCACCAGGCCCAGGACCTCGTCCTCGGAAGCATAGGCCACCACGTCGGCATCAGCCAAGGCGGCCAGCCGTGCCTGTCCTGCCAGCGTGTCCAGAAAAGTCACCGTCTCGCTCAGGTGGAGCCGCCGTACAAGCTCGCGCAGCTCGGGACCGCTGCCCATGTCCGGCCCCACGATCACCAGCCGAGCCTCGGGCCGTGCCAGTGTCGCGAAGGCGTGGATGAGCACATCGACCCGTTTCCGCGGAATGAGCTGTCCCAGGTACACCACCAGCGGCTCGTCGCGCATGCCCAGCCGCGCGCGCAACTGGCCGCGCGGTATCAGGTCAAGCTCGTCCAGATCCAGCGCAGAGGGAACAGTGCGGATGCGCTCGGCGGGCGTTCCCAGCTCGATCAATTGGCGTTGCTCGGCATCGCTGATCGCGATCCAGCGCGCGGCATTCTCGAACACGCCCAGGCCCAGGCTGTGATCGAATACCCACTTGGCCAGGCGCCGACGCTCGATGAGCGGCGCCGTCCCGTGCGTCTGCAAGACGTACGGCACACCGGCCCGCAGGCAGGCATGCGCGGCCAGAGAAGTGGGCAGGTTGTGGACCGCGTGCAGGTGGGCCACATCGAATCGCCCCATCTCGTCGCGCAGAAAACTGTGCAGACCCACCGGCAGCAGGAACTGCAGGCGGTGGACCAGACGGTTGGAGAGGTTTCCGAAGACGCGCACCTCGGGCCCCTGCAACTCGTGCGTCGCTCGCCGCGCGCCGCGCACCGGGTCCCCCGCCGCGACAGGCAGACGGCTCACCGCCGAGCACGCGTCGGTGGTCGCCACCGTGACCTGGTGGCCGCGGCGGCTCTGGGCGCGCGCCAGGGCCGCCACCGCACGCGGGATGCCGCCATAGGCCCAGGCGTCGCCGTAAAACGGCGTGACGTGCAGAAGGCGGAGGGCGCGTCGCGTACCCATTTTCAGCGTCTTGCCCCGTCGGGGCGGGTGGGGTGGACAGCCATTTCAAATGCCTGGCCGCTAGCCAAGCGGACCGCGGTGAAGTGGCGGAGGTCCCGCGTGGCCAATCTGGACACGCCCACTTCTTCCGCAAAGGCGACGATCGACGCATCCACCAAGCCCAGGCCGAGCTCGGCGTAGCGGCGGTCAATTTCCATGGCCCGGCAGATGTGCCAGGCCGACGGTGACACATAGGTGAAGGCGCCCCGGCGCATGTCGTCGACGAAGCCCGCCATGGCTTTTCTCTGGTGGCGGAGGAAGTAGTCCAGTTCGACCAGGACCAGGCCAGGCACGTAGCGCGTTCCGGAGTCGTCAATCGCCTGGCGAAAAGCCGCGTGGTCGGGCGCTGACCGGGACAGGTAGTCGAGTAGCGCGCCCGTATCACAAATCAGCGCGGACGCGGGCATCAACGCCGCTCACGAAAAAGCTCGGCTTCGTCTCCTCGCTCGGCCAACGGAGATTTGATGACGCCGGCAGAGCGCGGCTTCGGGTGGGGTCGATACTGTTCGAGGACGATGTCCAGTTGGCGTCGGATGAACTCGGAACGGGACACCCCGGTGCTCCGCGCAGCCCGCGTCAACAACCGATCGGCGGTGGGTTCCAATGCGATGGTCGTAGCCTTCTTTTGGGCGAGTGCCATGAGAGTCATGTTACCACAGGGCAGCCCGCCGGGGCACCTGCCGCAATACCGGCCGTAGCGTCGCAATGGCCGCTCGAAGCCATGGTCGTGGCCGGAGCGATCGTTGTCGGCCACGGTTACGTCCCACGTCTACGGCCACGGCCACGTCTACAACCTCCTGCCGCAATCGCGGGACTGTGGTATTTGACGGGCTTCCGCCCAGCCCACACACTGGGCGTTGCCCATGAGATCCCGCCGAAAACGTGGCGCGGGCCGCCCTGCCGCAAAATCCGTTGTCACGCCTGCGCCGCGCTTCCCCTGGCTGCTGTGCGGACTGGCAGTGTTGCTGGCTGCGCTGCCCTACCTGGGCTCGCTGGGCAATGCCTTCGCCTACGACGATCTGGCGACCATCGTGGGCAACACATCCATCCGTCACCCGGTGGCCTGGCGTTCCGTGTTCGCCTACGCCCTGTTCCGGCCGGCAGTCAATGCGTCGTATGCGATCGATTCGTTCTTCTGGGGCCTGGACCCGTTTGGTTTTCACCTGACCAACCTGCTGCTGCACGCCGCGAACACGGGCCTGCTGTTCCTGCTGGCCTGGTGTGCGGTTCGCGACGGAGCCAAGGCGCGCGCCAGCGACCCGCAGCCGCGCTGGGCTGCGCTGCCCGCGTTCCTGTTCGCGGTCCATCCCCTGCAAGTCGAGGCGGTGGCCTACGCGTCCGCGCGTTCCGAGTTGCTGTGCGCGCTCTTCAGCCTGCTGGCGCTGCTCGCCTTTCGCCGCGCCGCCGCCAGCGGACGCCTGCGCTGGCTGGTGCCGGCCCTGGTAGCCATGCTGCTGGGCCTGGCCTGCAAGGAGGTCGCGGCCATGCTGCCGCTTCTCGCCTGGGCCTACGATCGCCTGTTTCAGCCTCAGGATCCCGGCGTGCGCCGTCGGCAACTGGTCCTCTATCTGCCGCCCCTGGTTGTGGTTGCGGCGGTGGGCTGCGTGCGGCTGGCCATCTACTTCGGCCGCGAGGCGGCCGGCGCCTCGTCGTTCGTGGGCCGCAACCTGCTCTTGCAGATCAAGGTGCTGTGGCACTACCTGGCGCTGCTGGTCCTGCCGGTGGGGCAATCCGTGGTTCACGAGTTCCGCGAGGTGGGCAGCGCGTTCGAGCCCGGCGTGCTGGCCGCGGAACTGGGCCTGGCCGGCCTGCTGTTCGTGGCCTGGCGCCTGCGCAGGCGCGAGCCGCGGATCACCTTCGGCATTCTCTGGTTGCTGCTCATCCTGCTGCCCTCTTCCAGCATCGTGCCCATGGCGGAGCCCATGGCCGAACATCGCATGTACCTGGCCAGTGCCGGTGTCTTCCTGGCCTTTGCGGGCCTGGCGGCCTCGCTCGCGGCGCGCTTCGCGGGTCCGGCATCCATGCGGGTGGCAGGCGCAGCGACAGTCGTCGTGATTTTGGCCCTGGTCGCTGCCACCGTGGCCCGCGCCCGGGTCTGGCGGGATCCCGTCACGCTGTGGTCAGACGCCGCGATCAAGGCGCCGCACACCTACGCAGTCCACTACGCGCTCGGCGAGTCCCTGCGAGACAGGGGCGATTGCCCGGCCGCCATTGTCGAATACCAGCGCGCCATCGAGCGCGTGCCGGACCAGCCGGATGCATGGACCAATCTCGGCATCTGCCGGGCCGAGACCGGCGCCCTGGCCGAAGCCGAGGCGGCCTTTCTGCGGGGGTTGGCACTGGACCCCAGGCGGGCGGGTCTGCACTACAACCTGGGCATGGTTGCGCGCTTGCGCGGCGACGCGGCGGCGGCCCACCAGCACTTCCTGGACGCAGTGAAAGTGGATCCGACGCACGAAAAGGCCCAGCGCGCGCTTTCAGCAGGGTACTGAAGACTTTCAGCGGGGTTCGAATTGCGGATATTGCTTCAGCCTGAAGATGAAAGTCGGCTGATCGATGTGCATATGGGTCACGCCCTTGCCGATCAGCTCGCTGATCATCTTCCAGTCCCACTCGTAGCCCGAGTAGGGGAGTTGGTCACCCAGGTACGCGCGGAAGGTTTCCCTGCGGAAGAGCACCTGACCAAGGTCGATGTCCCCCAGGGCCGGGGTGGCGTGATTGAGGAGCATCTCGTTGTTCCAGAGGCAAGAACTGAACACGAATCCCAGGTCAGGGTCGGATTCAAGACGATCGATCAGGGCGTCGAAGTGGTCGGGCTGGTACCCGTTGTCGTCATCGAGGAAGGCAACGTACTTCCCGCTCGATTGCTTCACGCCGAACTCGGCGGGTGATATTCCCCAGTTGTTGGTCCGGGCCGGCAAGTTGTGCAAGACGATGCGTGTGTCTCCTGCGGCTGCCACCACTTCCTGTAGGGCGGCGAATACATCGTCGGGAGGATGATCGGCCACCACGATTTGCTCCCAGTCCTGGAAATTCAGGTTCTTCGCGGACCTGATGCAGGAACGCAGGCAATCCGCCCGATCGTAGACCGTGGTGACGATGCTCAAAAGCGGTGGTCCGCCGACGAGCCTTCGCGGCAGTTCACGCCACCACTCCGGGCGAGGGTACGCCTTCCATGGCTTGCTCGCCTCGGCCGCCGTGTCGACGCCTCGCTCGGCCAGCGCGGCGAACAGCCGGCCCAGATCCTCGCGCGTCCAGCGGTAGTGCCACCCCCAGTTGCGCTCGCGATCGACCGCACCCAATCCGGTGCGCAACTCGGCAAAGCGCCCCAGCGTGTAGTCGATGCCGAGGATCTGATAGTTGTGCAACAGCAACTCGTCCCGCGCGGGCACCGCCACGTGACCTTCCGGCCGGGCCATGTGACCGCCGGGGGTATGGTGGATCTCCTTGATCGCGGTCGGCGAGAAGACGCACAGCTTGCAATCCGTGGGATCGGGCAGAGCGCGGGTGCGCGTCCGGCGCAGGCATTCCTGCGGCCCGGGAAACTCCTCGACCAGCATCTGATAGCCGAGCGCCGGGATGGCCGTGATGCCCGCCTCCTGGCATCGCTGCAAGTAGGCGCCGAGGTCGGGATGCACGAGGTGTTCGTCGATGTTGCAGACAATGACCCAGTCGGCGAGTCGAGTCCCGCGAAAGCCACGGCTTTCCTTCCAGCAGTGGTCAAACAGGCTCTGCTCCGACCGGACGAAGGAATCCGGATCGGTGCGCACGAGTCGCCTGACCTCGACCTTGGGATGTCCGCGAAGCAGATCGAGGGAGCCGTCGGTCGAGCCCTCGTCGAAGACGACGTACCTCTGCACGATGGGGTCGTAGTGGCGGAAGAAGAAGGGTAGTTGACGGATCTCGTTCCAGCACGTGGCGTACAGATGAACACGGGGCGCGCAGCGTGGGGACGGATCCCGGCCTTCGCGGCGCCCTCGCTCGAGAAAGTGGGCGAGCGGATTGGCGCCCGAGGCCCACACGTCCGGGTTGGACGCGAGATAGAACCCGGAATCGAAGTACGGGCTCGGGTTCCTGCCCTCGCGGCCGCCCCACAGGGCGAAGTGGACCAGCGGGTTGATCCCGTTGGCCGCCACGTCGGGGTTCTGTTCGAGGTAGGTGCGGGTGCGGAAGAACGGCGAGGGATCGCGAAAATCCTGCGCGCCGCTGTCGAGGTAGTGACCCGCGGGATCGGGCCCCGCGTCGGGATAGCGCTCGCTGTAGTAGTGCAGGTCGAACAATCCACTTTCGAGGAGGATCAGGCGCTCGACCTGCCGGCCCACCAGCGGCAGTCTGCGCAAGAGACTCTGCAGTCGCGTGGGCATCTCAATACCTCAGGTTCATGCCCTTGACGATGCTGTCAAAGATGGCCTCGGCCTTGTCGGGAAGGCGGTCCTTGATGCACTCGAAGTACCTGACCAGCGACAGGGGCCGGCTGGCGGCGCCCAGATCCAGATCGAGCATCGCCTCGAACCACTGATTCGAGATGTCGTACTTCACCACCATGGTGCCGAGCTTGCAGATGTTGCGAATCCGGTTGTTGACCACCGGCCCGAAATCGACGGCGGCCAGCCCGCTGTTGGTGTCGCCGTTGCACTCCGGATTGAGCGCACGGCCGCTGGCCTTCAGCAAGCGTTCCAGGGCGGTATTGGGATAGATCTGCAGCGGATAGCACGAGGCGATACTGCCGGCGCCGATTCGCTTCATGCCGGCTATGGTTTCCAGACCGTCGGCCACCGGGTCGGCCACCGGGAGGCCGACGATGCACTGGAGGTTGACCCGGAATCCGAACGAGACCAGATAGTCATAGGCGGCCTTCATCTGTGCCTCGCTGTCCCAGCGTCGGCCGAGAAGCGCGAGGGAGTCTGGCGCAATCGCCTGCACGCCCAGGCCCACCACCGAGACCACCCGGCCCACCAGCCTGAGCAGGTCGGGCGAGGCCCGCAGCACGCTGGCCGAGGTGCACGAGACGTACATAGGCAGCCCGATCTCGTCGGCCCACCGGGCGAAGAAGACCTTCAACCAATCCTGATCCCCGAAGAATACGTCGTCATCGACCCATTCGATCTCGTGCGTGAAGTCCTTGATGTACCTGGCCTCGGCGAGCAGGTCGTCGATCTCGCGATGTTGCAGGGTGCAGGACGCACTCTCGAAGAGCTGCCTGGTCACCTGCGAAGAAGACGAGCAGTACGAGCACGCCCACGGACACCCGGTTACCGAAAGCATGATCTTGCGGTAGCGGTCGCGAAACCGTGGGATGTCGCGGAAATACTCCGCCCGTGCCGGGGTCTTGAGCAGCTCGGGCCGATTGGGCCCGGTCTTCTGCACGCCCGCACGGTCGAGGTCAAGGCCGTGCGCCGCGCCCACCACCGTGATGTCGCCCAGACTCTCGCCACAGTTGGTCGCGTGATGTCCGCCGTAGATCGAGCGAAAGCGAAGCAGCGGCCTCAGCCTGTCTTCGATCTGCTTGGCCTGCGGATACAAGGCGGTCAGCGGGGAAAAACACACATAGTCGGGTCGGTAGGCCGCGATGTCGGAGACAGGATCGGCGAGCTCTCCGTCGAAGAACCTGATCTCGCCATGCTGCTTGAGTTCGCTGGCGACGAACAGAAGTCCGTAGCTCTCCTCGTTGCCCAGGCTAACCAGAGCAAAGCGCATCGAAGGATCTCACCGTGTCGGCGATGTATTTGGTCTGCTTGGCGGAGAGCCACCATCCGACCGGGATGCAGATCTGCCGGCTCCAGAAGCTTTCCAGCCCAGGCAGGGAGCAACGCGCGCCCGCGAAGATTGGCTGGATGTCATTGCGAGCATGGACGGAGGACGTCTCGATGCCGTGGTCGCGCATGTAGGCGGCGAATTCAGCCCGCTTTCCCGCGAGCAGGATGTACAGATAGTAGTCATGGCGGTGCGGGACCGGCACGGGCTTGACGTGCTTCAGGCCGCGGAAGGCGGCGTGGTAGCGGGCCGCGTGGCGGCCGACCTTGGCCAGAAGCGAGGGAACCGCCGCGAAGTTGGAAAGGCCGATGGTGGCGGCGATGTCGTTCATGTGGAACTTGTAGCCGGCCTCATGCACGGGGTCCATGCCACGCAGGGTCTGTCCCGAGTCCCGATCGATGCCGTACCACCTGAGCAGCTTGGCGCGTTCATAGATGCCCCGGTCCTTGGTGACCAGGCAGCCGCCGTCGCCGGTGGTCAGGTACTTGATTGCCTGGAACGAGTAGCACTGCAGCCCGCCGAGACCAGGGCCGGCGAGGTGGGCGCAGTCCTCGATCAGTTGGATGCCCCGGCCGTTGCACAGCCCGGCCAGCGCGGGGTCGCAAAGATTGCCGCCGTAGTGAACCACCATCACTGCCCTGGTCTCGCGGGTGATGCGGGCCGAGACCGAAGCCGGATCGATGTTACCGGTGTCGGGGTCGACGTCAGCCCAGATGATCCGTCCGCCGTTGTGGAGCACGGGCGTGTTGGTGGCCAGACAGGTCATCGGGGTGGAGATCACGTCATGGTCGCGCACGCCGGCCAGGTGGAGCGCCAGGTGAAGGGCGGAGGTCCCGCTGTTCACCAGCACCACGTAGCCGCCAAGGTGATCGGACAAAACCCGCTCGAACTCCTTTACCTTGAGGCCTTCGCCGATGTAGCCGGAGTAGAGAACCTTCTTGAGAGCCGCCAGGCAATGCTTGCTGACGTAGGGCTTGAAAAGGGGAATCGGGGGTGACGGAGCAGCGCCGGGCGACATTTCCATGGATACCCAGTCAGGCTATGTCGGCTGCGGGCCGGGAGCAACGGGGTTGCCCTCTGCCTCGGCACCCGGCCGGTCCGGCGTCAGCAGCTCGAGATACGCCTGCACGATCTCGCGGCCGCTGCCCTCGAGCGCGATCTTGCCTCCCTCGAGCAGCAGGGCGCGGCTGCAGAAGGACTCGACGGGAGACGTCTCGTGGCTGACCAGGACGACGGTACAGCCCTGGGAGGCCAGCTCGCGATAGCGGTCCTCGCAGCGCCGACGAAAGCCGGCATCGCCCACGGTGAAGACCTCGTCCAGCACCAGCACCTCGCGCACTGCCTTGAAGGCCACCGCATAGGCCAGCCGCGCCGCCATGCCACTGGAGAAGTGCTTCAGCTCCAGCGAGGCGAAACGTTCCAGCTCGGCAAAGGCCAGCACCTCGTCCACCGCGTCCCGCGATTCCGCCAGCGACAGGCCCATGGCCGTGCCCAGCAGGAGCACGTTGTCGACCGCGTTCAGCTCCGCGTTCCAGCCGATGCCCAGCTCCAGGATGGGCGTCACCGGAGCCAGCAGGTGCACGGCACCGCGCTCGGGACGGTAGATGCCGCACAAAAGCTTGAGCAGGGTGCTCTTGCCCGAGCCGTTGCGACCCATGATGCCCAGGGTCTCGCCCCGCCTGACGTCGAAGCTGACCGACTCCAGCACCGGCAGCCGTTCGAAGCGGCGCGGCCGGAACAATCCGAACAGGTGCTCGCGCACGGTGTCCCGGCGCACGCTGGGAATGCGGAACGACTTGGCCAGGCCGCGCACCTCAATGACGTTCACAGGTGCTCCGCGGCGGCGGGCGAGTAGCGCCGGAAGAGCGCGATGCCCGTGGTCAGGATGAATGCTGTCACGCCCGCCAGCATGAGAAATGCCTTGCCGGTGGGCAGGTGCCGGTCGACGAGCAACGTGCGCGAGAACTGGATGACCGGCGTGGGCGGCCACAGGTACAGATAGAAGTGGAAGCGCTCGGGCAAGATGGACAGCGGATACACCACCGGCGCCAGGAAGAAACCGGCCTGGACCATCACGTCCCAAATCTGGTTCAGATCGCGGTAGCGCAGAAACAGCACGCTGGCCCCGAGGGAGAATCCCAGCACCATGGTGACCAGCGCCAGCAGGCACACGCCGAACAGGGCCAGGGCCGCCGGGCTGGGCGCGCGCCCGATGGCGGTCAGGGTGATCACGATGGCGGTGCAGACCACGATCAGCGTCAGCAGGGGATTCGAGGCTGCCGTGACCACCAGCAGCCAGCGCGGGAAGTGCGTCTTGGCCAGGAGATAACCTTTGGCGGCCAGCGCGGTCACGCCCAGCTTGGTGGACTCGGCGAAGAAGTCCCAAAGAAACAGGCCCAGGATGAGGTTCAGCTTGTAGTTCGGATCCTGCGCGAAGATGAACGAGAAGACCGCCATCAGAACCAGGAACATGGCGGTGGGCTTGAGCAAGGCCCAGAAGAAACCCATGAAGGTTCCGTGGTAGCGCACCTTGAAATCGGTGCGCACCAGCGTCCAGGCCAGACCGGCCAGGTCCACGTGTGACGGTCGGGAAGCTGGAACGAGGCTCATCGCTGCCGCGCTCCCCCGAGCCAACCCGGGGTCGCGAGGCGGGTCCGGATGCCGGCGGATGGGGTTGAAAGGTCTGTCGCAAGCACTCGGTGTAGTCTACCCCATCGCGTCCTCGCCGAGGTCGCCTTGATCGTTCACCCAGTCTGCGCCGGTCCCGCCAGGGTCGATTTCGCCCACGGCCCGCGCCTTGACGGTAACATGGGGCCGAGGAATCCGAGCCCGTGGACACCGATCCCAAAACTGCATGGCGCGCCTGGGGCGCCTTGGTCGTGGCCGGGCTGGCCTTCTTGGCCTATGCCCTGTGCGCGGCGCTGGCTCCGTATTTTCTCGATTCGGCCGAGCTGGCCGCGGCGACCTTTGGCCTGGGTGTGGCCCATCCGCCGGGCGAGGTCACGGCCCTTCTGTGGGGAAAGTTCTTCGATCTGCTGCCGCTGGGCAACGTCGCCTTTCGCGCGGCCATCTCGCAAGCAGTGGCCGGTGCCCTGGCGGCGCTTGTGGTCTACGGCTTGAGCCTGGATGCGGCCGATTGGCTGGATCCCGACGAGAAACTCGATCCGATCACGCGCGTGCTGGTGGCCGCCGCCGCTGCCCTGATGTTCGCCTTCGCGCCGGGCGTGGTGATCGTGTGCAACCGCGCCGAGGTCTACGCCCTGCAGACGGCGCTATCGCTGGCCGCGCTGTGGCTGGCCTTGCGTGCGGCGTGCAGCCGCGATGCCCGTCCCGCCCTGGTGGCCGCCGTGCTCATCGGTCTGGGCGTCGCGAACCATTCTCTTGTCGCCGGGCTGGTCGGCCTGGGAGCCGTGGTGGCGGCGCTGCCCTTGCTCGTCGAGAAACGCGACCGCCTCATCGGGCTGGCGCTGCTGGCGTTCATGGCGGGCATGGCCATTCACGCGTACCTGCCCCTGCGCGCGGCTGCGCTCTTCGGCGCGTCCGATCGCGGCGCCAACGACGTGGTGTGGGGTGACGCGCGCTCGTTGAGCGGTCTGTGGTGGGTGGTCTCGGCGCACACCTTCGCGGTCAAGCAGGCCGTGGTGCAAGGCCAGGCGACGCCCGGGGCACTGCCCTTTTTGCCCATGGAAGAACTGGGCGAGGCCTTCGCGTTGCTCGCGCCGGCTGGCCTGTACTTTCTGCTCCGGCGCAGGGGTTCGCGCTGGCCCGGCATTGCCCTGCTGGTGGCAGCGGCAGGCTCCATGGTGGCGGGCCTGATCGGCGGTCTGGCCCCGGCCAACCCGGACATCCGCGGCTACCTGGGATCGGCCTTTGCGCTGGTCGCGGTCTTCTCCGCTGCCGCGATTCTGTTCGGTCTGACCGTGTTTCGCCTGGCACGCTTGCGCCCCTTGCTGGCTGCGCTGCTGCTGCTGGCGGCGCTCAGCCGCTTTCCCAGCCCGAGCCGGTACCCGGGGCTGCGCGACTCTAGCGCAGGCGACGCGACGACAGGCCACATGCTGGCGCACCTGCCGCCGCGAGCGGCGCTTTTGACCAACCACTTCGAGACCGCGTTCCTGGTCGGCTACCAGCGCCTGGTGGAAGCGCGCCGACCTGACGTGGCCTGGGCCCACCTCGCTTTCGTCGGCGGGCCTGGCTATGCGGAACGGGTCTCGCTGGCCGAACCCGACCTGGCGGCCAGCCTGCAGGCCTATCGCCAAGGGGACTTTTCCGTCGAGGTACTGCGCGCCCTCGATGCACACCGGCCGGTGCGCATCGAGCCGGACGTCATGATTCGACTTCCCCTGCGCAAGCAACTCGTGCCCGTCGGCGATCTCTGGGCGCCGTCTTTCGGCAGCGACGCGAGCCTGGATCCACTCGCGTTCTGGATGCTGGCCGAGGCGAAGTCCGACCCGCAGGCGCGCGGCTATCTCGGCTGGCGCTCGTACATCGACGCTGTCTGGGCGTGCGACAACCAAGACCGCGACCGCGCACACCTGCGTTTCGCCGAACTAGAAAGCTTGATGCCCGAGGATGCCCGCTTCAAGGAACTGAAGGCGCGCTGCCGACAATGAGCCCACTTCGATGTAACCTGCCCAGGTGAAGAAGCACGAGCCGCGCCAGAAGATCCTGCTCGCCGTCCTGTTGCTGCTCCCGTCGGCGGCGGCCTACGCGCTCCACTGGGCCATCTTCCGCAACGCCCACGACATCTTCTTCTACCTTTTGATGGACGTAGCCTTCCTGTTCGTGCAGGCGGTTCTGGCCACTCTGGTATTCGATCGGCTGCTCAATGCGCACGAGCATGAGGCAATTCGAAAGAAGCTGAACGTGGTCGTCGGCGTCTTCTTCAGTCAGGTGGGCACGCCGCTTTTGCGCCTGCTCTCCGCTTTCGATCGCCGCGTGGAAGATGCGCGCAAGCATCTGAAGGTCGACGGCGGCTGGAACGAGCAACACTTCGCCAAGATGCAGACCGTCCTGCAAGGCCACCAGCCCGAGATCGACGCGGGCCGGGGCGATCTGGCCCTGCTGAAAGTCACCCTGGAACAGCAACGCGACTTCCTGGTGCGCTTGCTCGAAAATCCCAACCTGCTTGAACACGAAACTCTGACCGAACTGCTGTGGGCGGTGTTCCATCTGGTCGACGAACTCGCGCACCGGCCGAGCCTGGCCAGTTTGCCGGCACCGGATCGCAAACACCTGGAGATCGACATCCGGCGCGCCTACGACTTGCTGGTCAAGGAATGGCTGCGACACATGCAGCACCTCAAGACCGACTACCCGTACCTCTTCTCCCTCGCCGTGCGGACCAACCCGTTCGACCCCGACGCCAGGGTGGAAGTTTCGTAGCAACTCCAAGATCGAAAAACTTGGAGCCACGTCGCATCTGCATTATCCTACATCTATCCACATGGCACGACATGACCTTACAGAGTCGTGTTTCGCAACAGCGGCCGAAAGCCCGGCGCGTCCCAAGCGCGCCGGGCAATCTCTGCTGCTTCGCCCGATGGCGCGCGCTCGGCGCATCGCCATGTTCGAACGCGAGGTGCGCGAGCGCCTGTCGCGCGCGGCGCTGGATGCCGTTCTGGACCGCGCCGAGGTGATCTCCGAGGGCCAGCGGGCCGAACGCAACGGCAAGGATTCCTACCTTGGGTCGACCATGGTGACCGCCGACCTGGACAGCCTCGGTCCCGTGGTGCGCGAGCCCGGCGACGCGGGCACGGCGCAGCGACTGGCTGCGCTCCTGCGCGCTGACCTGACCATCAAGGCGCGCATGGATGCCCTCGCCTGTCGCGAAGTCTTGCGCGTGACCGGCGCGCGGCCCAAGGGCGTGCGCACCGAGATCCAGATTCGCGCGCAAGGATCGCGCGTGTTCATCGACGCTGACGTGGAGGCGAGCTTCTGATGGCCGGCGCTGTCGAGCAGGAATACACCTTCGCCACGGTTTCCCGTATCCTCGGCGTAGCCGAGGCCAAGCTGCGCTACTGGTCGCAGTCCGGCTTCGTGGGCCCGTCGCGCCGACGAGGGGCGCGCCAGACGTATACATTTCAGGATCTGGTGGCCGTGCGCGCGGCCAAGGAACTGGTCGAGCGCGGTTTTTCGCCCGCGCAGATCCGCAAGGCCCTGGATGCCGTGCGCGCCGCGCTTCCGGCCGTGAATCGGCCGCTGGAGCGCCTGCGCGTGGCCTGGGACGGAAATACCCTGGCTCTGGTCACCGACGGCGCGGCTTTTGAAGTCAACGGCCAGCGCTTGTTTGATTTCGGCCTGGGCGATCTGGCGGCGCGCGCAGCCTCGGTGGCAGCGCTACCCACTCCACGCCCCACGCTGAGCAACCCGGACGGAATCGAGCGCTCGGCCTACCAGTGGTTCACCTTCGCGCTCGCGCGAGAAGCGGAAGGCAAGACTGACCAGGCTGCGGCGGCCTATCGCCAGGCGCTCGCCGCGGACCCAGGGCTGGCCGCGGCGCACACCAACCTGGGTACGCTGGCGTACGACGCCGGCGATGCCGGGGCGGCGCGCGCGTCGTTCGAGGCGGCCCTGGCCCTCGATCCCGAGCAGACCGAGGCGCGCTACAACCTGGCGCACATCCTTCACGAGCTGGGCGAGGTCGAGCTGGCTGCCTCGGAGCTACGGCGGGTCGTGCAGACCGCCCCCGATTTCGCCGACGCGCACTACAACCTGGCCACCGCCCTCGAACACCTGGGCAGCCAGCGTCAGGCGGTGGAACACCTGCGCCGCTACGCGGATCTGGCCGCCGACGGTGGCGAAGACATCGGCCCCTGGTTGGACGAAGCGCGGGCGCGGCTAGGTCGACTCCAGGCTTGACCGGCGCCTGCCATCTGCCGATGTAAAGGAAGCTGTTTCAAGAAATTGCCTTCCTTTCGGCAGTCGTCATAGTTGAAAAACCCATGCCCGCCTGGTTCGTGTACGTGGTCCGCTGCCGCGATGGATCCCTGTACACGGGCGTCGCCCGTGACGTGAGCGCGCGCGTGGCCAAGCACAACCAGGGACGCGGCGCCCGCTACACCCGGGGCCGGCGGCCCGTGGCGCTGGTGCACATGGAGCGCAAGCAATCCCAGGGTGCAGCCTTGCGGCGCGAGGCTGCCATCAAGGCGCTGCCCCGCAAGGCGAAGCTGGCGCTGACAAGCAAGGCGGCTGTCGCGTGATGCGCATTGTGCTGATCTCGACTTTGCTATCGGCGGCTGAAGGCAAACCCGAGCGCGTGCTGATTCCCGCCGGCGCCTTTGTGAAAGGATCCAATCGCGGCGCCGACGACGAGCGGCCCCTCGGCAAGCGCATCCTGCCCGCATACAAGATCGACCGCACCGAGGTCACGCGCGCCATGTACGCGCGCTGTGTGGCCAGCCGCCGCTGTCCGAAACCAGACATCGATCTGGCCCAGGACCCTGAACTGCCTGTCACCAACGTGAACTGGCACGAGGCGCGCGCCTTCTGCGCTTTTGCCGGCGGCCGTCTGCCGAGTGAAGACGAATGGGAAAAAGCGGCGCGCGGAACCGACGGCCGCGAATATCCCTGGGGCAACGAGTTGGATTGTTCTCGCGCCAACTGGGGCAACTTCGAGAACGAAGGCCCCTGCGCGGGCAAGAACCCGGGCCGGCCCACGAAAGTGGGCAGTTACCCACAGGGCGCCAGCCCCTACGGCGTCGACGACATGGCCGGCAACGTGTGGGAGTGGACGGCGGACAAGTACGATCGCGACCCCAGCCGGCGCGTGGTGCGCGGCGGTTCCTGCTGCAGCTACTTCGTCGAGCCACGCGCCGCCAACCGAAACGCCTGGGATCCCGAGCATCGCGACGGCGACCTGGGATTTCGCTGTGTAGCGAGATGAGCACATGAAGTACCGAGATCTGCTAGCCAACGTGTCCGCGCTCCTGCTTCTCAGCGCGACCGCGTCCGCACTTCCCGCAAGCCGTGCCGGCGCCAGGCCCAAGCCCGCGACTGTCGCCAAGCTCGGTCGCCGCGCGTCCGTCGCCAAGGGCAACCAGGCCGCGACCCGACCGACGCCGACGGTTTCCAAGGCCGCCAAGCTGGCGGCAAAGCCTGCTTCACCCTCGGGCAAGCGCGTTGCCACCTCAACCAGCGCGGCGGCTCGCACTTCGCTCGGTAGCACCAGCGCGGTTCCAGCCAGCAAGGCACTGGCCGCGCCGGCCGACAACGAGGCGCCTGCACCCGCTGCCGACGATCCCGATCGCGAGCGCGTCCTGGGCCTGCAGGAGGCGCTGACTCGCATCGTTCACGGCTCGGTGCTGGGCCGGCTGCGCGTGGGCATGCGCGTGCTGGACCTGGCCACCGGCCACGTGCTCTTCAGCCGGCGCGGCTCGGTGCTCATGGATCCCGCGTCCAACCAGAAGGTGCTGGCCACCGCCACGGCGCTCCTGCGTCTGGGCAGCACCTGGCGCTTCCGCACCGAGCTGTCGGGGCCTTTGCCCGACGGGGACGGGACGATTGCCGGCGACCTGATCCTGCGTGGCAGCGGCGATCCGTCGCTGCGAGGCGCGCACCTCGACGCCATGGCCGAGGATCTGGCCCGCCGAGGCGTCACCCGCGTCGAGGGCCGCGTGCTGGGCGATCCGCGGCGCATCGGCTCCGACGAAGCCACCATCATCGGCCGCTCGCCGGTGCGGGTGGGCTGGGCAGCCATCGAAGTACACGTGCGGCCGGGCGACAAGGTCGGCGCCAACGCGCTCGCCTCGTTGCGGCCCGGCTCCGATTCCGTGCGACTGGTGAACCAGGCCGTGACGGGCAAGGGCCGCGGCCGCATCAGCGTGTCGGTGTCACGCGCTGGCCAACACATCGAAGTTCTGGTCGCGGGCAAGATCGGGCTTGGTCGTGCCGGTATCGTGGTCCGGCGAGCGCCGCCCAGCGACACGTTGTGGGCCGCGATCCTGATGCGCGCGGCGCTGATCCAGGCGGGCATCAACGTGCGCGGTGTGGCTGGCGTGTACACGGGCGAGGGGCGCGATCGCCTGGTCGCCGCGCCGGCAGGCGCTGACCTGCAACTTGCGTCGGCGACCCAGTTTGGCGACACGCCCGTGGCCCTGATGCACCGGAGCCCGGCGCCCAGCGCCGATATTCTCGCGGTACACGAGTCGGCCCCCCTGCCCTTGCTCATCCGTCGGGTCAACAAGAACTCGGACAACGAGTGGGCCGAGCGGGTGCTGGAGGCCGCGGGCGCCGAGAGCTACGGCGGCAGCGCCAACACCGCCAAGGGTGTACGCGCCTTGCGTGAGGCGCTCACCGATCTGGGCGTGCCGGCGTCGGGCTACAGCCCGGCCAATGGCTCGGGCCTGGGCCACCAGAATCGCGTAGCCCCGGCCACCATGGCGGACCTGCTGCGGCGGCTGTACTTCGACCCGCGCGTGGGACCGGATCTGCTGCAATCGCTCTCGGTGGGCGGCGTGGACGGCACCACACGCAATCGTTTCCGCGGCTCGTCCGCGGCCGAGAGGGTGCGCGCCAAGACCGGCACGCTCAACGGCGTGTCCTGTCTTTCGGGCTACGTGGGCGACAAGTCCGACGTGGTGGCCTTCTCCATCATGGTCGAGGGCCACCGTCGCCGCGCGGTCACCAGCGTGCGCAGCGCTCAGGTCAGCGCCGTGAACGCGATGATGCGCTATGCGCGCGGCACCCTCGGCCCTGCGCCCGCCGAGGAAGCCATGCCGACCGAGGATCTGGAAACCGGCGGCGAGGCCGCCGAGCTGGAAGGCGAGGTCGAGTTACCCGAGCGCGCGCCGGCGCAAAAGGCCGACGAGAGCATCGATCAAATGCTGAAAGACTTCGGCGCCCCTGGCAACGATCCGTAGGCAATTATTCGGAATACACGACCCACAGCACGCCGACGACGGTGATCGCGCTGCCGATGGCCGAGCGCAGGGTCAGCAGCTCGCCAAAGAAGATGAGCCCGCCCAGCACGGTGAGCACGACCGTCACCTGATGGATGATGCCCATGGCCGTGGCGGTCACGTGCTTGAGCGCCCGGGTCATAATGAGCTGGGCCCACACGCTGGTCGCTGCCACGCAGAGAAGCAGCAGCCATTCGCGGGCGCTGGGCGCGACCCAGCGACCGAATGGCGGCAGCACCGGCGGCAGGGTGGCCACTACGCCGACCAGGGTGAACGAGGCGAACACCGACCAGTAGCTCTCGGCGGGCGTGCCATCGTCTCCCGATCGGCGTGCCGCTCGGATGGCGGTCACCGCCATGCCCGCGAACACCGCTGACAGCACCGCGACCAGATCCCATCCGCTCACCCGCCACGCGCCGCCTCCACCGTCCACGATCGACACCACGCCGATCGAGGTCAGCATCAGCGCCAAAACCGCATGCCGACGCGGCCGTTCCTTGAGCAAGGCCCAGCCGAAGAGCAGCGAATAGACCGGCGACGTGTAGTTGAGCAAGGTGGCCCGGCCCACGCCCAGATGCTCGATGCAGGCGAAGTACAGCAGCACGGCCGTGCCGCCGAAAAAGCCGCGCACGAACAACCAGCGCCAGCGGTGCGGCCGCAACTCGACGCGGAAGATTGCCCAGGCGCCCGCCACCACCACGACCCCGACGCAGAAGCGCACCAGCGCCACCTGCGGCCCCGGGATGCCGCGCGAAACCAGCCGCGCCAGCATGGCCATGATGGCGAACAAGGTCGCTGACACCAGCAAGCTGGCCGAGGCGCGACGGGCTGAACTGGGCTGGGCCGCGGGCGGGAGATCGGTGGTTTCTTCCGGAAACAAGAGACTCTTTCGCGAAAAGAAGCAGCCTACACGAAGACTGCGGCCATCGCCCGAGGACCGACACACGACGGTCTTGTGCGGCTCCGATCGTCGAGTGACAATGCGCGCCGGGGGAGAGAATGTCCAAAACTACATGCAATAGATTAGGGTATTTGAGTCTGCGCCCGGTCACGCAGTCCATGCTGGTCGCGCTTATCACGGCAGGTCTTGCGGCGTCGCCCGCGTTGGCCCAGGAACCACCTGCACCGCCCGTGTCAGCAGTCAGCGCTCCAGCGGCATCTCCGAGCCCGCCCAACGACAAGATCGAATTGGGAGCGGCCCCGGCTGCGACAGCCAAGGCAGCGGAGTGCGCCTGCGTTCCTGTCGAATTTCCGATCCCGGTCTTCGTGGATGATCCTATACGTCTCGCAGAACTCACGAGGTCGGACCCCTTGGTGTTTTGAACAGGCTGACCGCCTTGCATCAAGGAAAAGTGCCGCGAGAAACGTGGCTGGGGCCGGCGTCGTACTTGGTCTTGGGACGCTCGGCATCGGAACCATGATGAGGTTGCACGACGCCCATTGGAGAGCCGGAAACGCTGCCACGTTCATTTCGGGTGGGGTGCTCACAATTGCGTCTATTCTGGTGGCTTGGGCGATCTGGCCGGATCG
This sequence comes from uncultured delta proteobacterium, assembly GCA_963755125.1. Classification (GTDB taxonomy): domain Bacteria; phylum Myxococcota_A; class Polyangia; order Fen-1088; family Fen-1088; genus Fen-1137. The sequence continues at coordinate 111,892 of CAVWIP010000018.1, forward strand.
AGATGACCGGATGGATGTCATCAACACCTGGAACCAGCGTCACCCGCAGTCTGTCCTCTGGCCCTGAGGCAACGCGACCAGCGACCACCTCAAGGCGATCGCCTGGCGCCCCTACAAGATTCTTGCCATAGGCGCCCGGCGGTCACCCCCGCCGCATCGGCCGATCGCCAGGAAGGGGACAGCGATCTGTAGGAGACTCGGACTGTTCTGCGCTATCCTCTTGATCTATGGGCGACGGAGAGAAAAGCCTTCCTTCTCTCGACGCGACCATCCTGGTCAGAAACACGACTGAGGCCGAGGCCAGGGTGTCCGCCGACACGCTGGAAGGTACGCGCCTCAAGCACTTCGAGGTCGTGCGTCTGCTGGGCCGCGGGGGCATGGGCGCGGTCTACTACGGCAGCGACACGTCGCTGGAACGCCCGGTGGCCATCAAGGTGCTGGCGCCCGAATTCGCCCATGACCCGGAAGTGGTTGTGCGCTTCGAGCGCGAAGCGCGCGCGCAGGCGAGGTTGCGCCATCCCAACGTCGCGCAGATCTATTTCATCGGAGAGGATCGCGGCGTTCACTTCTTCGTCATGGAGTATCTGGAAGGGCCGGGGCTGGACTCGCTGCTGGCCCAGCCGGAACCCTTGCCCTGGGCCAAGGCGCTGGAATACACCATCGCCGCGGCCCGCGGGCTGCGCGCGGCCTTTGCCCAGGGCTTCGTCCATCGCGACGTCAAGCCGTCCAACCTGATGCTCGATCGCGAGGCCGGCATCAAGATTCTCGACTTCGGGCTGGTCAAGAGCATGCACGGCGACTCGCAGCTCACGCGCGACGGGGCCATCATTGGCTCGCCGCTCTACATGTCGCCCGAGCAGGGACGCGGCGGCGCCGTCGACCTTCGCTCGGACATCTACTCGCTCGGCTGCGCGCTCTACCACATGCTGTGCGGCCGGCCGCCGTTTAGCGGCCCTTCGCCGGTCGGCGTGATCTCGATGCACGTCACTGACAAGGCCGCGCCGGTGCGCGTGCTCAATCCCAACGTGCCCGAGGTGCTGGCCCGCATCGTCGAACGCATGATGGCCAAAGAGCCCGCGGATCGCTTTGCCAGCTACGACGATTTGCTGGCGGCGCTGGAATCGGCGCGAGCCGACCGACGCCAACTGTCCGGGTTTCGTACGCGAGGGATCGCTTTGGCCATCGACGGGCTCCTGCTGGCGGCGGTCGCGTACTTCATCGGCCCGTGGGTTCTCGCAGTGGCGTTCGCGTATTTCGTCCTGTTTCACCGTCTGCTCGGGCAAACCCCGGGCAAGTGGCTGCTCGGCATTCGCGTCGAAGATCCAGTCGGAAGCCGCATTTCGTGGAAGGCGGCACTGATTCGCTTCCTGGTCTTTGCCTGGGGCCCGCTCGCCTGGACGGTGCTGGCGGTGGTCGTCTATTCCTTGCACCACAACGAACGCGTGGCCTTCCGCCTGGACAGCCTCACCTTGTCGCAGCTCGCTTTGCCAGCGCTCTACGTCGCGCTGGCAACCGCGATCCTGGTCGCCTACCTGGCGGGATTTCTGCTGGTCGCCTTCCATCCCCGGCGGCTGGCCCTGCACGACATCCTGGCGCGCACCGAAGTCCGCTTCAAAGCGCGGCCGCCGGCCGAACAGGTGGTCGAGGCCGTGAAAGCGACGACGTTTACTCGGCGTTCGCGCTAGCCCCGTTGGCGCGCGCGGAACCGTTCTTGCCCGGACGTTTGGCCGCGCGGGCCGACTTGCTCGCGCCATTGACACCCTTGGCGGCCTCGCGCAGCACCTCGGCCCGATCTGTGCGCTCCCAGGTGAACTCGGCATCGCTGCGGCCGAAGTGACCGTAGGCCGCGGTCTTGCGGAAGATGGGACGGCGCAGATCCAGCTCGCGGATGAGTGCGCCGGGGCGCGCGTCGAAGTTGGCCTGCACCAGCTCGGACAGGCGGTCGTCGGGCAGCGCGCCGGTGCCGAAGCTCTGCACCAGCAGCGACACCGGTTCCGCCACACCGATGGCATAGGCAAGCTGCACCTCGCAGCGACGGGCCAGGCCCGCTGCCACCAGGTTCTTGGCGATGTAGCGCGCGTAGTAGCAGGCCGAGCGATCGACCTTGGAGGGATCCTTGCCCGAGAACGCGCCGCCGCCGTGGCGACCCATGCCGCCGTAGGTGTCCACGATGATCTTGCGGCCGGTCAGCCCCGAGTCGCCCATGGGACCGCCCACCACGAAGCGGCCGGTGGGGTTGATGAAGTACTTGGTCTTGCCCGACACCAGGCGGCTGGGCAGCACGGGCTTGATGACTTCCTCCATCACCACCTCGCGCAAAAGCTTGTACTTCACGCTCTCGCTGTGCTGGGTGGAGATGACGACCGCATCGATGGCGACCGGCTGGTTCTTCTCGTCGTAGCGAATCGTCACCTGGCTCTTGCCATCGGGACGGAAGAAATCCACGATGCGCTTCTTGCGCACGTCCGACAGCCGCTTGGCCAGCTTGTGCGCCAGCATGATGGGCGCCGGCATCAGCTCGGGCGTCTCGTCGCAGGCGTAGCCGAACATCATGCCTTGGTCACCCGCGCCCTGCTCGTCGTGGGTGTAGACGCCGTGGCCGTCTACCCCTTGGGCGATGTCGGGTGATTGCCGCTCGATCGCCACCAGCACGCCGCAGGTCTTCCAGTCGAAGCCCATGGCCGAATCCTCGTAGCCGATGCCCTTGACCACGTCGCGCACGATGGCAGGAAACTCGACCTTGGCGGTGGTGGTGATCTCGCCGGCCACCATCACGAAGCCTGTCTTGGTCAAAGCCTCGCAGGCCACCCGGCAGGTCTTGTCTTCGCTGATGATGGCGTCGAGGACGCCGTCCGACACCTGGTCGCACAGCTTGTCAGGATGGCCTTCGGTCACACTCTCGGACGTGAACAGATACTCAGACATACAGATGGTCTCCAAATCGGTTACGGGGTTGAATGTGTGAGTCTCCCAGCCGCAGTACGATCCGTCAACGGCGATAGTGCGGTTCTGGAATTGGGAATAGCGGGGTGCGCCGTGTGTGATTTTCGGCTGCGCTATTTCCCGTCCTCCTTGAGCCGTTGTGCCTCGGCGAACGATTGATCGGCAAGCGCCTTCTGGCCCAGCCTTGCCGCCAGGTCACCGATATTCTGCCGAATCCACCACCGGCCCGACAGGGCCTGGGCCGAATACTGCTCGGTCTGGACCGCCCGGTCAAAGTGATACCGGGCCTGGTCCCAGTTGCCCAGTTGTTGGTAGGCAATGCCCAGGTTGATGTGGATGATGTGCCAGTTGGGCGCCAGCTCCAGCGCAAGCCGATAATACTTGAGCGCCTCGTTGTACTGGCCCCGGCGCATGAAGGTCAACCCGTAATTGACGTACGCGCGCGACGAAGGCGCCTTGTTGATGATGTCGCGGTAATACGACTCTTCATTGGTAAAGGATCTGCGTCAGGTGCCACGACCAGGTGTCGTATCCGCTGATCGCATAGTTGATCGCATAGGTCACCTGCAACACGGGCCGATAATCGGCATTGGCCGGCAGGCTGGTGAGCGTGCGGCCGTCGACAAAGTATTGCGGAATGAACTTCAGACTCCGGACATAGGAGTTCTCCAGCAGGAGATGCCCGCCGTCGAGCGGATAATCGTGCCGGTAATTGTTCGAGAAGACGGCAAACGCGGCCGCCGTCAAGACAGCGACGTGCAGCGGAGTGTGGCACCGGAGATAGAAGTTCTTCATTGGCGGCGGAGCCCGGCGATGAAAGCACACGCCTCGGAATTGGCAAGCCGAGGCGAACGGTCTCCGGCGGTTGACCTCCCGCTCGAATCAAACCTTGTGCTAGCCTTGGCACAGGGTGGAACAGCTCAAGAAGTCGCGCAGGTCCGGACTCGAGCACCTGGTGAGGTTCGCCAAGGAGATGCCCGTGCTGTCTCCGCGTGAAATCTACCGGCGGCTCGAGGAACTCGGCTATCGCGGCCAGAATGAAGCGCGCCGGGCGGTTTCGCTGATGGCCTACCGCCACGTCCGCCGCATCAAGCGCATCTACGTCGACGGGGTTAAGCGCGAGCACCTGCTGCCCAAATCCAACACCTTGCTCATCGGCCCCACCGGGTGCGGCAAGACCTTTCTGGTCGAGTTGCTGTTCCAGCAGATCCTGCACCTGCCCACCGCGATCATTGACATCACCACCTATTCGGAAACCGGCTACGTCGGCCAGGACCCGAGCACCATCCTCACCCGTCTTCTGCACGCGGCGGACGACAATCCCCTTTTGGCTGCCATCGGCATCGTGTGTCTGGACGAGTTCGACAAGATCGCCTCGGGCCAGAACAACGCCGTGTTCGCCGGCGCCGGGACCACCAAGGACGTGACCGGCCTGGGCGTGCAGCGCGAGTTGCTCAAGATGCTGGAGGCCTCCGAAGTGGTGGTGCCGCTGGAGGTGACCCATTCCAGCTACAACGACCACGTGCTGATGTCGACCGCCGATGTGGCGTTCATCGCAGCCGGGGCGTTCTCCGGTTTTCACCAGGTGGCGCGCCGGCGCGCCGCCGGAGATTCCATCGGGTTTGGCCGCAGTCCCCAGGGCAGCGGTGCGCCCGACGCGGTCGCCGTCAGCTACACGCCGGAAGAAGTCGAGCACGTGGCCAATTTCCAGGCCTACGGCTTTCTCCCCGAGCTGCTCGCGCGTTTCTCGCGTTTCGTGCCCTTCCAGGCGCTGGACGCGGCTACCCTGACCGACATCCTGAAATCTAACGTGGTCGACCGCCTGACCCGGGAATTCGAGGAAGAAGGTTTCGAGCTGCAGGTCGAGGAGCCGGTCATTCAGAAGATCGTGGCCGAGAGCCTGAAACGCGAAACCGGCGCGCGCGGCCTGCAACAGGTGCTCACCCGCCACATCGAGAACGCCGCCTTCGAGTCATTCGCCGAGGCCGCGAGCGGCCGCGTGCGCGTGTATCTGGACGGCGGCTCGATCAGGGTGGAGGCCGATGTGCAAGGGGAACGGTCGAACGACGACAACCCGAACGAGCCGAGCCCGGAGGAGAAGCCGGCGTAGGCGCGATCTGCGGTCTCTATCCCCCCGGCTTCTGGGGCAGATATCCCGGCGGCCGTTCAAGCAGGAAGGCATCAGCCTGAAAGGAAGGATTGACGATGCGATCCCGGACCTTGATCTCCACGCCGTCGTCGAAATCGCGCCCCGGCTCGGCGAAGCGTATGAGCTTGGGGAAGGACGGACCGTCGCTGCGTTGCAAATCCTCGTAGGACACGCGCCAGCGGGCACGGGCGAACGCGGGTTGACCCGCGACCGCCACCACGTCCCAGGCGGCGACCAGAGGCGCCGGCCGGCGCAGACTGACCCACAACTCATCCCCGTCCGGGGTTTGCAGGTGCAGCACGTCCGCGCCTCGCTCCCACCCGACGTCGAGCGCCTTGCTTCCCTCGGGAAGAAACACATCGCCCAGCAGGATGGCGGCCACCGCCTGGGCTGGCAGGGGAATGCGAATCAAGGACGCCACGTCACTGGGAGTGGCCAGCCCCTGGCGAAAGGTCTTCTTCTGGTGGTCGACGAATACGAAGTTGCCCTCGTGAACCGCCAGCACGGCCACCGTGCCCTGCAACGATACCTCGGCCTCGAAGCGTAAGTTTCCAGCGCGCTCGACCAGCATCTGCACCGTGCCGCGCACGCGCTCGCCTCCCAGCCAGCTCGTGGTGCGCGTCTCCAGATTCAGGCTGTGCATGGCGGCTTGGCGCGCACGCAGCGCCTCCAGCAGCTCATCGGTGGTGGGAGCCGGATAGGTCCGTTGCGTGGGCGCGGTCGCACAGGTGGCAAACATGAGAACGACGGCAAGAACTGCACAACCGCCCAAACCTCGGCAGACGCTGTGAACTGTCATCCGCTGCATCCGCTATCGCCCGGCGGCGCGCCGGGATTCGATGCCTGCCAGGCTCTCCTCCAGGCGCCGGCGCAGGCGCTCCTCGGGTTTCCGGCTCAAGGCCTTGCGGTACGCGGCCACGGCCCGCTCAGGCTCCGATCGCTTTGCGTACAAGTCCCCGAGGTGGGAGAGGATCTCGGCGTCGCCGGGTTCCAGCCGCCCGGCCTGCTCCAGAAAGAGAGCAGCCTTGTCCATCTGGCCCGCGCGAAAGCTCACCCAGCCCAGGCTGTCCAGCACGGCGCCCGAACCAGGTTCCAGGGCCGCCGCCGCCTGCAGCCGCTTGCGTGCCTTGTCCAGATCGTGGCCGTGGTCCGCCGCGACGAAGCCCCAGAAGTTGAGCGCCTCCACCGAGCCCGGCTTCTTCTTGATAAGTGGCTCGACCAGGTCGAGGGCATGCTGCCAAGCGCCCCTTCGTTCCTCGATCATGGCCAAGCTCAGGGTCAGGTGGGCCTGGTCCGGCTGGCTGGCCCGCAGCGCCTCCAGCCTGCGTGTGGCCATGATAGCATCGCCGCGCTTCTCGTCGATGAAAGCCAGCGAAATCGCCGCGTCGACCTTCTGTCCCGCATCGTCGCTGGCCGCCGCGCTCTCCAGCTGGCGCGCGGCCTCGCTGGTCTTGCCCTCATCGCGCAGCAACTCCGCCGCACGCACATGCGCCTCGAAGAAGAGTGGCGAAGCCTTGGGCACCGCAAGCAGGGTCGCCACCGCCTCATCGTCTTGGCCCTGCTCCTTGAGCAGCGCCGCCTTGGTCAGCGCCAGCCGCGTCTTGGCGTCGTCAGAGACGCCTGCCTCCTGCGCCTTCTTCACCAGGGCCAGGGCTCGGTCCAGCCGGTGCGCCGAACGCTCCAGCTCGATGCTGCCGGACAGCCCCTCGGGATCCGAGCCGGCCAGGGGAGACACGAGATCGTCGGCCAACTGCTCGGCGGCCTGGTTGTCGCCGATGCTCACCAGAAAACGCGCGTAGGCCGCCGCGATCTCCAGCGCCCCTTCTCCCCGGTCGAGGTCTTCGCGAAACGCCCGCCGGGACTCGTCGTTGCGCCCCTGCGCCGCCAGCAGCCACGCGAGGGCAGTGAGCGCCTCGATGTGGTTGGGCTCCTCGGCCAGCGTCTGGCGCAGTTGCGCTTCAGTCTGCCCCACGTCCCCGAGAGCCCAGGCCACGGCCATGAGCCGCATGTGCCCCGCAAGCGACGCTGGTTCTCGCCGGCAGAGATCGGCCAAGGTGCTGGCCGCACCCGGGACGTCGAGCGCAAGGATCTGTGCCTCCGCCAGCTCGAGATAAACCATCTCGGCGGTGTCGGTATCGTCGGCCAGATCCACCTTGCCCACTGCCTCTCGCAATGACTGCACCGATCCGGCCACGTCACCCTGCGCCTGGCGCAGATGCCCCTCGGCCATCAAGCCGTCGGCCGTGACCTCAATCTTGAGCGAGGCACGGATGGCCGCGGCGGCGTCGGATAGCCGACCCAGGCGAATGAAGATCTCGGCCAGGTGCGCCTGCAGCTCGGGCGATTCGTCGTCGAAAACCAGGGCGCGCTGCAGCTCTGCGGCGGCGTCCTGCCAGCGCTCGTCCTCTTCATAGAGGAACGCCCGGCTGGCGTGCTCGTAGGCGCTGGCATTCACCGAGCGCGTAACGATCTGCCGGTCGTTGACTAGCTTGGTGACAGGCGGTGGCTGGGTAGCGCAAGCCCCCAGGCACACGGCCGCCAGGGCAAGGAATGTTTGCCTGGCGGTTCGCGAAATCACCCCGTCAGGCTAGCACAGGGCAGGCCGGCCCAAGGGTGTTGTGTTGACACTGTCGCGCTACTTTGGCGTGGTCATCACCGTGCCAGGAGAAGTGTAGTTCGTCCAGTAGACGTTCGTGTCGTCAACCGCAATGCCGTAGGCGGCGCTTTGGCCCAAGGCGAGAGGCGTAGTGGTACCGCCATCGGTGGACATCTTCATCACCGAGGGGCCGTAGTCCGTGGCGTCCGTCCCGTCAGCATCTCGTACACGATGATGGCGAAGGAATAGATGTCCGAACGAAGGTCGACGTCTGCGCTGTCCTTGCACTGCTCCGGCGACATGTACGCCGGGCTACCCATGATCAGGCCGGTTTGCGTGCGCAGCGTTCCGCCCGTACCGCCGGCGCGCTTTATCTTGGCGATGCCAAAATCCAGGATCTTCACCCGCTCGCCGCCTGGCGCGCCCAGATCCGGCACCAGGAACAGGTTCTCCGGCTTCAGATCGCGGTGCACGATCCCGGCGGCGTGGGCAGCGGCCAGGGCCGAGCCGGCCTGGCGCGCGATCTCCAGGGTCTGCGGCAGGGTGAGACGGCCGCGCTCTGCCAGGCGTCTCTGCAGCGACACCCCTTCGAGAAACTCCATCAGGATGTAGGGCGCACCCTCGGGAGTCACACCAGCGTCGAAGACTTCGATGATGTTACGATGGCGGATGGCGCTAGCTGCGCGTGCCTCGTTGAGAAAACGCCGGACCAGTTCCGCGTCCTGCGCCAGCGCCGTGTGCAGTACCTTCACGGCGGCGCGGCGCTCGATGAGCGGGTTCTCGGCAAGGTAGACCTCCCCGAACCCGCCTTCGCCGAGTAGCCGGACGATGCGGTAGTTGCCAAACAGGTGGCCAGGCTGCAGGCCATGCGCGTTTCGGCCCTAGCGTACTCCCGGCTACACCACGAACAAGCGGATTCTGACTCCCTTGGCCACTCGACGACCGGCCCAGGACGATCGGGCTAGTGAACGAACCATTCTTCGTCCGGTCTCTTCTTCTTGCTGGCGGGCGGGAAGCCCGGCTCTCTTGCAGCCGCGTGTACCCGCTTCCTGGCGGGCGGCGCCCCGGCCGCCGCGGGTGGGGCCGCCTCGCTCTCGCGTCCGCCGGGAAGGGCCACCGCCGAGCCGGCGTCGGGAGGTAGCGTCTGGCGGGCAAACAGGTTTGGCCCGGCAGCGCCTGCGTCCGGGACCACGACCCTCGCCGTGCTTGTCGTTGCCTGCGGGGTAGAGTCGAGGCCGGGTCGCAGCAGCAGAAACAGCGCCAGCCCCGCCGCCGCCGCTCCCCCGACTGCAAAGATCGGCCAGCGCCGGGTTCGCGTGGCCGTCAACGGCGTATCCTCAGCGGCATCCGCATCGACCTCGCCGGTTGCGCGCGAAAGCGTGGTGACCGCCTGAGCCGCAACAGTCCGCCCAGAACCAGGCGCCGGGCTTTCCCCGACCACCGGGATATCCCCCGACGACGACGGTCGCTCCACCGCAGGAGCGGTCCCCCGCGCTTCACCCCGCAAGGCGCCCATGAACGATGCAATGCTGTCAAAACGATCATCGCGCGCGCGGGACAGGCCGCGCATGATGGCCGCCTCAACATGGGCGGGCGCGTTGGGCACCCAGTCGCGCAACGGCGCCGGCGTCCCCGCCAGATGCATGACCAGCATCTCCGTCCCCGATCCCGCCAGGTACGGCGTCCGTCCCGCCAGCATCTCGTAGATGATGGTCGCGAAAGAATAGATGTCCGAACGCAGGTCGACGTCCGCGCTGTCCTTGCACTGCTCCGGCGACATGTACGCCGGGCTGCCCATGATCAGTCCGGTTTGCGTCCGCACCGTTCCGCCCGTGCCCCCGCTGCGCTTTATCTTCGCGATGCCGAAATCCAGGATCTTCACCCGCTCGCCGCCCGGCGCACTCGCCTCCGGCACCAGAAACAGGTTCTCCGGCTTCAGATCGCGGTGCACGATCCCGGCGGCATGGGCGGCAGCCAGGGCCGAACCGGCTTGGCGCGCAATTTCCATGGACTGCGGCAGAGCGAGACGGCCGACGTCGGCCAGACGTTTCTGCAGCGACACCCCTTCGAGAAACTCCATCAGGATGTAGGGCGCGCCCTCGGGCGTCACGCCAGCGTCGAAGACTTCGATGATGTTGCGATGACGGATGGCACTGGCAGCGCGTGCCTCGTTGAGAAAACGCCGGACCAGCTCGGTGTCCTGCGCCAGAGACGTGTGCAGGACCTTCACGGCAGCGCGGCGCTCGATGAGCGGGTTCTCGGCAAGGTAGACCTCCCCGAACCCGCCTTCGCCGAGTAACCGAACGATGCGGTAGTTGCCGAAGAGGTGGCCAGTCTGCAGGGCCATGCGCGCTTCACACTAGCGTACTACTCGGCGCGCCGTGGGCAAGAGGATTCGCGGTGTTCGCCGCGCCACCCATGGACTCGTCGGACTTCTGCCGATCCATCGCCGCGCGGTCATAGTCGCCCGTGGCCGTGTTGAAGCGAATGATCGTGTATGCGCTCCCGCGCGCGGGCCCGGTTTCGGCAGCTTCGCTGTTGAAGCTCGCCACTGCCAGAAATGCAACCAACAAACCCGCCTTCATGGCCGGGTCACCGTTCATGGAAAGACCGAAGCGCGATCCTATGCTCCCTCTTCTTTTCACTGGCGCACGTCACGGACGGTCGGTTCCAGGCTTGGCGAGGTCGCGCAGCAGCGGGCTGCCTTTGCTACGCAACTCCTCGATGGTCTTCACGTCCGTGGGATCGGTGGAATCGGCCAGACAGGAAAGTATCTCGGCTGCGTCTTCGGCCGGCGTGCCTGGCGCCAGCACAATCTCGCGCCATGGCCGAACCGGCGCTGACGGCGGCGTGGGTTTCGCGTGTGGGGCAAGTTGCTGCCGGCACAGGGCCGCGCCCGCCGCTGCCGCCACGCCTGGGTCGGCATCCTTGCTGGCCTCGCGCAAGGCTGACAGAGACAAGGCGCCGTCGGACGGCAGGACCAGAACGGCAGCGCGGCGGACGTCAGGGGAAGGATCATGGGTGAGGGCCGACAGGTCGTTCCTGCCAGCGCATAGCGCGTTGGCGTCGGCCAGACTTTGCAAAGCGGCCAGCCGCACGTTGTTTGAACGATCAGTCCTGCCGGCCGCAACGGACAGAACCCTGCACGCCCGCCCAGCGATCTCATCCGGTACGTCCCATGCCTCGAGAAGAGCTGCATCGGCGTCACCCAGCAGCGCGCCCAGTGTCTGCAGCGCACGCTCGTCAACCCGTGTGTCGCTCGAATCGCACTGAGCCAGCACGGCGTCGAGCAGCAGCAGACGATCCGGCAGGTAAAGCACGCTGTCGAGCGCGGCCAGGACCAGGCTGCGATCCGGGTCAGCCAACGCTTTCGCCAGTCGCGCCACTCCGATGCGTGCCGCCCAACGGCCCATCTCCGCCCTATCGCCGCGCTCGGCCGCCTTGCGCAGGCCCAGCAGGGACACCTCCAGCAGGCCGGTGCGGCGATTGTAAGATGGACGCTCGGCGGTGGCGCTCGGCGCGATGAACAGCAACGAGGCCAGGGCGCAAACTGCAGCGTTGTGTTTCATCGGGGGATTCACGCTAGCCGAGCCCAGGCCGCAGCGCAATCTCCGGCGGTTGGAGGGCGGCGGAGCCGGAAGCCGAGGGCCGGTGGCCGCGACCGGATCCGGATTCGGGACCGACAAAGGCGGACACTAGCGAGCCAGATCGGCACTGCGGCCGGTCAGGCCCGCCGGCACAGGCAGTCCCAGCGCTGAAAGGATGGTGGGAAAAAGATCGGCCGTGCACAAGGGGCGATCGCTCGCCCAGCACGCGTTGACCGCGGCCGGTACCAGCATGTGGTCGCGTTCCAGCGCCCCGTGCGAGCCATTGTGCGGCTGGTACTCGAAGCGTGAGCGTAGGTCGAAGCCAGCACGGGCGCACACGACCAGATCGCCGGCGCGGGGCGAGCGAAAGAATTCCACCAACTGCCAGGGCGCATCGGGAAACCCGGTGCCAGTCGTTAGGGCGGCCACCTCGTCACGGGTCATGCGATCGGGCAAGGCACCGTAGCCCAGTGGGTTCTCGCCCTCGACGGAGAATCCCATGCGGGCCGACGGGGGCGCGTCCTCGGCCGCAGCTTCACGCGCGTCTACCACCGCCCGACCCGCATTTCCCGCCAGCACATAAACCCCGGGCGTACGTCGGTAGATGACATGCGCGATGGCGGAATGGGCAAGCAACGCGGCCACCAACTCCGCCGGCTTCTTGCCGGGCGCTTCAAAGTCGGGTCGTTCCTGCCAGCCGGTCTCGCCCTGCAAGTAGAGGTTGGCCATCGAGTTGCCCGAGACCATGGCCGCGGCTTGCGCCGAAAGGAGGTGGCGCCACAGCTTGGGGTAGACCAGCGTGCGCGGATACAGCGGCCGAATGAGATCGTCGATGTCCACATGGGTATGGGTTCCCGTCTGTCCGTGGTCCGAAGTGATCACCATCAGCGTGCGCGCCAGCGTGCCCTGCCGGTGCAACGTCTCGATCAACCGCCCCAGGCTGGCGTCGAAGCGACGGTAGGCTTCGTAGCTTTGTTCAGTCTGCGGTCCGAAGCGGTGCCCCAGTTCGTCGATCGAGGGAAACACGGCGTACACCGACGGAAACCCGCGCTGCCAGGCGCGCCGCACGGCCGCCTCGGCCTGCAGATTCGACGCCTGCCAGTCGGTGGTGGCCAGCGCCTTCATAAAGGTCGCGCCCTTGGAGAAGCGGGTCATGCGCGCGCGCGACGGACAGCCGCGCACGAACCAGGTGTTCACGTCGGCCAGGCCGGGTATGTGGTGAAAGAGCGTGCGCACGGCAGCCGGGATGTCGCGCTCCAGTTTGGCCGCACGCCAGGGCGCCATGTACGAGCGCGTGCGAAAGAGAAAGTTGCCGCGCTTACCCGAGGGGCGCTCGGCCCAGCGAATGCCGGGGAGATTGGCGCGCCCCGGGTGCAGGCCACACAGCAGGGGCAGGTGCGCCGGGCCGCTGACCGAGGGGAACACCGAGGTGGCGGGGCGCAAGCCGCCGCACTCGACGAAGTGCCGGCGCAGGTTGGGCATCTCACCTGCCAGCGCCATACGTTCCACCACGTCCCAGCGCGCGCCGTCGGCCAGGATGGCGAGCACGCGGTCGAAGCGAGTCGGCTCTCGCATCGCATCCGTCTACCATGGATTCTCCCGTCCGGTAGACTTGGGCCCCATGGTTTCCCGTCCAGCCCTGGTGACTCTGACTGGGATTTGCCTGGCTTTCCTGCTGGCAATCGCGTCGCGCATTCCCGCCGCCCGATCGCTGCCAGCGCACAGTCAAACCGGTGAGCCGGCCAGTGCGTCGTCCTTGCAGACCACGCCCGTGCCAGAAGCGGCCGATGTCAAACAGCGCGGAGTGGCGCTGGGCCTCTTCGCCGAAGACGTCAGCTTCTCCTACGCACCCTTGCTGCAAGAGATCGTAGCGCTGGGCGCGACCCACGTGTCACTGGTCGTGCCCTTCTATCAAAGGCATGCGGCCTCGACCGCATTGAGGCTCCACACCCGACTGTCGCCCACCCTGGAAGCCATCGCAGATGCCATTCGGCTTTCGCGCCGGGCCGGGTTGGAAGTCACCCTCTTCCCCATCGTGCGGCTTTCCGAACCGCGCAGCCCCAAGGAATGGCGGGGCACGCTGGCGCCCGCGGATCGGGACGCGTGGTTCGCCAGCTACGGCTCCCTGCTGGCGGACCTGGCCTCGCTGGGCGCGCTGACCGGCGTCTCGCGCCTGGTGGTGGGCAGCGAACTCTCGTCGCTGGACGGCGATCTGGCGCACTGGCGGCCCCTGGTCGGACGCATCCGAGCTCTCTTCACTGGCACTCTCATCTACTCAGCCAACTGGGACCACTACCAGGACGCGCGGCTTTATGAACTGATGGACGAAATCGGCGTGGTCGCCTACTTCAACCTGCGCGCGAAAGACGGCCCCAGTGATGTGGCCGCGCTGACCGAGCGCTGGCGCAGCCTGCGACGCGAAATCGAGTTCAACCTGGCCGCGTACGCCAAGCCTCTCGTGTTGACCGAGTTGGGCTACCGTTCGCGCGCCGGTGCAACCGCCGCACCCTGGGACGAAGTCCCAGGTGGCGTGCCCGACGTGGATGAGCAAACCCGCGCCTTCCAGGCCTTCCGACAGGCGTGGACCGCCGGCGGGCTGCCCTCTTCGCACCTGGCCGGACTCTACCTGTGGAACTGGTACGGCTATGGCGGCCCAGAAACCACCAGCTACACCCCGCGTGGCAAGCCCGCTGTGGATGTCGTCCGGCAGATCCTGGGCGAGATGTAGCAATCGCCACGCTGCACTCAACTGCTGGTTGCCGCTAGTCGGGCGGGGTGTATTCGGGCTCTGGCGCAAGCTCGGGCGCAGCCTCGACCGCGGCCGCGTGCCGCGCGCCCAGGGTCCAGACGGCGAGTTGGGCCGATAGCCCCGCCTCGAGCACGATGGCCTCCTTGGGAAAGCCGGAGAGTCCGCGCAGCTCGGCCGCGAGCACGAGGTAGTTGGTCAGGTTGTAGACCAGACCGCCACCCAGACCGGCCGCCAAGGGACCGCCGCGCACGGTATCGCTGGTGCGAAAGTCGATGTTGGTGTTGCTGGAAGGACTGGGCGCCACGTAGAGACGGAACGCCGTGCCCGCCCCCAGGGTGCCGGTCCCGAAAAGCTGCAGGTTGCTCGCGCTCCCGAAGATGGCGTCGGTGAACAGATACGCACGGCCAAGCACGGCCCAGGCTCGATCCTGCGGCTGCGGGCATCCGTTGCATCCGGCCCCCAGGTCCGTCTGCACGAACTGGTAGCGCCCCTGCACGGAGAACGCGATATGGTGGGTCCACTGGTAGCCAATCTCGGGCAGGAGGTGCAAAACGCCGCCGGACGCCCAACCTTTCACACGGGCGCCCGTGTAGAGCTCCGGGATGCGGGTGGGGTACCAGCCAAAGCCCGTACCCATGCCCATGGCCACCCACACGTTCTGCGCCGGACGGCGGTGAGCCTCGTTGTTCTGCGCGTTTTCGGCATCGCGCTCTCGCTGGATACGAGCCAGCGGGTCTTCATCCGCGACAACCTGTTCCGTGCCACCGGTTTCCGCCGTGCCTGAGCCGCCTTTTCGGATGAGCACGATATTCGGGCTCTCATCGCTGCCATTCACGGCCGTCATCTTGTCGCTCGCGTTGTACGCCTGAGCGAAGAATTGCAACGAACTGCCGCGCACCTCGTTGCCCTTGATGTTGACAACGTACCAGCCCTTGTGCGAGCGAGTCGCGTCTGCCGTGAGGAAGCGGTCGGTGCCCGAGGGCCGGTAGTGGATGACGACCCTGTGCGTGGCCGATCCGTGCTTGACCGCGCAACGGATGGTGAGATCGGTTCCTGGTTGCACCTCGGACGGCGTAGGGCAATAGAGTGGCTCCGGAAGCTTGGACGGAATTTCTGGTTCGGGCGGCGGCGGAGGCGGCTTTGGGGCTTCAACCACAGCGGTCCCCTTCGCAGCCTTGGCGGCGTCCGACGGTCGAGACTTGGACTTGCTCTTGTCGTCGCTCGACGATGCCGGCGTGGCGGTCTTTGCGGCAGACCCTTTCTTCTTGGCCGGCGCAGTCTCCGGCTCCGGCTTCGCAGTCTTCGAGGATGTCGCGCACGCCGGCGCGAAAAGCAAGAGCGCGCAGCCGCCGAGTAGGTGGTGTCGAATGGTCAGTTTCAAGCCCACGATGCCCCCTTTGCGGATGATGTTGTTTGATGTCGTCTTGTCGCGCAGTCGTCCGGCTTCGCCCACTCGGTCCAAGCTGGTTCGGGGCAAGCCATGGGAGTCGTCATCAACGAATTTGACCGCATACCCGGGTCATCCCTCCTGCTGATAAGCGAATAGCCTTTGCCCAAAGCTGTGCGGCCGTGAACAATCAACGTCCGCCAAGCTGATCGATCCTCTTTTCCATGAGCGCGCGGTCAGGTGCGTTGGGCGAGGCCTTGAGATAGAGCCTGAGATGGCGCACAGCCTGGGCCGCATTGCCGGACTGGGCATAGGCCAGACCAAGGCCCCGCTGGCTCTGGGCATCCTTCGGATTCAACTTCACTGCCTCGGAAAAGGCCGCGATGGCCTCGGGCAGCGCACCGCTGAGGAGCTTGGCATTCCCCCGTTGATAGGCCTCGGCCGCCTCCTGCGCTTTGTTGCCGGCAGGCTTGGCAGCAGGTGGGGCGACCTCCGCCAGCTTCTTTTCGGGCTTGGGCGTTGCCGGCTCGCTCGCGGTTCGCACCTTCTCGGTGACGGGTTTCTCGACTGCTGGCTTGGGCGCAGCGAGCGGCTTCTGCGGCACCGGGCTTGCGGCAGGCGCTGGTGGCTCGGCCACGACTTTCTTCTCCACCGGCCGCGGCTTCTCCGGCACCAGAGTCGGCGCGGGGACGGGATTCGCGGGCTGAGCCGGCTTCTCGACCGCCGCGGGCTGAGGCTTGGCGGGTTCCGCGGCTGCAGCGGGAAGGGCAGGCTTCTCACCGGTGGCGGGCGGTGACGGCACAGCAGCCTTATCCGCCTCGATGATTGCCTTGACCGGAGCCCGCTGCTGCTCCGGAGCGGACTGCTTCTTGCCACCACCCACGAAGACGGCCACGCCCGAAGCCACCAGCACCAGGACGCCCACGCCGCCAGCGGCAAGCAAGACCTTGCGCCGGCCTCCTCCTGAAGTGCCTTTCAGGCTTGCTACCAGCCCTACCGAGGGCGCGGAGCCGGCCCATTCCGGAACCGCGTCGGAGGCCCCGGAAACCTCATCTCCCTGGAGCCCTCGGTCGCTGGCTCGCTCATCAGGTTGCTTATTCTCAGGCGTGGGCATGGCACCCGCTTCCGAGGCTGGCTCACCGGAGGGGGCCTCTGCCACAGCCGCAGCACCACCTGCGGATGGCGGGCCGCCCTCCGCCGACATGTCTACATCCACACCACCGGAGTCGGGAGCGTTTGCATCGATCGCGAGCGGCTCCGGGTGGCGGGCAGCCACGTCGACCGGCTCGGGAGGGGGCGGAACAATGGTCGGGGCCGTCGCGAATTCCGAGGTCGCGGTCCGACGCTTGGGCGCCGCCGCGACGCCGACCGCTGCTGGGAGCGCGGAAGCACCTCTCGGTTCGGCGCCCGCTGGAGATGCGGCCGACTGGACCATGGCTGGAACTCGGCCGGCCGCAGAATTCGCATCCCTTGGGGTCACGGCCGGCGCCGACGTCGGCGAGATGGGCATGGCAGGAGATGGCGTGCCCGGCCGCGAAGGCACGGGGGCGACGGGTGGAACGCCGGGCCTGCCAGGCAAGGGGCCACCCATCCACATGAGGGTCTTGGCGGGCGAGGCCAGCTTGCTCACGGCCGGACTACCGGCCACGGACGCCGCCGTGACAATTGCTTTGCCACACGATTGGCAGAGGATGACCGGCCGTGTCGCTTCCGGCCTGGTGGCTGGAAGCGGGGCTTTGCAGTAGGGACAGTTTGATGGCGTCATTTGGCAGGCAAAGCCGGTGGGGGTGGATAGACGACCGTTGGCGCCGGTGCCGTCGTCGCCGGCACCGCTGCCGGAGTCGCAGGCGCCGCCGGTGCCGGTGCCGGTGAAGTGATCGCGTGTGGAGGAGACGGAGAAGGCGGCGAAGGTGTAGCCGGCGGAAGCGGAGGCGGCACGGTCGGGCCACCGTCCGAGAGAGCCCTGCCGACCAACCTATCGAGCGAGTCGTCCACCACGTCGCTCTTGAAGACCTCCTCGGCACGGCTGATCAGCGTGCCCTTCTCGACGTCGAAGAGCAGGACGAGAATCTTGACTGGCCCCTTCTTCTTGCCCTTGTTGACCCGCTCCATCTCAGCCCACAAGAGACGGTCACCCCCCACCAACTTGGCCACCTTCGCGTAGCACTCGTCATTGGCCTGGGAACACTCAGCCTGCCCTTGCGCCGTTTCCATGCTTATCGCGGCGACTGCTCTCTCGTCCACACCGGGCACCTGGGCCTTGACCAGCCTCTCGTTGAGCGCGGTGGCGACGGCGGGCAGCAGGAACTTTTCGGCCGGCAGCAAGATGAGCTTCACCTTCTTGGGTGGCGGTGCCGGCGGCGGTGGTGGCGGCGGCGGCGGGGGAGCGACCTGGACCGGCGCCTCGGGACCGCGACGGGGAACGCAGGCGATGGGCGCGGTCAGAATCAGTCCGAACACCAGGAAGATCTTGGCAGTTGAGTTCACGGTCATCTCCAAGGGCTGAATATACCCCCCATCCGTATCAGGGGGACCATCTGGATTGCCTTCTATCACCCCTGCCAGCGGCTGGCGTGGCTGGCATTATGGCAAGCTCGGGCGATCGATTCCAGTGATCCGCGCGGATGGCAATTCTCCGGGTCCCACGGCCATCCTCACCAGTTGCGCGAAAGCTCGATCTTCCTCCCTGAGAACCGCGCTATCGCGGCGGCGAAGCGAGCAACGCCCGCGCGTTTTCCCCGAGGAGACGGCGCTCGCGTTCTGGACCGAGATCCAGCGCCCGGGCCAGGCGGAGCGTCTCGGCCTGGCTGGTCCAGGGGGAGTCGCTACCGAAGAGAATGCGCTCTGCCGGGTGGGCGGTGAGCAACTCACGCCCTCGCTTCAGGCCGAGCCGCTCCAGTGACATGGAGATCTCCATGTATATGGGCTTGCCGAGCAGGTGGCGTTCAACTTCGTCCCAGTCGTCCCAGGCACCGATATGAGTCGACACGAATCTCAGGTTGGGAACCTTTTCGAGCAGGCGGACGATGCGCACGGGATCGGCCTTGCGATCCCGCGGAAATGCGAAGTCGAATCCCGTGTGGCAGACGACCAGCAAGCCCATCTGCTCCAGCACGCGAAAAAAATGAAAAAGTGCGGGGTCGTCGATTTCGAAGTCCTGGTAGTAGGGATGCAACTTGATGCCAAGCAGACCCGCTTGCGCCACCAACCGCGCCTTGCCCACCGGATCCGGTCCCTTGGGGTGGATCGAGGGAAGCGGGACAATTCTCGGTGAAGCGATCTGGCGGGACCAGTTGAGAATGGGCGCGAATTGGTCGGGTTTGGTCGCGATCGAGCACACCACCGCGCGCCCGATGCCTGCACTGTCCATGGACGCCAGCAAGGAAGAAACTGTCCCATCGAGAAATGCCTTGGCGTTGCCTTCCTTTTCAAGGTGCGTGATGGCCCGCTCGGCCAGGCCGTCGGGGAACGCGTGTGCATGAAAATCAATGATTGCATCCTGGGCTGGGTCGTTCATGGCAATTCTCTCGATTCCGACTCACGCTCGCTGGGGCGTCAATCTCCTGCCGGTACTCGATGACAAAACCGTCATTGTCTTGACATCGCGCAATGGGCTAGTTCCTGTCCGCAGATCGATCTCCGGATACTTGTTTTCGGAAACTGCCATTCATTGGCCATGGTTTGCCATGCTGCATAGAGTTGATTCGTGTCCAAGCCCACGATATCGCTGAAGGCCAGGTTGTGCATGAGATTTGCTTACGATTGAGCATCGCGGATCCAATGTCACCCAGCGGCAAAACGGAGTTTCTGACCAGGTTCATCGCCTCGGCCAGGAGAAGGCTCGAACGGGCAGAGAAGCTCGTCGAATCTCCGGAGCACACAGACGGCAAGTCCTTGGCCGATGACATTCACTTGATCTGGGGCGAGGCCGCGATCCTGAACCTGCCCCAAATTGCAAAGATGGCCTCCAAGGCGGAGACAGCCGCCCGACTTCTTGGCGCGCAAGACACGGGCGCGACTCGGATGGCATGCACAGCCGCTATTCGCGCCGTGCGCGAAGGGCTGGACTTCCAAGAGGCAGGCCGGTCCACCGAGCCCGACCCGGAGAGCGAACGTCACCCTTGTCGCGTTCTTGTAGTGGACGACAGCGAATTCTCTGCGCGGGCGCTGTCGCGAGTCTTCGAGCGCAGCGGAATCGAGGCGCGCACGGCGACCACCATGAGCGAAGTGCTTGACCTGTGCACGACGTTCAAACCGAGCATCCTGGTTACCGACGTACACATGCCGGCCCTGGATGTGTCCGAACTTTGCGGTCTTTTTCGCGCCGCCAGCCAGGGCCGGCGCACGGGGATCGTTCTGGTTTCCGCACATTCGGAAAACGAGTTGCATGACTGCCTGCACGCCACGGGTGCCGACGACTTCGTTCCCAAGTGCGCCGGCACCAGTGCCGTGGTCAATCGCGTGCTGGCCCTGTCCGAGGACATCTCGGCCTAGCCCAACTTCCGCAGTTCGAGGGTCAGGATTGATGGATTTCGCATAGTTAGGTCTTCTGGTTGGCCCGACATTTTGGGGCTCATGGAGGCTGTGCGGAGGCGTTCAGGAAGCCTCAGACCGAGGCCGGCCAGCAGACGCGCCTGGGCCTGGTCCGGTCGGACTACGCAGCGGATCCGAAGCTCGCGCCCGTCTGTGGTGGGCATGACGATGTCGGCGCTGTTGATGCGCGCGAGTTCATCGAGGATGGTGCGCGGGCTTCTTCCACGTCGAGAAGTAGTAGTAGAGCGCTTGCCATTTGGGCAGGTCATGCGGAATCAGTCGCCACGCACAACCACTGCGCAGGACATACCGAACGCCGTTCAGAATCTCCCGCCGTTCCCCGCGTCGATGGAGTCGCGAAGAGACGACTACTTGGCGAAGGTGATGCCGGTGATGCAGAGGCTGCTCACCGGGATCGCCGCAGATCCCGACGAGACCTGCACGCTGATCTTGTCGATGTTCGGCACATCCGTAGCCGTGATGGCGGTGCCCGGCGACGCCGGGGTATAGCAAGTGGTGCTGAAGGAGGTGAGGGGCATGGCGGTGCCCGAGGTCAGTGTCGCGCAGTAGGACGTCGCATCCGCATCGCCCTTTCTATGAACCATGGCGCGCAGGCCAGAGCTAGGGGATCCGCTGACCGTTATGGTGACGCTCGAGAAGGACTGGCCGAGGCCACCAGACGGCGTGGTGTCGGTGGCGTTCACGCCAACCGAGACTCCCCAGTTGTTGGAGTAGTCGGTCGATGTCGGAGCCGCTGGCAGGGCAGGAACCGAGCCCGAGATGCAGAGGCCGGTGCCCGACCAGTTCGGATCGGCGGCGCAAGGAGCGGCGTTCGTGATGGCCGCCTTGTTCGCACCGCAGGTCGGGTCGCTGATGGTGTCAGAAACGCCGAGAGCAACCCAGCCGTAGCCGGTCATGGCGCCCGCGGCCTTGCCGCTGGCGAAGGTCACGGTGGTGCCGCTGGGGGCTACGCCGGTGGTGACGCCAGTCGTGCCCCCGGTCGGAGGCGAACTCGTGATCGGGGTGCTCGCATAGGTGTTCCCGCCACCGCTCGGTGTGCTGCTGCTCGCATAGGTGTTCCCGCCACCGCTCGGTGTGCTGCTGCTCGCATAGGTGTTCCCGCCGCCGCTCTGCGTGCTCCTGCTGGTGCTCGCATAGGTGTTTCCACCGCCGCTCGGTGTGCTGGTGCTCTCATAGGTGTTCCCACCGCCGCTCGGTGTGCTGCTGAAACTGGTGTTGCCGCCTGACGCCTCCGAGCTGTGCGAACTGCTCGAGTTGCCGCCATTGCCGCCAGTAGAACTACTTCCTCCGCCCGAGCCACCCGTGTCGTCGGGCGAAGCGGGCAGGCAATTGGTCGTGCCGAGGAATAGCAATCCCACGCAGCAGACTCGTGCGAGAGCCCAGGCTACGCTACCAAACGATCGGCTGAAGTCTGTGTTGGTCATGGTTCCCTCTCTTGCCGCCACATGGCTTGCAGCGGACTCTAGCCAAGTCTGAACGAGGCGTGCAACAACTCTCACAGCAGTTTGACGGGACTACAACCCAATTCAACACCAGCCCGAGCTCAATCGGGAATTACGCGGACGGACAAGCCCAAGTAACGGGAAAAAATGGCTTCGACCGCGAAGTTGAGAATTGGCCGCACCGCGATAACGCCGTTTGACGTGCCGGCGCAGTCCCGGCGGAAGCGAGGGTCACGTCGGCGCGTTCGCGAGAACCTGCTCGATCCGTTCCAGGCTGGCCGGCTTGGCTATGTGCTCGTCGAAACCCGCCTCCTTGGCCCGCGCCAGATCCTCGGGCAGGGCATAGCCGGTCAGGGCGACTAGGTAGGTGGAAGCCAGGGTCTGGTCGGCGCGCAACCTGCGGGCCACTTCATAGCCATCCATCCCGGGCAGACCGATGTCGCACAGGATCATGTGAGGTCGGAAGGCGCGCGACTTCTCCACGCCGTCACTGCCGCTGTTCGCGATCTCGACCGTGTGCCCACTGAATTCCAGCACCTCGCGCAGGCTCTCGGCCGCGTCGACGTTGTCCTCGATGACCAGCACCCGACGGGTGGAAGTCGTACGACCGCTGGCTGGCGTGACTTCGCTGCCGTTGGCCAGCTCCCGCAGCGGCAGCCGGACCGCGAACTCGGCGCCCTGGCCAGGCCCCGCGCTGTGGACAGCGACGGAACCGCCGTGCAGTTCCACCAGGCCCTTGACCAGCGCCAGTCCCAGCCCCAGACCGCCGCGCGTGCGGTCGAGGGTGTTCTCGGCCTGAGTGAAGGGCTCGAAGACGTGCGCGAGCATCTCCGGGGTCAGGCCAACCCCGGTATCGCGTACCCGAAGCACAGCCGTGTCCTGATCTCTGGCCACCGACACCGAAGCGCGGCCACCCCGATCGCTGAACTTGGCCGCGTTGTGCAGCAGGTTGCCCAACACCTGACTGAGACGCGTGGCATCCCCGTCCACCCAAAGCCCGGCGTCGGAAACCGCGACTTCCAGCCCCAGCCCGTCGGCGGTGAAGAAAGATCGGTGATCATCGACGGTTCGCCTGACCAGGTCGCCCAGGTTGACCAGTTGCTTGCGCAACTGGATCTTGCCCTTGGAGATGCGCGTGATGTCCAGCAGGTCATCCACCAGCCGGGTCAGGTGCGCGGTCTGCCGGTCGATGGTGGCCTGTGCGCGCTTGGCCTGCTCGCTCCCCACTTCGGCACGTTCGAGCACGTACAGGCTGTTGCGGATGGGCGCCAGGGGATTGCGCAGCTCGTGGGAGAGCATGGCCAGAAATTCGTTCTTGCGCTGGTCGTCCTCTCGCAGGCGCTGGTTGGCCAGCCGCAGTTCCTTCACGATGGTTTCGAGCAAGTCGCCCTGGTCCTTCACCTGGCGCTCCGCCTGCCGTCGGGCCGTGACATCGCGGCCGTACACGCGCACGCGCCCGACCTCACGGATGAGGTGCAACGATTGCGCGTAGATCGTCTCACCCACGGCCACGGTTCGCTCCACGGTCGTTTCTCGCTTGTCCCGCAGCGGCCGCACTGCCTCGTCCCAGTCCGCGAACCAGGGATGCGCAAGCCCCGTCGCCTCCAAATCGGGGAACAGCCTGCGCGCGGCCGGATTGACGTAGTGGATCTGCCCAGCCAGGCTGACCTCGGTGACGGGATGGGGATTGCGTTCCGGGAAAGACGCCAGCCAGTTGGCCCGCGCCTCTATCTGCCGCCGTTCGGTCATGTCGACGATCGACGACACCGCGCCGAGGAGCTCGCCACTGGGCCCGCGAATGGGAGCCGCGTTCACCGACACCCAGATGTCCCGGCCGGGGCGGTGGACGACCATGACGACGTTCTTGCTGACCTCGCCGCGCAAGGCCCGTGCTGGTGGGACTTGGTCAGGCGCAAAGGGCGACCCGTCCTCCATGCCAAACGATATCGCGCGGACACGTTCCCCCATATCAGTCAGGGCTTGCTCGTTGGGCGTCCATTGCAGGATGTCTTGCGCCGCCTGATTGGCAAAGCGCTGCTGCCCGTCCGGGCCGTAGATCACCACGCCACTCGCCATCGACGACAGCGTCGCGTCCAGCTCGGCCGTGCGCCGCTGCATCTCCTCATTGGTCGAGATGAGCTCCTCGTTGGTCGAGATAAGCTCCTCGTTGGTCGAGATAAGCTCCTCGTTGGCTGACTTGAGTTCCTCGTTGGCTGACTCCAGACGCTCGATCGCGCCGCGCAGTTCGGCCCGGGTCATGCGCAGCTCGCTCTCGAGATCCTCGATGGCCGGAAGCTCCGGCGGCGGCGTGCTGGCCGCGTCGTTCTCGACCCTTTCCGAAGCGCCCGCCTCCTGGAGGACGACGAGATACAGGCCTGACGCACGGTCGAGTCCGGGCATCG
Source organism: uncultured delta proteobacterium (assembly GCA_963755125.1). Lineage (GTDB taxonomy): Bacteria > Myxococcota_A > Polyangia > Fen-1088 > Fen-1088 > Fen-1137. The sequence continues at coordinate 135,701 of CAVWIP010000018.1, forward strand.
GCCGCACGGTCAGGCGCACCCGACGCCGGGTTTCATCGATATCGACGCTCACGTCCTCGCGCACGACCTTGCAGTGATCCTTGGCGGCCGCGCGCAAGGCTGTGCGCAGCTCCAGGCGCAAATTGGCCGGGGCCGCATCGAGGATGTTCGCCGACGGCGGACCCGCAGGCGGCTGCAGGTAGCGGAATGGCCGGCCGGCGAGGAACAGGATGTCGCCGGACTCGTTGACCACCGCAGTGGGCGGAGCGTACTCGTCGAGCACCGCACGTTCAAACGCCGCACCCGCGTTGTCGCGTGTGGCATCCTTGCCCAATTCCTTGGCCCCGCTCGCGGGCAGCGAAGGCGAAGCACGCAAGGCCGCCCGGGTGGGGATGTCCAGCTCCACTGGACAAGGGGTTGCCGTATCCACACGACGAAAGATCCGGTGGCGCTGATCCACTGCCTCGAAAAGATCGGGCAGCGGTGCAATGTTCTCTGATGGTCCCAGGAAGAGACACCCGCTCGGCCGCAACGCGCGGTGAAGGATCGGGAGCAGTTTAGTCTGCAGATCTGCCGCCAGGTAGATGAAGACGTTGCGACAGGAGATGAGGTCGAGCTGGGTGAAAGCCGGATCGCGGACCAGGCTGTGCTGCGAGAAAATGCACATCTCGCGAAGCTCGTTGACCACCTGATACTCCGCGCCTTCGCGGGTGAAAAAGCGGGACAGCCGCTCGGGCGAGACACGCTCGGCAATGTCCGCAGTGTAACGGCCGCGGCGTGCTTCGGCCAGCAACTCGGCATCCAGGTCGGTGGCAAAGAGCTGGACCGAGCGCTGCACCCCGGCGCGTGCCATCTGTTCGCGCAGCAGGATGGCGAGCGAGTACGCCTCCTCGCCAGACGCGCAGCCCGGCACCCAGAGCCGAACGGACATCTCCGCCGGCCTGCCCTGGACCACGCCGGGCAGGACCTTCTGGGCCAGCACGTCGAAAGCCTCGCTGTCCCGGAAGAAATGCGTCACGCCGATGAGCAGTTCCTTGAACAGCGCCTGAGCCTCGGGCGGCTCCTCGGCCAAAAGCTTGACGTAGTCGGCAACCGAAGCCGCGTGAAGGGTCTGGATCCGCCGGCGAATCCGCCGCAGCACCGTGCCCTCTTTGTAGCCACTGAAATCGTGCCCGGTGTGCTTGCGCAGCAACGAGAAGATGGTGCCGAGATGAGCAGAGATCTCCTGGTCCAGGCTGTCTGGACAGCTTCGCGTGTTCCCGTTGGCATTTTCCATTCGCGGCTGTCCACCTGTGAAGGCTGTCGGCAATGGATTGTGAAAGCTGGGGAAGCGAAACGCAAGCACGGGCACTGATCGGATGCGGGTTTCTCCTGAGCCAACAGGGGTGTAGAATCAGCCGGTGCCGATGAACATGCGCAAAGAGCTTCGGTCCGGGGCGATGCACGCGGTGTCTTGTCTTCTGGCCACGCTGGTTCTGATCCTCGCCAGCCCTGCCCGTGGCGACGAGAGCGCCACCGAAGAGGCCAGGCAGCACTACGAGACCGGCACAAAACAGTACGACCTGGGCCACTGGGACGAGTCGATCCGAGAGTTCGAGAAGGCCTACGAACTGCGGCCTGACCCCAGCTTCCTCTACAATCTGGCGCAGGCCTACCGGCGCAAGGGTGATACCAAGCGGGCACTGGATCTGTATCGAAACTATCTGGTCAAGGTTCCCAAGACCCCGCAGCGCGCCGAGATCGAGGAGAAGATCAAGAGCCTGCAGAAGCAGATCGACGACGCGGCCGCGGGCAGGACAGCCCCGCCCGCGCTGGAACCGACGATCGCACCGCCTGCACAGCCTTCCGGTCCACCCATCGTTCCAGCCCCGGCAGAGGCGTCTGCGGCGTCTTCGCCGCCAACCGGACCCGCGCCGACCCCAGAGGCACAGTCTGCGACCACGCCGGCGTCGCCGCCGACCGAACCGCCCAGCCAGCCTGCTCCGGCGACCACCGGAACGACGAGCACGCCGGCCCCGACCGTGGCCGACGTCGCCGCCACTGAGCCAGCGCCGCGAGGGCGCGGGCTTCGCATCGCAGGCATTGTCACTGGTGCGGTCGGGGTCGTTTCCATCGCCATGGGTATCGTGTATGGGCTGAAAGCCCGATCTCTGTCGAACAAGGTCACCGACGCCGCCACGTTCAACCCGTCGGATGATTCCGCCGGCCTGCGAGATGTGAAACTGCAGTGGGGCTTCTATGGCGCGGGCGTGGTCGTGGGCGCGGTCGGCGGCGTCCTCTATTACCTCGGCGTGCGAGCCGCACGGACGACGCCCTCGGGTGTGAGCGTGGGCCCTGTCCTGGGCCCCGGCACCGCCGGCGTCTCGGCCATGGGGGTGTTCTGATGGCAAAGCGAAGCTTCGATCTCCTGCTGGCATTCGGCCTGGTGGCTGTGCTGTCCTGCAAGTACGATCCCCACCCGGACAACGGAAAGCAGCTCTGCGGCGCCAGCGGCGCAAAGCAATGTCCCAGCGGGTACACGTGCTACTCCGGCACGTGCTGGATTGCGGCCGACATTCCGACCGGCAGCGGAAGCGGTACGGCGACCAACCCTGGAACCAACACCGGCGCCAGCGGAAGCGGTACCGGCACCGGAACTGCCACCGGCACCGGCACCGGAACCGCCACCGGCACAGCCTGTGGCGAGTTGAACCACGTCTGCTGTGCCAACAGCGTGTGTACGGCGAACGGAACCGTGTGCAACGGCTTGACCTGCGAGGCCTGCGGCATCACCGGCCGGCCCTGCTGCGCCAACAAGGTTTGCTCAGGCACGGGCACTATCTGCAACGCTGCGGGCAACTGCGTCGTCTGCGGCGTCAGCGGCTACATCTGCTGCGCCGACGACACCTGCACAGGCAGTGACACCGTCTGTTCCGCCGGCAATTGTGTTCCCTGTGGAACCTCGGACCAGCCGTGCTGCACCGGCAACCTCTGCGGCGCCTCCCTGGCGTGTATCGGAGTGACCTGCCAGCAGCCCACTCCCGACGGGGGAGTCTCGACGTCTACCGGCACAGCGACCGCGCACGATGCCGGGATCGACGTTGGCACAGGGACTCTCACAGGTACCGCGACCGTCACCACGACTGTGCGCGACGCCGGGATCGACGCCGCGACGAACACCTCTACGGGTACGACAACCACCACCAAGAGCAAGACCAGCACCGGGACCGACACCTCAACGTCGCCTATCATCACCCTCCCCAGGACAACCCTCCACACCATCATCACCACGGACGTAACCACGGCTTTGCCCCTCGGCACCGACATAACCGCCAGCGCGCCCTCAGCGCACTAGCCCAAGTTCAGCCAGCGCTCGCGCGAGTTGGCGAAACGCGGCCGCGCGGTGAGAGAGCCGATTCTTTTCCTCGAGCGAGATCTCGGCCATGGTGCGCCCGAGCGACTCGACGAGGAAGAGCGGGTCGTAGCCGAAGCCGCCCGTGCCGTGCGGAGATTCCAGCAGGCGGCCCTCGCACGCGCCCGTGCGCACAATCTCCAAACCGTGCGCTGGATCCACGAACGCAGCCGCGCAGCGGTAGCGAGCGGTGCGCTTTTCCGTCGGGACGCCGGCCAATTCGCGCAGCATCCTCTGGTTGTTTCGCGTATCGTCGCAGGGCTGGCCGCTCCATCGCGCCGAGTACACTCCCGGGGCTCCGTGGAGAGCATCCACCTCGATGCCCGAATCGTCGGCCAGGGCCGGCAGCCCGCTGGCCGCCGCCGCCTGGCGCGCCTTGGAAAGCGCATTGCCCTCGAAGGTCGGCTCGTTCTCGGTCAGCGCACGCCCGGGCGCAACCTCGTCGATCGAGATCAGCTCCCATGGCAGACCAGCATCGGCCAAAAGGACGCCGATCTCGGCCAGCTTGTGCCGGTTGCGGCTGGCGACCACGACCCTCACGGGAGCTTGGCCGCCTCCAGGGCTTTCTGCTGGAGGGCAAAGAGCTGTTTCGCACCCACGCTCGCCAGAGCCACCAGCTTGGCGTAGTCGTCGGAGGAAAACGGCTCTCCCTCGGCCGTGCCCTGGATTTCGATGAACTGGCCCGCGTCGGTCATCACGAAGTTGAAATCCACGTCGGCCGCGGAGTCCTCCTCGTAGGCCAAGTCCAGACGCGGCTCGCCGGCCACCATGCCCACTGACAGCGCGGCCACTACCCGGCGCAGGGGATCGTGGGCCAGCTTCTCGCTCTTCACCAACCGTCGCACGGCCAGGGCCAGCGCGACCCACCCGCCGGTGATGGCCGCCGTGCGCGTGCCGCCGTCGGCTTGGATGACGTCGCAGTCCACCGTCAACTGACGCTCGCCCATGTGCGAGGTTCGCACGGCCGCGCGCAACGCCCGACCGATGAGCCGCTGGATCTCCTGGCCGCGGCCGCCCGGATTGCGTCCCGAGCGCGTGTGGGTCGAACGCGGGAGCATGGCGTATTCTGCCGTGACCCAGCCCTTGCCCTGCCCTGTCAGAAAGGGTGGCACCTTGTTCTCGACGGTGGCGGTGCAGATGACCTTGGTCTCGCCGAATTCGACCAAGGCCGACCCCTCGGCGTAGCGGTTGCAGTCCGGGGTGATGTGGATGGCGCGCAGTTCATCGGATCGTCGACCGTCAGGGCGCATGGTGTGCAGGAGGATCCCTGTCCCCTGGCGGCCTGTCAACCGACCTTCAGAAAAGGCTGACGGCCGAAAGGCAGAATCTGAACCTAAGCGAGGTTTCTTGCGATGCCACCTGCAGGGAGAAGGAATCGATCTTCGTGAAGTCAGGCAGGCCCGCACCACCAGGGGCCCAGCAGGCGAACTTGAATTCCGACGGCACAACCGCCCGCCCCGATCGGTAGTTCTCGATGCAGTACACCTGCTTGGCCGGATCGCCCTCGCGATGCGCGACCAAGCGGTAGTGGCCGGCCTTGCCCCGGTACTCCATGGCCACGCTCGAGGCTGCGCGGCTGCCCCAAGCCTGGCCGTCGCTGCGCGGGTGCCACTGAATGAGCACGCCCCAGTTGGTAGCCCAGTTGCATCTCATCGCCGGGATCTTCTCTTCCGCGCACGCGAGCTCGGCGATTTTCCCGCGGGTGCACAGCATGCCGCGATCAAGGTAGAGATTGTCAGGCAAGCTCTCTGCGGGCAGCGAAAACCTCGTCCCTTCGCCACCGATAGCCAGAACCGGACCGGCGGCGCCTTCGGCCAGCTTGCCATCCGCGCCGATGGTCAGACGTCCTGGGCCCAGCGCGGGCTCGTCGTCCTCCGCGGACGAGGCTGTCCAATCACGGCCGAGCGGCTCGACCACGGCAACCGGTGGCTCTGCGACTGCTGGCTCTTCCTTGGCGACGAGTGAAGGACCGCGCACCACGGGCTTGCTGCTCAGCGCGCCCCTCCTGTGCTCAACCCGGGCGGCTGTTGCTGGGGCAAGCTCAGCCCCGGTCTTTCCTGGGGCTTCGGCCGAAACGGCCTGTGCAAGGGCGGCCGTGGCCTGCAGGCCTGCTCCGCGATCGCCCGGAAGCGCGTGGCCAGTGGTCGTAGCCACCTCCTCAAACCTGTTCCCGGCGCGCACCGGGGTGGGGTCGCGAAGCGGGCCACCGGTCACGCTCACTTCTCCCTCACTCACTTCCAGTCTGAAACGGGCTTGCTCAGGCGCCCAATCCACCTCGAAGCGCGTGCCGGTCACCCGAACCTCGAAAGGTCCGGCCAGCACCGCCCAGCGGACACCCGGGCGATGGATCACGGCCAGATCGGCGTGGCCACTCCGAAGAACAAGCTCGGCACCACTTGGTCCCAGTGCGCGTAGCTGGCCATGCGTGCCCTTGCCCAGCGTGATGCGCGTTCCATCATCGGACGCCACAGTACACCCGCGCTCATCCGCCACCGATAGATTCCCATCGCGAGCCAGAGCACAGCCCTGCGGGCCGTGGCCCAGGGTACGGCCCGCGGCGATCCACAACACCAGGCCCGCCAGCGCCGGAATGACCAGGACCAGCCAGCGACGTCGCAATGGGCCTGGCCCTCCCGCAAGGGCCAATTCGATCTCCGCCCATTGCCGGTGGTCCGGCTGCCGCTCATCGCCAGCCTGAGCCGCGAGGTCACCCAACCGATGACAGTGGCTCTCGCTGGCGTTCATCGAATCTTGTTGCTTGATCAACTCGTTCCTCCCTGGCTCAGCAGACCCACGTATTGCATGAGAGCCGGCTCGGATTTCATGCGCGAGTCGACCCGCAGAGCGAGACGAGCCACGCGCCGCTTTGCGGTGGAAAGGCTCATTCTGTGAACTGCGGCCACGTCGGCCATTTCCATTTTCTCGACATACCGGGCGACGAACAGCGAGCGATCCTCTGTGCCCAGGCAGTCCAGCAGCCGGTACAGCGCGCGCATGGCCTCGCGCGCCTCGTCCCCCGCGTCGGGCAGCACCGACCCGGGCAAGTCCTCGATCGAGGTGAGGCCCACGATGGCGCGGATGCGGCGGCGTCTCGCCTCGTTGCGGGCGACACCCAGGGTGATGCCGATGATGAAGCCTGGCAAGGCGGCGGGCTCGCGTAGTTCATCGAGGCGTTTGAACACGCGCAAGAAGGCTTCCTGACAGACATCCAGGTGATCGGGGCCCGGCCCGAAAAAGCGCCTCACCACCCGCTGCACCAGGGACGCATATTTTTCCCAGATGGTCTGGCAAGCCCGGCGGTCCCCGCCGCGCGCCGCACGCACCAGCGGCCCGTCGCCACTGTCCGAATCACCGGACGCGAGTTGCGGCGGACGTGGGAAGCGAATCATGGGATGAAGCACCGCTGCCATGCCATCCTGTCGAAGATTGGTTCTCACTGCAAGGTTGCCCAGATGCAGAAGGTGAAATCCGTCGCGGTCCTGGCCGGGTATGATTTCGACTCCGAGTCCGTTGACGTTCGTGCGGTTTGCCGTGATGTCAAATCGCGGGGGAACGAACCCCGAATGCAGAGTGCAACCCATCATGCGGCTTGCTCGCGCCACGTCGTTCCCCCTCGGGCCGCGCCAGCCCTAGCAAGTCCCGCCCGATTCGCGCCAGCTTGCGCAATCGGCTGAACACTGTTCGCCTTGTGATCCCCAAGGTCTCAGCGATCTCGATCTGCGACATGCCATCCACGTAGTACATGACCGCCACGGTGGCGTTCGCCTCGCCACACCGGTCCAGCACGGCGGCCACGAACTCCCGATCCACTTGCCTTCCCTCCATCGATCGCGATGACGAGGGCCGAACCCGCAGCGAGGCTACCGCGCGGGTGTGAACCTTGCGTTCACGGATCTGATTCAGACAAACATTGGTCGACGCGCGGTACAGGTAGCGACGGCCGTCATCGTCGTTGGGAAACCGCGGCCCACGCGCGAGCACACGCACGAACGCCTCCTGGGTTGCGTCTCGGGCCGCCGCCTGCGACTGCAACATCCGCCGACAGTGGGCGTAGATTGCCGGCGCGTACTTCTGATACAGGGCGGCCAGGCCGATCTCGCCGTCAATGCTCGCGCATCCGCTCGCGGATGGGGCGGGGTCGCGAAGAGAGCGAGACGTGACGCTGGTTCTGCAGGAAGAAGCGACGCGGACGTCCATACAGAAGTAGAGTCGCGAGCCGGCGGACGCGGGCCAGATTTCGTGTCCGCCAAATCGGTCTTCGCCGTAGCGTTCCCGCTGCGCCAGGTTGGGAAGAGCACTGGTTGTGCTAGCGGGGCCGCCCTACTGGGCGCCAACCTGGCCCGCCAAAGGTTGACCCGAACGTGAGCGCGTGCGACTCATATCCTCATGGAGGTGAGTTCATGAATGCACCCCAACCCAAGATAAGCTCCGTGGCCGTTGTCTCACGACTGCGCAGGACTTTGGCAGCACAGTACGCGCTCGCGTCGCTTCTGCTGGTGGACTGCACGGCGCGGACCCCGCTCCGGTTGTTGGCAGGGGGCTCCTCGGAGCCGGAGAGCAGCGTTGACACCGGTGGAGAGACGGGCGGTGCGACTGGACTTCCAGGCTCCGGCGGCACGAACACCGGAGGTGTCGCCGGCATGGGTGGGGCAGGCGGAAGCGCCGCAGCCAGCTCTGCTTTGGGTGGGGCGTCAGGGGCTGTCAGCAGTGGCGGCATGGGCAGCGGCGGCGCCTCGTCCGCGGCGGGCATGACGACGATCTCCAGCGGCGGACACACCGCTGCGGGCGGCGCCACCGCGACCGCTGGGGGTGCAACCGCAAGCAAGGGTGGCTCATCAGCCGGCGGCAGCAAGGCCACCGGCGGCACCAATGCGACCGGCGGCAATACGTTCCGCGATGCCGGCCTGGCAACCGACGGGCCAGCCCCACCTGGCACCCCGACCATCACTGACAGCGGATACGTGACCGTATCCGCAGGCACAACCGTCTTGGCCGGGTTCGTCTCATCCTCTGAGGGCGGATCGGGATCTTCGATTTCGTTGACGTACGGACCGACATCATTCTGCGCCTCGGGCACAGTCGGTATGAACAGTACCTACAATTGCTGGGCTACTGCGGGATTCAATGTCAACCAAGCCCAATCGGGCGCGAGTGGATCTTCAAGTTCGCTGGTGCTCTCGGGCAGCACGATTTCCGTAAGCTACGTCAACTACGCCGGGTCTCCGCTGGAGTTTCAGCTTTACGACGGCAGCGACTACTGGTGTTACTACCTGCCGCCGTCCACCAGCCCTACTACCAAGACGATACCGTTTTCGAGTCTCAACACCCAGTGCTGGAACAATAGTGGGAGCTCGTTTGCGTCTGGGACTCCCATCACATCGGTACAACTTGTCGTGCCGGGCAGCAACACCAGCCCCACGCCGTTCAATTTCTGTTTCTTGGGCCTCACCGTCCAGTAGCGGGCCGGCGCATACACTGCTTGTAAGGCACGCGGCCCGGGAGCGCGGGGATCTCTTTGCATTCCTCGCCGCGCGGGCAGTCTGGGTCCTCATCGCAAGCGACCGAAGCGGCCAGCCAGCCAGCCGCACCGATCGCGGCGCCGACCCCGATGACTGTGGTGACCAGGCCCAGGTTCGCGGTTCCGTTCTGGTCCCGGCGCTCGCCCACCACCCAGGTCGTCCCGCCGCCCACCAGCAGTGCGGCGCCAATGGCCGCCAACGTCTTTGGGCCCGCGTAGGGGTGCGCGCATCCCGAGGCGAGACAACCCACGAGCGCAAGAGCAATCGCCGCGCGCCGGGCATTTTTCAGGTGGTTCACGACCCAGAAGATCGCCGATATCGCCCCTCTCGTCCACTGCGCCGATCCGGATCTGGCGGGGTGCGATGTAGGTGACAGGGTCGGTGGCGGTGGTGGTGACAGTGACAGTAGCGGTGCTGGACATCTTCCGCAGGAGAACCCCGCGTCGGCCCCGATATGCCTTCGGCTGCCCGAGAATCGACAGCCTGAGAATCGAGGCTTGCCACGGCGCCGCGGACCGTCGCACAATCGCACCCCATGGCGAAGCTCTCGGTCAGGGAAATCCAGGCGCAAGCTCTCAAGATCGTTGGCGCACATCCCGGGGGCATCAGATACAGCGATCTCGTCACAAGGATCCTGGAAATCAGCCCGGAGACGCCTCGGAACACCGTTGCCGGCTCTGTCTGGAATCTCGACAGCATTCGACCTGATTCCGTTCGCAAACCAAGGAGCCGAACTATCGCATTCGCATGCGTGCCCAGCGTTTCTCTGCTGACATGTTCTACGTGAATGAACTCGCCGACCGCCTGAAGAACCAGGATCCCGAAGTGTTCGAGAAACTATTCCGATGACATACGCATTGGTTGCCGTCACCGTCACCGTCACCGTCACCGCCTCCGCCCCTCTCACCGCACCCCGCCCCGAACGCGTCAAAGAAGCAGTATAAGTTCGCCTTATGGTGTTGCGTCGGGCTTGATTCCTGACGAGGGCTGGCGTAATCCGGTCGCATCCCCCATGCCCGAGATGAACATCATCCAGGCCGTGAATGACTGCCTCCGGGTCGAGATGCGCCGGGACGATCGCGTCGTGGTGCTGGGCGAAGATGTGGGCCGCTTCGGTGGGGTTTTTCGCGCCACCGTGGGCTTGCAGGAGGAATTCGGCGCGGACCGTTGCATCGACACGCCGCTGGCGGAAAACGGCATCGTGGGCTGTGCCATCGGCATGGCGCTGTACGGGCTGCGACCAGTGGCCGAGATCCAGTTCGCCGACTACGTGTACCCCGCTTACGACCAGATCGTGAATGAGCTGGCCAAGATGCGCTACCGCTCGGGCGGCGAGTACCAGGCGCCGGTGGTGATCCGCATGCCCGCTGGCGGTGGCATCAAGGGTGGGCACTACCACTCGCAATCGCCCGAGACCATCTTCATCCACACGCCGGGGCTCAAGGTCGTCTACCCTTCCAACCCGGCGGACGCCAAGGGCTTGCTGGCCGCCGCTATTCGTGGCGACGATCCAGTGATCTTCATGGAGCCCAAGCGCCACTACCGAACGGCGCGCGGGGAAGTGCCCGAGGGTGAGTACCTGGTTCCCATCGGCAAGGCGGCGGTGCTGCACGAGGCATCGGGCCGATCCGCGCGCTCGGTGACCATCCTGGCCTGGGGCGCGATGGTGCACACGGCGCTGGAAGCGGTCGAGAAGGGCGTGGGACAGGGCTACGACATCGATCTCGTCGATCTGCGCACGCTCTTGCCCTTCGACATCGAGACCATTCTCGCTTCGGTGAAAAAAACCGGGCGAGTGATCGTGGTGCACGAGGCGCCGCGCACCTGCGGCTTCGGCGCCGAGCTGGCCGCCAGCATCCAGGAGCGCGCGCTGCTGCACCTGGAGGCGCCCATCCTGCGCGTGACCGGGTTCGACACGCCCTTCCCCTACGCGCTGGAATTGGAATACCTGCCCAACCGCGAGCGCATCCTGGATGCCATCGAGCGTGTCACCACCGGCTAGCCACGAGGAGAACCATGGCCTACGAGTTCAGACTGCCCGATATCGGCGAGGGAATGGCAGAGGGCGAAATCGTCCGCTGGCTGGTCAAGGAAGGCGACCTGCTGGGGCAGGACCAGCCCATGGTGGAGATCATGACCGACAAGGCCACGGTGGAGATCGCCGCCCCACGCGCCGGGCGCGTGCTCGATCGCTGCTTCAAGGAGGGCCAACGCTGCCCGGTGGGCGAGGTGCTGGTCATCATCGGCACCAGCGACGATGACGACCGGACGCCGAGCCCAGTCGCACCCACGCCTGGGCCCACGCCCCCGCCGGCCCCGGTGGCCTCCGCGCCGGCCCGCAAACCCGAAACCGTGCTGGCCACCCCGGCGGTGCGCAAGCTGGCACGCGAGATGGACGTGGATCTCACCACCGTCACGGGCACCGGCCCAGGCGGCCAGATCACGGCCGAGGACGTGCGCGCGGCCAAGGTGTCGGCCGGACTGGTGGCGCCCACGCCCCGGCCCACCGTGACCGGCGATGTCCGCATCCCGTTTCGCGGCGTGCGCCGCAAGATTGCCGAGCACATGCTGCGCACCCAGCGCGAGGTGGCCCAGTTCACTTATATGGAGGAGGTCGATGCCACCGAGTTGGTCGAGCTACGCAACAAGGCCGAGGCGCGCCTGGCGAGCCATGACGTCAAGCTCAGCTACCTGCCCTTCTTCATCCGGGCCACGGTGGAGGCGCTGAAGAAGCAGCCGCAGCTCAATTCCTATCTCGACGAGAAGGCGGGCGAGATCGTGCAGCGGCACGAGTACCACATCGGCCTGGCGGCACAGACCCCCGAAGGGCTCATGGTCCCGGTGATTCGCCACGCCGAGCGGCGCTCGCTGCTGGAGCTGGCCCGCGAGGTAGAACGGCTGGCCACCTCGGCGCGCACCGGTCACGTTTCCCCGTCGGATCTCGGCGGCTCCACCTTCACCATCACCAGCCTGGGCGCACTGGGCGGCCTTTCAGCCACGCCCATCATCAACTACCCCGAGGTGGCCATCCTGGCGGTTCACAAGATCGCCAAGCGACCCGCGGTGGTCGACGACAAGATCGTGATCCGCGAGATGATGAATCTGTCGCTCTCGGTGGATCACCGCATGGTCGATGGCCACGACGCGGCCAGGTTCGTGGCCGAGATCAAGGCCTCGCTGGAGACACCGGGCCTGCTCTTCCTAGAATCGCACTAGCATGGCCGACAAGCCCGTCAGAAAGGTCCGCTCGGGCCAGAGCCAGGCGGAGATCGTCGAGGCTTTCTCCGACGTGGACGAGGCGCGCGCCACCGGACTGCGGCAGATCCTCGACGAGAATGGGCACGAACTCGCGGCCGTGCCCACCCTGTCGGCCACGGAGCTGGTGCGCATGTACGAGGGCATGCTGCGCGGCCGGCTGCTCGACGAGCATATGCTGACCATGCAGCGCCAGGGCCGCATCGGCCTGTACCTGGACGCTCGCGGACAGGAAGCCGGCGCGATCGCGGCAGCCCACGCCCTGGCCCCGGACGACACCTTCGTTCCAGCGCTGCGGGAAGCGAGCGCTGCGCTGTATCGCGGGCTGCCGCTGCGCACCTACCTGGCGCAGATGTTGGGCAATGCCAATGATCCCGCGCATGGCCGACAGATGCCGGGGGCGCTCGGGTCACGTGCCAGCCGCCATGTCATCGGGTCTTCCAGCGTGGCCTCGCAGATGCCGCACGCCACGGGCCTGGCCTGGGCCGCGCGCATGCGCGGTGAACGCGCGGTGGTCGTCTGTTTCGTGGGCGACGGCGGCACAAGCGAAGATGACTTTCAGTCCGGGCTGAATTTCGCGGCTGTGTTCAAGGCGCCGGTGGTGTTCGTTTGCCAGAACAACCAGTGGGCCATCTCCACGCCACTTTCCAGCCAGACCGCTGCGCGCAGCATCGCCATCAAGGGTCTTGCCTTCGGCGTGCCGTCGTTCCGGGTCGACGGCAACGACGTGCTCGCGCTCTACGCTGTCATCAAAGACACCGTGGATCGGGCGCGTGCTGGCAGCGGCCCCAGCTTCGTCGAGGCGGTCACCTATCGCATGGGCGCCCATGGCCCGAACGACGATCCCAGTCGCTACCGCGATCCCGCCGAGGCAGTGGCGTGGCAGCGCAAGGATCCGCTGCTGCGTTTCGGCCTCTGGTTGGACGCCCAGAAGATCCTGACAGCCGAGGCCCAGACGGCCGCGCGCCAGCGCATCGACGACGAAATCCGCGCGGCTATCGCCGCCGAGGAGACCGTGGGCCCGCCGTCGACGTCATCTTTGTTCGACGACGTCTTGGCCGAGCCGAGCTGGCTCATCGAGGAGCAGCGGGCCGAGTACCTGCGCGCGCGCAAGCGGCGCACTTCGCAGTAGCCCGCGCAGGCGGGCGTCCCGTGGTCAGGTGGGCGCGCGACCTCGATCCACTTGATTGCAGGAGACGCCTGTCGGCTCGCTGCAAGGCGCTCGCTGAGCGAGAAGAAGTTGAGAAAGCGGCTCGGCTTCTGACGCCAGGCCCAAGCGGCTCGTCATCGACGAGCTCGGCGACTGCCCACTGCACCAATTCCCCCAAAGGGCCACTGTGTCACGCACTTTGTTGCAAAGGCGCTGACCCGGTTTGCCTGCCGAACGCTACTAAGTACTTCAAGAAGGTCTGACCTTGCTGCAAGGTCGAGTTTCGGCGCTGTACCTCCCCCGTCCAGCCATGATACTATGAAGAGTTCGATAACCCTGAAAGGAACGGAAGCATGGCTTCTTTCTATCGCTTCGCGGGTTCTGTGTTGCTGACCGCAGCGTTTGTGTCCGGATGTTATGGCTCGGGTGCCACCACCTTCAAGGGGGGTGGCGGAACCACCACTGGCGCGGGCGGGACCAGCATCGGCGCAGGCGGCGAGACCACCACGGGCGCGGGTGGAAACACCACCAGCCCGGGCGGGAACACCACCGCGGGCGGGACCACCACCGGCGCAGGCGGCGAAACTGCCACAGGCGCGGGTGGGAACACCACCAGCCCGGGCGGCGAGACCACCACTGGCGCAGGTGGGAATACCACGGGCCCGGGCGGGAACACCACCGCGGGCGGGACCACCACCGGCGCAGGCGGCGAAACCGCCACAGGCGCGGGCGGGACTGCGACGGCCCGCACAGGCGGGACCACAACCGCGGGCGGAACCAGCGCCGCGGGCGGAACCAGCGCCGCGGGCGGGACCACGGCCCGCACAGGCGGGACCACAACCGCGGGCGGAACCAGCGCCGCGGGCGGAACCAGCGCCGCGGGCGGGACCACAGCCCACACCGGTGGAACCACAACCGGTGCGGGCGGAACCTCGACAGGCGCGGGCGGCGCGACTGGCGGGACTGCGGGAACGGTCACGACGCCCGGATGGGCAACGCCTGTGACTGGCGGTCCCACGGGAACCGGGGTCACGGCCACGGTGACAGTGAACCTCGACTCCACCGTGGGGACGATCGGTTCCGATTTTGCCGGGTTCAGCTACGAGAAGTCGCACATTACGAACGATTCGCTCAACAGCACAAACACGAATTTGATTGCGCTCTACAAGCTCCTTGGCTCTCCGATGATGCGACTCGCGGCCAATGACGTCGAGGTTTGTAGCTGGGGCGGCACAGGGACGGCACCGACGCAGCCATCGGGGCAGCCGTTCAACCATACCATCACCACCGGCATGGTCGACGAGCTGTGCAGCTTCCTGGCCGCGACGGGAACCAAGATCATCTACGGCGTCAACTACAAGTTGGACAACGTGACTGCCTCCGCAGCCGAGGCCGCCTACGTCATGAGCAAGTGTCCGTCGAGCATCGAAGCATTCGAGATCGGCAACGAGCTCGACAAGTATGGAAGCTGGACCTCCCAAGAAACGCAGTACGAGTCGTTCGCGACCGCCATTCTCGCCACGCCGGGCGCCCTGATTGCCGGCCCGGGTTCCACGGGTGGGGGTTACTCATCGTTCAGTGCTCCATTTGCCGCGTCCGAGTCGGCGAAGTATGGCAGCAAGCTCACTCTCCTAACGCAGCACTACTACGTTGCCGGAGCCGGTTCGACGGGTGCGACTGCCTCCGCCCTCCAGACTGTATCGTCCACCTTCGTCAGTCTCTGTACGACGATGAACACTGCCGCCACAAGCAACAAGATTCCCAATGGCTACAGATTGGGAGAGATGAACACCTTCTCCGGTCACGGTCAGCAAGGGGTGAGCGATACGCTCATCGCGGGTCTCTGGGCCATCGATCAGCTGTTCGTGATTGCAAAGAACGGCGGCGGCGGCGCCAATTTCCACGGCGGTGAGACGGGAATGGATGGAACCAAGCCTTTCTATTATGAGCCGATCATGGAGCTCAACGGAGTCGTGACACAGGTACAGCCGGAATACTACGGCATGCTCCTCTTCACCCAGGCCGGCACAGGCCCGATGGTGTCCACAACCGTCACGTCGAGCAACGCCAATTTCACCGCGTATGCCGTCAAGCCAAATGGATTCATAAGCGTGGTGCTCGACAACAAGAACGCCACCAGCGGCGTCAACGCCACGGTGGATCTCGGAGCCGCGGTGAGCAGCGCGAGCGCGATCTATCTGCAAGGGACGCCTGCCGGCTCACTGACAGCAGCGGCTGGGAACGTCACCCTTGCTGACGCCCAGGTCACGCCGGCGGGTGTGTGGGCTCGCAATCCGCCCTATGTTCAGACGACGGCGGGAAATACCGTTTCCGTGTATGTTCCCCCCGCGAGCGCAGCGCTGGTGCGCGTGCTGCAATAGGCTTTTGTCCGCGTTCGAATGGGCAGCCCGCGCGGTGCTGGCCGAATCGAATCGGCGTGAAACATTCCAGACAGTGAGGCGAGGGCGACAGCAGCACCTGGGCACAGCCGCACGGGGCGTTGTGACGTGTTTTGGACGAGACGGGACACGAAAACCGTACTGTCCGAGGATGCGTCGCGGAAATTCATCAAACCGCGAGAGGGGCTTTCGGACAGCACGGGAGCATCGCTGGGCGTTTCCTTTACATAGCTTTACGTTCCAGGAATGCGCCCGAAATATGTGACGCCGATGGCGGCTGACACGCGCTGGGGTGTCTTGTTCAAACAGCTTCGCTGCCGCACTTGCCCGCAAGAAAATCAAGATCTCATCAGGAGCCGCCGTGACCTGTTTCTCCCAGTTCGTCCCCCTAACATACCAAGGAGATCGCTATGAACAGCAAGAGCCTTGTCTTTCGGCATCGCTACGCGGATTCTTTGCTGCTAATCGCAGCGTTCGCGTCCGGGTGCTACGGCTCGGGTGCCAGTACCTATAGCGGGGCGCCGCCCACGACCGGCGGTGCCGGAACCACGACCGCTGGGGGCGGGACAACCGGCGCCGGCGGCGAAACCAGCGGCGGCGGGAACACCAGCGCGGGCGGAACAACCGGCGCCGGCGGCGAAACCAGCAGCGGCGGGAACACCAGCGCGGGCGGAACAACCGGCGCCGGCGCTGAAACCAGCGGCGGCGGGACTACCAGCTCAGGTGGAACCACGACCAGCGCGGGTGGAACCACGACCCGCACGGGCGGGACTACAACCAGCGCGGGCGGAACCACGACCAGCGCAGGCGGAACCACGACCAGCGCGGGCGGAACCACGACCAGCACGGGCGGAACCACGACCAGCTCAGGCGGAACCACGACCAGCGCGGGCGGAACCACGACCCGCACGGGTGGGACTACAACCAGCGCAGGCGGAACCACGACCAGCGCGGGTGGAACCACGACCCGCACGGGCGGGACCACGACCAGCGCGGGCGGAACCACGACCAGCTCAGGCGGGACAACGGGAACGGGCACGACACCCGCATGGGGAACGCCCGTGGCCGGCGGCCCCACCGGTACGGGCGACACAGCCACGGTTACCGTGGCCCCCGGCACCACCGTAGGGACGATCGGTCCGGAATTCATCGGGTTCAGCTACGAAAAGACACACATCACGAATGACTCGCTCAACAGCACGAACACAAACCTGATTGCCCTCTACAAGCTCCTGGGTTCTCCAGTGATGCGGCTCGGAGCCGACGACGTCGACAACTGTAACTGGGCTGGGACGGGCACGGCGCCTTCACAGCCATCGGGACAGCCATTCACGAAGAGCATCACGACCGGCATGGTCAACCAGCTCTGCAGCTTCCTGGCTGCGACGGGAACTCGGATTATCTATGGCGTCAACTTCAAGTCGGACAACGTGACTGCCTCTGCAGCGGAAGCGGCGTACGCCATGGGAAAGTGTGGGTCGAGCATCTACGGGTTCGAGATCGGTAACGAGATCAATCGATATGGGAGCTGGGACACCCTGAAAACCGAGTGGGAGTCGTTCGCGACTGCCATTGTCGCCACGCCGGGTGCTCTGTTGATTGGCCCGGTTGCCGGCGGTGGAGATGCGCTGTCGCTTTCCACTCCCTTCGCGGCGGACGAATCGGCGAAATTTGGCAGCAAGCTCGTGCTTCTGACGCAGCACTACTACGCTGGCACCGCCGGTACCACCACCGCGACGGTCGCCCGTCTTCAGACGCCCGACCCTGACTCCGCCACGTCGCAAGACGGGCTGGTCGGCACCGATTCGACCATGAACACCGCAGCCACTACCAACAAGATCCCGGACGGCTATCGCCTAGGGGAATGCAACACCTTCTCGGGTCACGGCCAGCAGGGCGTAAGCGATACGCTCATCGCGGGTCTCTGGGGGCTCGATTTGATGTTCGTGACTGCCGAAAATGGTGGCAGCGGCGTCAATCTCCACGGCGGCGAACAGGGAATGGATGGGTCGCGAGATTTCTACTATGAGCCGATCATGGAACTCAACGGTGCGGTGGTGGAGGTCCAGCCGATCTACTACAGCATGCTCGTCTTCCGCATGGCCGGCACAGGCCCGATGGTCTCCACGACCGTCACCACGACCAACCCAAATTTCACCGCCTATGCCATCAAGGCAGACGGCTTTGTCAGTGTGGTGCTCGACAACAAGAATGCTACAGATGGGGTCAACGCCACGGTGAATCTTGGATCTGCGGTGAGCAGCGCGAGCGCGATCTATCTACAGGGGACGCCTGCCGGCTCACTGACGGCAGCGGCCACGGCGGTCACTCTTGCCGGGGCCTCGGTCACGGCGTCGGGCGTGTGGAATCGCAATCCGCCTTACATTCAGACGACGTCGGGAAATACCTTTTCTGCGTACATTCCTCCGGCGAGCGCAGCGCTCGTCCGTGTCCTTCAGTAAGCCGGGGACGCTGGCCCGCTCGGCTTGAGTTAACGTTCCCGCGGGATGAAGATCCCAAGGCACCGCGCACACGGCCCACCCGTCCAATTTGACGCCAGGCGCGTAAATTGGGTATAAGGAGAACGACGTAGACGATGAGCGCTGGAATGGGTTACGCTGCGGGAGTCTTCTGCGAAAGGACAGTCTGAGGCATGTCTCGAACTTCGTTGGCCATCCTGATCGCCAGTTCCGGTCTGCTCGTGGTGTCGGCCGCTCGCGCGCAATCCAAAGACAAAGCTTCAGCGGAGTCTGCCGAGCAGCCGTCCCAAGAGGCGACTCAGCCGATTGAGTCTGCTGAGCAAACGTCCCAAGGCCCGACTCCGCCCATCGCCCTGCCGACCCGACAGACGATCTCTCCGACTCCCGTAAATCCATGGTTCGTCCGGCCTCCATTTGTCCTGACGGCCGGTGCTGCGTCCGACTGGAAGTTGACGATCTATGGCTTCGCCGAAGCCGACGGAATGCGCGACTCCACCCGGAGCTTCAACGATGGCTTGAACAGCAACGTCATTGCGTACCCCTTGACGCAGGCCGGTCGCAACCCGCGCTTTCAGGCCACCATCCGAAACAGCCGCCTCGGATTCAGGGCACAGGCACCGGAATTCGGCGGCATTCGCTCATCGGGCGTGCTCGAGTTCGACTTGTTTGGCAATCAGCCAAGCATCAACAGCGGTGGGGGATCGCCCGGGGTGGCATCGGGCCCCGGCGCCACGACCGAAGCCGCGTATTTCAACAATGCCGCATTCCGTGTTCGGCACGCGTATGTGAAGCTTGAGGACGACATCGTAAACGTCGTGGCAGGCCAGACGTACTATCTGCTGGGGTGGCAGAACTACTTCTTCGGGGCTTCGTGCGGTTTCCTCGGACTGCCGAACGAGTTGTTCAATCGAACCGTGCAGCTTCGACTGAGCCACACCTTCGAGTCAAATCCAGTGAACTTCGAGATCGCCGCTGGTGCGTTCCGCCCTGTTCAACGCGATTCCGGGGTGCCGGATGCCCAAGGGGGCGCGCGCCTCGCCATCAATCATTGGAAGGGGATCACGACTCCGGGAAGCGGCGGAACGGATGCGCTGGCAGCCTCGATCGGTGTGTCTGGTATGGCGCGCTCGTTCAAGGTCGACCCGTACGCACCGCTGCCGGGCCCGCCGATACCTCTCATCGGGTGGGCACTTGCGGTCAACGCGCTCGTCCCAATCATCCCTGCGAGAGACGGCACCGACCGCGGCAACGCATTGACTCTAACGGGAGAGTTTGTGACAGGTACCGGGGATGCCGACCAATACACGGGCATGACCGCGGGCGCGACCATGCCCAATGTATACCCCTTGCCTGTCGACACCCCTGTCAATGCTTTTGGAGCCGCTGTGCCGCAGACGACTGGGGCAGCGCCCCTGGTCGGCACCCCGTACACGCCCGACGTCGACCCCGGACTGGTGGCGTTCGATTCCAACGGCGTCCTTCACACGATCAATTGGCAGACATTCATCGTCGGCCTCCAGTACTACCTCCCCCCGACGGGGCGCATCTTCGTCAGCGGAAACTACAGTCAGGGAAAATCCAACAATATCGCGGGGCTCTATCACCCTATTTCGCCGAGGCAACCGTGGGTCAATGCCTTGGGCGTATTCCAGTCTTCCCGGTACGTGGACGGGAACATCTTCTTCGACGTGACGCCTGCTGTTCGGACGGGACTTTCCTATCAACGTGTCGACCAGAAACTCGCAGACGACACGAACGTCCACAACAATCGCTTCGAGATAACCTTCCTCTATTTCCTGTAGCTACGAGAGTACAAATGAACGTGCGATCCTCATTCATCGTCGGCGTTGCAGCGTTCATAGCCGCTGCCGCTAGCCTTTCCTGCTACGAGAGAGCACAGTCGTTTCAACCCGTCGCCTATGGCGCGCAACCGTGGAATCCGCCTCTCGGCTGGGATCCCGAGCCACCCTGCGTAGTTGGGTATTACGTCGCCATCGACACCTGTTCAGGATGCAGCACCCCAATCTCGTACGCTCTTTGCGACGGGATCAGCTTTAGTCAGTGCGTGTGCGGAGGTCCCTTTTGGCCCGGCGCAATATGCCCGCAAACATTTGCTTGCTCTACCAACGATTTTCCCCCGTTCGGCTGGATCGAGTTCACGGATTACGCTGGCCCTGGCTGGGCCGGCCTTCACTCGAGTGCGAACGCGGACGCCGGCCACTAACGAAGGGGCGGGTCGCTCTAGTTCCCTACGACAAACGAGGACTGTCCCGAGCCGACGGTGTACGTGGCCTGCACCGTGTCTTCCAAAACAAAAGTAGGTTGGCCCGCGCCACTGGCTGATGTGCTCCCCGGCTTGCTGATGGGCAACAGCACGGTTGCGCTCACGTTGTCAGGAATAGTCACGTCCAACGTCAGCCCACCAGTGGTGGGACGCTGCCAATCGATTTGCACGGCACCACGCTCGGTGCGAACCGCGCCATTGGCATAGGTGAGGCCGATCGCGGGCGGCGCAATTTGAATCGTGGACGCTCCCGGGCCGGTCACCTGCAAACCCAACAACGATTCAACAATATCGACAAGGGCCTGGCTGCCCCACCCGTGGGACTCACTTTCGCCCATGGCAGGAGCTGTCCACGATTCCCAAGTAAATGTTCCGCCCTGTGAGAGAATGTTGGCCCAGCCCAGCCCAGTCTGGTCCGTCAAGCGCGCGATGACTTGGTCCGTCCTGCCAGCAACGTTGAGCGCCTGCAGCAGAAAATGCGCGGTCATCGGACCTTGCTGCATGCCCAGCCCGGCCAGGAAGGTGGCAATCTGAGGCCAACTTGAGGAAGGAGCCACCCCAAACGCAACTGCGTACGAATTCGCAATCTGCGATGCGTGCGTGCTTTGCTTCCCCGCCGCCGTGAGACCGTCAATGTACATTCCGTCCGAGCGTACCAGCTTGGCGTTGATGGCCGCAGTGAGCTGAGCGGCGCGTCCCTGGTAGAGGCTTATCTCAGTGGTCGGCCGCCCCAGATCCGTTGCAATCGCAGCCATACTGTTCATCGCGTCCACAGCCAAAATGTTCACGGTCGTTCGAACAGCCGTGTTCATGTCGTAACCGAACCGTTCTTCCGCTGGCCAATCAACGATGCCGTACTGATACTGGGTAGACAGATTACCGCCCGCAAGGTTCGTAACTAACCCGGTCGTGGCATTCACGTATTTCCATATGTATTCGGCGACATTTTGCGCTGTATCGTAGGCGTCGGCCAACAGAGCACTGTCGCCAGTGGTCTGATAGTATCGCAAAAGCCAATTCGGGAACCTTTCCGTGTAGTCGGGAATGTCGCGCTGGCCATCCCCATTGGGATAGACCGCATTGAGGCGGCCATCAGGCCAGTAACGGACCTGAGAAGCCATGAATTCGCGAAGGGCCTTGCGTGTCAGAGAGCGCTCTCCCAGTCCGAGCATGGTCGCGTAGGAATCGTTTACCGCGTCCCCCAGAAACTGCCCCTTTTCCCGCGTCGGAGTGTCCACAAACTGCTGTTGCGTGGAGTACAGAGCCGAGCGCTGCACTAGATTGAACACCGCATTGACCGTCGCGTCCGAGCTGGTGAAGGTCGCGGCGTATTGAGGGGGCGGGTCCGAATGTTCAACGATTGCGGAAATCTGGCTTGCTGACAGAGTCTCTCCCGGAGTCGATATCTGCAAGTAACGCCAGCCGAGGTACGTGAAAGGCAGGAACTCTTGCGCCCCGTCGCTTTCAGTGTACGTGAAGGACATGGTAGTTTCTTGGGTCGAAGCTACGGCCGCTGACACATGCCCGTCGGAAGTCAGCTGGTAGCCGGTGAGAATACTCAGTTTGCGACCAGACTTCCCGGATTGAAATTGCACGTCCGGGCGCGCCGGTATCACGGTGCCGAAGTCAGCAACCACTGAGCCGTCGGAAAGGGTGTTGACCGAGACCGGCGTTGCGACACTGCGAACCACGCGCGGCTCCTGGCCCATCAGGTGCGTGAACACACCCGCCGGGTGCACGCCCACAACCTGGGGGACCGCCCAAGGCGATGCGGTGTCAACGTAGCCAGGTTGGTCCCAGCCGGTGGGAGCTTGGGTGGCGTCGATTTCCTCTACGTACTCTTCGGAAAGATCGAGGAGCAAACTCCGGGTTGGGGCGCCCGTCTGCCACTGAGACGCGCGGCGAACGTGCCAGTTGCCGTCGGTAAGGATGATCTCTTGTGTGCCGTCTGCGTGCTCGACGACGAATCGACCCAGCAGGCCGGGCTGCGCCAACGGGCGACCTTTCCCCGCGCCATACCAGTGATAGATGATGCCAATGGCAAGTGGAGATCCCGCCTGTACCTGACTTGTGATGTCGGTCGCTTGGTAATACCCCTCGCCGGGATATGAAAAGGCGGGCCCACGATCGACGACAGTGCCGTTCAATCGCAGCTCGTACTGGTGATACGCGGACACGTAGGCGCGGGCCCTGGTGACTGGACTGGCGCCGATCGTCACTTCGCGACGCGCCAGCGTATAGTCATCCGGCTCCGTGGTGGTTCGCAGAATCCAACTCGCCTGCCAATCCGTATCAGCAAGCCCCGTGTCGAAACTCGCGGCCGCCGCCCAGGGAGAGGCCAGGCCGGTCCGATCCCAGGTGCGAACGGTCCAGGTGTAGCTTGTGCCCGCGGCAAGCGCCGGCCCAGAGTAGGGAACAAAGGATTCGGCACTAGATACGATCTTGCCACTGTCCCAAATCAGCACGCCGTCACTCACGCGCGTCACCTGGATTTGATAGGCGGACTGAATCTCATTCCCGTCCGGGTCGTTGGGCACCCAGCCGAACAGCGGCGTTCCTTCCACATTCAGTGGCGCTGCGCGGCCCGCAATGTTGAGATCCGTTGGCGCCAGGGGAGCATTTCCACCCGTTGATTGTCCGCCCGCCCCACCGGTGGCAGTCGAGATGCCCCCGCTGGAGATCCCACCCCGCGACGACGCACCACCAAGCGTGCTGCCTCCCACTAGAGTTCCACCTGATGCCCGTGACCCGCCACTTGGCGAGCCCCCGCTTGTCGCAGAACCGCCAAGACCGCCTGAACCACCGCTCAAAATGACGCCGCCGGTGCTCGGCGCACCACCCGTCATCACAGAGCCTCCAGTACTTGCGCCAGCGCTGCTCAACGCACCGCCTGGCACCGAAGAACCGCCAGTATTCCCCACGCCTCCTCCTGGCGCCGAAAAACCGCCAGCATTTCCCGCGCCACCACTGCTCGACGCGCCGCCTGCCGCCGAAGAACGGCCACTATTTGTTGCGCCTCCGCTCCCCCCAATTCCACCCGATCCAGAAGCTCCGCCGCCAGCGCTTCCTCCCGCGAGAGCTGAACCGCCCCCAGAAGATCCCCCTTTGCCGCTCGCGCTTCCCGAGCATGCCAGCACAAGCCCGAGCATCGCCATCACCATCGGCCGGCTAGAACGGGCTGCTTCCATCATCGACCTCCGCTTGCTGGATGTCTGGGCGACACTGTTCGCGCGCGGTGAGAAGTCGCTACCACCCACGCCAATGCACCCCACAAGGTTCGCGACCGCCGGGCAATGGCCCGCGCATTACGGCGCCGACGATGGCGGGTTGAAGGCCACCCCATTCGCCATGACGTTCGACACGGTAAGGCCTGAGTAGTGCCCCGATCCCCCGGCAAGTGCAGGGCTGGGCGACGTGGTTATTGTGATGTTGCTGAGGTTGATACCGGTCGCCAACGCGGTGGTGTCGGCGCCTGCCACCAAGAAGGGGCTGCTGGTCGTGCGAGTCACGGTCGCAGTGTCGACATTGATGTTGCTGAAGGTGGCGTACTTGGTAGGTCCGATCGTGGCCCCGCTGACGTAGTGACCCGTCATATAGAGAAATTGGTTCACGGTTGCGACGGTCAGCCTTCTGGCGTAGATGTCCTCGATGAAACCACCGCGGGTGATGGCCGCTTTGATGTAAAGCACGTATTGGAGATCTCCGGCTGCATTCGAGAAGGTAGTATCCTCCACGTAGACATTGCGGATTCCGGCGGACTCCTCGCTGCCCATGGCTACCCCACCCTCCTTCGCCGTGAGTGTGCAATTCTGAATCACGATGTTTTGGGTCGTCTTGTAGTAGGTCCACCCGTCGCGATCGCGACCCGCCTTGATCGCGATGGCGTCGTCCCCCACCTGGATGGTGGCGTTCTTGATGAGAACGTCCGTGCACGATTCCGGGTCGAACCCGTCGGTGTTGCCCACACTGCCCAGGGAGGTAAAGTTCGTCGCGGTGACGTTGGTGCAGAACACCGGGTGAATTGTCCAGAACGGCGAGTTCTTGGCCGTGAAGCTGTCGAACAAGACGTTGGTGCAATTCATGAATTCGATGAGACTCGGCCTCAAATAGTGGCCTGTCCCGTAGATTCTTTGCGCGATGGGCACGCCGTTGGCGTTCTGGGTGCGCAAAGCGGTTTGGTCTGCGGTCTGCTTCGAGGCCCAGGCGTACCAATCGTTCATGGTCGCGTTTCCATCGATGGTCCCGCTGCCGGTTATCGCAACATTGGTCGCATCGTGGGCCCAGATGAGCGGCTGGTAATTATAAAGGAGGCTGCTTTCCCAGGAGACTTCGACGGGTCCATTTGGCAGGTACTTGGTCGGGTCGGTCGAGAACTTGATCGTCGCGCCCGTATCCACGTACAGATTGATGTTGCTCACCAACTCGATCGGTCCAGTAAAGAACGTGCCTCCCGAGGCGACGACCCGGCCTCCACCTTTACTGGAACAGTCGGCAATAGCCGCGGCGAACGCCGCCGTGTTGTCGGTGGTCCCGTCGGCCACGCCTCCGTAATTGGTCACGTCGCAATCGAGGTTGGGGAACGTCGGCGCGACAATTCGGGCCAGGATGGTGTCGACAGTGTCCCACCCGACGCCCGCATCTCCCGCAGACGGGCTCGCGTCCTGGCCGCCGCCCGTGCCCGCGGAGCCGCCGGAGCCTGTGACACCTCCGGCACTCGTCGTGCCGCCCGTGGCACTGCTACCGCCGGCCGTCGTCGCCCCACCCGTCGTCGTCCCGCCTCCGGTGCTCGTCGCGCCACCCGTGGCTTTGCTGCCACCGGCCGTTGTCGTGCCACCCGTCGTCGTCCCACCTCCGGTGCTCGTCGTGCCGCCCGTGGCTTTGCTGCCACCGGCCGTTGTCGTGCCAGCCGTCGTCGTTCCGCCTCCGGTGCTCGTCCCACCTCCGGTGCTCATCCCACCTCCGGTGCTCGTCCCACCTCCGGTGCTCGTTCCACCTCCGGCGCTCGTCCCACCTCCGGTGCTTGTCGCGCCACCCCCCGCGCCGCCGGTAAAGGTCGTGCCACCCATCGCACTGACGCCGCCTGATGTGGCGACGCTGCCACCCGCGGCGCTGGTGCCGCCGGCGACGGCCCCGCCAGAAAAGCCGGTTCCTCCGGCAGCAGTTCCCCCTGCCCCGGCTTTTCCACTTGACGAACTACAGGCGAGAATTGTTGATACCAGTACTGCAAGAAGGCTTAGGTTTGGTCGAATCGTCATGGGCAAATCCTCTCGACAAGCCTCCAGTGTACGCCGAAACCTCGCCTCGTTCGCTCGCTTTTTTTGCCACGCGCAGGATGAAAAGGATTTGTCGTTCGCCAGCGTCATCCGCCTCCCCGATCAGGTGACAGCCGCCCACATGGCGAATGCTGGCGCCGTGCGGAATCGTGACGGGCCGATTGCCGACGCAATGCTTGGAAATCGTGCCTGTCTCGAGTAAAGTCAACTCACCTATGGCTCGCTCGATGCTCGGCGTTCCCAGGGACTGAACCATGCGAGTACGAAAGAACGCACGATCCTCATTCATTTTCGGCGTTGCAGCGTTCATAGCGGCCGCAGCCGGCCCGGCTTGCTCCGAGAGCTCGTTTCAACCAATCACCTATGGCGCCAAACCGTGGTCGCCCCCTCCAACCTGGGATGAGCCGCCCTGCACAGTTGGGTACTACGTGGCTATCGTGGGGGAGACTTGTGACGGTTGCACCGGAACCTCGTACGCTCTTTGCACCGGGATCAGCTTCACTCAGTGCGTGTGCGGAGGTCCGTTCTGGCCCGGCGCGACATGCCCGGCAAACGCGGCTTGCGCTGACAACGATTTTCCGCCGTTCGGCTGGCAACAGTCTCCGGATTAGCGCTGGCCCTGGCTGGCTGGGCCGGCCTCCAATCGGGTGCAGAGGCCGGCGGCGGCCCTCGGAAGGGGTGAAGAGGGCAGGTGTACATCCACCCGGCGTCGCGCCGGGCCTCAATTGTCCTGCGCACCCTCCTGGATCCAGGCACGGATGAGGTTCTGCTGATCTTCGGGAACCGCAGTTCCAGAGAACTGCGCGGTTCCTCCACTGGTCAAGAAGTACCCTGTGTCCGCCGGCATTTGGCTTCCGCATGGCGGCGTCGGCTGTGAGATCTTCAGGTACATGATGCTGATGTCGGGCTGGCCCGGGACCACTCGCGTTCCCATATTCATGCAACTTGCCCCATTGCATGGCTGGCCGACGAGGCTCCAGAAGGTGCGCACCTGCGAACTCATGTCGAGGGCGCCGAACCGAATACCCACGCCGTTATAGTGGCAAAAGTCGCTGGTGCAGGTCGGCTGGATGACCTCTGTGTAGACTTTGGTTAATGAGTTGGCCGACGGCGCGGCACCGGAACCGCATCCCAAGCTGAGAAACGCTGACGCGCAAAGTGCGAGAACCGCTCCTGGAACAATGTGTCTCATCGATTCCTCCACGAGCCCATGTTTGACACTGAAGTCAATCTACAACGCTCTTTCGCCTCGGACCACTCATTTTGGTCGCATCCGTCCTTCAACGCGCGCAGGCGGTCTGATCGGAATGCGGCGGAGTTCCGGCGTGGCTGTGCGGGGGAGTGCCGGGCAAGCTCAGGTCCGCTGGCCGAGCATGACCTGGCGGAAGACGCTGGCGGCCAGGGCCTTCGGAGCTCGGGCTGCACTACGTTTTGGGAACCTCCGCAACCGCTCCGCGTCGAACCCGGCTGGCACGCGCAACCGCCGTCCGCCCGGTAACTCGATCTCGAACCGGCCACACGCCACCTGCACGCCCTGCACCTCCACCACGGGCAGGTTCACCGGGGGCGGTTCCCCGAACGGATACTGACCGTAGTGTGACCCAAGGTCACAGATTGGTGTGAATCCGGCCGGCTGTCGGGACAGTCAGGCCGGAACACGCTCGGAAGTTGGCGTTCCTGCGGGCACAAGTCCTGACCCGCGCTTGGCCCAGGGCTTGAAAGGCCGAGATCGGCATGACCACGCAGTCTCTCCGGACAAAGTGTTTCACGACGCTTTCGCTGCTGCTGGCGCTGACTGGCTGTGGCAGTTCCAGCTACACCATCCCGCCTGCGGAGTTGCAGCGCCTGACCCAGTTGCCCCCCTCCCAGCGTGGAGACCACGTGCGCGCCTTCACGCCCGGCGTGGTGCCCATGCAAGTCGCCCCGCCCAGTCCGCCCGCAGCCGTTGTCCCGCCCAGCCCATCGGCTACTCCGCCCAGCCCACCGTCGGCTACGTCGGCTGTAGAACCCCCGCCGCCACCGCCATTGCCCGACACGGCGGCTGGCGGCGATCTGCCTCCCGATCCGTTTGGGCCGGACGAGGTCGACCTGCTCGCCCCCGAGCCGCCTGGGCCTGCCATCGTGGTGGCCGTGGACGCTGGACCGCGCGCGCCCGTTCACCCGCCGGCCGCGCCTGCGCGACCGTCCCCCGCACCGCGAATTTCTCCACCCGCTCCCGCCCGCACGAGCGTCCCGCCCCCGGCCCCCGGCCACGTCGTGGCTCCGCCTGCGCCCGCCCGCACCAGCGTTCCACCCCCAGCGCCCGCTCGCATCGCTGCTCCGGCGACGACGCCCCGTCTGCCTGCGTCCCCCGCTCGCGGCACCACGCCAGTTCCTCGTGGAAGCGGCGGCCACCCCAGGGGCTCGTCGGTCTCGTTTCCTTCAGGTCACGGAAAGGGCGATGCCGTGGCGGGCGCCGTACTTGCGGTGGTTCTGCTGGTTGGGCTGGTTGCAGTCGTCGCCGAGGCTGGTCAGCCGGGACCGGCGTTTGATGGCTGGATCCGCACCTCGCCCGAACATCCCGTGCACCTGGAATACGCGGCTGGCCGGGAACGCAAGCTGCGCCTATGCGATCTGCAGCCGGCGGATCTGGTCGGTGTTCGCGCAGCGACAATCTACGACCTCGACGGCAACATTGGACGACTGGAAACCGCCGCAGACCGGCCACCCCTGGCGTCACAGCCTCGGCCCGCGCCAGCCCCGGAACCTGCGCGTCCACCTGTGCCGGTCACCCCGCCCACTAGGCCCGCAGCGCCACCAGTCCAGCCGGCCGCCGGCCCATCGGCCCCGCTTTCCTGGCTTGCGACGTTCGACCGCGCGGCCTGAGCAAGCTTGCCGCGCAACCGCGGCTGGGTCGCCCAGCGCGGGCATCGCTGCTATAAGGAAGCCCGACATGGAATCTCTGCGCGTGGACGCTCTCGTCATCGGCGCCGGGCCCGGCGGCTACGTGGCCGGCATCCGGCTCGGGCAACTTGGCAAGAAGGCCCTGGTCGTCGAGCGCGACAAGGCGGGCGGGGTTTGCCTCAACGTGGGTTGCATTCCGTCCAAGGCGCTCATCAATGCGGCCAAGCTGTACGAAAAGATCGCGCACGGCGCGGACCTGGGCATCCTGGTGGACAACCCGCGTGTGGACATGGCCAAGCTGCAGTCGTGGAAAGAGGGCGTGGTCGGCAAGCTCTCGGTGGGGGTGCGCCAGTTGCTCAAGGCCAATGGCTGCGACTGGCGCAGCGGAAGCGCGCGCTTGCTGTCACCAGGCAGGGTCGAAATCCAGGGCACCGGCCCCGATGCCGGCAAGACCATCCAAGTGGAAGCCGCGCACATCGTGATCGCCACTGGCGCGCGGCCCGTGGA
Organism: uncultured delta proteobacterium; assembly: GCA_963755125.1. Lineage (GTDB taxonomy): Bacteria > Myxococcota_A > Polyangia > Fen-1088 > Fen-1088 > Fen-1137. The sequence continues at coordinate 164,821 of CAVWIP010000018.1, forward strand.
GATCCCGGGCTTCGCCTTCGACGGCCTTCGCGTGGTCGACTCCACGGGCGCGCTCGCCTTCACCGAGGTGCCGCGCCGTCTGGTGGTGATCGGCGCCGGCTACATCGGCATGGAGATCGGCACGCTCTACGCCAAGCTGGGCAGCAAGGTTACCTTCGTCGAGGCACTGCCCAGCATCCTGTCGGGCAGCGAGCCTGATTGTGTCCAGGTGGTGGCGCGCAAGGCAAAGCAACTGGGCATGGAAATCCTGGTCGACGCCAGGGCCAGGGACTGGTCTGAGATGGGCGATCGGGCGGTGGTGACGGTTGCGACCGCGGCCGGCGTGCGGCAACTCGACGCTGACAAGATCCTGGTCGCCGTGGGCCGCCAGCCCAACAGCGAAGATCTTGGCTTGCAGGCTGCCGGCGTGCGCGTGGAACGCGGTTTCATCCTGGTGGACCGCCAGATGCGCACCAACGTGGCCGGCATCTACGCCATCGGCGACGTGGTGGGGCAGCCCCAGCTCGCACACAAGGCTTCGCACCAGGCCGAGGTGGTGGCCGAGGTGGTCGTGGGCCGCGCTGCCGAGATGGACGCCGAGGCCATCCCGTCGGTGGTGTTCACCGATCCGGAGATCGCGTCCGCGGGTCTGGGCGCCGCCGAGGCAGAAAGGCGAGGCCTGCAGGTTACGCTCGGCAAGTTCCCGTTGGCGGCGCTGGGCCGCGCCCTCGCCAACCACGACAGCGACGGATTCGTGAAGGTGGTGGTCGAGACGCAGAGCCGGCGGGTGCTAGGCGTTCACATCGTGGGCAACGGCGCAGGCGATGTCATCGCCGAGGCCGCGCTCGCCATCGAGATGGGCGCCCTGGCAGGCGACATTGCCGGCACAATCCACGCCCATCCCACCTTGCCCGAGGCGATCATGGAGGCTGCGAAGGCCGCTTTGGGCCAGGCCATCCACATTCAGAACCGGAGGTGATCATGCGAGTGCTGGTGACCGGTGGAGCCGGCTACATTGGGTCGCACACAGCGGCATTGCTGCGCGCACGCGGCGATTTCGTGGTGGTGCTCGACAGCATGGAGTTCGGACACCGCGAGGCCATCGGTGACACACCCCTGGTGGTCGGCCGCACGCATGACCAGACGCTGGTCAGGCAGGTGATCGGGGACCATAGGCTCGACGCCATCATCCACTTTGCCGCCTACAAGGCCGCAGGCGAGTCCATGCGCAATCCCGCCAAATACTTCGACAACAACGTGAACGGCTCGCTCTGCCTGCTCGATGCCGCCCAGCAGGCCGGCGTGCGGCGCTTCGTGTTTTCATCGACCGCGGCGGTGTATGGCACGCCCCAGTCCTTGCCCGTGGCCGAGGACGCGCCTCTGCGTCCGGAGAACCCCTACGGCGAGAGCAAGCTGCTCGTCGAGCAGATGTTGCGCTGGTTCGACACCTGCCACGGCTTGCGCTCGGTGGCGCTGCGCTACTTCAATGCCGCGGGCGCGGCGCTCGACGCCGGCAACGGTGAAGATCCGCACTTCGTACAGAACCTCATACCTCTGGTGATGAAGGCGGCCACCGGCCGGATCGCCAAGGTCTCGGTCTTCGGCACGGACTATCCCACGCCCGACGGCACCGGCATCCGCGACTACATCCACGTGCTGGATCTGGCCGAGGCCCATGCCCGCGCCCTCGACTTCCTCGCGGCACACGACCGGTCGGACGTGTTCAACCTGGGCACCGGCAAGGGCGCTTCGGTGCTCGAGGTTCTGCAGGAAGCCCGGCGCGCCAGTGGCGTGAACATACCCGCCGAGAACGCCACTCGCCGTCCCGGCGATCCGTCGGCGGTGTGGGCGGACAATCGCAAGGCGCGCGCGCTGCTCGGCTGGCAGCCGCGCTATGGCCTCAGGGAGATCGTCGAGAGCGCCTGGGCGTGGAGCAAGCGCCACCCCGACGGATTTGTTTCGCTATGAGACGCGGCTACTTCTTGATCGAGATCAGCTCGATGTCGAAGACCAGCATGCCAGCTGGCGCGCCAGGCCGCTTGGGCGGATCGCCGTAGGCCAGGTCGGCGGGGATCCAGAAGCGCGTCTTCTCTCCCTCGACCATCAAAGGCACACCCTCGGTCCAGCCCTTGATCACGCCTTGCAGCGGGAAAGTCGCGGGCTCGCCTCGCTGGACCGAGCTGTCGAACATCTTGCCGTCGGTGGTCCAGCCCGAGTAGTGGCAGGTGACTGTGTCCGTGGCCTTGGGGTGAACCTTGCCCTTGCCCTTCTGCAGGACTTTGTAGGCGAGACCAGACTTGGTCTTCTTGGCGTCCTTGGGTGGGGCCACCACGTCCGTGGGAACCGCCGGCGGTTTGATGCCCGCAGTGATGCCGAGAAGTTCGACATCGAAGACCAGCGTGCCAAAGGGAGCGCCCGGCCGCCGTGGCGTGTCGCCATAGGCCAGATCAGCCGGGATCCAGAACCGTCGCTTCTCGCCCACCACCATCAGTTGCAGGCCTTCGGTCCATCCCTTGATCACGCCGTTGAGCGGGAACTCCGCGGGCTGGCCGCGCTTGACCGAGCTGTCAAACATCTTGCCGTCGGTCATCCATCCAGTGTAGTGAACCTTGACCTTGTCCCAGGCGTTCGGCTTCTCGCTGCCGGTGCCCTTCTGCAGGATCTTGGAGGCTAGGCCGCTAGCCGTCTTCTCGGCGTCGGCGGGCGCCGCGGCCACGTCAGCCGGCGCCGGGATGTCGGACAGCTCCGGCGTCGGCTTGGCAGCAGGAGGAGGGGCTGGTGGTGCGGGTGGCGTCTTCCCCTCTGCTTCGCGTTTGCACGCAAGAGAGGCAAAGACGACGAACAGAGCCAGAACCGTGGTTTTTCGCATGGGGGAACTCTTGTCACGGTCCGGCCCGCTGTCAACTCCTGTCAGCGGATGCCGCCCGAGGCCCTCACGCGCACGGACAGCCGCACACTACAGGCCCCAGCCCCACTGGAGACGGGCGAGGCCGGAAGCATTGTTTACGGTTAGGGAGAGATTCGTTCCCGTGCCGTTCAGCGTGGTGATGCTCGTGAAGTCGGTGTTTCGGAGGCCGACCCACAAGCAGCTTCCCATTTTGTAGTCCCTGAACTGGTCCGGCACGCCTTGCATGTAGGCAATCTCGACGGTTGTGCCAATGGGACCAGCATAGTCGAGCCCGGTCGTCATGGGTGCTCCGTATTCCGTGGCGATGGTCCGGCTATAGTAGGGGCCCACGTGCGTCGTGACGTAGTCCCTCCAGCCTTGCTCGGTGAGCGAGGTGCTGTTGAAGGGATACAGGTGAAGAGACAGCAAGCAGCCGGCCAGACGAGAGTCGGCCCCTTGTTGATTGACGTCACCGTCATAGCCGGTGCCGGCCACAACGACGTGACTCTTGGGAACGCTCGGGTATTGCGCGATCCATTGCACGGCCAGGTTGATGAAGGCAGTCGCACTGTATCCACCGGGTTCATTCATGATGTCGAAATAGACGAGGTCATTGGTTCCGTATGCATCGACGACCGCTTGCCACATGGCGTAGAACGCGGTCATGTCCGATACTGTCCCACCACCAGTCCTGAGCCAGTAGCCGATTATGACCTTCATATTCTTGCTTATGGCGGTATCGATAATGCCTTTGTAGGCGGCCCACCAGGCCGCGTTCGTCGTCGTTGGTTCGTTGATCGGGATGCGTATGCTGTTTGCGTTGAGGAGAGTTTGAAATCCAGAAAGGATCGCGTCGGCCTTGGCTGAGACAGTCGCATAGGTGTCCGAAGCGGCGGTCAGACCGGTCGGCTGAAGCACCCCGGCCTGGAAGTTGTCGCCCGGGTCGGCCCAGTTGACGCAATGGAAGCTCGATGTGTCCACACTCAGGCCGCCATCGCCGCTGGTCGTGGTACTGCCGGCTGCGCTGGTGCCGCCCGCGCTGCTGGTCCCGCCCGTAGCTCCACCCGCACTGGCAGTTCCGCCGCTGGCTCCTCCGGTCCCGGTGGTGCCGCCTCTCGCACCTCCCGTGCCGGTGGTCCCCGCGGTCGGCCCAGAGCCACCAGTGTTCCCGCCGCTCGCCGTCGTGCCGCCGACAACTGTGGATCCACCGACAGCCGTGGTGCCGCCGGTTGCTGGAGAGCCACCGCTGCCCGCAGTGCCACCAACCACTCCCCCGGCAGCGCCGCCAGTTTGTCCTCCGGCAGCCATGGTCCCGCTGGTTGCCGTGGTTCCCCCGGACGCGCCGCCAATTGCGCTCGATCCACCTGTCGACGTGGAGCCGCCAGTGACTGGAAAGCCCCCGCTCGCCGTACTGCCTCCGGCTGCACTCATGCCGCCCGCGCTGGTTGAGCCGCCCGCTGGTTGGTTGCTTCCTCCAAGCGCGACGGTTGTTCCTGTCGTGGTCCCGATCGCCGAAGTGCCGGCCGTGGCAACAGCACCCGCAGCACTCGTGACGCCACCAGCTCCAGCGGCGGGAGCGCCGCCCGTATTGCCGCCGCCGCTCTTTCCGGAGGTGCCGTTTCCAGAGCATGCGCCCAGAGTCAGAGCCAATGACAAGCCCAGCAGACCTTTCAGGCAAATGGAGCACTGACGGGGCGAGGTCATCTGGAACCTCCCTCTCTTGAAACCGTCGCGTCGGAAGGCGCCTGCGGCTACCCTAATTGGTCCAACCCGACTGGATTATGGCGAGTGTGGCGGCGTTGTTCACAGTGAGCGTATAGTTCGGCGCCGTGCCGCTCAGCTTGGCAATGCCGCCGGTGCCTTCCAAGCCCGCCCAGTAGCAGCTTCCCATTCCATAGGCTTTCATCTGGGTGGTAAGGCCCGTCAGGAAGGCAGTGCCGCCGGCGTATTCACTGACGACGGTCCGGTTGTAGTACTGGCCCACGTGCGTCTTGAGGTTCGCCTCCGCAGTTGCCGCAGTTTCCGTGTTGTTGTCATAGATATGAATATTGAGGAGACAGTCGGGGAGGGCGGCCCCTTGTGCCAGGACGTCGATGTCAGTCTGGTATCCAGCCACGAGAACCCGATTCGCGGGAACGCTCGGGTTTGCCGTCATCCAATTCTCGACGAGGGTGATGAAGTCAGCCGAACTGTATCCTGAGGGTTCGTTGAAGACGTCGAAATAGACCAGATCGTTGGTTCCGTATGCAGCAACGACGGTACTCCACATGGTATTCCACGTGGTCATGTTGGCTATATGATTGCTGCCCGGCGGCAACCAGTACGCAACTATCACCTTCATGTTTTGGCTGATAGCCGCATCGAAAATGCCCTTGTAGGCGGCCCACGTGGTAGCTGTGTTGACCGTTGTTTCGTTGATCGGCATGCGGAATGCGGTCGCGTTCAGCACAGTCTTGAATCCTGAGATGATCGCATTGGACGAGGCCAGAACGGTGGCGTAGTCGTCCGTGGCAGCCAGTCCGGTCAGCACGAGCGCCCCGGTTTGGAAGTTATCGCCCGGGTCGGCCCAGTTGAAGCAATGGATGCCGGCTGACTCCGACGCCAGGAGGCCGCCGTCCCCGACCGCGATGCTGCCGCCAGACGCTGTGGCCCCGCCCGCACCGGCGGTGCCGCCCGTGGGATTCGAGCCACCGGCGTTCCCACCGCTGGCCGTAGTCCCGCCAACAACTGTGTTCCCGCCCCTAGCGCCGCCAGTTCCTCCGATGGCCGTGCTGCCGCCTGCCCTTCCCCCGGTGGGCGTCGAGCCGCCCATTGCCGTGTTTCCCCCAGGCGCCGTGCTGCCGCCTGCCCTTCCCCCGGTGGGCGTCGAGCCGCCCATTGCCGTGTTTCCCCCAGGCGCCGTGGTCACGCTAGTTGCGCTGGAGCCGCCCGTAACTGTGGATCCGCCGGTGGCGGTGGAGGCGCTGCTCGTGGTGACGCCTCCCGCCGTCCCGCCCGCGCTAGTCGAACTGTTTGGTGGCTGGGTGCTTCCCCCCGGCGCGACCGTCGTTGCCGCCGTCGTCTGGATCGCCGAGTTGCCACCCATCGCAACGGAACCAGCAGCGCTCGTGACGCCGCCACCTCCGGCCGCCGCAGCGCCGCCCGTGCTGCCGCCGCTCCCCTTTCCTGAAGTGCCGTTGCTGGAGCATGCGCCCAGAGCCACGGCCAGTGACAGACCTGCCAATCCCGCGAGCCGAATCGAACGCCGATTGTGGGAAGTCATCTCGAAACCTCCTGTCTTGAAACGGTCCTCTTGTAAATGTGCTGACGGCAGCAGGATCTTCTCTCGATCTCTTGAACTGAGTGATTGCGCACGCCCCCGTGTCACAAAGAACCTGCCACCTTCGCAGTAGCGCTTGGCGCGTTTTCGGTCCAAACGGCCTGCTCCCCGCTGACAGACGGCGTCAGACCCCGAGCGTCGTGCCGCTGCGTCCTATTGGCGTCGCGTCTTGGCGCACGCCGCAGAGATTCTTTGTGAACGCTGAGGTGAACGAAGTCGCCCGCTCGCTTGAGGAAGTCAGGCTACGCTGTCATCGCCCAGACAATCAGGTTACAAAGGGCGCGCATGGCCCTGTTTCAGAAGCCGGCACGCACGCCTGATGAGATCGCGCGCAGTCGCCCGCTCGACGTCTCGCCCACCGAGGTGGCAACCCTCGACGAGGACGAGTGGTACCGCCGGGTATTCCGCGGCGACGAGGTCCCGCAGCTAACCCTGCGCGCCGTGGTCCTGGGCTCGATGCTCGGGTTCCTGCTCGCGTTCACCAATCTTTATGTTGGCCTGAAGACTGGCTGGGGCTTGGGCGTGGCGATCACGGCGTGCATCGTCTCGTTTGCCCTGTGGAACGCCTGCCTGAAGGTCGGCCTGGCGCGCACGCCGCTGTCTATCCTCGAGAGCAACTGCCTGCAATCCACGGCCTCGGCCGCAGGGTATTCCACCGGCAGCACCATGGTCTCCGCCACCCCGGCGCTGCTCTTGCTCAGCGTGACCCCGCAGGAGCCGACGGGCCACCATCTGCCCTGGGCCGTGCTGGCGGGCTGGACTTTCTTCCTGGGCATGCTGGGCGTGGCCCTAGCCGTGCCCATGAAGCGCAACATGATCAATCAGGAACGCCTGCGCTTTCCCTCGGGCATCGCCGCAGCCGTCACGCTGCAGTCGCTCTTCAACCACGGCCGCGAGGCAGCCGCCAAAGCCAGGGCGCTGTTCTACGCGGCGCTGGTGGCGGGCGTGCCGCCAATCATCATGGACCTGCCTTTGCGCGTAGGCGACACGCCCGGCGCCCGCAAGGGCCTGGTTCCGGACACTTCGCCCGTCTTCAATTGGTTGCCCACGCGAGGCACCAACCCGAAAACCGGCGCTGCCTTCAGCGCAGCCGACTGGAACATCCTGCTCGACAACAAGCTGGTCATGATTGCGGCCGGCGCGCTGACCGGGCCGCGCATCTGCCTGTCCATGGTCGCCAGCAGCGTGCTGCTCTGCTACTGGCTCGGCCCGGCCGGGCTGGCCTCGGGCGCCGTTCACAATCCTGCCCATGCGTGGCGCGAGATTGGGGTCTGGGTGGGCGCGCCCATGATGATCGCAGCGGGTTTGCTCAGTTTCGCCCTGCAGGGACGCACGCTCGGCCGCGCCCTGCGCAGCCTGGGCACGCGCGGCGGCCCGCAAGGCCATGCCGCCGCTGAAGTGCCGGGAACCTGGTTCGCGGCTGGCACGGCCGTGGGCACAGTGGGCGTGCTGGCCATCGGCCACATGCACTTTGGCATTCCCTGGCACCTGGGCCTGCTGGCCGTGTTGCTGACGTTCTTCCTGTCGCTGGTGGCTTGCCGGGCCACCGGCGAGTCCGACATCACGCCCATCGGCGCGCTCGGCAAAATCACGCAACTCGTGTACGGCGTGCTCATTCCCCAGAACGCAACCGCCAACCTCATGACTGCCAGTATCACGGCCAACGCCGCAGCCTCCAGTGCGGACCTGTTGACCGATCTGAAGTCAGGCTATTTGCTCGGCGCCCATCCGCGCCGGCAGTTTGTGGCCCAGTTTCTCGGCATCTTCGCCGGCACCGCAGCGACGGTGCTCGGCTTTCGCCTGCTGGTGCCCGATGCCACGGCCCTGACCGGAACCGCGACCAGTCCTGCCGCATTCCCCGCGCCCGCGGCCCAGGCCTGGCTGGCCGTGGCCCAGGTTTTTCAGAAGGGGCTGCAGAACCTGCACCCGATGGCTCGCACCTGCATCTGGTGGGGACTTGCCACCGGGGCCCTGCTGATCGTGGTCGAGCTTGCTCTGCCGAAGTATCGTAAGTGGCTCCCCTCTCCCACCGGCCTTGGCCTGGGTTTCATCTTGCCCTTCTTCAACCCCTTTTCCATGTTGCTGGGCGCGGTTCTGGCCTGGCTCTGGTCACGGCACAGTCACGCGCATGCCGACCGCTACGTGGTTCCCGTGGCCTCCGGGATCATCGCCGGCGAATCCATCGTCAGCGTTGCCATCGCGCTGGTGAACAATCTCCTCTTCCGGCACTGAGATTCACTCGATGGTTTTGCCCAACCGGGACCAGCGCAGACCCTCGCCTGCCCGGTAGGAAAACAACACCTGCCTGGCCACAGCCTTCACGTCAGCCACGGGCACGACGCCAAACTGGCGCGAGTCGATCGAGGAGCCGCGGTTGTCGCCAAGAACGAAGACCTGCGCGTTGGGCACCACCAGGCTGAGCTGGTTTGCGACCATGTCCTTCTTCCACAGGACCGTGTAGGCGCCGCGATCGCTGGATTCCCGGTACGCCCAATGGTCGGCGAGCAATCGATCGCGCAGTGAACTGCCCAACCCCTGGACCTCGACGCCGCGTAGTTGGCGGCCGTTCACCCGCAGGGAAGTCCCGTCAATTTCAATGGTGTCACCGGGCAAGCCGATGATCCGCTTGACGAAGATCATGGTGCGGTTGTTGGGATAGACGAAGAGGGCCACGTCCCCGCGCGCGAGCGGAATGCCGCCCGGACGGTTCACTCGCTTGTCGGCCAGGAAGCGATCCCCGGGCTCGATGGTGGGCAACATGCTGGCGGTCGGCGCCTGGAAGGTTTCCAGCAGGTTGTCCCGCGCATAGGCGGTAAAGGGCGCGAGCACGAAGAGATAAGCGACGAACGCCGCCAACAAATAGACCAGGGGCCGCTGCCAGGGACGCAGTCCCTGGTCCGCCTGCCGGGCGCAGCGCCAGGCATCGCGCACCGACCAGGCGTACAGCCCGACGCCTGCCAGCGCTCCCAGGCACACGACCAAGGAGAGCCATCGCACGGGAACAGCCAGCGCCAGCCTGCCGGTCAGCACCGGCAAGAGAGCCACGCCGAGCAGCGCGCCCAAGCCGCGGGCAAGCGGTCCGGCGTACACATGGCCCAGTCCCGGCACCAGCAACCCAGCGGCCAGAGCCAACGCTGGCAAACGACGCGACGTTTTCATGGCGATCCTCCGAGACTGAGGCTGGGGACAAGCACCCGCAGCACGAAGCGAAAGAGATTGAACAGCGAAAACACTGCGCCCACCTGGACCAGACCCACCTGCACCCAGCGCCGCTCGAACCAACGCAGGGGTGCGACAGGGTTGGCCTGGTCCGCGATGGCAGCCATCACCCGATCCGCGAATCCCTCGGGCACCGCTACTGCCGAGCCGTCGTGCAAGAGCGCATCCAGTTGGCCCCAGGATTCGATGACGGCGCTGCAGGCAACGCAGACGGCAGCATGCGCGCTCTCGACGGGTCCGAGGCTCTCACCATGGACGACCATTTCTTGCACTTGATTGCAGTCCATTCAGCTCTCCTCTGCCAAGACCGCGCGCAGTAGTTCGCGCGCGCGGAAGATCCGAGACTTCACCGTGCCCACAGCGCAGCTCTCGACCGCCGCGGCTTCCTCCAGGGAAAGGCCCTCGACCCGCGTGAGCAGCAAGGCCACGCGCAGCACTTCGGGCAATTGCGCGAGAGCCTCGCGCAGACGTCGCTGTGCCTGGTTGGCAACCGCCCGCTCTAGCGGATCGGGAGCAGGATCCGCCAGCACGGGCGCTGCTTCCAGTGCCTGGCATTCGCGCTGGCGGTGCGCGCGGGTCGCCTCGTTGGCGGCCAGATTGCGGACCATCGTGAAAAGCCAGGTGGAGAACTTGGCCCGGCTGGGGTCGAAATCACTGAGGTGCCGGTAGGCGCGCAGGAATGCCTCTTGCGCGAGATCCTCGGCCGCCTGCCCGCCAAAGCCGAGCACGCCCAAGAAGCGAAACACACACCGCTGGTGGCGCAGTACCAGCAAACGGAAGGAATCCTGCTGGCCGGCGAGCGTCTGGCTTATGAGGAAGGAATCCTCCATTGGCGTCCTTCTGCTTATACCGCTGGCGACGCAGAAGGTTCCCGCCGGCGCACGTGCAAACAATTTCCCATCGCGCGGTCAACGTGGATGTCGCACTCCAGACGCGCGTGGGATCCCAATCCAGCCTATGATGGCGGCGTGCCTTCGGGTGCCACGTTCCGCTCGCGCCTGCTCATCTTCGGCGGGCTCTACTTTGCCCAGGGTGTGCCCTGGGGCTTTTTCACCGTGGCCATCGCTCTCCGCCTCACCTCGCTGGGTGTGTCCCCCGCTGGGCTCGGCGATCTGATGTTCGTGGCCTCGCTGCCCTGGGCGGGCAAGCCGGTGATCGGTTTGGTGGTGGACCGCCTTTCCTTCGGCCGACTGGGCCGACGGCGACCTTTCATCTTGCTGGCCGAGGCTGGCATGGCGCTCAGCCTGCTGGCCATGGCCTTCGCGAACCCGATCGCCGACCGGTCGTGGTTCTCGGCCCTGCTCTTCGCTCACAATCTTCTGGCCGCGGCCCAGGATGTCGGAACCGACGCGCTGGCCATCGATCTTCTGGCCGAGAATGAGCGCAGCCGCGCCAACGGCATCATGTCCGCGGGCAAGTTCGCCGGAGTGGTGCTGGGCGGCCAGGGACTGCTCTGGATGGCGAGCGTGGCAGGCTGGCCGACTGCCTACGGCCTGGCCATCGCGCTGCTGCTGGTGCCAGCCACGCTGGTGCTCGGCGTGCGCGAGTCGCCCGTGCCCGCGCAACGCCCGCGCCTGCTCGGTCTGGCCCTGCGCGCCTTCTCCAGCCGGGTGGTGCTGCTTGCGGCCTGCTTCGCTCTCATCGTGGACCTGGCCGACAGCTTCACCTTCCCGCTTACCTACCCCCTCTTTCGCAATCAACTCGGCTTTTCCGAACAGCAGGTGGCGTCGCTGGCCACCATCGGGGGAATAGTGGGCGCCCTGGGTTCGCTCTTGGGCGGCGTGCTGGGCGATCGCTTGGGCTGTCGCCGCACGCTCCTGGGCGCGTGCCTTACAGTGGCCGGACTCAACCTCGGGTTTGCCGCGTGCCGCAGGCTCTGGGGCTACTTTCCCCTGCTGCTCGCTTACACCGCGGTGGAAGGAATCATGGTGGGCGTGGTCTACGCCACCACGCTGGCGCTCTTCATGGATCTCACCAATCCGCGCCTGGCCGCCACGCAGTTCCAGATCTACATGGCGCTGCTCAACATCAAAGACGCATTGGCGCAGAAGGTGGGCGGACGCCTGGCCGAGCGTCTGCCAGCACCGATGATGTTCGGCCTGAGCGCGATCATCGAGTTGGTGCCGCTCTTGCTTCTGCCTTGGCTTGACGCGCGTCGCGCGCGGGCCGACTTCGCCCACGACGCAGAGAACACCTGATCGGGCGTCACGCCTACCAGATCCTGTAGTCCTAGAACGATCCAGCGCAGTTGATACCAAACGGACTCACGGCGCAGTTCATGGCACTGTGGTCCTTGGCGGCAGGGGGCCGAGATTCCCAGGACAGGATGCCGATGAGGGCCATGGTCAGGGCCGCGGCCCCCGTCCCCACCGTTGCACCGATGGCGATGTTGCGCTGGGTCTTGATGGAGGATTCGTCGGTGCATTGCCAGCCGGCCGCGGGACTGCGACAGGAACTGAGTTCGGAATTCCGGTTGATCCAGTAGATGCCGGACCCGATCGCCAGCGCCGCGGCACCTCCACTGGCCCAAAGCCACGCAGCTGCTGCCCCGTTCGACGGCACCACGGGTGCTGACTGTTTGGCGGTCCCCACCGGAGCGGCCCCGACGGCCGCCGGACGCGCCTCCGCAGGCGCCGCCCGTTCGAGCGTCACGACGAGTTCCTTTCGCTCACCACCGCGGACCGTGATGGGAAGCGAGCGAACCGCCATGCCGTGCGCGCTGGCTTCCACCGTGTGCGTGCCGAAGCCGAACACTAGCGTCCCGTCGGGCTCGAATTCCGGTGCGTGACCGTCGATGATCACGCGCGCATTCGGCGGCGTGACCTTCAGGCTATACACATCCACGAACATGCGGCTGCGATCGAGCAAATCCTGCGTGTGCTTGCGCTGTTCAGGGGAGAGCGGCTTGCGTTGGTCTTGCAGGGCCGCCGACAGGTTGCGCACGGCCGAGACGTAGTCGCGCAGTTCAAACGAGGTCATGCCGATGCCACGGAAGGTGCGGGCGTTGGGGCTGATCTCGTGGGCGCGCCGGAAAAGACTGCGTGCTTCCTCAAAATGGCGGGCGTCGTATTCAGCCAGTCCGTCCTCGATGGTTTTTCGGTAGGCAGGCTGTTCGGTGGCATCCGCCGCAGGCCGGGACTGGGTCGGTTTGTCGGCCGCACGCGCGGTCGGCAGCAGGATGGTCGAGCAGAGGACCGCAAGTGTTAGCGCGATCCCTCGCGATGGCTCAAATGAGTAAAGCTCTCTGTGCATTCCGGAGTCCATGGTGCCAGTGATGGTACTAGAAATCATCCACGGACAAACTACCAGCACGCGGCGCCAGGGGCTTCGCGGCCGTGAGGGCTCGTGGTGGAGGTGGCGGCGTGCTTGCGGGCGCAGCCACCTTGGCAACAGCGGGCGACGGCCGCGCTGCTGGAATGCCTTTCAAGGGTTCCCTCGCCGCCACGCGTGAGCGGCTGGGAATGACCGGAGCGCGCACGGCGCGCACATGGCTGCGGGGCTTGACGGTCTTGACGGTTGCCAGTGTTCTCGGTACCGGTGGCGGTGGCGAGGCTGCTGGAGGTGCTGGTTCCTCCTCGGAGGCGACGGTCGCGGCTGGCACGGGCACGACCGGCTCGCTGGCCGGCGGCGCAGTAGGATCGCTGGAAGGCGGGGTGGGAATTGCCGCTGGTGCCGGCGCGGGAGCGACCAGCACCGGTGCAGGTGTGACCGGCGGTGGCGCATGCGTTCTTGCCGGTCTGGCATCCCGCATGGCCATCCACACCACGAGAACCAGCAAGGCCACGCTTCCCCCGGCCACCAGCCCGCGCCAGCCACGAAGAGGAGAAAGCAGCGCAGGCCCAAGAAGTGCCTTGGGGAGTACAGGTATTCGACGCAACAGCACCGTGATGCGATCTGTGATCTGCTCGGTCACACCCCCATCCAAAACGCCATTCGACACCACCTTCCCATCGGGGACGCTCGCCTCTGGTGGGCCTTCATTCCCTCCAGCATTGGTCGCCCCGTCAGGGACGCTCTTCTTGTCTTGCTTTTCCAGGGGAAATCCGAAGAGCATCTGCGTCTCGTGATTGGAGACGGCTTCCTTGCTTTCCTTTTCCAGGGGAAACCCGAAGAGGATTTGCGTCTCCTGATGCTGCCCGGAGGGCTCGGGCTTGACGATGGCTGGCACCGCGGGCCCGGCGTGCGGCCCGGACGCGGGCTCAAGCAAGGCCAGCGAGGGCACCCCGGCGAGCGGGGTAAGCACACGCGGAGGCGGGGTGGCCGGAGCCAGCTCGTCTTCGATGGCGCCCACCATCGAATTCAGGCCCGGATAGCGCTGGTCGGGCTGCTTGGCCATGGCCCTGTCGATGATGCGTACCAACCCCGGCGGCAAATCCGGACGGAACAGCGTCACCGCCGGAGCGGGCTGGTTCAAGATGCGCTCAAAGAGCGCGGGCCCCTGTTCCCCCGGAAAGGGCATCTGTCCGGTCAACGCCTCGTACAGCAGCACGCCGAAGCCATACACGTCAGCGCGCTGATCGATGGGCGCCGCACCCGAAATATGCTCGGGAGACATATAGGCGGGCGTACCCAGGGCCAATCCTGGGGCCGGCCCTGCCGATGGGTCCATCGCCCGTTCCACCATCACCGAAATGCCGAAATCCAGCACCTTTGAGGTCACGATGCGCCCGTCGGGACCGACGCAGATGAAGATGTTCTGTGGCTTGAGATCGCGGTGGATCACGCCCTGGGCGTGGGCGGCGGCCACCCCACGCATGGCTGGCAGCAGAATCCCCGTCGCTTCGCCAACGCTGAGATATCCGTTGCGGGCGATGTAGCTGCCCAGAGGCTCTCCTTCAAGAAGCTCCATCACGATGCAGGTCATTCCCTCGTGTTCGATGACGTCGAAGACCGTCACCACGTTGGGATGATTCACCCGGCTCGCGGCCAGGGCCTCGCTGTGCAGGAGTTGCTGCGCCTCGGGCGTGGTGACCAGGGACGGCAGGATCACCTTGAGGGCGACGCGCTTGCCCGAACGTTCATTCGTGCCGGCCCACACCGCCGCCATCCCGCCCTGCCCCAGCAAGCGATCGACTCGGTACTTTCCGTCTACGATCTGCCCTGCCCGCAAAATCGTATCGACGGTGTTTTCGGGCTGGGCTTTCACTTTCCTCACTCCGCACCCTCCTGGCGACCCGAGGAACCACAGCGCATCACGCGTGGGCCTCGGTAGGCGTATGTATGTCTGTTTCTTGGATGGCTTACCACGCGCGCCGGTTACGTACAAGCCTCACGCTGGTGCGCGTAATCCCACGACGAGCGGCCCTGCGGACTGCCAGATCGAGCCGCGCACCCAAGCGCAGCGATCGGTGGCGGTCGCGTGCCAAGGCCTTGGGCGGCCGTCGCGGGGTCGTGGGCCAAGCCCCGAACTGGCTTCGCGGCCAAGTGCGGGTATTGTCAAGCCAGGTTTCGGATGAGGCGGGAACGAAACACCTTGGTGGGTACGCCCACCGTCATCGCGCCGGGATCTCTCTTCCTGGTGGGTGAGTTTGGCTTGCCCGAGGAAGAGGTGGCCGTGCTGGCCGCGCTCTCGAGTCACGCGACCGCCCAGTATTTCCCCGATGTGGCGCCCCTCTCGCCGCTGGTAGCGGCCGTGGTCGAGCGCGCCAAGGCCTATCTGGGGGAAGCATCCTCGGCGCTGCCCCCAGGCTCGGTCTTGCTGAGCCCACCCGAGGATGGGGAGAACGGGGAAGCAATCGCCTTCGACACCACACCCGCCATCGCAGTGGCCACGGCCGCCGCTGTCTTCGAGACGGCGGGACAGTCGATCAACGAGCGCAAGGACGAGATCCTGGTGGTCGCCGAGGCTGCCCATCGGGCCATTCACCCCGGGACCAGCGCGGAGGGCGAACTGGCCGCCGCCCTGTATGGCGGCCTGATCAAGGTCGTCGTCCAAGCCGCCGCAGCTCCGCGCATCGAAGCCCTGCCGCCGCCCTCGGAGCTGCATCTCGTCGTGCTTCAGACGGGCCAGGCCCTGTTCCCGGCTGGCTGGCTGGCGAGCGTGCAGCAGTTTGCCGGCCGTGAGCGCACGGCGTATGCGCAGATCATCGACGAACTACTCGAGCAGGCCAGCCGTTTCGCGGCCGACCTTTCCAAAGGCAATGCCACAGCCGCCATTGCCTCGGCGGAGCGCTACGGACGTTGCCTCACGCAACTTGCGGCTGCCGCCTCGGTGCCCCTGCAATCCGAGGCCTTCCTGCAAGCCGCGGCGTTGGCCAAGGAAATTGGTGGCATCGCCAAGACCACCAACTACGGCGACCTCGGTATCGCGATGTTCGCGACGCCCGAGGCCGCCAACCTGTTCGCCCGCGCCTGCCGGCCCCCGCTGATCGCGATCCCTCTCGACCTGGATCGTTCCGGCGTGCGTCGCCTGGCTCTCAGCCAGACCGGGGAATCTGCGGTCGTCCACACACCCGCGCCCACGACTGGCGCTTCGTCCATTTCGGCCGAAGCGATCGTGCGGACCTCGGTCCACGATCGCACCACAGAGAAGACGCTGTCCGAGTCAGACGAGCCCCCTCCCACACCGCGCCCGGCAATCACCCGGGCCGCAGAACCAGCGACCGAGGAAGAGAAGGCACCCGAGGAACCCTCCCCGCAAGATCAACTCCGGCTGCGGCCGCCCCGCAACCGCGCCAAGGTCGGCCTGGCCATCGGCGGCGTGCTCATCGCCGCAGCCCTTCTGGCAGTCTGGCTGACCAAGCCCTTTGCCCACACACCGCTCGGCGCCCGACCGGCGCTGAACATCCCTTCCCTCCCTCCGCCCGCCAGCCGCACACCCGCCACCCCGCCTTCCAACGCCGAACCGGTCCCGACGCCGGGTGAGGCAGCCGCGCCCTCGGTCGCCCGGCCGAGCGATTCGCAGCCGGCGGTTGCGAAGACGCATAACCCTGCCCATCGCGCGCACGCGCTTTTGTCGGGCAAGGCCAGCGACAAGGGGCCCTCGGCTGCCTCACCCGCAGAAGCCACGTCGCGCCCGAAGCCGGCAGCCCCGCCCGCACATAATGAATCTCCCAAGCTGCGCGCCGGAAGACTATCCCCGGACGATTTCTAGCAGCCCAGGCGCCGCCATCGCGGCTAGGTCAAGGCATCCGCGGACCGCACCCGAAGCTGACTATTGGCACAGGCCAGTAGACGGATTGCATACCGACGGGGGAGTACAGGACACGGGGTTGGTACCCGTGCACACGCCCGCCAAGCAGGTGTCCGTGAGCGTGCACGCATTGCCGTCGTTGCAGGTTGTCCCGTCGGGCTGGTTGGCGAAGCTGCACGTCCCATCCCCGTTGCACGTCCCCGTCCCTTGATGGCACTGGTCCGGGGCAGTGCAGGTATAGGGCGTGCCGGCACAGACCCCTCCCGTACACACATCGTTCTGCGTGCACGCGTTCCCGTCGTTACAGCCTGTCCCGTCGGTCTTGTTGGCGAAGCTGCACGTCCCATCCCCGTTGCACGTCCCTGCCTGATGGCACTGGTCTGGGGCTGCGCAGGTATAACTGGTCCCGCCGCACACTCCGCCCGTGCATACGTCGTTCTGCGTGCACGCATTCCCGTCGTTGCAGCCTGTCCCGTCGGTCTTGTTGGCGAAGCTGCACGTCCCATCCCCGTTGCACGTCCCTGCCTGATGGCACTGGTCTGGGGCTGCGCAGGTATAACTGGTCCCGCCACACACTCCGCCCGTGCACACGTCGTTCTGCGTGCACGCGTTCCCGTCGTTACAGCCTGTCCCGTCGGTCTTGTTGGCGAAGCTGCACGTCCCATCCCCGTTGCACGTCCCTGCCTGATGGCACTGGTCAGGCGCAGCGCAGGTATAACTGGTCCCGCCGCACACTCCGCCCGTGCATACGTCGTTCTGCGTGCACGCATTCCCGTCGTTGCAGCCTGTCCCGTTGGTCTTGTTGGCAAAGCTGCACGTCCCATCCCCGTTGCACGTCCCTGCCTGATGGCACTGGTCAGGCGCAGCGCAGGTATAACTGGTCCCGCCGCACACTCCGCCCGTGCACACGTCGTTCTTCGTGCACGCGTTCCCGTCGTTGCAGACCGTCCCGTCGGCCTTGTTGGCAAAGCTGCACGTCCCATCCCCGTTGCACGTCCCTGCCTGATGGCACTGGTCAGGCGCAGCGCAGGTATAGCTGGTCCCGCCGCAGACTCCACCCGTGCACACGTCGTTCTTCGTGCACGCATTCCCGTCGTTGCATGCCGTCCCGTCCGTCTTGTTGGCGAAGCTGCACGTCCCATCCCCGTTGCACGTCCCTGCCTGATGGCACTGGTCAGGGGCTGCGCAAGTATAACTGGTCCCGCCGCACACTCCACCCGTGCACACGTCGTTCTTCGTACACGCATTCCCGTCGTTGCACGCTGTCTCGTCCGTCTTGTTGGCGAAGCTGCACGTCCCATCCCCGTTGCACGTCCCCACCTGATGGCACTGGTCAGGCGCAGCGCAGGTATAACTGGTCCCGCCGCACACTCCACCCGTGCACACGTCGTTCTTCGTGCACGCATTCCCGTCGTTGCACGCTGTCCCGTTGGTCTTGTTGGCGAAGCTGCACGTCCCATCCCCGTTGCACGTCCCCACCTGATGGCACTGGTCTGGCGCAGCGCAGGTATAACTGGTCCCGCCGCACACTCCACCCGTGCACACGTCGTTCTTCGTGCACGCATTCCCGTCGTTGCATGCCGTCCCGTCCGTCTTGTTGGCGAAGCTGCACGTCCCATCCCCGTTGCACGTCCCCGCCTGATGGCACTGGTCTGGGGCTGCGCAGGAATAGCTGCTGCCGCTGCAGATTCCACCCGTGCATACGTCGTTCTTCGTGCATGCGTTTCCGTCGTTGCATGCCGTCCCGTCGGTCTTGGTGGTAAAGCTGCACGTTCCATCGCCGTTGCAGGTGCCTCCCTGATGGCACTGGTCCGGGGTGCACGAATAGGGGGTGCCGGCACAGGTGCCGCCCGTGCACGTATCCTTGCTCGTACACGCATTCCCGTCGTTGCAGGACGATGCTTGTTGGCAAGCGCCAGCTCCGTCGCAGTTTCCCGTGTTACCGCACTTGCCTGAGCCTGAAGCAGGGCAAGTGACTGGCGTTGTGGTGAGTGGCGGCTTGCCAACACCTATCGGAGTGCATGTCCCTCGGTTGGGGGTGACACAGCTCTGGCAGCCACCACCGCACTGTTCATTGCAACAGACGCCCTCGGGAGAACAAAACCCGCTCGTGCAGTCGGTCGGCAGAACGCAAGTCGACCCATTTCCCAACGTACTACCACACTGACCCAGAACACAGGTCGTACCGCTCGTGCTCGAGCAGTCGTTGTTCGTCGTACATCCGGTCAGGCAGTTGGGACTCGTGGAACTGCAGACATAGTTTCCGCACGACGGGGTGGCACCCGGCTGACACGTGCCCTTTCCGTCACAGGTGGCCGGCAATGTGTGGGTGGTTCCAGTGCAGCTCTCCTGCCCGCAAACCGTGCCGATCGTCTGGGGGTGGCAGGCACCGTTTCCATCGCACGTGCCGTCGTCGGTACAGTCGGCCTTCTTTACACAACCCGAGTTGGGATCCGAGCCGCCCAGAGGCACATCGTGGCAATTGCCCGCCGCGATGGTTCCGGTGGCTTTGCAGGTCTTGCACAGTCCGCCAGAGGCAGCACTAGAACAAGCGTTCTCGCAACAAACCCCCTCGGTGCAGAAACCGCTCTGGCACTCGTCGGACGCGGCACAGGTAGCTCCGTTCCCTTTCGGGCCACAGGTGGGCACCCCGGACGTGGGGACCACGCAACTGTTGGGTGAGACGCAGTCCTGAGTCTGTGTTGCCGGAGTGCACGTGGTCTTGCACGCACCGGAGCTACACTGGAATGTGCCGCATGGCTGATTGGATGGAGTCACGCAGGCACCCTTACCATCGCAGGTCGAGGCCGGGGTGACCGCAGACGTGCCGGCGCAGGCGGCGGGCTTGCAGTTTCCGCCCCAGTAGGCGCAATTCCCCTTCACGCAGTTTCCCGTGGTGCCACAGGTGTTGGACTGCGTCGCGACGCAAATTTTTTGCGGGTCCGGGGCGTTGTCGGCCACCGCGGTACAAATCCCGTTCGTCGCGTTGAGGTTGCAGGCCATGCACGCGGCCGTGCACGCGCTATTGCAGCACACGCCCTGGGCACAGAAACCCGACTTGCACTCGGTCCCCGCGCCGCAAATCGCCCCATTCGGCTTGAGACCGCAGGAAGCGCCGGTGCAGACGTCTCCAGATGCGCACTGGATGTTGCTGCTGGTGCAATTTCCGTAGCAGGTGGCCCCGTTGCAAACGTAGGGATTGCAGGGGCTCGATTGCGGGGCCGCGCACTGGCCAGACCCATTGCACGTGGAGGCCGGGGTATGGAGCCCTGCCACACAAGTCTGGGGGGCACACACGGTGCCGACTGGGTAGGTTTGGCAGGCCCCGTTGCCGTCGCACACGCCATTGGTCGAGCAGGAAGCAGCACCCAGATCCTTGCAGGTATTGCGCGGATCTGGAGCGCCGGTGGCCACGTTCGAGCAGTGTCCCGGCGAGCTGGCCAGGCTGCAGCTTCGGCAGGGACCGGCACAAGCGGTGTCACAACAGACCTGGTCAACGCACTGGCCCGACTCGCACTCGGTGGCATCCGCGCAAGGCTGCCCGGGGCTCTTCTGGCCGCAGGTCCCGCTGGTGACACCATTGAGGGTTTGCGACACGCACTGGTGTCCAACGTCACAGTACGCGTCGCTCGTACAGGTCTGGGTACACGCACCATTCGTGCAAAGGAAGGGCGAGCAATCCACCAGTTGGGCATCCCGGCAAGCACCCTGGCCGTCGCAGGTCCGAGGTGTGTTCTCGACCGTGCCCGAGCAAGAGGACGAACCGCACGGCGAATTCTCCGGGTACAGGGTGCATGAGCCCAAGCCATCGCAAAGGCCGGTGTCGCCGCAGGTAGTTACGTCGCTGGCATTGCACACGGGGTCGGACTGGCCCGCAGGAATGAACGAGCAGAGGCCCACCGATCCGGTCTGATTGCACGACACGCATGGGCCACTGCACGCGACGTTGCAGCACACCCCATCCGCGCAGAAGCCCGAGGTACACTCGGCCGCGCCCGTCGGGCAGGGCTGGCCGGTGGCTTTCGTGCCGCAGCTCGCAGCTACGCACTGCTGTCCAGCCGCGCACTGGGCATTGGTCGTGCAAGCAAGGGCGCATCGGTTGGTCGCTGGATCGCAAGTGTAGGGCGGACAGGGCAGGGTACTGCCCTCGGAGCACTTGCCGTTGCCGTCGCAGGAAAGGATGCCCGTCACGCTGTCCCCGTCGCACGTGCCGGCCTTGCACTCGGTGCCATTCACGTAAAGGCGACACCCGCCCTGTCCGTCGCAGGTTCCATCCTGCCCGCAGGTCGCAGGCGTGCTGGCTGCGCAGACCAGGGGATCGTTGGGTTTCACACCCGACGGAACGAAAGCACAGTCACCCAGGGAGCTGGGCAGGTTGCAGGCTTTGCACGTCTGTCCACAGGCCGAGGTGCAACAGAGCCCGTCCACGCAGAATCCGGTCTGGCACTCGTCGTCGCAGCTACAGGATTCGGCCTTCCCCTTGGACTTGCTGACCGTGCCCGGCGAACAAACGTTGGTCTGCTGGGCGTCTGCGGTGCCGGAGCCGTCGGAGGCTCTGACGTCGTTCTTCCCGCCATCCAACGTGCCGCTACCGCCATCAACGCCGACCTTGCCGAAGGTGCTCTTCGTGCAACCACCGGCGCCCAAGACCGCGCACAGGGCAAGAGCGCCCCAGAACGATCCCTGAATTCCAACTCGCCACGAATCAGCTCTCATTGAGACACCCCCAAGGCGTGAGAAGACATGAATGGGCTTGCTATGGATCGCCACCCACCCATTGTCGTTGGATTCCGATGCAGTTCTGCACAGCAGAAAGGCTAGTAGTCTGGACAGTAGCCATACTCAATGCTCCACGTCGTCAAGCAGGTTCGACCGCCGGTAGGACAGGGATTGGCGTCGTTGCAGACGCGGTGGCAGAAGCCATTTACGCAGGTGTTCGCCGTCATGCAGTCGTGTGGGGAGGAGCAGAAAGAGCCATTCTGACCGCCCCCGTAGCTGAACTCACAAACCGTACGGCTATGGTTTGTTATCGGGTCAGGGGAAGCCAGCAGGCAAAACTGGTTGGAGGCACAGGGGCTAGTGCCCGGGGCGGCGAAGGGATCGCAGCATTGCGAATTTGGGCCGCACTCATCGTAGGGAGGATCGCAGACATAGACCTGAGGACCTTGCGGGAAGAGGTAGCGCTGGCCACAGTCCACCGCCCCGATGCAGTCTGCCGTGCTGGTGCAAAGGCTGAAGCAGTACCAAGAGTTGGTCCCGCTGATGGGCTGGAGGCAGATGCTCCCTGGGACGCAGTTGTCGTTCTGAGACGCAGAGCCAGAGGAATTCACTCCGCAGGGCTGAAAGACAGTCTGTTTTCCCGTGGCGGCGCATGTCGGCTGCGCCGTCGCGCCCGCGAGTGCATAGGTGCATTTCTGGTTGCACCAATTGCAGGCACCCGTCTGGCAGACCGGATCGCAGATTCCCGCCGTGCTCGCAGAGCAGGCCAAGGGGGTCGCGGGACAAGTCAGTGTCACATCTGGCCCAGGCCCGGAGTCCACAGCGGCCCCGGAATCCCCGGCACCCGCGCCGCCGTCAACAGTCCCTGAGTCCCCGGCGCCCCCAGAAATCCCGGAACCCCCCGCGCCCCCAGCGCCACCCGGGACTGGGACAAAACTCGCCTTGGTGCAAGCAGCGCTCGACGCCAGCAGGACGGCAAGCCAGCTCGACAGCAGGTCTCTCGGGAGATTTCTCATGAGTTGGTCGTCAGGTGGAAAGTCAGTCTAGCGGGAACGAGTTTTCCAGGCGAGCGACTATTTGATGCCCGACCGGAGCCATCCCGCACACGCGAACCGGTTATTGCCCAATCCATAGCGCGTTGCAATGGCTTCTCGGGCACGCAGGTCGACCTCTGACCCGAGCGCCCTCAGGCAGCCGAGGCTCGACAGCGCGCAGAGCCTACTCGCGCCTGCGGCGTCGAATGGCTGCAATTCCCAGCAAGGCCAACATCCACGCGGACGCCGAACGCGATTCAAACCAGCGACAATCGCTCGCTGGCATGCGGCCGAGACCCCTCAGTCCTTCTTGACGCCGTGGTGCTGCATCTGTGCCAACTCGATCAGCTCGTTCTTCAGCCGCCTGGTTTCGCGGGTTGCCTCGTCGACGCCACGCCAAGAGTACCACTCCGCCTGGTTTTCCGCGATCGACTCGATGGCCTCGTAGTCCACGTCGGGATGGATCTCCAGCAGGTAGGCGCGGCGGCTGGCTTCGACCGATACGACTTCGTAGGCCTTGGTGGCGCGCGCCAGGATCTTGGCCGCCGCCGCGGGCGCCGCCTGCTCGCCCCGGCCGCCCGGGCCCAGCATCTCCTGCAGGGAGCGATAGGCGCGATCGATGTCGGCGCGCGGAACGCTCCAGTGCACCCCCAGCGCATCGAAGTGATCGACCCGATCCATCTTGGCGGCACGCGCGTTCAGCCGATCGGCCAGCGTCTCGCCGCCCACGTGCTCGGCCGGCAGCCATTCCAAGGCGCCAAAGATGTGCAGGATGAACAGGATCTGGACCGCGGTGTCCTTGCCGATGCCGCCGCGGGAAAAGATGTCCGCGGCGGAGGTGACCCCATCCATGACGTGCTCGACGAAACGGAGTTCGCGCGGTGACAGTCCCATCAACGGGATGAGGGGCGAGCGGCTCTGCACCACGTGCGGCGCATCGTTCAGATGAGGTTCGATGACCTTCATGACATCGGCCAAGTTGAACGAGCGCAGCGCTGAGCGGATGCCATGGACGATCACGCTGACCGCCGGGATCCGCTTGACGTTCTGATGCACGGGCGCTTCACCCGTGAGCTTGTATTGGCCTTCCGGCCACTCGAAGCTGCGGCGAAGCTGCTCCATCTCGAGCGGGCTGCCGCCCACACCGCCGCGAAGCACGGCGATGCTGGTGCGGGCGGATTTGTAGGTCAGCTTGAGGGTTCCGTTCAGATGCCGGCGCCGGCCGATGGCCAGCAAGAGCACCGGGATGGACAGGGGCGGTTGCAGGCGCAGCGACCCGCCCAACGACAGCGCCGCCAGATCGCGGGCCGTGCGCGGGTTCTTGAAGACGCCCTCCGAGGGCAAGGTGGCCTCGTGTCCCGCCGCGGGTGCCATCGGACGCTCAGGCTCCAGCACGGGCGGCGTGTCGGAGCAACTCACCGGCGGAGACGGGGCCGACGGGACGCTCGCGGGCTGGGGCGAATAGTGAGGCGGGTCCAGAAGATCGTGCGCCGACGGCGGCCCCTGGTGCAGAAAGGGCTCGGACGGGGCAGTGGCGGTGCCGGCAAGATCGGGCGGGGGCGTGATGATCGGCGCCTCGTGCACCGGGTCCGAACCGCCCGCGGGCGTGGGCCGCAGGTCAGGCGAGAATTCGACCTCGGCCGGGGCCACCGCGGAATTCGGAGCGGTGGGCTGGTCGTTGACCCTCTCGGGCGCAGCCTCAGCCTCGTCTGCGGCAGCCGGGTTCTCGACCAAGAGGTCAGGCGGTTCGGCTGCGGGGAAAGGTGACGTGAGAATCAGGTCAGGGGTAGGGGTGAAGAAGGGAGCCGGCATGGGCTGGCCCCAGCCCGCGCCCGCCGCCACGTCGCTCGGCGGTTGAAGCGAATCGAGGATCTCGAGGCGAATCTCACCCGTGGCCGCCGCAGCAAGTAAGGCCGCCCCGCGCGCCACGGTGCCCTCCGTGTCGCCGCCCTTGTGCGGCTCGCGGCCGAACAGCTTCGCCACCTGCACGCGCACGTCCGGCATACGCGCCAGGCCGCCCACCAGGATCAGTTCCGTCACCTGTGCCAACTCGATCCCCGCCTGGCCCGCTGCCTCCCGGCACACGGTTTCCAGGGCATCGCACAACGGCCGCGCCAAGCTCTCCACCAGCGGACGATCGACGCGGGTCGCCAGCGTGCTCGATACCCCGATGAAGGGCGCCAAGAAAGGCATGCTGACATCCACCGTCGTCAGGCTGGAGAGGTTGATGCGCGCGTTCTCGCACTGCTCGCGCAACAACCCGTAGCAGACGCGGTCCTTCAGGATCTGGCGTTCGCGGTCGGGGGCAACTTTGTGGGCTATGGCGCGAACCAGTTGGCCGTCCAGCCAGCTACCGCCGATGGTCGCGTCCACGCTGCGGCCCAAAGCCGTCACCTGGCCGGGCGCCAGCGAGACGATGGCGGCCTCCAGCTTCCAAGCGCCCGCGTCCACCACCGCGACCGTGCCGGTGAGCGAACGCTCGATCATGTGCGCCGCCGCGGCCAGGGTGGTCGAAACCTCGGTGCCCAGTGGCTTGACGCCGGCTCGATTGGCCGCCTGGTCAAGGGCCTGGCGCGCCTCGGGACTGGCCCACGCCGCCCGTGACAACACCACACCTTCGATCTCGGCGCCCAGGGCTGCGTGCCCCGCGCACAGGGCTTCCTTGAGCAGCCACGAAACCAGTTCCTCGGGCTGGTAACTCGCCTCGCCCAGCCTGACCACGCCGCCGCCCAGATGGCGGGCGGGTCCGAAGAGCACCTCCTTGGGCGACACCAACAGGTGGGCGCGGGCTGCCGATCCGACCAATGGCCGGCCCCGGCCCCAGGCCACCACCGACGGCATGTGGGCCTGCCCATCCGCGGCAGCCACGGCCACGGCGCGCCCCCGCTGCACGCGCGCGACGTGTAGCCGAGCACTCCCTACGTCCACTCCGAGGACTGGCACGGTCTCACACTGGCCCTTTCACTTCCATCCTAACAGAACCGGAAACCCGCACAAGCGCGCGAGGAACCAGCTCTCGCTCGGGAAGCACGCTCGCTCTGACTTTGCGCCGTCGGCACCCAACGGCCAGTGCCTGTCGCGGTTCACCTGGTTGAGGAACCAAGACCTTGACCCCAGCAGGATGAATGGCCAGATTAGCAAAGCGTCCACGACCCGTTCTCAGCAACTCAAGCGACTGGCGATCTGTCCTTTCAACAGAAGCGATGTCAAACCGTGTCGGTCCGTTCGATCGCTTTCGCAGCCGGTGGGCAGCAAACCATTTTGTCTTGCTCGCGGCCGCCGCATCAGTCTTGACGACCACGTGCGTGGGGAACGCGAGCAGCCAGAAGCAGGTGACGCCACCGCAAGAGATCCTGCCGGTCCTGGTCACGCTCGGGAACCAGCATCAGATCATCGCGGGGTTCGGCGCCTCCAGCGCATGGACCACGCCTTCCCTCACCGATGCCGAGGCCGATGAGTTCTTTTCGCCTGACACGGGCATCGGGCTTTCCCTGCTGCGCGTGCGCATCGCTCCCGACGGAACCACCGATGAACTTGCGACCGCTCAGAGCGCAGTGGCCCGCGGCGTGTCGGTGTGGGCAACGCCCTGGTCGCCACCGGCAGAGTGGAAAAGCAACGACTCCACCACCAACGGCGGTTACTTGATTCCCGACTACGCGCAGGCTTGGGCCAACCAGCTCGCGGCTTTTGCAACGCAGATGGCGAGTGCCGGGGTTCCGCTTCTCGCCCTGTCCGCGCAGAACGAGCCGGGTTATGTGGCCAATTGGGAGACCTGTCTCTATTCGCCGACTCAACTGGTTGGGTTCATACGCGACAACCTCGGCCCTGCCTTGACGGCACAAGGTTTGACCATCCCCATCCTTGCGCCTGAGACGCAGAATTGGAACAGCTTCGCGAGCTATGCCGATCCCATTGTCGCCGATACACAATGCGCGGCGTATGTCGGCATCCTGGCGACACACGACTACGGCGGGACTCCCTTCCTATATGCGTCTGCCTCGGCCGTGGGCAAGCAAGTGTGGGAAACCGAAGTCTACGATGGCACCGCGGGCAGCGATCCCGGTATCGACTCGGGCTTGCGGGTGGCAAAGATGATCCACGATCATCTGGTCATCGCCGAGGTGAACGCCTGGCACTACTGGTGGCTCAAACCGAACGCGGACACTGCGCCCGACAACTCGGCACTCACTACCATTGATGGGCAGGTCACGGGACGCGCCTATGCCCTTGGCAACTGGAGCCGCTTCGTGCGTCCAGGATTCGTCCGCGTGGACGCGACCGCGAGTCCGCAGGACTACGTCTACGTCACAGCCTTCGCCGATCCGGTCAGCGGACGCGTGGTCATCGTCGCCATCAACTTGAACAGCACGGGCGTAGAGCAGGTCTTCTCGATTCCCGGCAGCCTGCTGGCCGCCATGACTCCCTGGATCACTTCCGCGGATCTCGCGCTGACATCCGCAGATCCCGTGGCGCTCGCCGATGCAGGATTCACCTTCACACTACCCGGCCGCAGCGTCACCACTTTCGTCGGGGATCCATAGCGACACCGATGCAAAAGCTCCCGCGGCCGCACTGGTTGGCCCATGCGACCGCCGGCCCGGCCGGCTGGCCCGTATTCTACTTCTTCTCTGCAGCCGGCTCGCAGCTCTTCACTTCGACCGTGCGGCTGCCTCGTGGTCCGTAGCGCTTGACCACTCCCAGCTCAGGCCAGAGCGAGCTTCTGCGCAGGACCGCCAGTACCGGCGCCTCCAGGCTATCGGCGTCAGTCCCATAGACTCCGAGATCTGGTCGTCGGTCAAATGCGCATTCCTTGCCCAGATGCACGCGGGGGTTTCCTTCCAGCACGGCGCCTGCCAGTTGCATCTCGAACCCTGCAAGGTCCGGCTCCTTGCTGCCAGCCACCGCGTGTTTGCTGCGCGGCTGGCAGGCCCGGATGACGACGGCTTGATCCGAAAAGCGACCTTCGAACGACCCAGGCGCTTCCCATGGCTCAGGCTTGGTCGGCATTGGGGGCAAGCGCTGGAACCAGTTGGACGGCACGTCCAGCATCACCGCCCCGCGCCCCGCCAGTCCCAGGGCGAGCCGGCCGTCCGGCGCCTCGGCCATGGCCACCACGTCCGCCTCGGTGAGGGCCGGGACCGCTGGGTGAAGCGGCCTTGCCAGACCCTCGTTTTCAAGCAACCAGAGCCCGCGCCCCGCCAGCCACACGCGCTTCGATCGATCGCGCATGATGATGCCCACCTCGTTGTCGAGGCCGCTGGGGTGAAGCGCCTGGCAGTTGCCCCAGCGCAGGTCGTACAGGCACAGCCCCTGGTTGCTGGCGATCAGCAACCGGCCCTTGCTCCAGGCCAGCGCGTCGCGGATCTGCACGCGGTCGCCGTCGATGGTGACCGGGACATCTTCGATGAGCGGGACGCCCCCTGCCTCGTTGAGATCAAGACGGGCCATGGTCCAGGAAAAGGCGGCGAACGGCAAGCCGATCCAAGGCGGGCCAACACCCGCAACAAAACGCAGGGGCTCGCCCACCGCTGACTTGACCGAGAGGATGCGCAGGCCCCCTCGCATGTCGAACGCGCTCTCCCCTGCCGCCAGGGTGCCGTGGCTGGAGGAGGGCAGGCTCATCACCATGCGCCACTTTCCGTCCGAGAAGTTCCACAAGCCCTGGTTGTCGACATTCCACAGCTGCCGGTCAGGGGTGGCAAAGGTGTCGTCGGGTTCAAGCGCGAGATCGTCCTGGCCCATGACCTGGAAGTTGCCGCCCTTCCACTGCCCGGTGACGAAGGTGTCCTTCAGTCCGTGCATGTGGCCGATGTAGTACCGGCGCGGCCCGGCCTTGGCCACGATAATGTTGGTCTTGTCGTCGAGCGGAATGCTGACCAGGGCCGCCCAGATGCGGTCCTCGCCCTCGTTGCGTGCCACGCCCATCAGGTCGCGCGGCGGCGCCACGGTCTCGGGCACGGCCCGCCAGGCGCCGCCCGAATAGAGCACGGGGCCGCCGTGGCCGTAGAAGGCCAAGCCGTCACCCATGCGCACGATCTCGGTGGGGAACGAGACAGAATCCTCTCCCTCGAGCAGGTGTCGATGCATGCTGTCGGCGCTGATTTCTAAGAAACCCCCGCTCGCCAGGGTCAGGATGACCCGCTCGCCGTCGAGATGGGCCCTGCCCACAGTGCGCAGGTCTGCGCGGGCGCCACGCTGGAGCCTGAAGCCCACGGGTCCCATGCCGTTCCATTGCTTAAACTTGCTGTCGACCTCGGCCACGTCCTGGGCTGACACCACGATGGCGCCTGCCCGGCCCGCGTCCAGGATCTGCGTGATACGCGCATCCGGCGCGCCCGACGGCAGCCTTGTGCGGTCACTGCCCGCGGACCAGAGCGTGACGGCTTTTCCACCGGTATCGACCCTGACGATGAAACTCAAGGGGCCCTCGGGCCGGGTGGTGCCGCCAAAGGCCCATACCTGTCCGTCGGCAAGCTCGCTTATGCCCTGCAGCCCGGCCCAGCCGTTCTTGGTCGGGATCTCCTTCATGATCCCGGCCCCCAGATCGATGACGTGCAACTTTGCTCCGCGGTCTTCGCCATCGCTGACCACCCACACGCGGTCCTTGCTGTCGAGAAAGAATCTCGTCGGCGCGTCGAGGGGATACTCGCGCTCGTTGCTCAGATCCTTGAGCTTGTGCGCGAATCCGGTTCCCGCACCCGACCCCAGGGAAACGCGGCTAGGATTGCTGGTGGCCACCAGCAAACCGGCACCTGCTTTCCGGCGGCCGATCCATTCCGGCCGCCCGGCAACCTCACCGACCTGAGTCAGGGAAAGGTCGGCCACATTGACACGCACGATCACCCCGTTGGACAGACCTGCGTGGATGCTCTTTTCGTCGCCGGGGCCGATGCAAACGAAGCTCCGCGGCGTCTGCCGGTCGCCGAGCGGGCTGAAGCTACCGCGATCGAATACGATCAGGTTTCCAGCGCGGCCCAGGGCGACCAGACGATCGCCCACCAGCAGACTGTCAAGCAAGGCGTTCCGGTCGACATGAACCTCAACCCCGAGCGTCCTGCTACCCGGCTTGCGTGCCACCACGCCCGGGGCTGCCCCGACAGCCTCCTGCCGCCCCGATTCGACGAACTGGGAAACCATCAGAAACGCGCCGACAGCCAAGACCAGCGCGCCCCCTCCCAGTGCCGCCAGCAACGCCACGCGGAGCCGCGATCGGACCGGGCCGGGCGATTGTCCCAAATCGGGAAGAGTCGCAGGGCCGCTGGCCTCCGTAATCGGTGACGCCGACACGGTCGCCGCACGCCCTCGGTCTCCGCCCAGGACTCCTTCCGGCGACGGAGATCGCGCGGTCGTGCCCGGAGACGGAGTACCGACGCCTGGGCGAGGAGCTGCGGCCTGCGCAGGTCTCGCCGGGGCCGCAGGAGTAGCAAGGGATGTTCGCGCCGACGATGCAGGGGTCAGAATGCCTCCAGCGCGGGGGCTGGGTTCCCCCCCGGAAGTCGGCGGCTTGCGGGATGCAGGGGGAACGGGCGTGGCCAGCCTAGGGGCTGGTGGCGTCGCTACCGGCGGCGAGTTGGCCGCGCCTCCCGGTCCCGCAAATTCGGCAGGCTCAGGCAGCTTCAGCGCCGCAGCCAGCGCCCGCACAGCAGCCGAGGCCGCTGGAGAAACCGGCGGTGGCGGTGCCGGCGACGAGCTGGCCGCGCCTCCCGGTCCCGCAGACTCGGCAGGCTCAGGCAGCTTCAGCGCCGCAGCCAGCGCCCGCACAGCAGCCGAGGCCGCCACCGTGGAACGCGGGACGGGCGTCTGCGCGGAGGTGGCGCCGTCTCCGGGCTGCGCAGGCTTTCCGGCCGGGGCTGCGGGCGAAGCAAACCCGGTGGCTGGCAAACCGACGCGCGTACCCGGCAAAGGCGTCCGGACAGGCGAAGAGCCCGGCGTGGGCACACTCGATCCAGCTTGGCCGCCATCCTGGGGTGGCTTCGGGGGGGGTTCGGGTGACATTCTGCAGAAGACTAGGATACACGAGGACCCTGGCGTGCGATACGCACACGCTTTTTCGCGACCCACTCCTCCTCGCGCGAACTACTTGCTTCCCAGCAAACGGGCCTCGACCACCGGCGGATTCGCGAAATCGTTCCACAGGCGCTCGAACAGCTTGCTGTCCGGCTTGCCGTCGAGCACGACGAACCGGTACTTCAGCTTGAGCGGCTGACCACGGCGAACCGCGATCGGACCGTTCTTGCTGGGCGCGAAACCCATGACCGGCTCCTCGGGATCGATGAAGACGGCCTCGGGCCGGTTGCTGTTTTGTGGGTGGGACAGGATAGCCACGCCGGCCAGCTTGCCGCTGCTATGTCCTCCCAGATAGCACCAGCGCGCGGGCGCGCCCTGTGCCCCGGTGCGCGCCTGACCTTCGGACGTCAAGAAGATCGAATGGCCTGCCCCCTGCCAGTCGCGGTTGCCACGCAAGGTGATCCCGCCAAACGGATTCTCACCCAGCGTGGTCTGAGCGGTCAGGACCTCCTGAAGTGACTCTAGATCCAGCACGGTGTAGGGCGCTCGCGCCGAATCACGAAACGCGGTCACCGACCAGCCTTCGCGCAAGACAGTGGCGCCCGGGTGGCCGCCGTCGAGGTTGGAGAAAAACTGATGCGAGCCGAACCCGCCACGAAGCGGCCCGCCCCACAGGGGAGCGACCGACTCCATGGCTGCGCGGCCTTTCTTGAGGCCGACGTCCCAGAGATCGGGATGGCTGCCTTCGAACTCCACCTTCTGCCAGCCGGACCAGATGCCGTGCTGATAGAGCCTGTCCTTGGGATAGTCATCGGTGACCACCACGCCCGCTGGCGAATAGATAGGATGAAGATAGCCATTGCGCCAGTACTCGGGCGGGATGTCCTCGCGCTCGGGCTTGGGCCGGGTCTGATAGGTGAGGATCGGCTTGCCGTCGACGGTCAGCTTGACGCCATCAGGAGCCTGCACGGCCAGCACGCCGCCTTTCCCCGATGCGGCTTCCGGCTCCCCGTCTTCCGCCAGGTAGGTTGCCTGCGCGCCCGCCTTCAGTGCCTTGACCCGGAACACCACCTGCCCGTCCTCCTGCGTCTGCGAGGGCACGCGCGCGCCGTTCGGCTCGCGCAGCGACGCGGAATTGATTGGCGGTGTTCCGGGCAACTGGACGCTCACCACGACGTTCTCGCGCGCCAGCGGACCGGCCTTGACCGCGATCTCCCAGCGCCGATGCAGCCCTGCCGCAGACGCCTCAGGCTGCGGCGAGGGAGGCAGCGGCGAAGTGGTCGCTGAATTGGTTCGCTGCGCGATCTGCTGCGCAGGGTTCGGCTGTGACGGCTTGGATCGACCGCAGGACGAAACGCACAACACGGCAGGGAGAAATGTCAGGACAAGGGTCGAACGAAACATGGCGCGAAAGCTAACCCAGAGAGAGCGTCTCGGGAAGAGCACAGGCGGGCGCACAGTCACTGCCGGCGCACGGCCCGACTTCTTTGTAGCCGGTACGCCAGCAGCCCTACCGCCAGCGTGGCCAAACCCACGAAACTCTCCCGCGGCCGCTCGGCCACGGTGAAGCCCGTGGCGCCGAACACAAAGGCCAGAAACAGGGCCGGCACCCACGGCCAGCCCGGAACCTCCAGGGCCGGACCTCGCTTGTGTCGCTGCCACACCAGGCCCAGCACAGTGGCCGCGGTGACCAGGCTCAGGGTGAAGCCGACATAGGTGAGCAAGCTGGCGAAGGCCGCCGTCCACAGGGCCACCAGGGCGATCGCGGTCTGCACGAGGAGCGCCACCCGCGGGGGCCGGCCCGGCCGCACCGCCAGCACGCGCGGCAGAAAGCCGTCAGCCGCCATGCGCGCCGTGACCTGGGGTCCGGCCATCGCCAGCGACGAGATACAGATCGCGAGCACGAAGGCAACCAAACCTGAAACCACCTTGGCTAGCCGCAGCCCGCCCAGGACCAGGGCGGCGATGCGTCCCACATCGACCTTTCCCGCAAGCAGGGACGCTGGCGCCCCCAGCACAAACACGGCATTCAGCCCAAGGTACAGCACGGTCACCAGGAGGGTTCCTAACACCAGAGCCCGGGGCAGGTTCTTCTTCGGCTGCGCTACCTCGCCGCCCACGTACACAGCCGCGTTCCATCCCTGGTAACTGTAGGACACGATCACCAGAGCCACGCCCAGGCCCGCCAGTCGACCGGGCCCTGCCAGGTTGTGCAACCCCTCATGCACCAACTGCCCCATGCCGAATCCGGTGAACAGCGCGATCACCACGATCTCGATGCCCACGGCGATGATCTGCGCTCGCGCTCCGGCGGTCAGAGAGACCGCGTGCACGGCTGCCGCAACCAGGATGACCGCCGTTCCCGTCAGGCGGGGCGACGCCACAGCAGCGCCTCCGAAGGCGGACACGTACTGCCCGAATGCGTAGGCCAGCGCGCCCATCGGAACAGAGAACCCCACCAGCAGCGAGACCCATCCTGCCAGGTAGCCGAGCGCCGGGTGCAGCGTGCGCGACAGGAACACGTACTCTCCGCCCGATTCGGGGATGTGCCGGGCGAGAGCGCCGTAGCAGAGAGCGCCCAGCAAGGCGACCAGGCCGCCCAGCACCCAGACCAGCAGCACCAGCCAGGCCGAACCCAGATCGGCTATCAGCAGACCGCTGGTGGTGAACACACCCGTGCCCACCATGTTTGCCACGACCAGGGCGGTTGCGCTGGCCAGCCCGAGTCGTCTTTCGCCGTCCATTGCAGTATTGCTACTTGCCTTTGCGCTGCAGGGCCAGCACCAACTGCGCCCAGGCGTCGCGTTCTTCATCCGACGTGAACGAGATCTCCACGCCCGCCACCAGCGCCTTGCGTTTGCCCCCGGCGTGCTTCTCCACGCGAAGGACTTTCCCGATGATGTGACGCGCGCGCCGCGCGACGGTGCCGTCCGGCCCAGGCACGGTCAGATTCACCTCGTCGCCGGCCATGACCGGCAGCGAAGTTTCCAGCAGCATGCCGCCTGCGCCCAGGTTGCGGATGCGCGCTCGCTCATCACCCGGCCTGCCAGCCTCCCGCCCGGATTCACTCCCTGTGGCCAGCGCCGCGGGCAACCGCACGCTGACGCGTGGGTACCGGCGGCGCTGCGCGGTTTCCACCTTGACCAGTCGTTGCAGCGCCGCCGTGACCGGCGGTCCGTTGGCCACGCGCAAGATCGACGTGCGGCCGACGTGACAGCCCATGCGACTGGTGTAGCGAACCACTGCCGCACGCCCTGCCTCGAGCCCCTCCGGGCACGCCGGGAGGTCGGGAAAAGTGAAAATCACCTCACTCCGCCGCAGGCTGAAAACGAATCCACACAGAGCCACCGCAGAGCCATCTGGGAGAATTTCTGCCCATTGTCCGGGGACAAGCTTGGCGTCCAGAGCGATTCTCCTTGGCGGCTGGCAGAGCCTGGGAACCGCTTCAAGGAATCGATTAGGAGCAACGGCGGTCCCTAATTCAACATCGGCTTGTTCGCGCCACTACCTGAGGACGATTCCCCCGCCATCACGAAGGCGCGGAAATCACAGGGCGCGCAAGGCGACATCGGCCAACTCCTCGTCGGAAAGCTGCACCGGGTTGCCGCGCATGCTGCTGGCGGCCTTGGCCTTGACGACCAGGGCGGGGATCTCGCTGGCCGACAAACCGTGGCGGCCGAGGCCGCGAACCTCAAGCGCCTGGCAGAGATCGCGAACCCAGACCACGCCGGCGTCCGCTTCGGCGCCGTGCCGTCCCGTCACGATCTCGGCGATCTCACGGTAGCGAGCGCGCGCGGGATGCTCGGGCGCACGCGCGGCCAAAGCCCGCAGGTTCGCTTCCATCACCGGCGCCAGCAAGGCCGCACAGATCGCCCCGTGGGGGACGTGCAACATCCCGCCCAGGGGAGCAGCGAAGCCGTGCACGGCGCCCAGGCCTCCATTGGCCAGGCACAGTCCGCCACACAGGCTCGCGAGCATCAGGTCCTCGCGTGTGTCCACCGGCAGCCCCGAGCTGTATGCCCGACGCAACGCCCGCGCCGAACGCCGCAGCCCTTCCGCGCCCAGCGCATCGGTCAAGGGATTGGCCCTGCATGAAACCAGTGACTCCAGCAGGTGCGACAGGGCGTCCAGGCCGCTGCACGCCACCACCGATCCAGGCAAGCCTTCCAGCAGATCCGGATCGAGCACCGTGAGAATGGGAAGCAGGTGCGGACTGCGCAGGCTGACCTTGACCCTGGCAGCCGGAACCCCGATAACCGCGTTGCGGGTCACTTCGGCGCCGCTGCCGGCCGTCGTAGGGATGGCCACAAAGGGCAACGGCCGCTCCAGCAGAGGCTGCCCACTGCCCACCACCTCTAGATAGTCGAACAGGTCGCCTC
This sequence comes from uncultured delta proteobacterium, assembly GCA_963755125.1. GTDB lineage: Bacteria > Myxococcota_A > Polyangia > Fen-1088 > Fen-1088 > Fen-1137. The sequence continues at coordinate 199,496 of CAVWIP010000018.1, forward strand.
GGTTGGTGGCCAGCGCGGCCACGGCCTTGCCCGTGTCCATGGCGCTGCCCCCACCCATCCCGACCACCGCGTCGCAGCCCTGGCGCCCAATCTGGGCCCGACCAGCCGACACCGATTCCACCGTGGGCTCGTGGTCCACGGCCAGCACCACCGACTCGATGGCGGCGGCGGCCAGCAACGATCGCAAGCGATCGGCGCCCGGGCCTGGCAGATTGGTCGCCAGCAAGACGCGGCGCACGCCCTGGGCGCGCAGTGCCGCGGGCACCTCCGCCAGCTTGCCTGAACCAAACAGCAGCCGCGTAGCGGTCGCGAACTCGAAGCTCACCACGTCGCATCCTCGGTGACGTTGAAATATTTCGTGCTCGTGCGCGGCTGAGCCATCATGGATGCCACCGTGTCGCGCCACTTCTGATAGTGAGCGGTTTCCTTGTGCGCGGCCGCACCCGCCGGCCCGTGGTAGACCTCGATGAGCACGAAGTGTGTTGGGTCGTCGATGTCCTGCACGACGTCGAAACGGGCCACCCCGGACTCCTTCACGCTCTCCTGGGCATTGGCCAGCGTGGCTAGGCGAAATGGCTCAATCATGTGAGGCTGGACGCGGACCTGGACGAGCACGACCTGGAGAGTGTTGGGCATGGCCAGAGAATAGCGCGCCCTTCCTGAAACCGTATCACCAGAACGAGCATCATAAAGATGCCGCAGTTCATGGCCAGAGGTTCATTGCTGCGGAGCACAGAGAGGAAGATCCCGTTTGCTAGAAGAGGGACAGATGGAGCTCTCAGGCAAGCAGTGTGTGCCGTGCGAAGGTGGCGTTCCGACACTCAGCGCCGACAGGGTGGGTGAGTTGCTGCGCGAGATACCCGGCTGGCGGGTGATCGACGACCGCAGCACTTTGAGCAAGGAATTTCGCTTTGCCGACTTCGCGGGCACTATGATGTTCGTGAATCAGATGGCTGCCCTGGCCGAAGAGCAAGGTCATCACCCTGACTTTTGCGTCCACTACGATAGGCTCGAAGTCAAGCTGACCACGCACGCCATCCACGGACTATCCGAAAACGACTTCATCGTGGCGGCCCAACTGAACGACCTGGCCTCCACCACAAAATAAGGGAGATTAGCCGTGCCCGACACCACAAAAAAATAAGGGAGATTAGCCGTGCCCGACACCACAAATGCGGTAGCTTTGCAAGTGATGGAGACTCAATCGTGGCCGACGTCGGCTCTTCCTGTCGAAGACTTGGAGGCTTCGGGCTTTCGACTGGTCGAGGTCAAGGTCTTTAGCGCCACCAAACGCAAAGACCGAGACCGCCTCGACGAGGTGGCCACGGCCTGGTTGCAGGACCACCAGAACTTCGACCGTCTGACTGCGCGGGTGACGCTGTCCTCGGACCTGGAATACCACTGCTTGTCCATCACTTTCATGGGCTGGCAGCGGATCTAGTAAGGCGTTGCCTCAAAACAGGGAGGGATCTGTGCCCTGTCGGTTGTGGCGAAGCGGCCGGACTTGCTCTTGCGCGCAAGGCAGGGCAGGTTAGCGACTTCCTCCCACCCCTAACCGAAGGAAGCCGGTTTCGTGCAAGCACTCATCGATCTGTTTGGCAAGATCTACAACGTCCAGAAGATCGTCGAGTTGGGTGGGATGTTCGCCCTGGTCGCGGTGGTCTTCGCCGAGACGGGTCTCCTGGTGGGATTCTTCCTGCCCGGCGATTCGCTGTTGGTGACAGCGGGCGTGTTCTGCACCTCCGCGAACCCGACTCATGCACCCGTGCTCAACATTTTCTGGCTCAACCTGGCCGTCGCCGTCGCCGCCGTGGCGGGCGATCAAGTGGGCTTCTTCATCGGCCGCAAGACCGGTCCGAAAATCTTCAAACGGGAGAGCTCGCTCTTCTTCAACAAGAAGCACCTCATCCGCACCCACGAATTCTATGAACGCCACGGTGGCAAGACCATCATCATGGCGCGCTTCATACCCATCATCCGCACCTTCGCCCCGGTGGTGGCCGGCGTGGGTCAGATGAACTATCGCCGCTTCGTCAGCTACAATGTTTTCGGCGGCGTCGGCTGGGTGCTGAGCATGACCTTGCTCGGCTACGGCCTGGCGAACGTCTGGCCTGACGTGACCAAGCATATCGACAAGCTGATCATCCTGATCATCTTCCTGTCGCTCCTGCCTGGTATCATCGCCTACGCGAAGAATTATCTGGCCAACCGAAAAAATGCCCCGAACACCGTCTGACAAGAAGACCCCCGCGCGCAGGGCACAGCCCGCGGCTGCGCTGCCACGGCCCGCCCGGACGCCGCCACCGCCGCGGGTGGCGTTCCCCAAGAAAAACCAGCAGCCCACGCCAGCGGCCTTCACCGCGCGCCTGCCGCTGGCCCTGGGCAAGCGCTTCGAGGCGGCGCGCAGCTTCCTGCTCAAGCAGAAAGAAGTGGTCGAGGACGTCACCTTCTACGGCCCGTCGACCGGATGGGCCTTGCGCTACCTGTGCGGCGGCAAGCATCTCTGTGCCCTGCTCCTGCACAGTGATCTCCCGGTGGCCATCGTGTCGCTGGACGCAGCGGCCAGCGCGGCGGTGGATTGGCAAGCCCTCTCGCCGGTCGGCCAGCGCGCGCAGAAGGCGGCGCATGGCAGCCCGTCGCAGCTCTGGCTCGACATTCCGCTGGCTGGCACAGGCACCGCGGACTTCAAGATGATCGTTCGCGCCAAGCTGGCGACCATGACGACTTGAGAAACCCGGTCGACAGCGGCGACATCTAATACGGATTAGGTCGAATGGCTGACTTCGGCGCTGTTTGTGTCCTCATCGCCTTGGTGGTGGCAACCTATGCTGGCGCGGCCTCACTGCTGGGTGCCCGGCGGAGCAACCCGCGGCTGCTCGAATCCGGACGGGCCGCAGTCTACGCCCTGGCCGCAGTGCTGGGCCTGGCCAGCGTGGCCATGGTGCAAGCGTTCGTTTCGGGCGACTACAGCATCAAGTACGTCCAGCACTACTCCGACGCGCAGGCTCCGCTGGCCTACAAGATCTCGGCGTACTGGGGCGGGCTGGATGGATCCATGCTGTTCTGGGTCTCGCTGCTCGCCGTGTTCGCAGCCATCGTCGTGTACAGCAACCGGCACCGCCAGCGCGAGATCCTGCCCTACGCCATCGCGGTGATGGCCACGGTCTCCGACTTCTTCCTTTACCTCATCATCTTCGAAAAGAACCCCTTCGATACCTTTTTGGTAGAAGTGCCAGCCGCAGGCCAGGGGCTGAATCCTCTTCTGCAGAACCCGTACATGGTCACCCACCCACCGGCGCTCTACGCCGGATTCGTGGGTCTGACCATCCCCTTTGCCTTTGCCATGGCGGCGCTCATTTCGGGCCAGCTTGACGACGCCTGGCTGGCAGCGATTCGCCGCTGGGCGCTCGCCTCCTGGTTCCTGCTGACGCTCGGCCTGGTGCTGGGCATGATCTGGGCCTACGAGGTGCTGGGCTGGGGCGGTTTCTGGGCCTGGGATCCGGTCGAGAACGCGGGCCTTCTGCCCTGGTTGACCGCAACGGCCATGCTGCATTCGATGAAGGTGCAGGAGCGGCGCGGACTGCTGCGCCGCTGGACCTTCGTCCTGGTCATCCTGACTTTCTTCCTCACCATCTTCGGCACCTTCATGACCCGCTCGGGCATCGTGCAATCGGTGCACGCCTTTGGCAAGGACACGCGGCTGGCCTGGATCTTCACCATCTTCATGGGCCTGGTCCTGCTCTTCAGTTTCGGTCTTCTGTTCGCGCGCCTGTCGGCCCTGCGCCCGTCGCGGCCGCTCGATTCGTGGCTGTCGCGCGAGGCGGCGACGGTCGCGACCAACTGGCTGTTCGTGCTGGCCGCGCTGGTGCTGATGTTCGCCACTTTGTTCCCCACCTTGTCGGAAGCCCTAGGCCGCGAGCGCATCAGCGTGGGCGCGCCGTTCTTCAACCGCTGGATGGTGCCCATAGGAATTGCGCTCCTGCTCCTCACCGGGTTGTGTTCCATTCTGGCGTGGCGCCGGACAGCGCCGGCAGAACTACGCCGGCGCCTCATCGCGCCGGTGGTCGCGGGCATAGTCACGGCCGGGGCCTGCGTCGCCGGTGGTCTGGGTTCGTCCAAGGGCGCGCTGCTCTGCCTCGGCCTGTCGGGCTTCATCGCCGCAGCCGTGGTGCAAGAGATCGGCCGCGGCGTGTGGAGCCGCAAGCACGGCACGGGCCCGGCGTTGGTCGCTGCGCTCGGAGCGCTGCTTTTCCGCATCCGCCGCCCCTACGCTGGCTATCTCGTCCATCTCGGCATCGCCCTGATGTTCGTTGGCTTCGCCGGCCAGGCATTTCAGCGCGAGGAATCGGTGGTCCTGTCAGTGGGGCAGACGCACAGCTTCGGCAAATACGGCATCCGACTTGACGGATTTTCCCGGACGGAAGACCGCCAGAAGAAGATGGTCACCGCCGAACTCACGGTCCTGCTCGACGGCAAGCCCGCAGGCCAGCTCCTGCCGGCACGCTGGGTGTACGACAAGCGGCCCGACGAGCCGGCCACCCAGGTCGCCATCCTGCGCGGCCTGGTCGAGGATCTCTATGTCACCATGGGCAAGCACGACCTGGACGAGGGCACGGCTGCCCTCAAGCTTGTCAGCAACCCGCTGGTCGACTGGATGTGGCTGGGCTTTCTGCTCATGGCCGCAGCGACGCTGCTCGTGCTCCTACCCGACGGCCGATCGACTCGCGCCGCGTCCTGCGCTCGTTTTTCGTCGAGCGGCGTGATCATCACGCTTCTCGGCGCAGCCGTCGTTCTGGTCTTTGGCGTCGTGGTCGTGCGGCTGCCCTTGCGGGCACCGCTGGCGATACTTGTGCTAGGCGGATTCATTCTTGGCCTGACCGCGCTGGCTTTGTATCGCGTGCTGTATCCGCTGCTGCGGGAGGAAGCCAGCACCAGCGAAGAACGCCGCGCCTTCATCGAAGAAGAACTGCAGGCGCGACTGCAGTCCGCTGCGGAGACGTCGGAATGAATGGACGGTCGTGCTGGTTGGTGTTAACGGCGCTGCTGCTCTCAGCCGGGATCGCCGGCGCGCAGCCGCCAGGCGAGGCGGGCGATGCACAGGCCATGGCGGCGCGGCCTCTCATGGTGGGCGACCTGCCGTTGGGCACCGTGACCGTGCGGGTGGGACGCGGCTCGCTGTCAAATGCCGCGGTGGGGGTCGACGTCGTGGCCTCAGTGACCGCTCCGGGTGGCACGCCCAGCAAGCGCACCGAGAAGACCAAGTCGGATGGGCGCGCGACCTTCTCCGCGCTGCCGGTCGGTGCCGAATTTCGCGCCGAAGCCGTGGTCGATGGCGAACGCCTGCAGACCGCGTCCTTCGCCATCCCCGCCGAAGGGGGCACGCGCCTCATGCTGGTCTCCAAGCCGGACCAAAGCGCAGGGGCAGCCGCGCCGGCGAACCCGCACGCGGGCGCGCACGAACATGGAGGCACGGCCGAGATGGCCGTCGGCGCTCTCACGGGCACGGTGGCGCCCAGGGATGATCTTGCCGCGGGAACGGTGGAACTCCGCTTGGTCGGCTCCGACAGCGCGCCCATCACAGGCCAGGAGGTGAGGTTGGGCCACAGCGCCGGCAGGGCCGACGCCTTGGCGTTCGTGGCCAGCAACTCCGACAAGAACGGGCTGGTGCGTTTCCAGAGGCTGGAAACCGGCGGGCTGCACACGTATACAGCCATCGTCGACCGCGAGGGCCTGCGGCTGAGCAGCGCAGGCTTTCGCCTGCCCGATGATCACGGCGTCGCCGGTGAGCTACTGGTACCCGGCCACACCAGCGACCCATCGGTCTTGCAGGTGTCCAGCTCGTCGAAGCTGCTGGTGGACCTGCGCGAGGACGCGCTGGTGGTCATGGAGAATCTGGTGCTCAACAACACATCCGACCGGATCTTCCGCGCCGGCGCCGGCGGTCTTGCTATCCCGCTTCCGGCAGTGGCCAACAACGTGACCGCCATCGAGGGCGGCGCGCGCCTGGAACTGGACAACGGCTCGGCCCTGTCTCTGCGGGAAGCAATCCCGCCGGCGAAATCACACGGCATCCCAGTGCAGGCCCGCTTCGGGTTCTTCCTGCCCACCGCCGGCGAAGGCAGCATCACCATTCGCCAGCCCGTGCCGCTCGGGATTGACAGCCCGGTGGTCATGGTGCCGGAGGCGGATCACCTGACCCTCACCGCGCCGGGTCTGCAGGCCCTGGCTCCCCAGACCGACGATCGAGGAGCACGCATGCTGATCTTCCAGCTCGCCAGCGTGCCTCGCAACGGGATCCTCACCATCACCGTGTCCGGCCTGCCCGCGCGTTCACGTCTGGGGCAGATCATCGCGACGGCGCTCGTCGCCGCGCTGATCTTCGCGGTGGTACTCGGCTGGCGACGGCCGAAAGTCGAGAGACGACCGGGAGCCAAAGATCTGGGAAGTCGCCGCGATCGGCTCTTCGCTGAGCTGGCCAACGTGGAACGCGCGCGTCGGGCCGCTGGACCCGACGATGCGCAGCTCGCCCAGCGGCGGGCTGATCTCGTGGCTGCGCTCGAGGCGGCTGACCGCGCGAGCCCTGCCGCCAAATCTTCGTGAAGCCATGAGCGAGCGTGTGCTACGGCTGATGAACGTCGGCAAGACCTTTGGCCGGCACCGCGCGCTTGCCGATGTCTCGTTGACCTTCGTCCCCGGTCAGGTGGCAGCGGTTCTGGGCCCCAACGGCGCCGGCAAGTCCACCCTGCTCGGTCTGCTCTCGACGCTGTCGCAACCGTCGCAGGGCCGCATCATGCTGGGCGATGAACAACTGTCGCGCCACAGCCCTTTGCGCGCCAGCATCGGCTACGTCGGTCACGAGCCGGGCGTGTACGGAGATCTCTCGGCTCGGCACAACCTGCGCCTGTTTGCCTCGCTGTACGGAATCGCAAGCGCCGAGCGCCGCATCGACGAGATGCTGGCGCGCGTGGGCCTGGATGCCGTCCGGTGCGAGACGGCTGCACGGACCTTCTCGCGCGGGATGTTGCAGAGACTGGCGCTGGCGCGCGCCCTGCTCCACCAGCCCGACATCCTGCTCTTCGACGAGCCAGGGTCCGCGCTCGATCCCGCGGGCGTCGCGTGGCTGGCAGGCGAGCTGGCTCGCGAGCGCGAAGCCGGCCGCCTGGTGGTGCTGGTGACTCATGACTTGGCGGCGGCCGCTGCCGTGGCCACGCACGTGGTGGTCCTGCGCCGCGGTCGGGTGGCGAGCGACCAGACACGCGCGAGTTTCTCCCCCGACGAGGTTCGCGCGATCTACGAGGAGGCCACCCGTGGCAAGGCCTAACTGGGCGTCCCAAGCCGCGCGCGTCGCGTGGAAGGATCTGCACATCGAGGGACGCAGCCGCGAGGTGCTCTACACCATGGGCTTCATGGCAGCCCTGGTGGTGCTGGTGTTCTCCTTCGCTTTCATCTCCGGGCAGGAAGTCACGGTTGGCCCCGACGCGGTCGCCGGCATTCTGTGGGTCGCGGTGCTGTTCTCGGGCACGGTGGCCCTGTCCCGCATCTTCGACCGCGAACGCGAGAGCGAGGCCATCCGTTCGCTGCTGCTGTCCCCGGTCCCGCGCTCGGCGATCTATGCGGGCAAGCTGGCAGCCACCGCAGTCATCATGTTCCTGGTGGAATTGTTGCTGACCCCTTTGCTCGCGGCGCTCTTCTCCGCCGCCATCGGGCCGCACGCGCTCTGGCTGGGACTGCTGCTTTTCCTTGGAACCGTCGGTTTCTGTTCGGTGGGTGTGATCTTCTCCGCCGCGCTTCTGCGCGCCCGCAGCCGCGACGCGCTTCTAGGCGCCCTGCTCTTTCCCATCGTGATCCCGGTGCTGCTGGCGGCCAGCCGTGCCACGGCCACTCTGCTCGACCCGGCAGCTCCGGATCTCGATCCCGCGATGTTCTGGACGCGTTTTCTCGTGGCCCTGGACGTGGTGTTCGTGGTGGTCGGGCTGTGGTCCTTTGAACCAGTCGTGATGGGAGAGTGAGCTATGTCTTCCAGAATGTCTTCGTCCCTCAAGTCCAGCACCGCCTTCGTGGTGGGTCTCTTGCTGACCATGCACGGGTTCTTCGTCGTGACCTTCCTGGTCGCCAACGCGCCGCTGGAAAAGACCATGGGCATCGTGCAGAAGATCTTCTACTTCCACGTGCCTTGCGCCTGGCTACTCATGCTGTCCACCTTCGTGTGCGCGGGCGGCAGCCTGGCGTACCTGTTTCGCGGGTCGGAACGCGGCGATCGGCTGGCCCTGTGCAGTGCCGAGTTGGGCGTGCTGTTTGGCCTGTGCGTGATGGTGACCGGTCCGCTGTGGGCGCGGGCGGCGTGGGGCGTGTTCTGGACCTGGGACGTACGCCTCACCTCCTCGCTGTTGCTCTGGCTGATGCTGATCGCGTATGGGCTGGCGCGACGCTATGGCGGCGAAGGCGGACGCCGGCTGGCCGCGGCCATGGCCCTGTTCGCGGCGGCGGATGTGCCTCTCGTCTATCTCAGCGTCAACGTCTGGCGCACCCTACACCCGACGACCAAGGTGGTTTCGTCGTTGGCCCCGGGGATGCGCTTGCCCTTCTTCTTGTCGCTGGCCATCTTCAGCGCCTTATGGGGCGTGCTGCTGACCTTGCGCATGCGTGTCGAGCGCGCCCATGCGCGCCTGGTGGAACTGACGATCGCCGTCGAGGATGCGGAAGGAAGGTCACCATGACTTACGTTGCCCTGGCTTACGGTTTCATTTGGGGTGCGGTGTTCACCTACATCGCGCTAATCGGGCGGCGCGTGGCGCGCATCGACGCCGAGATCGAAGATCTGCGCCAGCGGGTCAAGCCCAGCGCCTAGATCTTCTCGGCGGGTCGCGCGTTCAAAGTCCCCAGATCCCCCGGCCAGATCACCCCGGGGACAGGAGGCCCGCCATGCGACGCGCGCACCCGTCCAAGGAAGCCGTGCTCTGCCTTGTCACGTTCCTTTGCGCCGAAGGATCACCCCCGGCCGCCCAGCCCGACCGTGCGATAAGTGCACGGCCGGCCGGCCCGATCAGCGACCGTCGGCAAGTTCCGCCCGACCCGCTGGCCGGTCTGCCCGAGGAAGAGCCGGTCCAGCGGCGACGCAGCCGCGACAGAGGAAAAAACGGACAGGGTGCGGGAAGCAAGACGACATGCAGGCTTGAGGCAAGACCCGAGAGCGATCGCGAGGTGGGGGATCTGCGTGCGGCGGTCGCCGTCATTCAACGTGGGCCACGGACAGCCCCCTGCCCTTCCGCACAGATGGCCAATCCCCTGCGTCTGCGCCTCTCCATCGACAGCGCGGGAAAAATCACCGCGGTCGAGAGACTGTCGGGCGACAAGAAGCTGGCCGACGATCTGATGCGCAAGCTGGTGGGACAGGTCTCCCTGTCAAAGGTCACCTCGGCCACCGCCGGCGTCGCCCAGATCAGCCTCCGGCGGGCTGCACGCTGACGCCCCCAGGAGACCAGCCTACGAGCCGCTGCACACCACAGCTCATGCCTTACCCCGCAGAAGTGCCTTGAACCCAGCTTTGTCGAAATGCTCGTCCTTGGTGAGCGCCTCCCGCAGGCGACGGGCTTTCATCGTCTGAAAACTCAGGCAATCCGTGAACGACCATCCCTGATCGATGTGCTTGGCCATGAAAGCCGCAGCCCGGACAAACACTTCGGGACTCGTCCAGTCGACCACGCACGCCTTCGATTGCAGGGTGGATTGGAAGAAGCCCTCCACCAGATGCCCGAAGCCGCGAGCGACCAGCAAGGTCGCTGTCTCGTCGAGCACGTAGTCGGTTGTCACGAACTTCGCACGGCGGCGCTGCGCCTGTTGCAGAATCCGAGCCGCTCGTTCGTGCATCTCTTCTCGCTCCACGAGCAGCGCGTAGAAGCCGCTGGTGTCGACGAATGTTTCAGAGGCCATAGACGATGTCGTCGATCTGGCGGTTCGTCAGAGAGGACCCTCGACGTTTCGAAAGCTCACCCAGCCGGTAGAAGGGATCGTCGGCCTCCACCGTCGGGGGTCGGATCGGTTCGAGCCGAAGTGCCGGACGTCCGCGATACGTGAGCACGATGGCTTCGCCGGCACGCACCTGTCCCACGATCTGCTTTGCGTGGACTCGCAGATCGAGCATGGAAACTGTCTTGCCAACCGGCATGAGATGAAGTTTAAGTTGAAGTTGATCTTGAGTCAATCCGGACCCACGACGACCACGACCTTCCGCCGGCTGGCGCGCGACTACGCCCGCGCGCCCGGGTGAATGGCGCTGCTGACCAGGAAGCGGCTGGCGCCGATGAGCGGCGCGCGCGCATCGAGCGCCACCCGCACCGGCAGGTTCTTCGCCCATTCCGAAAAACGTCCCTTGTCGGCCAGGGCTGCCAGAAAGGATCCTTCCTTGAGCGCCGGCAGGATCTTCGGGGCGATGCCGCCGCCGATGATCACGCCGCCCGTGGTCAGCCCCTTGAGCGCCAGGTTCCCGGCCTCGGCGCCCAGCACCGCACAGAACATGCGCAGGGCCTGCACGCACACCGGATCGCGGTTGGCCAGGGCGGCTGCCGAGATCGCCGCATTGGGATCGCCGCTGCCAAGTTGTTCGGCCAGCCAGGGCGGCTCGCGGCTGGTGGCCTCGTTGCGCAAGCAGCGATACAGGTTGCCGATGCCGGCGCCCGAAAGGATGCGCTCGTAGCTGACGTGGCCGCCCAGGACCGCCCGCAGGTGGCGCAAAAGAACGATCTCGTCGTCGGTGCGCGGGGCGAAGTCGGCGTGGCCGCCTTCCGACGGGATAGCGTGGTACTGCTTGCCGTCGAAGTGGAGCAGGGCCTCACCCAGGCCCGTGCCGGGCGCGATGACCGCGATGTCGCCCCGGGCGCCAGCCTTCCCAGGCTGCAGCACTTCAAAATCCTGGGACGCCAAAAACAACATGCCGAAGGCGGCGGCCTCCAGGTCATTGAGCAAGCGCACGCGCGGGGCGCGTAGGCCCTTGGCCAGATGTTCCTCATCGAGCAACCAGGGCAGGTTGGTCAGCCGAGCCCGGCCGCCCTCGACCGGCCCGGCCACGCCAAAGCAGGCGCCAGTCAGCGTGGGCCGTTCGCTGGCCGAGAGGAACTCGTCCACCACCGCCTCGATCGAGTGGTATTCGAGGCTGGGAAAGGTGGCCTCGCGCACGCAGCGCAGATCCTCGCCCTCCTGGCCCACCTGCTCGAAGAGCGCGAGCACGGTCTTGGTTCCGCCGATGTCGCCAGCAATGATCATGGCCGCCAGGGTAGCACTGTCCTTCTCGGCCGCGAAGTCATGGCAATCGACTTCGGAGGCCGTGATGACATTTCGCGCTAAGGTGGCGCGGCTCCGGTTAGCCTCGGTGCCGGTTCTGTGGTATGGAAGCGGCGCACCGACGGACACCTACATCAACCTCACGAAGCACGTGTGACTGTGGAGCAACCGGGAAGAATAGGAGTCGACATCGGCGCCGTATCGCTCAAGGCGGTCCGGATCGACGGTGCTGGCAAGGTCGTTCAGTCCTTCTACGCCCGACACAAAGGCGAGCCGGCTCCCGTGCTCGAGCGCGCCCTGCGCGAGCTGGACCTGGCGCCCGGGGACGCCATCGGCTTCTGCGGGCTGAATGCGACCCGCTTCTGCGAGGCCTTCGAGACCCGGCGGCTGGACATTGCCGCCTGCCAGATTCGCGTCGTGCACGCCCTGTTCCCCGAGGTTCGCAACATCATCGACATCGGCGGCGGCTCGGTGACGCTGGTGCAGCTCGACGCCCAGGGGCACTTCCAGAACTACGCCACCAACTCCATGTGCGCGGCAGGCACCGGATCCTTCCTCGACGAGCAGGCCGCGCGCCTGGGCCTGGATTGCAGCGATCCGGCCTTGGTGGGCAGCGTGGCCGAGCCGCCCTCCATCGCCACCCGCTGCTCGGTGTTCGCCAAGAGCGACCTGATTCACCGCCAGCAAGAGGGCTACAGCAAGGCCGCCATGTGGTCCGGGCTGTGCCGGGGCATGACCCGCACCTTGATCGGAACCCTGCTGCGGGCGCGGCCCCTGGATGCCCCGACCGCGATCATCGGCGGGGTAGCGCTCAACGGCGAGGTTCTGCGCTGGCTGGACGCGGCCTTCCCCAATTTGCTGCGCGTGCCGGCCTCGCCCCATCTCGTGGCGGCCACCGGCGCCGCTGCCCTGGGCGCGGTTCCGCGGCGGCTGCCCTCGCGCGAGTCACTCCATCGCATTGCCACGGCCAGCGACGTGGAATACCACCCCTGGCCGCTCACGCTGGAGAAGTCGAAGTACCCCGATTTTCGCCTGGCCGAGTCCTACACCGACCCGGAGGGCAACGAGGTGCGCGTGGTTTCCTGGCCCGCGGGCCAGACCTTGCGCGTGTACCTGGGCATCGACATCGGCTCGACCAGCACCAAGCTGGCGCTGGTCAACGACAAGGACGAACTGCTGGTCAACGTGTACCGCAAGACCGGCGGCGATCCCATCGGTGCCACGCAGAAGCTGTGCCGCGCCCTGCGCGAGCTCGAGGCCAAGAAGGGCGCGCGCATAGAAGTGCTGGGCGCCGGGACCACGGGCAGCGGCCGCAAGATCGTGGGCGAGGTGATCGGCGGGGACGCCATCATCAACGAGATCAGCGCCCATGTGGCGGGCGCCACCTTCACCGATCCCACGGTCGACACCATCTTCGAAATCGGCGGCCAGGACGCCAAGTACATGCACATCGTCGACGGCCACATCCGCGACGCCAACATGAACTACGTGTGCGCCGCCGGCACCGGCTCGTTCGTCGAGGAACAGGCCAACAAGCTGGGCTACAAGGTGGCCGAAGTGGGCCAGGCCGTGCTGGGGGTGAAGCCCCCGCGCGCCACCGACCGATGCACCGTCTTCATGGAGCAGGACGTGGTGCGCTTCATCGAGGCCGGCGCCAGCCGACCCGAGGCCCTGGCCGCGGTCATGGTCGCGGTGGCCAAGAACTACCTCAACAAGGTGGTGGGCAACCGCCACCGCAACCGCAACCGCATCATGTTCCAGGGCGCCACCGCGCGGAACAAGGCCCTGGTGGCCGCGTTCGAGCGCCTGCTCGACGTGGAGGTCGTGGTATCGCCCTACTGCCACGTGATGGGTGCCTTTGGCGTGGCCCGGCTGGTGCGCCAGACCATGGCGGAACAGAGCGTGAGTTCGTCGCGCTTTCGTGGCCTCGACCTGGACAAGCGCAAGATCGTCCTGCGCAAGGAAACCTGCGACCTCTGTCAGAACGACTGCACCATCACCTTTGCCGAGATCGAGGGTGTGACGGGCTCGCCCTCGTGGGGCTACATGTGCGGCCGCGATCCCGGCGAGCAGAAGGTGCGCAAGAGCCCGTATGATCGGGCCCTGCGCCTGCGCCAGCGTCTGTGGCGCGAGGGTGGCGCCGGCGTGAAAGTTCCGGACAAGGCGCCGGTGGTGGGCCTGCCCCAGGCGCTGCTGACCTACACCTACTATCCGCTGTGGCAGCGTTTCTTCAATACACTGGGCTTCCGCGTGCAGCTTTCCGGCCAGACTACCGACGAAATCCGCGAGTTGGGCCCGCGCATGGCGGGCGCCGACTTCTGCTTCCCGGCCAAGCTGGCGCTGGGCCATGTGGCCAAGCTGGCGGTCACCGACGGAGTTGACTTCGTGTTCGTGCCGCATTTGAAAAACACGCCGGCCAACGAAGAGACCACGGGCACGGCGGTGTGCCCCTACGTGCAGGGAACCGCGGCGTGCAGCCGCACGGCCCTGGCCATGAACCACATGGACGCCTCGCGCATCCTGTCGCCTCTGGTCGACATGCGCATGCGCGAGCGTGACATCATCAAGACCCTGTCCGACGAGCTGGCCAAGCCGCTCGGGCGCTCGTCGCGCGACATCCGGCGCGCCTGGCACGCTGGCCTGGAGGCGCAGGATCGTTTCGAGCAGCGCTGCCAGGAGGAGGGCGCCAAGATCCTGGCCGAGGCCACCGCCAAAAACGAGAAGATGATCCTGCTGGTGGGCCGGCCCTACAACAACTACGACGGCGGCGCCAACCTGGGCCTGCCGCAGAAGATCGCGGACATGGGCCGCACGGTCCTGCCCATGGACTTCCTTGCGCCAGATCTGTCGCGGCTGGGCTTGCGCTATCGCAACGCCTTCTGGAGCTACGGCCAGAAGATCCTGGCCGTGCTGGAGCAGGCCGTTGACCATGAGCTGCTCGACGTCGTGTACCTGACCAACTTCTCCTGCGGGCCGGACAGCTTCCTGCTCAGCTTCGCCGAGGAGATCATGGGCCGCCGCCCGCTGCTCATGCTGGAACTCGACGAGCACGGCGCCGACGCCGGCTACATGACCCGGCTGGAGGCGTTCTTCGATGTCTTGCGCCGGCCGCGGCCCGAGCGCGGGCCACGTGCGCGCGAGCACGTCGAGCCCACCGACCTGCGCGGCCGCACCATCTGGATCCCGCCCATGCACCAGTTCGGCACGCGCCTGGTGGCGGCGGCCTTCCGGCAACACGGCTTCGACGCGCGCACCTTGCCCGACGAGAACAAGGAGTCGTTCGATCTGGGCCGCTCGCTCACGCGCGGCTCCGAGTGCCTGCCCTGCGCGCTCACCATCGGGACGCTGCTCAAGACGCTGCGCCAGCAGCCGGCCGGCGGCCGCCACGCTTTCTTCATGCCCAGTTCCAAGGGCCCGTGCCGCTTCGGCCAGTACACCGTCCTGCACCGGCAGATCCTGGACCGCGAGGGCTTCGAGGACGTGGCCATCCTGGCCCCCGCGTCCAACAACGCCTACCAGGGGCTGGACAGCCAGATGCGGCGCTCGCTGTTCAAGGCCATCGTGTGTTCGGACATCATCCTGAAAGCCCAGTGCAAGGTGCGACCCTACGAGGTCAACGTGGGCGAAACCGATCGCGTGGTGGCCGAAATGGCCGATGCGGTTGCGCGCGCGCTGGAAACCGACGCGGATCTGCCGGCCGTCATCCGCGAGGGCATTGGCAAGATCGCCGCCATCCCCGTGGCGGGGCCGCGCAAGCCCCTGGTCGGCATCGTTGGCGAGATCTACGTGCGCAACAACGTCTACGCCAATGAAGACGTGATCAGCGCCATCGAGATGTTTGGCGGCGAGGCGTGGATGATCCCCATCACCGACTGGATCCTCTACACCTCGTCGATCGAGAACTATATGGAGGAGTTCCCCTCGACCATCATGTCGTGGGAAAAGGCCGACACCTTCGTCACCTACCACTGGATGCGGCACTGGGAGCAGAAGCTCATGCGCGCGGCCAGTCCCTTCCTCGACGACCGGCACGAACCGCCCTTCCAGGAGTGCATGAAGCTGGCCACGCCCTACATGGCGTTCTATTGCGGCGGCGAGGGCAAGCTGTCAATCGGACGCGCCATCAAGTTCGCGCAACAGGGCGCGGCCATGGTGGTGAACTGTGCGCCGTTTGGCTGCATGCCCGAGACCGTGGCCACCGCCGTGTTCGGCCGCGTGTCGGCCGACGTCGACATGCCCATCGTCAGCCTGTTCTACGACGGCAGCGGCGGACAGAACCGGCGCCTGGAGGTCTTCCTCAACAACGCCGTGGGCGGCAAACGCGCAAGTGGCCGCACCAGCATCGTCGGCGACGTGCAACCGGCGCCCTGGCGCCCCGGCGACAAGCTGGTGCCCGTGCAGAACCTGACCGCGCGCGTGCGCACCGGCGGCAACGCGGGCGAGTCGGCGTAGGGATCGAAGTTGCAAAGGCCGGGGCTGTAACTGCGAACTCGCGGCCAGCCGGTGCCCGTCACCGCTGTGGCTACCTGGGCAAGCTTCCGCTGCCGCGTGCGCCCTCCGTCCTGGTTCCCGAGGAACGCCAGCGCCACCAGATTCAGCCGCTTTCGCTCGACGAGGCCGCCGCCCTTTTCTGCGCCAAGCTGCCTGAGCTACACAAGGATCCATTCGATCGCATGCTGGTCTGTCAGGCCATTGTTGGCGGACTGACCCTGCTCACCCCCGATCCACTGGTCACGCAATATCCGGTGGCCACCGTCTGGTGACCAGGACGCGGGTTTGCCCGCGCATGGCGGTTTCGCACAGGCCGCATCCGTGGTGGGGTTCATGGCAAGACGGTCACCCTGGGTGAGGCCGGGCCAACAGCTTTCGCACGGCCACCCGCAGCGCCTCTGGATCGTATGGTTTGCGCAAGATCGTGTCGTTGGGGGTCATCTCGGCCTTGGCCCCCAGCGATTCCGCGGCGTAGCCGCTCGCGAACAGCACCGGAATCTCCGGGCGAAGGGAGCGGCAGCGGGCGGCCACTTCAAACCCGCTCAGCCTGGGCATCATGACGTCGAGGAAGAGCAGGTCGAACTGTCCAGGATCGGCGGTGAAGCGATCGACCGCCTGCTGTCCGTCGACCACGGCAATCACGCGCGCGCCGATGAGGGCGAGCACCTTTTCCGCGACCCGGCGGACCGCATCGTTGTCTTCCGCGAGCAAAATCGTGGCCACGACTGGCTGCGCGCCGTCCGTGGCCGGCTCGGGGGCCGGCGCGACCGTCGGCATCGGCTCGCCGGTCTCGCAAGGGAGCAGCACCACAAACTGGGTGCCCCGGCCCGGCTCGCTGCGGGCTGCGATGTGCCCGCCGTGCTGCCGGATGATGCCGTACACCACCGCCAACCCGAGGCCGGAACCGCGGTCGAGCGGCTTGGTCGAGAAGAACGGCTCGAAGATCCGCTCGAGCACATCCGCGCTCATGCCGTGCCCCGTATCTGAAACCGTAATGCGGACGAATAGCCCGGCCGGCCGCTGGCAAAGTTGTCCCGCGGTCGCGGCGTCGAGCACCACCGACTCGATCGCGATCGACAGTTGCCCACCGTCGGGCATGGCATCGCGGGCGTTGAGACAGAGATTGAGCAGAACCTGCTCCATCTGTCCCTTGTCCGCCTCGGTCACGACCGGCTGTGGGGCAGCACGGAAATCGATGCGGATGTTCTCGGGAATCAGCCGCCGGATCATCGCCAGATGCGCAGTCACCAGACCGTTGAGTTCGACACGCTCCCGCTGCAGCGCCTGGCGGCGTCCGAAGGCGAGCAACTGCCGCGTGAGCTGCCCCGCCTGCCCGACCGCAGTGACGATCGCCCCGAGCGCCGCCTCGCGCTCGTGGGGCTGGTCGCCCGAGACCATCGCGAGGCTGGCGTTGCCCCCGATCACCTGGAGCAAGTTGTTGAAGTCGTGGGCGATGCCGCCGGCGAGCAGACCGACGGCTTCCAGCTTCTGTGCCTCCCGTAGCTGTTCCTCCAGCGCGCTCTGCCGGTCGGCGGCGTCGCGCAGCTCGGTGATGTCACGGAGAAAGCACAGCACGGCATCGGCACCGTCCCATTCGACGCGGGTCAGGCTCGACTGCACCCAGCGGTGCGAGCCGTCCTTGCGCACAATCTGCCAGCCTGGCTGGGTCGGCAGGCGTGCCCCGCGCAGCACGGCCTCGCTCTGCGACCGCAGTTCATAGCGGAACGCCGGGGCGACGTGCTCACTCCAGTCGTTCTGCCCGGACAACTCCGCCGCGCTCTGGTACCCGAATATGTCGAGCGCAGCCGAATTCGCGTAGCACACGCGTCCGTCCTGCTGGACCAGGATGCCGACGATGGCCGACTCGATCAGCGTGCGATAGCGCTCCTCGCTCAGGCGCAAGGCGCGCTCACTGGCAACGCGAAGGGTGATGTCACGCGACACCACCAGGGCGGACGCGATGGTCCCGTCGGCGGCGATCTCGGGAGTGGCCCGCGACTCGAAGTGGCGCAGCCCAAGCGACGTTCCGAGATCGAACTCGACGGCGACCGACCGGCCCTTCGCGAAAACCTCGTCGATGGTTCGTTGCCACAGCGCCACAGGCTCCGCGGAAAGCCCGAATTCGGCTATCCGCCGTCCGTTCACCCGCTCGGGTGAAAGCCCGGTCGCACGCACAAATGCCTGATTGGCGTAGCGGCAGCGGCCTTCGCGGTCGTAGCGGACGACCATGTCGGGGGAATTCTCGGCCAGAGCCCGCACCTGTTGCTCGCGCTCGAATATCTCCCGACGGGATTGCTCGCGCTGCAAGATGTGTTCGCGCAGGGAATCGCGCATGCGCGCCAGCGTGACCGACAGCAGATCGAGCTCGCTCACACGGGAGCGCACCGGGGCGGTTTCGGTCAGGTCAAGCGAGGCGATGCGCCGACTCTGCGCCGCCAGTTGGGCCAAGGGCTTGGAAAACCCGCGCGCCAGGCCCAGCGCCAGCAAGGCCGCGGCCAGCATGGCCAGCAGGCCGACTGCGGCGATGAGCACCTGATACTGGTGGGCCGCCGGGACGAGGTCCGACTCGGGCAGCAGCACGCCGATCCAGAAACGGTGCCGCGCACCGAATTCAAATGGCGTGAAGCCCGCCCACCAGGCTTCTCCGTCGAGCGCGAGCCGAAAGCGATCGAGCCGGCCGCCGCGGTCAGTCTGCCACGTCGCCACCGCGCTGGTGACCTTGGGAAAGCCGGCCTGAGCGATCGGCTGCAACAAAGGCAGGCCGGCGGCCTCCTTGCCCCGGCTGCTGCGGGGCGGACCCAGCAGTCTCCCGTCATCGGTCATCACAAACATGCTCCCGCGCGGCGAAGGTTGCGCTGACGAGGTGAACTTCACGATATCGTCGAGAGGCAAGTTGTAGGTGACGATCAAGATCTCGCCCGACGGGTCGCGCGCCGCAACCGCCGCGGAGATGCCGGGACGCTTCGCGGTGAAAAGCGGATACACGTCGGTCCACGCGATCAGATTCGAGGCGGCAGCCTGCGCCTGGGGCAGGGTCTGATCGCGAAACGCCGCCATGGCCACCTGGTACCAGGGTCGCTGCCGACTGTCGTAGTCGGACAAGCGCAAGTCCCATTGTTGCACGAGCTGCCGCCCAGCATCGTTCCACAAAGCCCAACGGCTGTCTTCACCCCATTCGGCGGGCCGGAAATCCCGCGTGAGGAATTGCAGGCGGCCCGGGTCGGGCGAAGGCAACCGCTCCGCCACGGGTTTGAGTAGCGCCGACCGGCGCACGGGTTCGCTGTAGCGCATGATGAGAAAATGCGCGCCTTTCTCATCGGCGAGCATCATCGAATCGACGTCGGGCAACGAGAACAGCCCCGGCATCAGCAGTTCCCTGCGCGTCTCCGCGTCCTTGGCCGAATACCGCCCCCGCCGAATCGCTGCATAGTCCTCGACCATCTTTTGCCCGAGTGGATCGAACAGAGCGTGCAGCCGGGCGTCGGTATCTTGGCCCAGCGCAGACATCAGAGATCCCGCAACGTCGCGCGCCAGGCGCGCGGTGCCGAGCAGCGACGCCGTCAACAGGCTGCCCAGTACCAGCAACACGACGAGCGCGAAGGCAATGAGCAACCCTGCGCGGATGCTGACCACCCGGCGCGGGGGACTTCCTTCGGGGGGAACCTGCTCGTGCATCATGGCCACACGTGGGTTCAGTGCGAGAGCAACGGCGCTGGCGGCGGCGGAACACAGGGCTCCGGCGGCGGTCGGGGCGGCGGGGAAAAGGGCTGGTTCGCCATCGGCGGGTCCGGCATGGTGCCGTCCCCGCATATGTTGGCGCGGCTCCGGCCGCAAGTCGAGCCGTCAGGGCGCGTCGTGCGTGCGGAGGCTGCGCTCTACGTTCCTTCCATGTCGATCGGCTTGGCCTGCGGCTCCATCTCGGTGAAGGGGCGACCGAAAGCAATCTTGGGGAAGATGGGCGTGGACTCCTCAATCATGACCTGCAACAGCGCCGGGGCGGCCGGATCCCGCCACAGGCTGGCCAGCGCGCCGGGAATGTCGGACTCGGCCGCCACGGTGAAACCCGGGATGTCGTAGGCCGCCGCGACCTTGGCGAAGTCCGGCGCGCTGTAGCCCCACACCGTAGACTGGAAGCGCGACTCGAAGTAGCTCTGCTGGAACTGGCGGACCATGCCGTGGCAATTGTTGTTGATGACCACCATCTTGATGGGCAGGCGGTGGTGTGTGATGGTCTGCAGCTCGTGGATGTTGTGCTGAAAGCCGCCGTCACCCGCGACCACGACCACCGGGGTCGCGGGGCACGCGAAGGCGACACCCACGGCGGCGGGCAAGGCAAAACCCATGGAGCCCATTCCGCCCGAGGTGAGAAAGCGTTGCGCCGGCCCGAGGCGCAGCGACTGCGCCGCCCACATCTGGTGCTGGCCGACGTCCACGGCGAAAGCGCTGGCACGGGCCGACGACTGCGAGAGCGCCTGCATGAAGGCATTGGGATTGATCCCGGGTGCGCCCTGGGTCTCGGCGGTGTCGGGCCAGCGCTCGTGCAACTCGGCGATCTCGGCGCACCACTCAGCCCAGCGGCCGCGGTCCTGGTCACCGAGCCGTGCCAGCATGCCGGCCAGGAACAGCTTCAGATCGGAACAGATGGCGCGGCAGCCGGGCACCCGCTGGTTCATCTCGCCGGCATCGACATCCACCTGAAAGATGGTGCGGCCCCGCTTGAACGCGGCCACGTCGGAACCGGTCTGGCGGATGTCGAGCCGGCTGCCCAGCACCAGGAGCCAGTCGCTGGCGCCCATGGCCAGATTGGCCCAGCGGTTGCCATAGGTTCCGATCATGCCCACGCGCAACGGCTCATTGGACGGCAGGGCGTCCACTGCCATCAGCGAGTTCACCACGGGCACGCCAAGCTGGCTGACCAGTTTGCGAAATATGTCGGCAGCGCGGGCGCAGCGCAGGCCACCGCCCACCAGCAGCAGGGGCCGGCGCGCGCCGTGCAGGGAAGCCAGGACTTGCTCGATGTCCGCGGCCAGCGCCGGATCGATCGCCGTGGCACCAGCCTGGGCCGGCTCGGGCTGTGGCTCGGCCGCGCTGACGGTGGCGCGCTGGACATCCATGGGAATGTCGACCAGCACTGGGCCAGGCCGTCCGCCCAGCGCGGTGGCGAAAGCGCGCGCCAGCATCGCGGGCACATCCTCGGGGGATTCGATGAGCCAGGCGGCCTTGGTGATGGGCCGGGCAATGGCCACGATGTCGGTTTCCTGGAACCCCGACTGGCGAACCGCACGCTGGCCCTTGAGCTCGTTGCGGTTGACCTGTCCGGTGATGAACACGGCCGGCGTCGAGTCGAAGAAGCAGCTGCCGATGGCGGTGAGCAGGTTGGTCGCGCCCGGGCCGCTGGTGGCCAGGGCCACGCCCGGCACGCCGGTCATGCGCGCGCACGCCTCGGCGGCGAAGCCCGCGGCCTGCTCGTGGCGCATGCTGATGACCTGCGGGCCTCCCAGGCGGCAGCAGGAGTCGAGCAAGTGCGTGATCATCCCGCCTGACACCTCGAACACATGGCCCACGCGCTGCTGGACGAGGAAATGAACGATGTAGTCGGATACCTTCATCGCCTGATACTCCGCCGTGCCGGACAGACCGCCCATTTCATCATGGTGCGGCCTTGTTCTGCCCGGAGGGCGCTTGGTCGAAGTTCATGCGTTCGCGCTCGATGACCAGGGGCCGCTGGCGTACCTGGCCGTGGATGGCCGACAGGTACTCGCCCAGCACGCCCAAAAAAAAGAGCTGCACGCCGCCGAAGAAGAACACCGCCACGATGAGGGTGGGAATCCCGGGCGGAGCGAGCCGGCGGAAGTAGAACAGATTGACCGCAGCGCTGAGCACGGCGGCCACCGTGCTGAGCAGCGAGATGATCACGCCGGCCAGCAGGCACAGACGCATAGGCACGTTGGTGAACGAGATGAGGCCGTTGAGGCCCTGGTCGAACAGGTGGTACAGCCGGTTCTTCGACAGGCCCTTGCGTCGCGCCTTCCAGGTATAGGGCACGCCCTCGCGGCGAAATCCGCAGTTGGCAATGAGCCCGCGGATGTAGGGGTAGTAGTCGTCGACCTTGCGCAACTCGTCCGCGATGCGACGGTCGACCAACTGGAACTCGCCAGCGTCGGGCGGGATGTCGATCTCGGCGAAGCGTCGCACCAGGCGGTAGTACAAACGGCGCGTCGTGCGCATGATCGGGCCTTCCTCACGATTGGCCCGGATACCGTACACCACCTCGATCCCGGTTTCCCAGCGTCGCACCATTTCCGGGATCACCTCGGGCGGGTCTTGCTGGTCAGCCGCGAGAAACACCAGGATGGCATCGCCGCTGGCGCTCATCAGACCATTGAAGTCCGAGCGAAACGGGCCGAAGTTGCGCGCATTCAGGATGACCTTGACGTGTTTGTCCGCCGCGGCCAGCTTGCGCAGAATCTCGGGCGTGGCATCGGTCGAGGCGTTGTCGCAAAAGATGTGCTCGTAGTCGTAGGCGGCGAGCTCGCCGGCGAACAGATTGCGGATCGCGACGCAGCAGTCCTCGACGTTGTCGGCCTCGTTGTAGCACGGGGTGATGATGCTAATGAGCTTGCGTCTGCTGCTTGCTGGAGACATGGCCCCCATCCTCCGTTGCGAAACTGTGCGCGCTGGGGCAGGCCCCGCAACCCGCATTCATGATCGGCCACCCGCGAATCCGGGCGCGCCCGACGGCAGCCTGGCTGCCTGGGCCCCGCGGAACCAATCTACAGTCAGGCGCAGGCCGGTCGCCAGATCGGTCTCGGGCTCCCAGCCGGTCGCCTGCCGCAGGCGATCGATCTTGGCCTGCATGTGCATGATCTGATCGGGCCCATAGGCCAGCTCGCCGAACCCCACATCAGCCTGCGGATTGATGAGATCGCGCACGGCCTCGATAACCGCGCGGATGGTCTGCACCCGGCCTGAACCGAGGTTGAAGACGCCGGCCGCGTTGGGCGTGACGGCCACACGATGGATGGCCTCGGCCGCGTCTTCCACGTAGAGGTAGTCCCACAACTGCTCGCCCCGCGTGGTCGCGGGCCGCTGGCCCGCCAGCAAAGCGCGACACACCGAGGGAATGAGCCAGGCGGGATCCTCGTCGGGTCCATAGGCCGCAAACAACCGCAGCCAGGCGAAGCGCATGCCGAAGCTGGCGCACAGCTTGCCGGCCAGCAGCCCCGCGCACAGCTTGGCGGTGCCGTACAGGGTGACCGGCTGAGCCGGCTGCTCCTCGTCGGCCCGGACCGCGGCGGCGCCGTACTCGGCCTGCGAACCGATGCCCACGAAGTGACGGGCTCCGGCCGCGTGGGCGAGCTTGGTGAGATCAATGGTGTGGGTGACATGGTCCGCGTGTTGCGCGTTGTTGCGGTTCCTGGTGTTGGGGCCGGCCCAGGCCGCGTGCACCACGAGTTCAGGAGCAAAGTGCCGGGTGGGCTCGGCCAGCGCCTCGGGTCGCGCCAGATCGCCGGCAATGACCTCCACCCGATCGAGCAGGTGGCCGATGCGACGAGGCCTCGGCCCCGGACGCAACACAACGGCCATCGCGTGCTCCCCGGCGCGAAGAAAGCGCGCGAGCAGGTGCGACCCGACGAAACCGCTGGCACCTGTCAACAGGACGCGCATGGTTTCACCGTCGCCCTCACGCTGGAGCTAGACGGCGCCCCCCGTCGCCTGGTAGTCGGCGATGTCGGCCAGGCACCTGTCGCGCATCGATCCCGCACCACGTCCCGCGGGGTCGTGCTGGTAGAAGCTGCGGTACCAGAGCGCCGTGCGCCGCACGGCCTCGCCCACCGACCAGCGCGGTCGCCAGCCCAGCAGGGTGACGGCCTTGTCGATGCTCAGGCGCAGAAGCCGCGCCTCGTGCGGCTGCCCGGCGACGCTTGCGTCCTGCCAGGTGCCGGATCCCCACGCGGCAATGAACAGGTCGACGAGCGCGCCGACGGCGACGACCTCGAGACCCGACGGGCCGAAGTTCCAGGCGTCCGCCAGGCGCGCCCCGTCCGGCGTGGTCAGCATGCGCGCCGCGAGCAGCAGGTAGCCGCCCAAGGGTTCCAGCACGTGCTGCCAGGGCCGCAGGGAGCGCGGATTGCGCACCGGCACCGGCTGACCGCTGCTCAAGCTGCGCACGATGTCCGCTACGATGCGGTCCTGCGCCCAGTCACCGCCGCCGATGACGTTGCCCGCGCGCACCGAGGCGAGCTTGACCCCGTGCTCGTGCGCGCGCTCAGGCGGAAAGAACGACTGGCGGTAGGACGCGACGACCATCTCGGTCGCGCCCTTGCTCGCGCTGTACGGGTCCGAGCCGCCCAGGGGATCGGTCTCGCGATAGCCCCAGGTGTGCTCCCGGTTGTCGTAGCACTTGTCGCTGGTGACCACGACGACGGCGCAAGGCCGGTGGAGGGCGCGCACGGCGTCCAGCACGCTCGCCGTGCCCACCACGTTGACGTCGAAGGTTTCGCGCGGCTGCTGATGGCTGGCGCGCACCAGAGGCTGGGCCGCCAGGTGCAGCACCACATCGGGAGCGCAGTCGCGCATCGCCTGGGCCAGACGCGCGCTGTCCCGGATGTCCGCCTCGTGATGGGCGGCAAGCACCTCGCGCACGCCGCCGGCCACGAATGCACTCGGATCGGTGGGCGGCGCCAGCGCGTAGCCGGTCACGCGCGCGCCCAGACGCGACAGCCAGAGCGAGAGCCACGAGCCCTTGAATCCGGTGTGCCCGGTGACGAACACCGACCGCCGTGCAAAGGCCGCGGACAGCTCGCGCAGCGGATCGTTCATCGCCACACTTTCCAGGGCGGCTGGCCGCTCGCCCACAGCTCGTTGAGCTTCTGGTACTCGCGGTAGGTGTCCATGGCGTAGAAGAATCCGGCGTGGCGATAGGCCATGAGCTGGCCGTCGTGGGCCAGGTTCTCCAGGGGCTCGCGTTCCAGGACGCAGGAGTCCTCGCTGGACAGATAGTCGAACACGCGGCGCTGGAACACGAAGAAGCCGGCGTTGGCCTGACCGGTGAGTTGTGGCTTCTCGATGAACGAGGTGACCTTGCCGGTGAAGTCCACCTCCAACATGCCAAAGCGCGAGGTGGGCGCCATGGTGGTCATGGTCGCCAGCTTGCCATGCTCGCGATGGAAGGCCATGACCTTGCCCAAATCGACGTCGGCCAGACCGTCCCCGTAGGTCGCCATGAAGGTGTCCCCGTCCACGTAGCGCTGCACGCGCTTGACGCGCGCGCCGGTCATGGCCTGGGGACCGGTCTCGGCCAGCGTGACCTGGTAGTCCTGTTCCTCGTGCGCATCGTGGTGCACGATCTGGTGCTTGCGCCCGAGGGAGATGGTGAAGTCGTTGTTCATCGCCTCGTAGTTGAGGAAGTACTCCCTGATCACGGCGCCGCGATAGCCCAGGCAGAGCACGAACTCGCGGAAGCCGTAGTGCGCGTAGATTTTCATGATGTGCCACAGGATGGGCCGACCGCCGATCTCGACCATGGGCTTGGGTCGAAAGTCGGTTTCCTCGCGCAGTCGCGTTCCCATACCTCCGCACAAGATGACCGTCTTCATTGCTGCTTTCTCGAACAGTAAACCGACGCCGGGCCGCCGGTCAATCCCAGGCGTCGGCGCGCACCTGGGCCGACGGCACGCCGGCCGCGGCCAGGCCCGCCTGAAAGAGACGCAGCATCTGTGGCGGACCGGACAAGTGAAAGGTCGCGCCGCCCGGCGCGCCCGCGTCGCGCGCCGCAAGCAGCGCAGCCTCGACCGAGAGCCGGCCGGCCTGCTCGCCGACGCCGGTGTTCTCCTCGACAAACGCTTGCCAGCGCAGATCGCGAAACCGCCTGGCCGCCTGGTCCAGCACTGCCCGATAGATGAGCAGATCGGATCGGCGGGCGCCGTACAGCACGCGCACCGGCGCGGCCGCCGAGGCGCCGGAAGAGGCCAGGAATGACACGAAGGGCGTGATGCCGGTTCCGCCGCCGACCAGGATCAGTGGGCACGTGCCCTGCGACTCGATGACGAAGTCCCCGTAGGGCAGCTTCAGCCAGACTTCGTCGCCTTCAGCAAGCCGCATCATGCGCCGGGTGAAGTCACCCACCGCGGAGACCGTGATGCGCAGACGCTCGCGATCCTCGGGCGGGCTTGCGATGGAAAAGACACGCGACTCGGGCCAGTGCTGCGCCGGATCGTAGGGATCGAGGGCGAGGTGCAGGAACTGCCCAGGACGAAATCGCGGCGCGGGCCGTTCGGGAGCGAGCACGAAGCTGCGCACGCTCGGTGCGTGAGCATCGACGTGCGTGACCTTGGCTCGGAGTCTGATCGGCTGTGCCATGGTGGCAGAAGAGATTGATTGTGAAGAATAGCAGGTCTTGCGTCGCCGTCAGCGCGCCATGAAACCCTTGAAGACGTCAGCAACATACTCCAGCTCGGGCATGGTCAGACCCGGGTAGACGCCGATGAAGAAGGTGTCCGACGTGATCCGGTCGCTGTTGCGCAGATCGCCCACCACGCGGTGCTCGATGTCGCAGAACCCGGGATGCCGGAGCAGGTTGCCACTGAACAGATTGCGGGTTTCGATCTTGCGGGTTTGCAAATGCGCGAGCAGTTCATCGCGCGAGAAGCCCGCGCCCGGGGCCACGGTGATGACGAAGGCAAACCACGAGGGGTCGGCGCCCTCGGTCGCCTTGGGCAGGACCAGGCGATCGCCGTAGCCGCGCAAGGCCTGGCCTAGAAAGGCGTGGTTGCGCTTGCGGGCCGCGGTGAACCCATCCAGGCGGTCCATCTGGGCACAGCCGATGGCGGCCTGGATGTCCGTGGCCTTCAGGTTGTAGCCGATGTGTGAGTAGACGTATTTGTGGTCGTAACCCGAGGGCAGCGAGCCAAACTGCTGGGAGAAACGCCGGCCGCAGGTGTTGTTCTCCCCGCCCGCGCAGTAGCAATCGCAACCCCAGTCGCGAATCGAGCGCGCCACCTTGGCCAGGGTCTCGTCGTTGCTGGCCACCGCCCCGCCCTCGCCGGTGGTGATGTGATGGGCCGGGTAGAAGGAAAACGTGGCCAGATCGCCGAACGTCCCGGTCAGCCGCCCCTGATAGCGCGAGCCCAAGGCATCGCAGTTGTCCTCGATCAGCCAGAGGCCGTGTTGCTTGGCCAGCCCCTGAATGCGGGCCACGTCCCAGGGATTGCCCAGGGTGTGGGCCAGGATGATGGCTCGGGTGCGCGGCCCGATGGCCTCGGCGATCCGTTCGGGCAGAGCGTTGTAGCCACCGATGTCTACGTCGACGAACACCGGAACCAGGCGGTTCTGCACGATGGGCGCGACCGTGGTTGGGAAGGCCGCTGCCGCGGTGATGACCTCGTCCCCGGGACGCAGTTGGCGCGCGCCCAGCTTGGGCGAGGTGAGCGTCGTGACCGCGACCAGATTGGCCGAAGATCCGGAGTTCACCATCAGGACGTCGCTCACACCCAGGTATTCGGCCAGGCGGCTCTCGAACTCCTGGGAGAAGCGCCCCGCGGTCAGCCAGAAATCGAGCACGGCGTCCGCGGCGTTGCGCAACTCCGGCGGTCCGAATACGCGGCCGGCGTAGCGCACTATTGACTGTCCGGGAACGAACGGAGCGTGATCCTCACGGCTCCGCTGGTACTCCTCGACCAGGTCCAGGATGCGCGCCCGAAGATCTTGCGCCTGGTTGTTGCTCATGGGCCCTACCATGCCCCGCCGTTCGGGATGTTGTCCAGCGCATCGGGACCGCGCTGCCCATGCTTGTGGCGATAGTAGCCTTCCAGATGGTTGCTGATGCGGGGATCGCCTGGCTTCAACTGCAAGGCCTTCTCGGCATAGGATATGGCCAGATCCAGACGATTCTGTTTGGCGTAGACCAACGACAGGTTGTCCATGGCGGTGTCGTAATCCGGCCGGAGTGTGATGGCCTCCAAGTAGACGCGCTCGGCCTCGGGATAGCGGGCCAACTTGTAATAGCACAGGCCGATGTTGTTCAAGAGCGAGGGGTCGGGCGAGCCCTGCTCTTTCTGCAGCGACAATGCCACGCGCAGCGCCTCCTCGTATCGTTGTTGCCTGAGCAAGCTGACCAATGAGGCACCTGCGTCGAGCGATTGTCCTTCGGGCGTCATGGGCTGCCCGGCAAGTTTGGCCTTCAGCCGTTGCAGTTCACTCATCAGCGCACCGTTCCCTTGCCGACGCCCGGTCTTCTGGATGGCTTCATCCAGCAACGCTCCCGCTTTCGCTTGCTCACCGGTCTGCATATAGCAATTCGCCAACAACCCAATCACCTCCAAGTTGTTGGGCGCCAACCTCAATGCCTTTTCCAAGGTACTTTCGGCTTCGGGAGCACGACCCAGGCGGAACAGCGCGAAGCCGGCGTTCTGGTAGGCGTTGACCAGGATGGGCAGGCGCTCGATGCTCTGCCGGTAGCACGAAAGGGCCTTCTCCAGTGCCGCGACAAATCCCTCCCGGTCGCCAGCCTTCTTGTGCAGGTCCGCCATCTTGTCGTAGGCAAGGCCCATCTGGAAGTAGTAGTCGGCTGCTCGAGCGCCATCCAGCTCGGTGTTTGCTATCTCCGCAACGGCGCTTTGGTGGAGAGTAACGGCCTTTTCGTACTGGCCTGATTCACGCCTGACAATTCCCAAAGCATTGCGGAGTTCCGCCAAGTTATATTGCTCATATTGTACGAGCGAATGATTGGTGACCCGGCCAAGTCGTTCTTCGGTGAGACGGACGGATTCTTGGAGATAAGGCACCGCTTTTTCAGGCGTTGACACAGTCACCGAGTAGTAGCGTCCGAGAGTCCTGGCAGCAAAAATGTTGGCGGGATCCTTGCGAAGGGTGTCGGTGAAGAGCGTCTCGGTGTCGTGCCAGGCCCGCACGCGCTGCCAGGTGACGGCGGCAAAGAAGACCACGAACACGACTCCCAGCGCAGCCAGCGCCTTGCGTGCTCTCGCTGGCAGACCGTCGGGCAACAGTCCCCCGTCGCTGCGCGCTGACAGAAGCGCGGTCGCGGCCAGAATCAACCCGAAGGACGCGATGAACACGTAGCGATCGGCCATGCCCGCGGCCTTCTTCCAGACGGTGAGCGTGGGCAGAACGCCCACGAGGAACCAGGCGAGACCGAAGCAAGCCAAACGACTGCGTTTCCTCAAGAGCAGGATCCCCGCGCCCAGCAACAGCAGGCCGGCGGCTCCAGCCAGGCACCGTGGATCGCTCAACCTCTCGATGTACCTCTCGTAAGGGCTGTGCAGGCCCAGAGGAACGACCATCAGGCGCAGGTAAGAGAAGAAATTGGCCAGCCAACTGTGGGCGGCCACCGAGGTATCAAAGGTGCTCCCGGAGTAACGCTGGGGAAAGACCACGAAATTCAGGAGCACGACTGCCGCCGCCACCACCGACACCGCAGCGAAGTTCACCCTGCGACGTCGCCGCTCGCCCGCCTCTTTGACAGGGAAAAGTCCCATATGCCCCCACACCAAGGCGGGCATGACTGCGGCTGGCGGATTGGTCAGTGCCGCCGCAGCAAAGGCCAATGTGCTCGCCCAGGTTCGTCTCGACAGATACAGCGCAAAGGACAGCAGCGCCAGCCCTCCCGCAATGGCGTAACCGCCAGCCATGATCCAGACCACGGCCTCCACATGAATGGGATGACAGGCGAAGAGAAGGCCGCCAAGAAAAGCCGCCTTGCTCGACCGCAGAAGCCTACGAAGAATCCAATAGGTGGAGGCGACGGCCAGCAGATAGAACAGCAGACTGGTAACGTGGTAGCCGGTGGGAGAAGTCCCGTTCAGTCGGTAGTCGATGGACCGAACCAGTGTGTAGATGGGCCGGTAGTAATCGTGCAGCATCTCCTGCTTGGAGATGCTGCTGAACATCTGCACCAGGCCGGCCAGATTGAGCGGCCGGTCGTAGTGGCCGTACTGGACGATGTAGCCATAATCGTCCGCCAGATTGAGCCGGCCCGACAGAACGCCGGCGCCGACATAGAGCAAGGCGGCGGCAACCAGCACGACCGCCAAGGGCAGCAAACTCTTGCACAACGGCTGCGGGCCGGCCGGCGGCGACACATCGATCTTCTTCATGGACATCGCGCCTCCGTCTGTCCGGAATGCGAGGCCTGCTACTTTCCGCCGCGCGCGCGCCAGACCACCTGCGCCCCTGCCACCACAGCCAGCGGCGTGGCTATCAGGAAGGCGTGGATGAGCGCCAGCCAGGAAACCCCGAGCAGGGAGTAGACCAGGAAGGCAAGAATGAAGAAGTCGCGCCGGCCGATGGTGTGCACCATGGCGAGCGGGTCGCGCTTGCCCTTGGCCAATCGGGTTTTCATGTCCGCGCCGCCGGTCAGGTGCCAGCGCACCTTGATGATCTCGCCGCCGCCGCCCTGCAACCTGAGCTCGCGGTAGGCGATGGTGTCATAACCGATGTGCAGGACCGCCGCCAACAAGCCCGCCGCCAGCGCCAGGGAGCTGCCGGTGGCACGAAAGACGCCCACGCCGATGCAGGCGAACAGCACGATGTTGAGCCCGTCGTCCACCACGGTGTCCAGCCACTCGCCCAGCGCGCTTTGC
The DNA here is from genome assembly GCA_963755125.1 of uncultured delta proteobacterium. Lineage (GTDB taxonomy): Bacteria > Myxococcota_A > Polyangia > Fen-1088 > Fen-1088 > Fen-1137. Next base: position 229,864 of record CAVWIP010000018.1, read on the forward strand.
TGAAAGCGCACGCGCGCCAACTCGCCGTCACACCCGTCCAGGATCGACTGCAGGTGCGCGAGGAAAAAACCCCAAATCATGAGGGCGGGGCCTCCGCTGGACACCATCAGCGCACCCAGCAGGCCCACCAAGGCTGCGCCCACGGTGACCTGATTGGGGGAAAAAGGCAGGCGACAGAGCAGGTGGCGCGTGATGAAAAACGACACCGGCTTGTTGAGGTAGCGCGCGACGAACCCCAGATCACCACGCAGGAGTTCGGCGAACACGGCGCGCTCGGCGCGACGGCGGCTGGCCTCATCGATCACGCGCACGGCGCCTTCCAGCGAGCCGCTGGCGGGGCGCACCTCGTCGGCACCCACCTCGATCGCCCCCGAAAGTTCGCGGCGCAAGGCTGTCAGGTTCTCGGGCTTGGGCACCTTGTGCACCTGCACCGAGGCCGGCAAATAGGCTGGCAGGCGACAGCTTCCGTCAGAGGCGAGCACCACGTGGTATTGCAAACGGTGCAACTGCTTGATGGCGCGTTCGAGAACTGACAAGCCGGCCACGCGCATAGACGAGCCCACGACTTCGGCCAAGGTCGCCCGCAGGAGCACAGGCGGCTTGCCGGCCATTGCGCCGTCCGAAGGAGGCGCAACTGGGCTCGCGGATTGGTCGGCAGGGCTCACGGCGTTCGCTAGTGTTGCACAGCGGGCGCACGCCGGGCCAGTATAATGACTGGCCCAGCTTGTGCAGCGGTCGTGCCCTCGGCCGACCTGTCTCACACCGCTGGCTCTTGCTCGACGCGTGACTATCCGACGGGCCGGGCTGGACGCGGCTCGTCCGCTGCCGGATACTTATGTGCCGTTTTGTGGGCGCACGAATCGGCACCATCTTTGGAGGAACAGAGTGATGAAGAAGGCCGTCTTGGGTTGGTCCCTGGTTCTCTTGCTTGGCTGCTCGAACGAGACCTCTAACGACGGAGGCGCAGGCGGAACCTCGGTCGCGCAAGGAGGCGCGGGCGGCCGCTCGTCGCGCGGGCCTCGCACCAGCAGCACCGGCGGCATGTCCACCGTCGGCGGCGACGGCGGGGCCACCGGTGGTGCGGTAGCGACCGGCGGCGTGAGCACCGGCGGTGCCGCGGGCGCAACCACCAGCACGGCCCCCAGCGGCAGCGTGCCAACCATCGCTGGCTGCAATATCTTCCCCGCGGACAACCCCTGGAACACGGACATCTCTGCCTATCCGCTGAACGCCAACAGCGCGACCTACATCGCCAACATGTCGCCGTCCACCGGCTTCCATCCCGACTGGGGCACGGTGACAGAGGAGTATGGCATTCCGTTCTCGACCGGTACTGGCGCCACGCCGCAGCCGATGACCTGGAACGTCGACTATGGTGCTACCGAGAGCGACAAGCTCCCCTGCCCCACTGGAACCAACCAGTTCTGCTACCCGATTCCGCTCAACGCTCCCATCGAAGGCGGCCCGAGCGCCTCGACGGACGATGACCGGCATGTGCTCTACCTCGACACCGGAGGCGCACCGAACAACTGCACGCTGTACGAGCTGTACAATGCGCAGAATCCCACCGGGACCTCGGGCTGGACAGCGTCCAACGGCGCAATCTTCCACCTCGGATCGGACGCACTCCGGCCCGACGGGTGGACCTCCGCCGACGCGGCCGGGTTGCCCATTCTGCCGGGACTGGTGCGCTACGACGAGGTCGTGGCCGGCGCGATCGACCACGCCATCCGATTCACCGTCAGCCGCTCGCAACAGGGCTATATCCACCCGGCGACCCACGCGGCGGGCGACTCCAGCACAACCCTCCCGCCGATGGGATTGCGTCTTCGCCTGAAGGCGTCGTTTGACACCAGTTCGTTCTCCGGTCCGACGCTGGTCATCCTGACGGCGATGAAGAAGTACGGCATCATCCTGGCCGACAATGGTAGCAACTGGTACATCAGCGGCGAGACCAACCAGGGCTGGGATTCCTACATGGACGGCCTGGTGTCGGGCCTGAGCCAGGTGCACGGCAGCGACTTCGAGGCAGTGGACACCGGCCCGGTTTCGACCGCCGGGCTATAATAACCAAGTACTCGCTACTCCTCGGGCAGGATCAGCATCTTGCGCGGCAAGCCCGACCACCACACCACCTGCAACCCCATGGAAAAGGTGTAGGTGTGAATGTTGCCGTCGGGCATAACGTAAAAATCGACAGTGGGCGTGACGGCCCAGCCTCCGGTCAAACGCCTGCGCCACGGGAAAAAATCGTAGCTTGTGCCGATAAGGAAGTACGAGCCCGCACCCCCGCGCAGGGTATTGTCCGTGCTGCTCTTGTCGGTCACGTCCACAAAGCCGATTCCCAGTCCGGTGTGGGCGGATAGCCCGCGCCAGAGCGTGGCGCTGCCCTCCATGATCAGCCCGCCGGCGGCCCCCTGGTCGCTGCCTTTCTTGATGCTCCCCAGATCGATCAATAGGCCGAGGCCTAGCCGCTCGGTCAGAAGCTCACCGATGCGCAAAGTGAAGCCACTGCCGTTGTAGAAGCCTCGGTTCGTGCCTTGCTCGACAAGGTCAGAGGCCAGGTCCACCAGGCCAACCCCGATCCAGTACCCTTGCCGCGCGCGCGGTAGTTCCACGGTCTGGGCGTGCACCAACCGCGCAGCGCCGCCGACAAGCGAGAGCAGCAGCGCCAGACCAAGAAACAATTGCCGACGCATCAGAACTCCCCTCGCAGACCGATGATTGGATAAATGGGAAGCCCCTGCCGCACCTGGCTCTTGGTGAAGTCGTAGTTGTACTGCATGGCCTCGGGATTGGCGCGGTTGAGCACGTTCTGCAGGTCGAGATAGGCGTTCAGCATCCAGCGGTTGAAGATCCAGCGTTTGTCCACACGCAGATCGAGCTGAATGAACGGTGGCAAACGGTCGCTGTACTTGGCGCCGTAGAGGGGACTGTAGCTAAATAATGAGGCGTTGTAGACCGCCCCCACGACCGGCGTGGTGGGATCTCCGCTCACCAGGCGGAAACGTGAGCCCACCTGCCAATTACGCGGCAACTGGTAGGTGCCGAAGACGGTCAGGATGTGTGTCTGATCGTACTCGAACAGGCGGTACGTGGTGCTGCCCGAGTCGCGCCGGGTGGCGCGCGACAGGGTGTAGGCGAGCCAGCCGGTGAACTTGCTGGTCAGCTCGTGGCGCGCCACCACCTCCATGCCGTAAACCCGCCCCGCGCCGTTGTTGTCGTAGCGCAAGGGCGTCCCGTCAGACCTGAGGGCGGTCGTGGTACTGATCCAGTTGCTCAGATCCTTGTAGAAGCCGGTCACGTCCAGGTTGATGTGTTCGCGCGGCCTCCACTCCACTCCCGCAGAATAATGGATGGCCCGCTCGGCCTTCAAATCGGGATTGCCGAAACTCTTGTCGGTCTGTCCCGTGGTGATATCCGGTTCCTGGTAGAAGAGGCCCACGCCCGCCTTCAAAGCCACCGGCTTGCGGAGCTGGTAACGAACCGTGAGGCGCGGCGCAAAGGTTGCCTGGGAAATGTCCGAGTAATAGTCGAAACGCAGGCCCGGCAGAATCAGCAACCCTTTCAGGGGCCGCAGTTCCAACTCGGCAAAAGCGCCCGGCAAGAAGATGTTGGCCCCCGAGACGTTGGTCTGGGCGGTATTGGTGAGGTCGGGCATGGCCGAATCCTGACCCTCCTGAGGAGCAAGGGGCGAGAACACATTGATGCTGAAGCGATAGTAGAGGAAATCCAAACCCGCGGTCAGCGCCAGCTTCTTCGACCATTCGTAGCGGATGGTGTCCCGCACATGAGTCGTGTCGATGGTGTAGTGCGAGTAGAACTGGAAAAATTGAATGTCCCCATTGTCGCGGCCTTGCGAAAGGCGAACCATGTTCTCGAACCGATCAGCCGGGACATAGCGATAGGTGGCCAGGGCGCGATAGAAACTGGTGGAATCCGAGAGTTGGTTGCCGGCGAGTTCGGTACCGAGGCGGGCCACGTTGCGGAACACAATGCTGAATGTATCGTCCGAACCGAATATGAACAGTCGCAGGTCGTGCGCCGGGGCCGGGCGATAATTAGCCAGGAACTGGTAGTCGTAATAGTGGGGCAGTGTGATGTCGGTGATGGGTGCGTTGGACGGAATGATGCCGTTCACGATCCAGTCGATGTAGCTGCGACGGACGGCAACCGCCACCGCGGCCTTGTCACCGATAGGCGTCTCAAGATAGACGCCGGAATCGAGCAGATTCACGTCGAAGTAGCCGCCCTCCTTCTTGGGCTTGAGCTTCTTGATTGAGACATCGACGATGCCGCCAGTGGCTCGGCCGTAGTAAGGCGAGAAGTTGCCCGGATAGAACTCCAAACTGTCGATCATGCCCACCGGCAAAACGCTGCGAATGCCGCCAAAGTGGTAAATGATGGGCACGGTCACGCCGTCGACGAAGATCTGCGTGTCCTGCGGCGCCGATCCGCGCACGATGATGTCGCCCGAGCCGGCCGCGGCGCGAGCCACACCCGCGAAGTTCTGGATGACCGCCAGGGGATCGCCCATGGCACCGGGCATGACGTCGATGATTGTGTTGTCGACCACCGTGCGGCTGACCTCTTTGCGCACGCGCTCGGCAGTGACCACCTTGTCGAAAGGATTGTACGAGCCCCGTTCGATGTAATAGGTCACGTGCGTGACCTCGCCCGGGCGAATCTCCTCGGTGGTGCGGAAGGGATAGTAGGCGGGAGGTTCGATGAAGACCTTCCAGATGCCGGGCTCAAGATCAAAGAAATGGAAGTGTCCCTTGGCGTCGGTGATGTTCTCGAAGCCGATGGGCTGGTCGCCACCGCTGCGATACACGGTGACCAAGATCCCTGACATGGGCAGGCGCGTTCCCCGCTCGAGCAACACGCCGACGAGATTCTCCACCGGCGGCGGCTTGGGCGCCTCCACCGGCGCGCTGGCCGGCGCGGCCGCGGGCGGGGGCGCGGCTGGCTTGGGCGGCACAAACTTGAACTTGTAGACGATCTGGACCGGCACCGGCTTTCCTGCCACCTCGGCCGGCTCGAAACCGAGACTGTACGCTGCGGTGACCGCTGCCTCTTCGAAGCCGAAGCCCGTGGGCGCCTTGGGCTCAATCACGGTTGCGCCGGTGACCTCGCCCTTGTCGTCCAGGTCCACCAGCAGCGTGACCTCGACCTCGCCGCTCTTGCCGATGGCGTTCGGCGGATAGGCGACTTTGGCCGGCTTAGTCAGCTTGGGCTGCTTGCTCAGCTCGCTGGCCTCGATGGTGGGCCCCTTGTCGGTGCCGCTGATACCGGCCTCGCCAGCGCGCTCTGCAGCCTCCTTCTCTTCCCTGCTGCCGGATTCTTCAGCGGCGCGAACCGTGCTGGCGGCGGCCACGGACAGCAGGGCTGCCAGCATCCCGAGACGCCGGGCCGTCACGGAGCGGACTCCTGCACGGCGTCCGCAGTGTCCGCCTCGTCGGAATCCAGGGCTTCCGCATCGGGGCTCGGCTCGCCACTGTCGGCTTCCGGCGCATCGGGCGCTCCCGCGTCGGGCAGCAAGTCCACCAGATGGGCGACCCCGCTGGTCCATGCCACCCCACCGCGGTTGTCGCTCACCACCACGATCATGCGCGCGAAATCCGCGGGGTAGTCTGCCTGCTTCGGAATGTTCCAGGTGTTGTCCAGGGCCGTGGCGAACTGCGAATTCTGATTGTTCGGATCGCCAAGATAGACGGTGCCCCGGCCGCCCAGTCCGTTGCCGCCAAAGTCGCCGCACTCGGCGAACCAGTGCATGTTGAGCTGCTCGAAAGGCGCGGTGTTGGGGGGCAAGTAGGGATGTTTAGGATCAAGAGGAGGCAGCACGGCGTTGGGGTCAGGCAGGAGTTCCGAATCTGATAGAGGCGTGTCGATGCTGACCGGCACGCTGGAGTTGCGCAAAACCGCTTGTGTGCCCGCCTGATCGAGTGGTTGCTCGACGTTGTCGACCGTGACGCTGATGCCGCCCACCACCGGGTTCAGATTTGGCGCGATGTTGTCATTGACGGGCAGGTACACGTTGAATACGGCAGGCAAATCCCCGGCCGTGGTGTGCACGACCAAGGCAACTGTGATGGGGAAACCCGCAATCGTGCACGCAAAATTCACGCTCCCGCTCGCAGTGAGCCCGCCGCTCGCAGCGCCTGCGGCCAAGGCGGGAATCGCGTCCAGGCTATTCTCGCACAGAGAGGCAAGGGTGGCTGCAGGGAAAGGATTGGTGAACGTCGCGGTCTCGCCCGTGCCAAGGTCAAAGGGCGGGAAGCCGGGAATGCTGGCAAACAACGACTCACCGGCATCTGGACCGACGGGGCACGCGTAGCCGTCGCTTGCCCTGGTGGCCAGCGGACACCAGGACCAGCTATAGCCGGTCACGCCGACCCCCGCGTCGGCCGACGGCGGCTGGTACACCAGCGCACGGAGCGTCGTCGATGCACCCAGCGCAGGCTGAGGCGGCTCGGCCTGGATGGCCAGGATGCGCACCTTGTTGAGTAGTGTGGGCGTATTGAAATCGCTGCTGCAACCGAACAGGGCCAGTGCAGCGCCGGCCAGCGCAGGAATAGTCTTGCTTCTCATCAGTCGACCAATCGGAAAGAGACGTTGTACTTCAGCGTGGTGGCTGTGGGAACGCCATTGCGGGTGGCGGGTTCAAATTCGTCGGCCATTGCCGCCTTCTTCGCGGCTTCATTGAACTCGGGATAGGGTGATTCCTTCAGAATCTTGACTGCAGTCACTTTGCCGGTCTCGTCGATCCACACAATGACCGGAACATCGCCTTCAATCCCCTGGGTCTTCAGGGTGGGCGGAAACTCGGGCTTCACTTCTTTCTTTCGCTTGGCCTGCGCAAACACCACCCCAGCCACGGGAATCCGCGTGGCTACGGCATTGGCCGTGGGTTTCACCGTGGTGGATCCCTTGTTGATGGTCTGCTTGGGCACGTCCTTGGCGAGCGCTGCGGTCTTGTCGGTCTCGCCCATGCGCGTGTTGCCCACGGCAAAGGCCGGCCCCTCGCCTTCGCCCGCGCCCTCGCCCACCGTCGATTCAAAGCTCAGTCCCACCACCCGCGCCGGCTGCGCCTTGGGCGGCTCCTTGGGCTGCACTTCCGGCTTGGGCAAAGGCGGCGGCCGGAACGCCACCACGCGCTCGGGCTTCACCTCGGGCTCTGGTTCCTTGGGCGGCGGCGCTTCCTTGGGCTTGGCCTCGTGCTCATGCACCTCGATGGCCACTTGCTGGCGCGTGACGGTCTTCTGGCTGCTCAATCGGCTGATGCCAAAGGCAGTGACCACGAAGGCCACGTGCAGACCCACGGACACCAGCAGCACCAGGATGCCGACCGCCGCGCGCAACCACGACGGCATCCGGTGCAGGCCCCGGTGCGCGTGAAAATCCGACGACAGCGGCACCCGCACGTGCGACATGGCTCGGGCCTGCGCTTGCTGGCGCCGGCGATCCCTCTTCTCGACGAAGGGGTTACCGTGAAGGCGCGGCCCGCGCCGGGACGGAACTGGCCCAGTCTGCTGGCGTGAAGAGGGGTGCCCCGTCACCATGACCAGCCGCTAGTTGCCCTCGGGTAGCGGCGCGCGTTCCACGTCGAGCGCAAAGGCCGTGACCCCGTTGCGTTTGACCAGATCGATGAGATCCATCACGCGCCCGTATTCCACGCCCTTGTCAGCCCCGATCACCGCCTGCAGCTTGGGATTCGCGTCGTGGCCGTGCTTCACCTTGACGGCCACTTCCTGCAGGTTGCTCTCTTTCCCATTGAGCAGGAGCCTGCCATCCTTGGTGCACACCAGGTTGACGGTCGATTCCACATGCGCGCCGCCGGTGGCGGCCTTGGGCAGATTGACCACCATGCTGGCGCGTACGATGGCGGCCGAGGTCAGCATGAAGATGATGAGCAGCACCAGCACGATGTCCACGAAGGGAATGATGTTGATGCTGGCCAGCGGCCCCTCGTCCTCGCCGTTGCCGTTGCTCAGCGACCCAGCCATGGAGGCTCCCTACTCGCTCTTCTCGCTGCCCGCGGCCTTCAGTTCGGCCAGCAGGATGCGCGACAGCGACTCGGTGTTGGTCACCGCGTCCTTCACCATGCCCTTGAACACGTTGTAGGCCACCACCGCCGGAATCGCTACCAGCAGGCCGATGGCCGTGGCCACCAGCGCCTCGGCGATTCCCGCCATCACGCCCGTGCTGGCACTGGCCATGTCTTTCGACAGATCCTTGAATGCCCGCACGATGCCCAGCACGGTTCCGAACAGGCCGATGTAGGGCGAATTGGACGCCAGGGTCGCCAGGATGGACAGGCGCCGCTCGTAGAAGCTTTTCTCGCGCGACATCGCCCCGGTCAGAAGATCCTCGACGGACTCCGGCCCCTTGGCGTAGCCGCGCAGGCCGGCCAGCACCACGTTGGTTTCCAGGCTATCGGTCTTGGCCAGCAGCTTGGCCGCCGCCTCGAAGTCGCCCTTGTCCAAGTGCTTGGCGAATTCTTCGCGCAAGGAATCGAAGTCGACCTTGCGCCGCCGGTAGAAAATCCAGCGTTCCACCATGACCGCAACCGACAGCAGCGACAGCCCGAGCAGGAGCCAGAGCACCCACTCGGAGCGAAAAACCGGCAGGGACAGGAGTTTCTGGACTAGGCCTTCAGGAGAGGGGGTCATGACGACCTCAGATGACACCGCATGGGCAGGTTTCTGTCACCCAGTGGGCCATGACGCAAGAGCGACCGCGTCGCGTGGCTCCCTCGGTGACAATCCGGTGACGATCCGCCTGTTGACGGCGCCGCACAGCACACGTAGCGTTCGCCGGCCATGTCCTCTCACATGCTTGTCATTGTGCGGAGCTTTCCCGGGCACCACCCCACGCACCGAATTTTCTTCGCAGCTCTGCTCCTCTTGGCAAGCGCGTTCTCCACCGTGGCGCGCGCCGAGCCGCAAAGCCTCATCGCAGGGAAGCTGCCCATCCGCAGCGAGGGCGTGAAGAACGTGAGCCGCTTGACCGACGGTGTTTACGGCAACGAGGGCGACGAGTGGCTCACCGATGTGACATCGCGCTTTCTTTCGGCGCGATCCTTCGTCGAATACGACCTGGGCGCCGAGCGGCCTATTCGCTGCGCCCTGGCCCAGGCCGACAACAACGATGTGTACATCCTCTCGGGCTCGCTGGATGGTGAAAGCTGGCAGCCCTTGTGGCGAGTGGGGGCCGAGACGGGCGCTGGCATGCGACTGCGCAACCAGAAACTGGAGACCAGCGCGCGCTACGTGCGACTCTCCGCCACCGGAGGCGATGCCCTTTACAGCGTGAGTGAGATCGCCCTGTACAGCGAGTGCCCGGCCATCTGGCCGCCGTCCGAACTGGTGCGGACCCGCGGCGTGACAGTGGCCGACACGGTCGCCACCAAGGCGGTCGTCTTCGGGATCTTCGCCGCCTTCTTCCTGCTGGTCCATCGTCGCAGGGCCGGGCGCATTCACTATGTCTTGCTTCTGCCGGCGGTGGCGGCGGGCTGGATGCTGGCCGTCGAGCTGGCACGCCTGTACCCTTTTATCGATCAAGAGCCGACCTTGCGCGGCTTGCTCGCCGCACTGGTTGCCTTGCTGGCGATCAAGGAGGCCTTCTTCAGCGAGGCGGCGGCGCCCCATCGGAGAGTGGTGCTGGGCACCTTGGGCTTCTGCGCGGTGGCGGCCTTTTTCACCTACTGCCACTTCGGGACGCCGCAGTTCTTCGACGAGGCCAAGGGCCGGCGCACCTTCGTGCACACCTGGGCCATGCGCAACGACTTCCCCACGGCGAAGTACTTCCGCGAGCTGCGCTTCGATGGGCTGTATCTCGCCAGCCTGGCGGCCTACGCGGAGGACACCCCGGGCTTTGGCCCTGATCGGCTGGCCAGCGTGCGCGTGCGCGATCTGCGCGACAACCAGATGCGCATGAGCAGTGAACTATCGGGCGAAATGTCCAGGGTGCGCGCGCGCTTCACCCCCGAACGCTGGCAGGAATTCAGGCGCGACATGAAGTACTTCGCCGACAGCATGGGCGAGGCGGACTTCATGGCCGGCCTGCAGGAGCACGGGGGCGACGCCACGCCAGCGTGGATCCTGCCGGCCTATCTGCTTTTCAGCCACCTGCCCGCCAGCGAAGCAACCCTGACCGCCACCGGGCTCATCGATCCGCTGCTCATCCTGCTGCTCTTCTTCGTCATCGCGCGCACCTTCGGACTGCGCGTGATGCTCTACCTGGCGGTGCTGTGGGGGTCGAGCGACTTCTACACCCTCGGGACGAACCTGCTGGGCGCGACCTTGCGCCAGGATTGGCTGGTGGCCCTCGGGTTCGGGGTCTGCGCGCTGAAATCACGGCGCCTGTTTCTCGGCGGTGTTCTTCTCGCCTACGCGGCTCTGGTGCGCGTGTACCCCAGCGAGGCAACCCTGTTCCTGGCCGTGCCCATCATGTGGTTTGCCGTCGACACCTGGCGCGAGCACCGGCGGCTCCCGCGCCTGGCGGAGCTTCGCGCAGCCCAGGGTCCCGCCCTGCGCGCGCTGGCCGGCGTGGCCGCGTGCGTGGTGGGCGCGTTGCTTTTCACTTCAGTCCTGTTCGGGGCGGGAGACACCTGGGGCGCCTGGAAGCACAAGACCGAGATCCACGAGAGCATCCCCAGCTCGAACAAAGTGGGGTTGCGCAACGTCGTGGCCTTTCGTGCCGATCTCTCGGCCGCAAGTCTGATACAAAGCGGGACCAACGATCTTTGGCGCGACTGGGAACGCCACCAGAGTTCGACCTTCTCGGCCCGCCAGCCGTTGTACTACCTGGCACTCCTCGTCGCCATAGCCTTGGCCCTGCTCGCGTGCCGAGGCCGCAGCCTGGAACAGGTGTGCCTCATCGGCCTGCTGCTGGTCCCGTTCTATTCCTATCTACCCAACACCTACTGCCATTTCGTGTTTCTCTTGCCGCTGGCGGTTGCCGTGGCCGGAGCAGAGGCCGAGCGCGACCGCAACTTCGCGCTGGTCGTCGTCCTGCTCGCGCTTCTGGCCGTGGGCCAGGCCTTCACTGCGGCCGAGCAGTGGGCCGACCTGCGCTACACCGACCAGAGCGATCTGCTGCTCGTGGCGTTCACCCTGATCCTGATCCACTGGGCGCGCCAGTCCTGGCGTGCAGCGCCCCTGTCGAAGAAGGAGCAGGAGAGCAAGACGGGCTGAGCGGATCTCCCGACCTGCAGTCTACCCCACTCGGTCGCAACATCACTTGCACCCGACCTTCACAGGCCCGATCCTGGGAGGATGCAGATCCCCATCGTTCGGCTGGCGCTCGGCGATGCCGAGGTCGAGGCCGCCAGCAGGGTCATTCGTTCGGGCTGGGTTGCCCAGGGCCCGGAAGTGGCGGCTTTCGAGCGCGAGTTGGCCGCGGCCGTGGGCGCTCCATTTGCGGTGGCTGTGGCCAATTGCACCGCGGCGCTGGAGCTTTCCCTGCGCGTGGCCGGTGTGCAGCCAGGCGACGACGTGGCCACGGTCAGCCATAGCTTCATCGCCACCGCCAACGCAGTGGTGGCGGTCGGGGCGCGACCCATCTTCGTCGACGTCCAGCCCGATAGCTACAGCATGGACTCGGTTGCGCTCGCACGCGCGATCACGCCGCGCACGCGCGCCATCTTGTGTGTGCACCAGATCGGCTTCCCTTGCGATCTGCCCGCCATCCTAGCCATCGCGCAGTCACGCGGCTTGCCCGTCATCGAGGACGCCGCCTGCGCCATCGGCAGTGAGATCCGCATCGACGGCGACTGGCAGCGCATTGGCCGACCCCACGGCCTGCTGGCCTGCTTCTCGTTTCATCCGCGCAAGCTGATCACGACTGGTGACGGCGGCACGATCACCACGTCCGACCCGTCGCTGGCCGAGCGCCTGCGTTCGCTGCGCCAGCACGCCATGTCGCAAAGCCCGCCGTTTCCCACGCGACCACCCAGCACGGCTCGCCACTCGAGCGACCACGTGACGCTGGAAAGTTTCTCCGAACCAGCTTTCAATTTCCGCATGACCGACCTGCAGGCCGCCGTGGGCCGGCCGCAGTTGGCGCGCCTGTCCGCCATCATCGCCGAGCGGCGCGCGCTGGCGGCGCGCTACACCGAGGCTTTGGCCAGCCATCCGCTGCTGGCTCCGCCGGCCGAGCCGGCGTGGGTGCGAAGCAATTGGCAAAGTTACCCGGTCACCTTGCGCACAGGCGGGCGCGTGTCACAGGTTGCGATCATGCAGTTCTTGCTCGACCGCGGCGTGGCCAGCAGGCGTGGCATCGGCAACGCCCACGCCGAGCCGGCCTACGCCAAGTGCGCGTGGTCGTGCGGCCCAGAGCCCTGCGATCCCGCAGCCCACGCGGCAGGCCGCTGCTTGCGCTTGTCCGTCTCGGAACGCGCTCGCGACAACACCATTCTCTTGCCCCTGTTCCACGGCATGTCGCCCGCGGAGCAGGATTACGTCATGGCCAGCCTGCACGCTCTGCCGAGGTGAAAAGCCGAATTTCCGAAGAGCGGCAAGAAATCGTGGTCGTGGACGTGGTCGACAGTGAGCACTCCGACCACGTCCACGTCTACGACCACGACCTCCTGCGACTGTTGCGGGATTGGGGTACACTGCAGCCCTCATGCTCGACATCAGACTTATCAGAGAGAAGCCCGACGAGGTGCGCGCGGGTTTTGCCAAGCTCGGCTCCGCCGTGGATCTGGATGCGGTGCTGGCGCTCGACCAGACGGTGCGCAGGCTGAAGAACGATTCCCAGACCATCCAGGCCGACCAGAACCGCCTGTCGCGTGAGATTGCCAAGGCGCCGACGCCGCAGGCGCGTGAGGAGGCGAAGGCCAAGGGCGCTGCGCTCAAGCAGAAGATCGAATCCCTGGCCGCCGAACTGGCGCAGCAGGAACAGGCCCTGGACGACAAGCTGCTCGAACTGCCCAACCTGCCCCACCCCACGGTTCCCGTGGGCAAGGACGAAAGCGAAAACCGTGTGCTGCGTGAAGAAGGCGTCAAGCGCAGCTACGCGTTTGCGCCCCAGCCGCACTGGGATCTTGGCCCGCGCTTGGGCATCCTGGACTTCGACCGTGGCGTGAAGATCTCCGGGTCGCGCTTCTACATCCTCAAAGACTGGGGCGCGCGCCTGCAACGGGCGCTCATCAGCTTCATGCTGGACCTGCACACCAGCCGCCACGGCTACAGCGAGATCCTGCCGCCCTACATGGTCCGGCGCGAAGCCCTGGTGGGCACCGGCAACCTGCCCAAGTTCGGCGACAACCTGTACCACGACGCCATCGAGGATTTCTGGTTCATTCCCACCGCCGAGGTGCCGGTGACCAACCTGTATCGCGACGAGATCCTGGAGGGCGACAAGCTGCCCATCAAGCACGTGGCCTACACCGCCTGCTTCCGGCGCGAGCAGATGGCCGCCGGTCGCGACACCCGCGGCATCAAGCGCGGCCACCAGTTCGACAAGGTCGAGCTGGTCAAGTTCGTGCGCCCGGAATCGTCGCTGGACGAGCTGCAGGGTCTGCTCGCCGACGCCGAGGACGTTCTCAAGGCGCTGGAGCTGCCCTACCGGCTGGTGGAAATGTGTACCGGCGACCTGTCGTTCTCGGCCATGGTCAAGTTCGACCTGGAATTGTGGGCCCCGGGCTGCGGGGAATGGCTGGAGGTCAGCTCCTGTTCCGCCTTTGGCGACTTCCAGGCCCGGCGGGCCAAGATCCGCTTCCGCGACGGCCAGGAGAAGACCCGTTTCGTGCACACCCTGAACGGCTCCGGCCTGGCCCTGCCCCGCACCCTGGTCGGGGTGCTGGAAACCTACCAGCGGGCAGACGGGAGACTGGACGTACCGGCGGTTCTTCGACCATACTTCGGGGGACGCGACGTTCTGGGATAAACGGACTTGGAAGGCAAACCGCTTGCTCTTGCCGTGCTCCTGGCTGGCGCCCTGGCCGTCGGCATCGGTGTGTTCGTGCTACATGCCGCCAGCGCGCCGCCGCCGACGCCCGAGCGCCCGCGGCCGCCGCCCCCTGCCGCGGTGATGGTCCATTCCGACATGCGCTTCTCACCTGTCTACTACCGCACCTTGATCGAGCAGGACTCCAAGGCCTATGGAATCCCGGCCCCGGCCTGGGACGACATCACGCAGCCCAACCCGTATTTCGATGAGCTGAAGGAGAAGCAGCACCTTCGTATTAAGGCCCCCATCGAAACCCGCCACCTCCGGATATCGATGGAGATCAGCAAGGTTCCCTCGGTCATCGGCGGCCAGGCCCTGAGCGCGGATCACCTGGTTCTGCGCATCGAGAACCGGACGCCGGTCTATCTCGCGTACCGCATCCAGACCAGCGTGCCGGACAAGCGCAAGTGCTCGAGCAAGGGCGAGATTCCACACAACGCCGTGGCCATCGGGCCGAACCAGACCATCCTGCGAACCGAATGTTTGTATCGCAAGGATGAGTCCGTCGATGTGAATCGCATCGAGGTGGTGGAGATGCCAGCGCTATCCGCCTACTACGTGTCACGTCTTCCGCCCAACGCGACCCTCTACGACCCGCGCACCTTTACCGGTCATGTGGGGTTTCGCGGCCAGGACAGCTGCCAGCAGACCTTTTCGTGGCGCGAAATCAAGGATGGCGTGGACGCCAAGCAGTTCGAATGGAAGGACGTCATCGACTTCTACGCCCGCCACAACTGCAGCGAATACTCGTTTTTCAAGACCTATCGCTACCGGACCGACACCAACGCCCCCTTGCCTGCACGCCCTCTCGACTAGAGGCAGGCTTTTGGTTAGATTATACACCCTGTGACTATGACCAAAGCCGACCTCATCGCCGTCATCGCGGACAAGCTCAAGTTCCCCTGGGCGCGCGCAGAGCTGCTGGTCGATCAGATCTTCTTGTCCATGTCGGACGCTCTCATGCGCGGCGAGGGCATCGAGATCCGAGGCTTCGGCAGCTTCACCGTGCGTCAGTACCGCGCGTACGACGGTCGCAACCCTCGCACCGGTGCCACCGTCCACGTCAAGCCCAAGCGTCTGGCTTTCTTTAAGGTGGGCAAGGAGCTGCGCGAGCGCGTGAACGATCGGC
Organism: uncultured delta proteobacterium; assembly: GCA_963755125.1. Lineage (GTDB taxonomy): Bacteria > Myxococcota_A > Polyangia > Fen-1088 > Fen-1088 > Fen-1137. Next base: position 244,952 of record CAVWIP010000018.1, read on the forward strand.
GACGTTCCATCGATGCGCCGGCGGCGTCCGAACCGGCGAAGCTGGCATGATGGTAGGGGCGACCTGCGGTCGCCCCGGTCCCCGCCGGTCACGGGAAGCTACCCCAGCCTGACCACCAGACCACGGTCAGCGTCGACCAGCACCAGATCGCCATCATGGAAGAGCCGGCACGCGCCTGCCGCGCCGACCACCGCAGGCAAGCGCCGCTCGCGCGCCTGGGTGGCCACGTGGTCGAGCGGTCCACCGGTTTCGGTCACCAGCGCGGCGGCGACCAGCAAGGGTAGCTCGCTGGGCAGTATGCTCGCCGCCAGGAGAATCTTCCCTGGCGTCGCGTGCGGGCTGCCAGGCTGGTACACGACCACGCGCCCGAGCGCGCGCCCGCCCGTGCTCTCGCCCCTCACCGACACCGTGTCGAGCGCGGCCTGCGCCGGGGGCGGATCTCGGCATGCGTTCTCCCAATTGGCACGACCGGACGCGGCCAGCGCATGTAGATCGGCCGGAGCAGGATCGCCCGCGGCCAGCGATCGCGCGAGAGACAGAGGCAAGAAGAACACTGCACCGGCGTCCGCAAGCGCGCCCATCCGGTTCAGTCTCTTTCCCAGTCGCAAGAGAGCCCGGCGAAGCGCGGCTTGCACCCGCGCGTAGAGCCAGTCGTCGTCCTCGCCCAACCCAACCGCTTGTCGGGCCAGGCGCAAGAACCGACGAAATTCCTCGCGCCGTTCGGGTGCAATCTGTTTCTCGACCTGCTCGCTGCTCCGCTCGTGCGCCTCGGCCGTTGGGTCCTCCGAGGAATCACTTTCGCCGCTGCACAAGTTCTCCGGTGCCTCGCGGCGGGTGGGGACCGCCACGTCCCACACCGGTGTCTCGTCGCCGAAGAGATCCAGGTAGCGATCTTGCGCACGTGCGCGATCGCCCGCGTCCCTGGCTGCCCGAAGCTCTGTCGCCCGCTGCCGGCGCTCGCTCGCCATGGATTCCACGCCGCTCAAAAGCTGTCCGAGCGCGGGCAGCGCCGACGGCAATTCCCGTCGCAGAAATTCCTCCAGGTTTTCGCTCGCGGCACGCAGCGCAGGCTGGATGATCGCGAAGATCGGCTCCTCAACTGCCAGCAAAAGATCGAGAACCTGTTCCAGCGCTGGCTCGTCGCCCAGCGCAGCCAGGCGCGAGTCGACCTCGGCGCGCAGGGCTGCAAAGCGCGCAGGAGCTTCCTCGACCGATACCGCCGCCGGACCCGGCCGCGCATCGGGTGAAAAGAACAGGTACTGCCCCAGCACGCGCTGGCGGATTCCGATGCGGCAGCGTTCGTCGACCAGCGCGATGAGACCGGCATGCGCAGGCGAAAGTGGCAAGGGATTGTGCGCCTGGTCCCATTGCCAGGAGGCTGGATCTTCGCCAGCTCCCAGGTTATCCCAGCCGCGCCACGGGACAGGCGCAGGCGGCGACTGATAGGATCGCATCTGCAGGAACACCAGCTTCTCGTTCTGCGCCACCCATTCCACCTCGACGGCGCCCTGGGCCTCGACAAGCGCACGCAGGGCGCCGCGCAGCCGCGTCGCTGCCGCGGACGCCAAGACGCCGGCCCGCACCTGGATGATCGGGGCGTCGGGGCGGGCCGGCACGCAGGCCGCGCCTCCGTGGGCATCGCCGCGGACGTAGGCATGAAGCAGGACCGACAGGGGCGCCGCCGCTGGTCGCAAGCCATGGGCCAGGGCATAGGCCACCGCGCCCGCAGACAGGGCCGAGGCGAGTACCTCGCGGATGGCTGTCTCGACTTCATCTGCGCGCACGGCCACCCGCGATTCATAGATCCCGGCGCCGAGACCGTCGGCGACGTCCTCGCTGGCAAACGACGACCGCACCGACCAAAGAACGTCCGGGCTGTGCGCGAGCCACGCTGCCAGCTCCTGGGAAAATCCCGCCGGAAACGGCGCTGCCATCAACTCGGCCCTGGCGCGGTCCAGATGGGCAAGCACCCGCTCGTCGATCATCTCGGGCAACGACAGCGAGGGGCCGATGGCGCGGAACAACTCGTCCGTGATCACGAATCCCGCCGGCGTGGGCAGGCCCGCGGCCGACAGCCGCGCCAGCGAGCGGGCCTTGCCGCCCAGCCGCGCGTCGGTGCCGTGCAGGTCCGCGAAAAAGCTCATGGCAGGAACTCTAGCGCGGATTGGCTGAAGCTTGGGCTCCTGCCGCCTTGTAAAGGTTTCTTACAAGACGCCGCGGCGCCGGCACTGGTCTTGGTCCGCGGGTTTGCCAACACCGCGTTTGTGCTGGCCGTTGTTCCATCGCCCCCGCCGGCACCGGACTTGCGAAAGCCGCCTTCGAGCCCGGAAGCCGCGCGTGCGGATTTCCCCCCGGGCACGGAGGAACCATGCGCATCCTGCCTGTCATCCTGTCTCTGGCGCTTGCCGGCTGGCCAGGCGGCTCGGCACACGCGGAAACAGCCGCGCCCTGCCCTGCCCATGAAATCGCCGTGGTCGTGAATGTCTCCACGCGGATGCTGAGCCTGTGTGAGCAAGGAAGAGCCCAGCGGGAGTTTCCCGTGGCCCTGGGCATTGCAGGCGTCGGCAAGCGACAGCAAGGAGATCACCGCACGCCTCTCGGCGTGTACCCGCTGGGGCCGCCCCGCCCGTCCTCGAACTACGGAACCTTCATCCCGGTCGGCTACCCCACGCCCCGACAAGTTGCGATGGGGTTCACCGGAAGAGACGTCGGTATCCACGGCCCCCCGCGCGCCAACCTCAACGACGGTCCCCACAACACCGACGTTGACTGGACCTGGGGTTGCATCGCAGTGGGAAGTGATCTGGAGATTGAGGCGATCGCGACCTGGCTGAGAAAACATCCCCGGGCCTTGCTGCACATCTTCCGCGACGAGGAACACTAGCCATCCCGGCGCCGCCCGCTAAGATAGCTTTCATGCCGGCGTTGCTTGCGCTCTTCGGACCCAAGCAGGGGTTGCGTATCCCGTTGCAGGGCCGCTTGCTGGTTGGCCGCGCCGTCACCGCCGACGTACAACTGGTGGACGGCAAGGTCTCGCGCGAACACTGTCGCATCGATGCGACCCAGGCGCGGGCCTGCATCGAGGATCTGGGTAGCCAAAATGGCACCTTCGTCAACGGAACCGCCATCAGCGAACCCACCTTGCTCGACGAGGGCGACCAGATCGCGATCGGCGACACGCTTCTTCTGCTGGCGGGAGACGACGGGGACGTATGCAACGCCCGCTACGGCGATGGCACGGTGGTGGTGGCCGCGGACGCGCGCGCCCACACCGCCGCGCACGCGCGCCCGCACGTCGCGGCCCCTGCGACACTGGCCAGCGTGCGTAGCCTGGGCGAACTGGCAGCGCGCCTGACTTCGAGCAGGAGTGAGGAAGAGGCCGCCGGGCTGGTTCTCGACGCTGTGGAAGCCATGCTGAAGCCCTACCGCGTGACCATGTTCTTGTGCACTTCGCGCAGCGATGGCAAGCAGGAACGTGAGCGCATCGTGCCCCTGGCCACGCGGGGAAAAGAGACGGTCATCTCGATCTCACACACCTTGCTCAAGCTGGCCACTGCCTCGGGGCATGGAGTCCTGGTCGAAGACGCCATGGCCAGCCACGAATTGCGCGGAGCCCGCAGCGTGGTCGAGCACGGCTTGCGTTCGGTGATGGTGGTGCCTTGGGGACAGCCGGCCAAGGCTCCCCGTGGCTTCTTGCACGTGGACCGCGAATCCGAACAGCCGTTCTCCTCCGCCGATCTCGCCTGGCTGGAAGCCGTGGGCCATCTCGCCACCCTGCGCCTGGCCGAGGCTGGACCCGCCGCGACCGCGGTCGAGGCGGCCGCTCCGGTCGGAACCAGCCCTGCCTTTGTCGCGGCCCTGCGCCAGGCCACGGCTGCCGCGCGCGTGGATTCCACGGTGGTTCTGCTTGGCGAGACTGGCACCGGCAAGGAAGAGATCGCGCGCCTCATCCACGCACAAAGCCGGCGCAGTCACGGTCCCTTCATCGCGGTCAACTGCGGCGCCATTGCGCAAGGCCTGGCCGAAAGCGCGCTCTTCGGCCACGAGAAGGGTGCCTTCACCGGCGCCAGCGCGACCCGGTTGGGCGCATTCGAGTCGGCCGACGGCGGCACGCTGTTTCTCGACGAGATCGGAGATCTCGCGCCCGCCCTGCAGGTGACCCTTCTGCGCGTGCTGCAGGAACGGGCGGTGGTGCGGGTGGGCGCCAGCCTGCCCAGACAGATCGATGTGCGCGTGATCGCGGCAACCCATCGCGACCTCGACGAGAAGGTCCAGGCCGGCCTGTTCCGCGAAGATCTCTTCTTTCGTCTCAACGTTCTTTCCATCAACCTGCCAGCTTTGCGCGAACGCCGGGACGACATTCCGCTGCTCGCGCGCACTCTGCTCGAACGGATCGCCAGCCGCCTTGGACTGCGCAACCCGCAGCTCTCTGCCGCGGCCGAGGCGGCGCTGGGCGAATGGGACTATCCCGGCAACGTGCGCGAACTGGGAAATATCCTCGAACGTATTCTGGTCATGCGCGACCCGCGCGATTCGGATGCCATTGACCGGGATGATGTGCGGGCGGCCTTGGGGCACGCTCTGCGACCCGCCGCGGGTTGGGACGCCGGCCGGCCCGACGAGAATCTCGCCGACGCCGTCGCGCGGATCGAGAAGACCAACATCGAGGCCGCGCTCCGCCGGGCACGCGGGGTGAAGAGCCACGCGGCCCGGCTTCTCGGCATCAGCCGGCCCACCCTCGACAAGAAGATCGCGGATCTGGGCATCGACATCTGGGCCTAGCCCACATCCCCGGCTCGACTTGGTAGTAGGATGAAGGTGTGCCTGCCCCTGCTGCCGCCGGTCTGATCTGCCCAGCCTGCCAGACGCCGCTGCCCCACCTTGCCGCAGGCGCCGCTTCCCTACTCTGTCCCGGGTGTCACATCGAGGTGGACGCGGCCCGACTTGAAACCCTGGTCGGCAAGCCCCGCTTCGTGGCCGAGCGAAGCTGGGTCGGCGCGGAAATCGACGGCATGGTGGTGGAGGAGATGATCGGCGCGGGCGGGATGGGAACCGTGTACCGCGCCCGCTCTGCACGAGAGGGCGAACCTGCACTGGCGGTGAAATTCCTTTCGCCTGCTCTGGCGGCCGAGCCAGAATTGGTGGCGCGCTTTCGCCGCGAGGTCGCCCTGCTCGAACAGCTCGACCATCCCGCCATCGTGAAGGTCAGGTCGCACGGCGAGAGCCAGGGTGTTCCCTGGTTCGCCATGCAACTGGTCGACGGGCCAACTTTGGCGGTGCGACTGGGCAAGGGACCACTGGGTGTGGACGAAGCGCGCGGGATCTTCCTGCGTCTGCTCGATGCGCTCGACCACGCGCACAGCCGCGGAGTGGTGCACCGCGATCTCAAGCCGGCCAACGTGCTGCTGGCAGCCGACGGGGCTCGCTTGGCCGACTTCGGCATCGCGCATCTGGACCTGGATACGGTTTCGCACAAGACCCAGCTCACGCGAACCAGCGCGATCCTGGGCACGTTCCCCTATATGTCGCCAGAACAGCGCGCTGGCCGCGCCGTGGATGCTCGCAGCGATCTGTATTCCGTCGGAGTGATGCTGTACGAGGCGCTTGCGGCAGAGCGGCCCGAAGGCGCCTTCGCCCCCTTGCACCGTCGGCGCAGCGATGTCCCGACCCAGGTCGATCAGGTGGTGCTCCGTCTCTTGCAACCCGATCCGGCCCTGCGCCTGGCATCGGCCAGCGCGGCGCGGGCGGCGCTGGCCCGTGCGCTTCGGCCGGGGCAAGTGGGACGACGGTGGCTGGCCTGGACAGGAACCGCGGTTCTCACTCTGCTTCTCGCCGCCGGATCGAGCCTGTGGTTCGGCAAGAGCGCGTCCCCTCCGGCTCCCCCAATTTTGCAGCAGCCAGCAAACCCCGCCCCACCGCCGCCCCTTCCCCGGACGCCACAACCGGAAAACGAGCCGCGCGCGGCGCCCCCACAGGTTGACTTGCCACCGCTGCAAGGATTGAAGCGTCCCGCAAAGGTGAAAGCGCCGCTCGCCCTGAAGGGATCGAGAGGTTACGGGTCCAAGAGTGGCAGGGGCAGAAAGTCTCTCGGTGCGAAGGACTCCCCCGAACCGCACTAGGCAGCAGGGGACCAATCTCCGACGCCACCGCCAGCGCCCCAGCCCAAGCAAGAGGAGCCGCAGTCCATTGGAAAGAGCTCCCTCGAAAAGGCGAGGAAGTGGGGCCGCAAGACGAAGATCTTGGACGACGACCTATTCGAGGCCACGAAGGGCGAGTAGCACACGACGGGGTGAAGTAGGGGTTGCCGGTCAGCGCGCCCCGAGCCCGCTGGCCGCCAGATCGATCACCGGCCCCGGCACCAGGCCGAGGGCCAGCACCAACACCACCATCGCGGCCAGCACGATCCCCATGCCCGCTGACCGAAACGGCTGCCACGGTCGCACCGGCTCGCGGAAATACATGGCGACCACGATGCGCAGATAGTAGTAGACGCTCACCAGGCTGTTGAGCACGGCCGCCACGACCAGCCAGACCAGATCCGGGCTCTGCACGGCCGCGCGAAACACGTAGAATTTGCCGAAGAAACCGCCAGTGGGCGGCACGCCGGCCAGCGACAGCAAGAGCACGGTCATGGCCAGGGCCACGGCCGGCCTGGTACGCGCCAGCCCGGCCCAGTCGCGCACCAGCAAGCGCTCGTCGTCGCGTCGGCCCACCCATGCCACCACGGCAAAAACGCCCAGGGTGGTGAACGCGTAGGCGGCCAGGTACACCAACACCGCCGGCTGCGCGCCCTCCACCTTCTGGCCCAGGGCCACCAGGCCGATCAAGAGATAGCCGGCATGGGCAATCGACGAGTAGGCCAACATGCGCTTGACGTTGTTCTGGCGAAGCGCAGCCAGATTTCCCCAGGTCATGGTGACAAACGCCACCCCGCCCAGTACGCGCACCCAGCCGACGTGGCCCAGCGCCAGCCCGGGATCGGCGAAGACCGCACCCAGCAGGCGCACGAGACCACCCACGGCCGCGACTTTGATCCCGGCTGCCATGAGACCGGTCACCGGCGTGGGGGCGCCCTGGTAGGCGTCAGGCGCCCACATATGAAACGGCACGGCCGCGATCTTGAACAACATGCCAGCGAGCACGAAGTACACACCGATGATGAAGAGCGGGTTGCCTGCGGCCCGGCCGGCGCGCGCTGCGATCCCGGCATACGACATCTCCCCGCCCGTGGTGCCGTAGAGCAAAGCTGCTCCGTACACCAAAAACCCGGCGGCGAACGCACCCAGCAGCAGGTACTTGAGCGCGCCCTCCGCTCCCGCGGGTTGGCGACGCCAGCTCGCCACCAGCAGATAGGCGGCCAGCGACATGGTCTCAATGCCGATGAGCAACGACAGCAGGTGCGTGGCGTGAACCACCGTCATCATACCTGTGGTGGCGAAGAGCACCAGGACATGGTGCTCGCCGTTCTCGAAGTCGTGTTCACGCACGAAAGGCGCCGCGACCAGCAGAGTCACCAGGGCCGTTGCGATCAACACAGCGTCGAGAAAGAGCGACATTCGATCCACGACCCACATGCCGGCCCAAATCGGTTGGCCGGACTCAGCCCCTGTCCATTGGCCCACAACCGCGGCCAGGGCCGCCAGACAGCCTAGCTGCGCCAGTCGGCAGGCAGACTCGCGGCCCCTGGTCATGGTGTCCAGCAAGAGTGCCAAACACCCGGCCCCTGAAATCAGCAGCAGCGGAGCCAGGGCCGTGATCTGTTCAACCTGCAAGGTCATCAGAAACGCCTCGCTGTCTCGGCCTGCGCGGTTGCCGGCCGCGCGGGCCGCTGACCCGGGATCACACGCCGTGCCGGCCCGTCGGGATTCGCGCGCGCCTCGGCCAGACGATCGCGGAAGCTCGCCGTGAGCGCCTGCACCGAGGCAGTGGTGCGCTCGATAATGGGCTGCGGGACCACCCCCATGACCAGCGCCGCCAGCACCAGGACACCGAACACTAGGCGCTCGCGCAGGCCGAGATCGCGCACCTGCGGGTCGCGGTTCTCGGGCTTGTCGAGCGGCCCGAACATCACCCGCTGGTACATGGTCAATAGATACACAGCCTCCAAAATGACTGCTGTGGCGGCCAGGCCGGCCAGCAGCGCCGGCTGGCTGAACATGGGAGCTGCCAGGCCCACCGCCTGCCAGTCCTTGCCCGCGGTGAACGTGCCAGCGAGCACCAGAAACTCGCCCACGAAGCCACACAAGCCGGGCAGCCCGGCCGAGGCCAACACCATGACCAGAAAGCACGCGCCGAACACCGGCACCTGTTTCCACAGTCCGCCGAAATCGCCCAGTTGGCGCGTGTGGCGGCGGTCGTAGAGAATCCCCACTGCCAGGAAGAGGCCTCCCGTCGAGACCCCGTGGGCCAGCATCTGGAAAATCCCGCCCTGGATGCCCTTGTCGGAAAGCACCAGGATGCCGAGCACCACGAAGCCCAGGTGTGACACCGACGAATAGGCGACCAGCTTCTTCACGTCGTCCTGCACCCAGGCCATGAGCGCGCCGAATATGATGCCGGCCACGGCGAGGCAAGCGATGATGGGCGCCGTCTGCTGGGCCGCCAGCGGAAAGAATGGCAGGGCGAAACGCAGAAAGCCGTACGCGCCGAACTTCAACAAGATGGCTGCCAGGATCACCGAACCGCCGGTGGGTGCTTCCACATGAGCGTCGGGCAGCCAGGTGTGCAGCGGAAAGAGCGGCACCTTGATCATGAAGGCCAGCGTGAATGCGAGGAAGCACAGCAGTTCCGGCCCGCGCGGCAGCGTGATGGTGGCCCAGGTCGAGTAGTCGAAGGTCCACTGACCGGTGACCGCGTGCACCTGTGCGTACAGGTACAGGATGGCCGCCAGCATGAGCAGCGATCCCACCAAAGTGAAAATGACGAACTTGATGGCCGCGTACAGTCGCTGCTCGCCGCCCCAGATGCCAATGATGAAATACATCGGGATCAGCATCAGTTCCCAGAACACATAGAAGGCGAACAGGTCGATGGCCAGGAAGGTTCCCAGCATGCCGGTCTCCAGCAGCAGCATGGCCACGGTGAATTCCCGGCTGCGCGTCCTGTGCGCGCCCATGGCCTGCGGCGAAAGCAACGTCAGGAAGACCATCAGCGTGGTGAGCAGCACCAGCCACAGTGAGATGCCGTCCACGCCCAGATGAAAATGGATTCCCAGCGAAGAAACCCAGGGACGATCAACTTCCATTTGGAAAGCGCCAATTGATTTGTCAAAGGCGCGCAGAACCAGCAGGGATTGCGCGAGGCTGACCAGCGCCGCGACCATCCCGATGGGTCGGCTGGTGCGTTCGCCCCGCGGCGCCAGCATCACCAGGATGGCGCCGAAAAGCGGAAGAAGCACTGTCAACCTGAGATCAGTCATGGCCTACCGGATGTCGATGCTCCGCTCGATGGTGCGAGAGGTGTTCCACTGCGGATCAGTGATGCGAACCCGCAGTCGGTAGCGGCCGGGGCGGGCGTAGGACCAGGACGCGCTGGGGGTCGGGCCGAGAACATCCTCTCTGCCATCGCCATCGAAATCAAAGCCATAGTCGAGCTTGCCCGGCCTGGCTTCGCCATCGCTCAGTTCGACCGCGAGGTTGCGGCCCTCGACGCGAATCTTCACCTCGGAGGGCGTCGCGGGACGAGCCATCACGTAGACCAGCGCGGCCAGCCCGATGGCGAAGACGGCCAGGTAGCGCTGCACATCACCCACTTGCAAGAGGCGCAAGAGGCGTCCCATGCTTTCGACCAAAACCGCCCATCCACCGACCAGCAACCTGTCGATGAGAATGCGATCGACGACCAAGAAGAGCAGCCGGGACAGGCCACGCATGGGTCGCACCACCAGTCCTTGGTAAATTTCGTCGACGAAAAACTTGCCGCGCACCACGACCACCAAGCGCGGCAGAGCCGCGACGAACCGGCGCGCTGGCTCGCGCGCGCCGCCGCCGAAAAACAGTCTGGCCAGGCCGATGCCGGCAAGAGCAATCGCGGTCGACCCCGCCATCACCCGCCATTCGAGGCCGCTCGACACTTCCAGGCTGCGGCCCACCGCGGGTGCCAGCCAATGACCGATGAGATCACCGTGCGGCCAGCCGGAGGGCAGACCCACCACCCCGGCCAGTAGGGCGCCCAGGCCCAGTACCAGCAGCGGCCCCACCATCTCGATGGGCGATTCGTGCAGGTGCTCGCGCGTGTGCGGATCGGCCCGGCACTCGCCCGTGAACACCAGAAAGTAGAGCCTCGACATGTAGAAGGCCGTGCCCAATGCGGCGGCCAGCAAGCCCGCGCCGGCCGCGGGGCCGACCCAGCCCAGATGCGGGCCGAAGACTTCCGTGGCAAAAGCGCCGGTAACGATGGCGTCTTTGGAAAAGAAACCAGAAAAGACCGGCACCCCGCAGATAGCCAGCCAGCAAATCCGGAACACCCAGGTCGTCCAGGGCAACTTGCGGCGAAGACCGCCCATGCGGGTGATGTCGCCCGAGCCAGCCATGGCGTGCATGACCGAGCCGGCGCAGAGAAACAGACCCGCCTTGAAGAAGGCGTGGGTGAACAGGTGAAAAATGCCGCCCGCAAAATTGCCCGTGCCCACGCCCACGAACATGAAGCCAAGCTGACTGATGGTGGAGTAGGCCAGCACCTTCTTGAAGTCGTTCTGGGCAAAAGCGATGACCGCAGCAAAAAGAGCCGTCAGCGCCCCGACCACTGCCACCACGGCCAGCGCCGCCGGGGCCAGCAGATACAGCGCGCCCAACCGTGCCACCATGTACACGCCGGCGGTGACCATGGTGGCCGCGTGGATCAGCGCGGAGACCGGCGTGGGACCGGCCATGGCGTCGGGCAGCCAGACGTAGAGCGGAATCTGCGCGGATTTGCCCGCCGCACCCAGGAACAGAAACAGCGCCGCCCAGAAAGCCACCGGCTGTCCCCACCACAGCGTCGCGGTCAGCGTCGCGCTGCCTGCGCGGGCGGTATCCACGATGGCAGGAATGTCGAACGTACTGGCGGCGCGGAAAAGCAAGAACATGCCGATGAGAAAACCCAGATCGCCCACGCGATTGGTGATGAAGGCCTTCTTGCCAGCGCTGGCGTTGGCGGCCTCGCCGTACCAGAAACCGATGAGCAGATAGCTGCACAGGCCCACGCCTTCCCAGCCGATGAACATCACGGGCAAGCTGTCACCCAGGACCAGAAGCAGCATGGCGCCGCAGAAGAGATTCAGGTACGCGAAGAAGCGCGCGTAGTCCTCGTCGTGGGCCATGTAGCCAGTCGAGTAGATGTGGATGAGCGCGCCCACGAAGGTCACCACCAGGCACATCAGGCCTGACAGCGCGTCCATGCGCAGGGCCAGATCGACGCGCAGATCGCCGCTCGCGAACCACGTTCCCACCACGTCGGTCAGCCCACCCGATTCGACTAGCGCCGGTAGCGCAAAGAAGAACGCGTCCGCCGACACCAGCAGAGCAGCCCCCACCGCCATGCAGGCGACGTGGTGAACCACCCTGCGGCTGTGGTGCCGGCCCGCGAGGATTAGGTAGGCCGCGCTCAGCAGGGGCAAGAGAGGAATGATGCGCAGTTGAGAAAGCACCAGCTACCCCTTCAAGTCGTTCACTTCGTCGAGGCTGGTCGTGCGGCACGTGCGAAACACGCTGACCACGACGGCCAACCCCACCGCGGCTTCAGCCGCAGCTATTGCCATCACGAAAAAAGCGAACACATGTCCCCGTTGATCGCCGAGTGCCCGCGAGAAAGCGAGAAGCGCCAGCGTGCCGGCCGCCAACTGCAGCTCCACGCTCATCAGCACGATGAGGGCGTTGCGACGCAGGAACACCCCGGCGGTTCCCACGAAGAACAGGGCCAGTGAAACCAGGATGTACGCGTAGGTCGGCATCAGGAAACCCGCGGCCCGCTCTCGTGAAAATGACGGGTCAGCATCACCGCGCCGATGACGGCCACCAGCAGCAGCAGAGAAATCGCCTCGAAGGGAAACAGGAAATCCGAGAACAGCAAGGCCCCCACCGACGCGACGGTTCCAAAATCCTTCACCGGCGGCGTCGCCGACGCCGCCAGCAATGGCAGCGTGCGCTCGTGCCCCACCAGCCAGGCGGCCCGGTAAAATACGTAACCGGCGGCCAGAACTCCGGCAGCGCGCATGACCAGCCCCTGGCGCGCGATGGGCGTGGTTTCCTCGCGGTTCACCATCATGACGACAAACACGAACAGCACCATGATGGCGCCGGCGTAGACCAGGATCTGCAAGACCGCGAGGAAGTGCGCCGACAAGGTAGCGAAGAGACCGGCCAGCGCCGCGAAGCTGAGCACCAGCGACATCACGGCGCTCACAGGATTGCGCCGGGTGATGGTCATGAGGCCGCCTGCCAGAACGCCGGCGCCGAGAATGGCAAACACGATGGCCTCCGCCAGGCTCGCGCTGTGGGCAGCCGGGTTCATGATGCCTGGGCCTTGGCCAGCCGGGCCTCGAAGTCGCAACGAAACTTGGTGAGAAAACCCAGCATGGGCCAGGCGGCTGCCTCGCCCAGGGCACAGATGGAATTGCCGGCGATGCCATTGGCCACGTCGGCCAGAAGCTCGATATCCCCCGGCCGACCGTCGCCTTCAGCCAGGCGGGTGCAAACCCGTGCCAGCCAACCCGTGCCCTCACGGCAGGGCGTGCACTGCCCGCACGACTCGTGGGCATAGAAACGCATGATACGGGCACAAAGGCCCACCACGTCGGTGCTCTCGTCGAACACCACCACGCCGCCCGAGCCCGCCATGGTCTTCAGCCGGCGACCGCTGCCCATCTCGAAAGCAACGCCTGGTCTCAGCTCCACGTCCTTGATGCGCGGATCGGTGGTGAGCGCGTCGAACTCGATGGGCACGTCGATCTCGCTGGCATCGAGCGGCGGCATGGAGCTTCCCCCGGGAATCACCCCACGCAGCGCCCGTCCCTGCGAAATGCCGCCGCACACGTCGTAGATCAGCTCGCGAAAGGAAATACCCATGGGCAACTCGTACACGCCGGCCCGCTTCACGTGCCCCGACACGCACAGCAGGCGGGTGCCGCCCGACTTTCCCATGCCCGCCTTGGCGAACCATTCCCCGCCGTGGGTGACGATGTCGGGAACGTTCATCAAGGTCTCCACGTTGTTGATCACGGTGGGCTGGCCGAACAGACCTTTGATGGCGGGAAAGGGAGGCTTGTTGCGCGGGTATCCGCGCTTGCCCTCGATGGACTCCAGCATGGCGGTCTCCTCGCCACAGATATAGGCCCCGGCGCCCAGGTGCACGGTGATGTCGAGCTTGAAGGAACCATTCACGCTCTGCCTCTCCCGGCCCAGCCAGCCCGCCGCGTAGGCCTGGTCAACCGCTGCCTGCACGATGTCCGCCTCACGCCGCAGTTCGCCCCGGATGTAGATGAAAGCGTGAGCGCACCCGAGCGCGAAGGCCGAAATGGCCACGCCCTCGACCAGCAGATGAGGGTCGCCGCCCAGCAACACGCGGTCCTTGAAGGTACCCGGTTCGGACTCGTCGCCGTTGCACACTAGATAGACGCGCTCGGCGTTCTTGGGCAGAAAGCCCCACTTGACCCCGGCAGGGAATCCCGCGCCTCCGCGGCCGCGCAGATTGGACTTCTTGACCTCATCCACCACCTTGTCCCGCCCCATGCCCAGCGCTTTCTCGAACGCCTGCCAGCCGCCCCGCGCTCGATACACTTCGAGCTTCTGGATGTCGGGCACACCGAAGTTCTTGGTGACGATCTTGAGCCCCGGAGTTTCGCGGTACCCGCTGCCCGAGGTTCCACAGGCCGGCAGCGTGGACACGCCGGGCGCGGGCACGAGCGGCGACGATGGCTGGTGGGGGCCAGGTTCGTTCGCTTGCCGCCGCAACTCATCGATGAGCTTGTCCACCTTGTCGTGTGTCAGGCTGACGTAGTGGTGCGGGCCGCACGTCATGGTCGGGGCGTACGCGCACCCGCCCAGCCCGTCCTCTTCACCCAGGCTGAATAGACCGTCGGGCGTGGTCTGGCCAGGTTCGATGCCCAGGCGCTTCTCCAGATGGCGCAAAACATCGTGACCACCGCGCAGGGTGCAACCGAGATTGGTACATACGTGCAAGGGATAGCGGGCCGGCGGCTGGCGCAAAAACAACGTGTAGAAAGTGGCCACGCCGAAGACGTGCGACAGCGGGAGATCCAGAGTTCGTGAAACCAGTTCCAGCGCCTGGTCGGACAGGTAGCCGAATTCGTCCTGGGCCACGTACAGCACGCCCAGCAAGGTGGCTTGCCGGGTGGGATAGCACGCGAGCAGTCGCTCGATCTGTTGACGCGCCTTTTCGGAAAACTCAAGTGTCATCGGATCGCCTGGGCTCCCCTGTCTCCGTCGGCGCCAATCTCCGTCGTCAAACGCCCTCCGTCAAGGCGACGTTGCTCGTCTTGTGACGAAGTGTGGCCGCCGCTCTGCAGCGCAGGGTTCGCACAGGAAGCCCGGTTGGCCTTTTGACTGGCGTTGGCCAGGCGGGCGGGCTGGTGCTTCAGCCTTGGCTCTCTCCCGCCGATGTCTGAAAAAGGCCATGGCAAACCGGTTCCTTCTCGTTGACGTCGATCCCGTCGGACAGGCAGCCCTCCAGCACGTCGCCGCGTCGCTGGAGGGCGAGGATGTTGTGGCCGCCACGGCGGAGGCGGCGCGAGCCCGGCTGCGCGCGGAAGCCTTCGATCTCTGCATCGTGGACATGAACATCCCCGACGGCGGAGCTCAGGTGATAAGCACTGCGCAGGCCTGTCAGCCGTGGATTTCGGTCGTGGGCATGGCCGGCCAAGGCACGGTCGTCGAAGTGGTCGAAGCCTTTCGCGCAGGCGCCAGCGACTTTTTGCCCCGGCCGTTCCACCATGACTTCGCGGTGGCGATCGTTCGGCGCCTACTGCGAGAGCGAGCGAGCGGCATTCTGGGCGAAGGAACCAGCGGAGCGTGCCTTCTGGGCGAGCACCCGGCCATGAGGGTGGTCATCGAGCGAATTGGTCAGGCTGCCGATTCCGGCGCCAGCGTGCTGATCCGTGGCGACGAAGGCACCGGCAAGGAAGTCATCGCCCGCCTCATCCACGCCTGCGGCGCGCGCCGGGCGGGGCCCTTTGTCACGGTCCGTCCAGGAACCGACCAGCAGGCCTCGGCGGAGCCAGAGTCGTTCGCCTCTTCCGACGTGCGGCCTGCGGGCAACGTGCTGACATCACTCGGCGGCACGCTTTTCCTCGATGACGTCGCTGGGCTCTCGCGCGAGGCACAGGTTGGTCTGTTGCGCGTCATGAAGGAATGGGGGAGCCTGTCGCCGTCCTCGGGGCGGAGTCTGCGAATCGTGGCCGCCACCACCCAGAACATGGAGCACCTGATGCGCGACGGCCAATTTCTGGAGGAGCTCTACTATCGCCTGAACGTCATCCCGATTGAAATTCCACCACTGCGCGAGCGGCCCGAGGACATCCCCATCCTGGTGGATCATTTCCGGCGCGCAGCCAACGCGCGCCTGGGCCGCGCTGTGCCCCCGTTCTTGCCCGATGTCTTGGTCCGGATGGGCGCCAGCCCTTGGCCAGGAAACGTCCGCCAGCTCGGTCTCACGGTGGACCGTCTGGTGTTGGCGGCCAAAGACCGAGCAGTGACCGTCAATGACCTGCCCGCGAGCCTGCGCACGGACGTGAGCAAGCTGGGGCCCTCGCTGGTCGACCTACCCCCGAATGGCCTCGACCTGCGCCTGCTGCTCGCCCAACTCGAGAGTCGGCTGATCGAGCAGGCGTTGCAGAGAACCGGCGGCAACAAGAACCGCGCAGCCGAACTCCTCGGAATGAATCGCACGACCCTGGTTGAGAAGCTGCGCCGACGATCGGTAGCATAGACGCAATATCTCCCAGGAGAACCCACAGGTAGGGAACTCACACCGCTGAAGGTTGGCTCGATCTTGTGATGGCGCCGATGCCCCGCGCACGCGGGAACGCGACAAGGGAGACAGCTCACTGTCACCTGATTGACGGTGCAACGTCGGTCTGAACGTCATTGGGCTGACGATCGCGTGACTCGCCGTCCCCTGGATGCTCGTGATCCTGGGTGGTTAGGGTTTTCTCATCAGTGGCATGACCGCTGCATTGGTCGGCCAACATGCCAAGAGTGACCCGCAAGAAAGCCAAGGCACGTAGGACACGCAAGCCGTCGGCAAAGATGCTGGCAGCGCGACGCCGGGAATACGCCGCGAAGTTCTTTCCCTACATCGAGAAGGTGGCGCGGCGCCTGGCGCGCCGTCTGCCGGCGCATGTTGAGATGGACGATCTGATTTCATCCGGCGTGATTGGGCTTATGGAAGCCGCGGAACGCTTCGATCCCAAGCGTGTCGACCGGTTCGAGGCCTTTGCCGAGTTCCGAATTCGCGGCGCCATGCTGGACGACCTGCGCTCGCGCGACACACTCTCGCGCGACATGCGCCGGCTGTCCAACGAGTTGCGCGAGGCGACCCGCAAGCTGGAGTCACAGCTTGGCCGCACACCGGACAATGCGGAATTGGCTGAAGCGTTGGGGCTGAGCGTGCAGGAGTTGTACACACGCCAGCAGAAGCTGTCCGGCTCCTCGGTGGTGGGGATCGACGATGCGGGCCCTGATTTTCTCGATCGTACCCGCGACGAAAGCCAGCCCGACCCATTCGAGATGACGGCCCACCGCGAGACATTGGCGCGCCTGGTGGCAGGCATCGATGACCTTCCGGAGAAGATGCAACAGGTTCTCTCACTCTACTATTGCGAGAACCTGAACCTGAAAGAGATCGGGTACGTGCTGGGCGTCACCGAGTCACGCGTCTGCCAGATCCACGGCGAGGCCACGCGCCGCCTGCGCGAGTCGCTGGGTGATCTGGGGGATTCAGCAGCGGCGTAACCTCCGGCACCAGTTAGAGATTTGAAATATTTCCAGATCCGCCTTCAGATCTTGTGACAGACGCCGATGTGTGTGGGCATGACACGCACAAGCGGGAGGTTGTCACGCACTGGCTCGGCCAAGGAATTTGCCCGTGCCGTGGGGGCACGCGGCGCTGACGTCTGCCGGGAGGCAAGGCTCGAAGAGCTGCGGCAGATGGTGGCGTCAGGGCGATACCGGATCCAGCCGGAGAAGCTGGCGCTGAAGATCTTGGTTCGTGCCTTGATGCGAATCTAGAAAGTAGTACCTTTCACCGGGAACGCGATTACTCTTCCGCCTCCGCGACCTCGACGCGGTTGCGGCCGTTGGCCTTGGCCCGGTACATGGCCGCATCAGCAAGGCGCAGGAGCAGGTTCTCGCGCCGACGTTGGTTGCCTCCAGGGGCCAAATGTTCGCGGTAGGACGCCACGCCAATTGAAGCGCGTACGCCAGGCAGCGGCTGAGCCATCTGCTCGCCTTCCGATTGAGCATCGAAAATGGTCGCTTCGGCGATGATCCGCCGCAAGTCCTCGGCCGTCTGCACCGCGCGGTGGATGTCGCTGCCGGGCAGAATGGCAACGAACTCGTCTCCACCGTAACGAGCCAACACTGCTGCCGGGGGCGCGTTCTCAGACAGAAGACGCGCGACTTCACGCAAGGTCCAACTCCCGGCCAGGTGTCCGTAGCGATCGTTCACCTCCTTGAAGTAATCAAGGTCGATGAAAAGCAGCGACAGATCCGTGGCGTTGTGGTCAGCGTGCGCGATCTCGTCCTCGAGTCGGACGTGGAAGTACCGGCTGTTGAACAGGCCGGTCAGGTGATCCAAGCGCGCCAGGGCACGCGCGTGGATGGCATCAAGGGCGTTCTGGATCGACGAGGACATGTAGGCCGCGAAGATGCGCAGAAGCTCGTTGTCGCGCGCGCTGTAAGGACCTCCCGAGCGACGGTTGATGAGTTGCAGGACACCGCAGATCGATTCGCCCACGATCACCGGCATCCCGATCACCGATGCGATGGAACGGCCTGCACTGTGCGCAGGCATGGTGATCGACAGGGGATCCTCATGCGACAGGTTGTCGCTGCGACACGGCGTTCCCGAACGGTAGACCTGTCCGACGAAGCCTCGATCACTGGGAACACGTTTGCCCAACAACTGTGCCGTACCCGGGCCGTAGGTGGCGATGAAGGTCAGCCGCGGGGTTCTGATGCCCGCCAGCTTGGCGCGCGGATCGTCGAGCAGGATGCCACCCGACTCGGACGGCACGAAGTCATTGGCACGCTCGAGGATCTCGCGCAAAGCCGCGTCAAGGCGCACGTCCCAGCGCTCGGTATCCTGATCGCGACGAGCGCGCAGGAAGAAGCGGGCGATCTCCTCCGGTGAGAGCGTCAGAATGGGACCAGGCGCAGTCGGCGGGTTGGGAAGGGACGGCTCTTCGTCGACGATCTCCGAGGGTGCAGCGGCCCGGACAGCATCATCGACCTCGGCAAGGTGTTCGACGTTGCCGGCGGTCTCCGTGTCGCCAACCGTCACGCGGAACCTCATTGTGCTATCCAGCGTACAGGATCTTATGTCGATGTACCACCCACGCTCACGCGACCATCTGGTGAAAAAGCTAGCGCGACGGGTGCGCCGTCTGTGCGTCGCGGTGGCGCGACAGGATTTCCGCCAGGCGATCGAGTGGCAGCGCGGGCGCGAAGTGGCCGGAAGGACCAGTCATGTCCTCCGCCAGGCACAGGGCGTTCACGATGGCTTCCTCGGTGCACTCCACCACGGCCTCGTACAGCCCGTCGCAGACCTCGTCGAGCAGAACCTCGATCGGGTGAATCATGCCCGAGGTGACGCGAGGGACTTTGTTGGCAGTGGAAAAACCGATCACGATCTCGCCTGAAGCGTGGGCTGCGAAAGACCCGACCCGGCCGATGCCCAGAGCGGCGCGCTTGCACAGGCGATTGATCTGCGACGACAGCAGGGGCGCGTCGGTGGCCACCACCACAATGATGGAGCCGGCGTTGTGCACGCGCTTGTCTGCCCGGGAGAACTCGGGGTCGAGAATCTGGCCCACCGGCGCCCCCGCGATGCACAGCGAACGCATGACGCCGAAGTTGCTTTGCACCAGCACACCCAGGCTGTAGGTGAGCGGGTCGGCGTTGCCGTGTGTCCCGTGGATGGTGACCTGGCGCGAACTGGTTCCGATGCCGGCCTTGAAGTCACAGGTCGTGAGGCCCGTCCCTGCACCCACGCAGCCTTCCGCCACCGGGCCGCTCTCGGCCTGCTCGATGGCGCGATAGACGTGCTCGGAACGCACGTGCCGACCCACGACATCGTTGAGCCACGAGTCGTCGCACTCAGCCACGATGGGAATGATGACGTCGTATTCCGTGCCAATGCCGGGAAAGCGACGGGTCATCCACTTGATGGTGGCGTCCGAGACTTTGCCGACGGACATGGTGCTGGTGAGCAGGATGGGAGTTTCGAGGAGACCCCACTCCACCACTTGGGTGAGCCCAGAAACCTCGCCGGCACCGTTGAGTACGAAGGCGCCAGCCAGAACCCTCTCGGCAAAGATGGGGTCAGGCGGCAGGATGGCGGTCACGCCGGTGCGCACCGGCCCCTTGCCCACCACCAGCGGCCCCTCGCCCTGGACGAGCGTGGTGTGTCCTACTCGCACGCCTGGCACGTCGGTGATGGCGTTGAGCGGTCCCGTGGGCAAGTACCCGATGGCGAAACCGAGTTCGCGCAGGCGCTTTCTCATTGGCTAGCTCTGTTCTCTCGGTGCGCCCTGTGTTCTCTCTCTCGAAAAACACATAAGCCGATCCCGACCTAAGATGTCTGCGGCTCGGCCGTGGGGGTCTTCTCGGCGCTTGGCTTCTCGCCTTTGCCGTTGCCGTCCGGCTTGCCGTTGCTTTCGCCATTGCCGTTGCTCGCCGGCGCGACGCGCGCGGCCTCGGCCTCGCGTGCTTCAGCGCGACGCTTTTCGCGCAGTCGCTTGAGCCCACCCGAAAGGATCTCGCCGATCAGTGAGCGGTAATCGATGTTGGCGGCCTTGGCGATGAGACACAGATCCGAGTAATCAGGCGTCAGGCCCGGCAGCGGGTTCACTTCAAGCACATAGAAGTTGCCCCCCTCGTCCATGCGCAGATCCACACGCGCCACGTCCCGGCAGTCAAGCGCCTCGAACGTGTCACGGGCGACCCTCTCAATGGCCTTGACCTCACCCGGTGAGAGTTGGGCAGGACACTGGTAGTAAACGTGCTTCTCCCATTCCTGCTTGATCTGGTAGTCGTACACGGGCCGCGGGTTGTTCTTGTCGAGGAAAAGAATCTCCATGGCCGGCAACACGCGCGGTCGCTTGTCTCCCAGCAGTCCCACGGTGAATTCGCGACCGGCGACATAGTGTTCAACCAGGGCGGGCTGGCGATACTTCTCCAGCAAATCCCGCACCACGGCCCGCAGCGACACCTCGTCATCCACCACCGAGGCATGGGCGCTCACGCCCTTGGACGAACCTTCCTGGTTCGGCTTGACGATGAGCGGAAAGACCAATTTGGGCGACAGGCGCTCGCGTCCGGTTTCCATCAACTGGAACTCAGGCGTGAGGATCCCGTGCTGGCGCAACACCTTCTTGGACAGGGCCTTGTCGAGCGCGATGGACAGCGTAGCCGCATCCGATCCGGTGTAAGGGATGCCCATCAACTCGCACAGCGCGGGCACCGCGGCCTCGCGGTTGCGACCCTCGACCCCTTCGGCGATGTTGAAGACCAGGTCCACCGGCGAGTCCGTGAGCTGGCGTGGCAATTCGGCGGTGGCCTCGAGCGGCAGCACCACGTGGCCGTAGCTCTCAAGCGCCTGGCTGATGGCCTCGATGGTCTGAGGCGCATCATACTCGGCCTCGGCGTCATCGCCGCCCTTGGAGTCGACGCGCTTCATGTTGTGGGTAAAACCGATGCGCAGAGGTTCGGGCGCGCGCCGACGCCGACCGACCTGGGGAACCGTCAGTCCCTGCCGTCGCGCCGCACTGGCCACCACCGCGCCCAGCACCGCCTGATAGTCGAGCCCCTCGCGCGCCGCCGCGGCGAAGGTGCTGGACCCGCGTTCCAGCGACGGCAGAGCGTTGACCTCGAGCAAGTAAATGCGGCCGTCGTCGCCCAGTCGAAAATCCACGCGGCCCAAGTCGCGCACGCCCAAGGTGCGGACGGCGAGCTTGCAGATGGCGCGCAGACGGGCCATCACGTCGCGCTGCAAATCGGGTGGACAGCGCACGGCCACCCGGCTGGCCTCGGCGGACTTGAGCCGGTAGTCGTAGATGTTGAAGCGGCTGCGCGCCGACGGGTCGATGACGTAGTCGACCGGCAGCAGCACGCCTTCATCACCCGCGCCTTCCAGAAAGGGAACCGTGACGTCCGTGCCCGCGACGAATTCCTCGACGATCACACCGGCGGGATAGCGGCGCAGGGCACGCGGCACCATGTCAGCCAGAGCGCGCGGATCGCGGGCCACCGCCTCGTCACCGATACCCTTGGAAGATCCCTCGTAGTTGGGCTTGACCAGAACCGGATAGGCCAAGCCCAGCATGCCGATATCGCGGCCGCGTTGTACATCGTCAGGCACTACCAGCCGGGCCCGCGGCGTGTCGATTCCCTGAGCACCCAGGACCAGCTTGGTCATCCACTTGTCGAGGGTGACGGTCATCACGTAGGCATCTGAGCCGGTGTAGGGGAAACCCAGTTCCTCGAACAACGCCGGGTAGAAAGCCTCGCGCGTGCGGCCGCGCCGGCCCTCGGCGGTGTTGAAGATGAGGTCGGGCCCGTACGATTCCAGACGCGCCGCCAGGTGCGAGGCTGGTCCGGTGACTTCGATCTTTTCGACCTCGTGCCCGCCGGCGCGCAAGCCCTCGGCAAGGGCGTCGACGGTCTCTGCTGTGTCGAACTCGGCTTCGTCCTCGCTATCCGTGAGACGAAGGTTGTGGGTAAATGCGATCTTCACGTCGTCGTCGCCACCCGCTGTCGATCGGATGTCTTGGCGCTGGAGTAGAACAAAGTCGACTGGCCTACGTCAACATCAACATGGGAACCCTCAAAGGGTTCCCATGCCCTCCCGCGATGGTACGCGGCGAGCGAAGCTCGCCGGCTCCCCACGCGATCAACCGAAGGAAAACACTACCCAAGCAGAATCCCGCCCCGGCTGCGAAGCGCGCCGGCCACCTTCTCGGCCAAGGCCTTGAGATCTTCGCTGGGGCGCGCCAGATAGCCATCCACGCCCGCCTCGAACGCCTCCTTGACCGTTTCATATGAAGGATAGGCGGTGTAAAGCACGGATGCGCAGTGGGGCAGCAGGCGCTGTGCCTGTTCGATGACACGCAAGCCGGACATGCCGGGGAGGTTCCGGTCGGCGAGCACCACGTCGTAGCGTTGGTTCTGAATAAGGGCCAGCGCCTCGTCGCCGTTGGCCGCTGCCGTCACGTTGAAGGTGCGGCCCAGGAAGTCGGCGATCAACTGGCGCCGCGGGCCTTCCATCTCCACCACCAGCACGCGGCCCTTCTCGCCCCGGCGGGCCTTGTCGACCTTCGAGCTGGCCTGCGCGCGCGCGAGCTGTTCATCGCGGCGCGAGAGCGCGCGGCGGATGCGGAAGCGCAGCGCCTCCACGTCGCGGATTGGCTTCTCGATGTAGTCCTGCGCGCCGATGTCCAGGGCTTCCACCGCCGAATCGTAGGACGAATATCCGGTTATCATCACCACGGCGGGCTGGGGATCGAGCGTGCGCGCCACGCGCAGGACCTCCAGGCCCGATGCCCCCGGCAGGTTCTTGTCGGTCAGCACCAGATCGAACCGCCGCCTCTGCATCAGGTCGATGGCCTCTTCCGCCGAAGCAGCGGTGGTCACGCGATAGCCGCCTCGCCGCAAGATCTCGCGCAATACGGTCAGCACCACGACTTCATCATCGACCACCAGTACTTCGTGAGCCGACGGGACTACGGCTCCGCCCTCGGTGGCAGCGGTGTCGGCGATCAGCTTCGCGTCCACGTCCGGCGGTGCCGCTGGGGTCGAGCCCGCACTCGCCGCCTGGTCCATGACCCCGAAACGCGCCAGCGTCTCCACCAACTGGCGGCCCATCACCTCGGCACGGCGACGGCTCGCCGTGCTGGCCACGATGCGACCGATCTCCCCCATCCGGGACCGGCCGAGATAGGCGCGCACGCCCCCATAGACCGCTGCTCCCAGCCGTTCGGAGTCTGGGGTCGCGTCGACAACCACGACCGCCGCGCCCGCGGCTCGGCTGCGGGCCTCGCGCAAGCGCGTTTCCATCCGATCTTCCGCTGCAACCGCGACCACCACCACGTCAGGCGAGGTCGCAACGGCCCCGCCCCCCACGAGCTTGGCCAGCTCCGCGTCGCCCATGACCATGATCGACGGCTGACGCTGCCGCTCGCTCAGTGCGGCCGCCAGTGCGCTGGCCAGGGCCGGCTCGTTCGCCTCCAGCGCCACGCTATGGGTGTGGACGGCGTTCCCCAGCAGCAGTTCGCGCGTGCGACCTCGCCGGCACGAGGCCAGCCAGCGGAGATGAGCGCGAAGGAGTGCGTCGCTAGCCGGCAGGGGCCGCGTGAGCAGCGCTGCGACCTCACGCTCGTAGAAATCGGAGCAGCGCTCGGGATCGCCCTTGAGGACCAACACCACGTCGGAGAAGGGCCGCAGTTCGCGCGCCGTGGCGAAGGGATCCCGTTCCCCATTCGCACCTTCCGCATCCAGCACCGCCAGTTCGAATGGCTCCTGGCCCAGGCGGTCAAGGGCCTGCTCGACGGAAGGCAATTCCACCACGACGCCCTCGGCCGAAAGAGCGGCCACCACGCGCGCCCGTTCGCCGGCGTCAGCAAGCCCGACCAAGAAGGATTCCTGTGCGAGTCGAGCAGCGCTGCGTAGCGAAGCAAACAATCCTGCTGAGCCCGGGCCCGGCATGGTCGGGGCCATTGTACGTCAGGCGGGCCCAAAGTCGTCATGGAGATTGCACTTCCAGGAAGCTGGCACCAATCTTGTAAGTTGCGAGTATGCTAATTGCCCAGTTCAAGGAGTGTGTCATGGAACCTATCGGCCCGAATCGGATGTTGAGGCGAACTTCCGTCGTCGCGACCGCGATGTTCGCCGTGATTAGCTTTCACACTGCGGTCCTCGCGCAACAGAGCCGGGCGCCTGATGCGCCTCCCGCTGCGGCGGCCGAAGCGGCTCCGCCCGCCGCGCCCACGCCGCCACCGGGAGCCGAGGCTGTGCCCGCTCCTCCACCTGCCCCTGAAGCTGCGCCCGCACCGCCGCCAGGCTACGGCCCGCCGCCAGGCTACGGCCCGCCGCCAGGCTATGGCTATCGATACCGCTACGGATACCAACCCAGCTACTATCCGCCAGCGCCGCCCCCGTACGCGAGCCCGATGCGTTCGACCTACCGCCCCTTCATGCTCGGCTTCGGGCTG
This sequence comes from uncultured delta proteobacterium, assembly GCA_963755125.1. GTDB lineage: Bacteria > Myxococcota_A > Polyangia > Fen-1088 > Fen-1088 > Fen-1137. The sequence continues at coordinate 269,373 of CAVWIP010000018.1, forward strand.
GGCGTAAGCAGCCTTTCGCTCAGCGCGGCGGACGGTTCGGCCCACGAGGCGGGCCTCTCGTACGCGCTTCATCTGGGCTTCGGAATCACCCCGCGCTGGATGGTGCTGCTGGCCATCGATGGGGCATGGGCACAGTTCTCCGGTGGCTCCAATTCCTACTTCAACGCAAGGACGAGCTTCGCGCAGACGACTTACACTGCGGGGGCTCAGTTCTTCATGCTGCCCTGGCTCTACTCGCGGCTTGGCCTCGGCATGGGTTGCATCGACTGGAGCAACGACTATGGCGACGGGTCGGACTGCAGGGGCATAGCTGGCGCCGCCGGGGTCGGAGCCGAGTTCCTGCAAACCCGCAGCACATCGCTGGCGGCTGAGGTGGCGGCCACTCTTGCGGAATACCCCGAGTCAGCGTCGATCAACGAGCGCAACGATGTGTGGTACAGCATCGGCGTCAACCTGCTGCTCAATCTCTACTAGCTCGACCTCGCTTGCCCGCGGGCTATCAAAACCGGAAGCAACGCCGGCCGCTGTGTGCGCTGGGGCTCTTCCTGATCAACGTCGTCGGGTGCGCTCACGCGCCACCTGCGGGCTGCGGATCCGACAACGACTGCAAGCTGGCGCGCGTCTGTGAGGCGGGCCAGTGCATCTGGCCCAAGGCGCCGGCGGCGGTTTCCTGCGCGGCGCCCCCTGTCGCGACCGGCGCGGTCCCCATTGCCGTGGGACCGCCCGCGCAAGCCATGTTCCGCTTCGAGCCCCAGCACCGGGGCCGCTCACCCTACCGGCTGCCAGCCCAGAAGCCGGAGATTCGCTGGGCCTTCGAGACCGCCGGGCCCATCACGTCGTCGCCGGCGCTCTCGTCCGACGGCCTGGTCTTCGTGGGCAGCCACGATGGTCGGTTGCACGTCATCGATCGGCAGGGCAAGCTGCGCTGGTCGTTTGCCACCGGTGACCTGATCTTCAGCTCACCGGCTCTCTCCGCTTCCGGGGCGATCTACGTTGGATCGGACGACGACTTCTTGTACGCGCTCGACGGCAAGAACGGCAAGCCGCTGTGGAAGATGCGCGCGGGAAACTGCGCGCAGACGCTGGGGGTAGGTCCCGATGCAAGCCGGTGCGATGTGGATGGCGGGCCCACCATCGGCCTCGACGGAACCATCTATTTCGGGGGCGACGCGGTCTATGCCGTCAACCCCAACGGGGATCTACGCTGGCGCTTCGCCACCGGTGGGCATGTCTCCGCCGCGCCCGCGGTGACCCCCGACGGAACCGTGGTCGCGGGGAGCCTGGACAACAACCTCTACGCCATCAACAAGGACGGGACCAAGCGGTGGGACTTCCGCGCACGCGGCGATGTGGAGTCCAGCCCGGCCATCGAGGAAGACGGAACCATCTACTTCGGATCCGATGACAACAAGCTGTACGCCATAAGCCCCTTGGGCCAGATCGTGTGGGCCTTCTCCACCGGCGACGACATCCGCGCGGCTCCCACCATTGGCCGCGACGGGACGGTGTACGTGGGCTCGTTCGATGGCCTGTTCTATGCGGTTCATCGCGACGGCACCCCGGCCTGGACCTTCCGCACCGGCGATCGCATCCTTTCGTCCGCCCTGGTGGACGCGGCCGGCGCCATCCTGTTCGGATCCCAAGACGACCGCCTGTACTGTCTGGAACCCGACGGAAAGTTGCGCTGGTCGGTGGAGTTGGGTGGCGACGTGGACAGCTCGCCCATCCTCGCCGCGGACGGGACCGTCTACGTGGGCAGCGACGACAAGAATCTGTATGCCCTGCACGCCCCGTAGAAGCCAAATTGGAACTCCGCCCATCGGCGGCGGGCGCGTGTATGCTGTGCCAGCAAAATGAACATAGAGAATAACCGTCCCGCACTGCGCGTGGTCACGGGGCGAATCAAGGTGCATCCCGACGGCTACGGGTTCGTCGTGCCGGAAGACGGGTCAGAGGACGTTCACATCAACCGGCGCAGCCGCGATACCGCCATGGACAGCGATCGGGTGGAGGTTGAGTGGTGGGTGGGACCGCGCGGACTGGAGGGCCGGGTCACCCGCGTGATCGAGCGTGGACGTGGCAAGATCACGGGACAGATCGTGGCGGCCGGCCCCACCTTACGCTTCCAGCCCGACGATCCGCGCATCACCGAGCCGGTGGTTCTGCGCGGCGGCGGCGCGCCGCCACGTCCGGGCATGGCCGTGCTGGCCGAGATCGCCGCTTACCCCGCCCAGGCAGGCGCCCCGCTGGAAGTCACGCTGCTCAAGCTGCTGGGTCCGCCCGAGGATCCGCTCACCGAGGTGGAGAAGATACTGGCCTGCGCCGATATCTCGGACGAATTTCCCGCCGAGGTGGCGCACGCCGCGGAGCAGATGCCGCGCACCGTGGAGGACGCTGACCGGCGCGATCGCGCAGATCTGCGTGACATCCCGTTCATGACCATCGACCCGGAGACAGCGCGCGATTTCGACGATGCCGTGGCCCTGCAGGCGCTGCCCGGCGGCGGCCACCGCGTCTGGGTGGCGGTGGCGGACGTCTCGCACTACCTGCGCGAGGACAACGCGATCGACCGCGAAGCGCGCAGCCGCGGCTGCAGCCTGTATCTTCCCAATCGCGCCATCCCCATGTTGCCCGAGACGCTCTCCGGCAACATCTGTTCGCTGCTGGCCGGGCAGGATCGCCTCGCCATGGTGGTACGCATCGATTTCGACAGCAACCTCGGCGTGCGGGACAAGGATTTCTGCGCAGCCGTGATCCATTCGCGCGCACGCCTGGACTATCCCGGGGTGGCCGCGGCCCTGGCCGGCAAAGCGCAGGGCAAGCACAAGAAGTACGAGCCATTCCTGCCGGTCCTGCGCGGGCTGGATGCGCTCGCGCGCAGGTTGCGGGTGCGGCGCCAGCAGCGCGGCGCCCTGGACCTGGATCTGCCGCAAGTGGTGGTGGAACTGGACCGCGACGATCCCGGGCTGGTGCGCGACATCCGGCGCGCGCGGGGCGATCCGGGCGAGCGCCACGCCTACGCCATGATCGAGGAGTTCATGCTGGCTGCCAACCTGGCGGTGGGCGAAAGCTTCCAAGAGCGCGACGAGCCCACCCTGTGGCGCATCCATCCCGCGCCCGACGCCGAGAAGATGCACAACTTCTCGGCCATGGCCGAGCGCTACGGCCTGCGCGTCGACGAGGATGAGGCGCGCACACCCTCGGGCCTGGCCGCCGTGCTCAAGCGGCTGCAGGGCCATCCGGCGGAGAAAGCCCTCTCCTTCCAGCTCCTGCGCTCGCTCAAGCAGGCCACCTATGACGGGACCAACGTGGGCCACTTCGGCCTCGCCGCGACGGCCTACTTGCACTTCACCTCGCCCATCCGTCGCTATCCCGACGTGGTGGTACACCGCTTGCTCAAGCGGCGGCTGGCCAGCCTGGGCAAGCCCGCCGGGGGATTTCCGCCGCTCTCGCAAGGCCCGACCGCTTCCCCCGAGGAACTGCGGAAGGTCGCCACTGAATCGTCCTTCGCCGAACGCAAGGCCATGGAAGTGGAACGTGAGGTGGTCGACCTGTACCGCTCCTTCTTCATGCGCGACCGCGTGGGCGACGTGCTCGACGGCACCATCTCCGGGATCGCCAGTTTCGGAGCGTTCGTGGCGGCGGACCAGCCTTTCGTCGAGGGGCTAGTGCGCACCGAACATCTTCTCCCCGACGATTTTTACGACTACGACGAGGTGGCGTGTCGCCTGGTGGGCCGGCGATCGGGCCGGACTTTCTCGCTCGGCGACCCGGTCAAGGTCGAGGTCTTGTCCGCCAGTGTCGCGCGTCGGCAGGTCGACATGCGGCTGCACGGCGATGGAGCGCGGCCACCCCGCGAGCATCGAGGGCAAGGCCAACGTCCGGCGAAGAGCAGACATCCGCAGGGAAAGCGTCCCGGCAAGGCGGCGACGGCCCGAGCGCCGAGCCGGGGGTCAGGCCGGGCCGGCAAGAGGCGGCGATAGACCGTGAGCGGCTGGCGCCGTCCGCCGGCTGATCTTCCGGCGCGCGAGAATCATCGAATCCTGGCTACCGCGCGCTTTCGCGGCAGCGCCTCGCCGCCCGCCCCCTGACAGCCCGTCGGTGCGCGTGACTCTCTCAGGCCCGGGCGGTGGCAAATGGGATCTTTGCGCCACCGACGAAGCTCTCATCGTGAAACCTCGCGAGCCGCACGTGGCGTACCATCGCGGGAATGCATGGGAACCCTTTGATGGTTCCCATGATCGCGTAGGCGCAGGCGGGCTTTGCCCGCCGGAGCCAGAGCGCGGGAGGGTTTGGGAACCCTCCCAGGGTTCCCATGATTGTGACGTCTGGCTCCGGCAGAGCGTCGCGGATTTTCTGGCCCTGTTTCGCGAGGAGCCCGACCTTCCCCCTCTCTTGCCGCTGGACACTGGCGTGATGGATCTGTTGTGCGTCGATGAGGGAAGAATCGCTCTGCTGGCGCAGATAGACGGCCGCATCAGCGTCGAGATCCAGGGGCACCGCCGGCGGCGCTGGACCCTCGACGTGGCATTCGGCCCCTCGGGTATGCGCGCTGGCCGTCCACGTTCCACCGTGCGCGTGGACAGCCGTACCTGCGAGGAACTGTCGAACGGCACGCTCGCCGCCTTGCAGGCGTTGCTCACCGGGCGATTGCAGATCGAGGGCGACCGCGCCCTGGTCATGCAGGTGGTGATGCTGGTGGGCTCGGTCCGCCGGGACCACGCCTGGTAGACGCGCGTCCTACTTGCGCGCCTGCACCGGCGCCGGGGTCGGTCCCGCGTCCTCGGCGGCCAACTCGGCCAGCACCCGCATGGCAGCCTGGCGGCGGGTGCGACGGCTGTTGGCCGTGGCCGGGGACGGGGTGACGCCGGGCATCTGCGCGTCATTGCCTTCTTCTCCGGTCGCTTCGTGAAAATGGCCTCCCGTGGTTCGCCTGGGCTTGGATTGGGCAAGCGGTGCGGTCTGACCGCCGGCCGTCGACGTGCGGCCACTCCTCTCCGCGCTGGCCAGCGCCTGCAACGGCAGGGTGACCCGCCCCTCGCCATCATCGGGTGCAGGCGGCGCGGGCGATGATGCCCGGAAGGCCGGGATCACTTGTTTGAGCAGGTGTTCGCGCTCGACGCGCTCCTTGTCGATGGCTTCCTCAAAAATGGCCTGCATCAGCTCGACCACGCGCGCCGGATCTGTCCGTGGTGCGGTCTGGGAGATCACATCCGACAGCGCCAGTCGAAACTCCTCGGCGCTCTGGTAGCGCTGCTGGCGGTCGGGGGCCAGGGCGCGCATCACGACCTTGTCCAGCTCAGGCACAATCCACGGGGCGCGCGTCGAGGGGGGCGTGGGCTTGGGGTGACGGACCAGCGCCAGGCCGGCCGACGGATCCAGGCCGGAGATGGGCAAGTACTGGTGCCCGGTCAGCAGTTCCCACAGCACCACGGCCAGGGTGTACACGTCGGTGCGGGCGTCGGCCACCTCGCCTCGGGCTTGCTCGGGCGCGAGATAGGCGGCGCGCCCGAACACCACCCCGGGCTGGGTCTTCTCCTCCTTGAGCGCGCTGCGAGCCAGCCCAAAGTCGGTGAGTTTCACGTCGCCGTTGTAGCCGAGCAAAATATTGGGCGGCGCGATGTCCCGGTGGACCAGCTTGAGATCGCCGTAGCCGTGAACGTAGGCGAGAACCCGCGCCACCTCGCGCGCCACGTGCAACGCCACCTCAATGGGGATGCGCTGGCGCCTGCGCACGCAGCGATTCCACACCTCGCGCAGATCCTTGCCCTCGACCATCTCCATGGCGATGTAGAATTCCCCGTCCACCTCGCCCGCGTCGAAGGTGTTGACCAGCGCCGAATGATTGAGGCGCAGCACCACTTTGGCCTCGTCGAGAAAGCGCTTGGCCTTGCTCGGATCGGCTTGTTCCGACAAGACCTTCTTGATCACGCACAACTTCTCAAAACCACCGATCTGCCCCAGGGCTGCCATGTAGATCTCGCCCATCCCACCCTTGGCCAGCGAGCGCAGCAGCAGGTACTTGCCGAAGCGGCGTGGGTAGTGCGTACTCACGACGCCACCATCAGCTAGTTTCCTCGGCGCTCGACCAGATCCAGATTCTGCCGCGCGGTCCGGTTGTCGGGATCGAGCTTGAGCGCGTCCTCGTAGGCCTTGCGCGCCTCCGCGAACTTCTCCAGGCGGAAGTAGGCGTCGCCCAGCACCACGCGCGCTTCAGCGCCGCCGCCGGCACGCGCGCCTTCGCGCGCCCGAGCGACCGCCTCCTGGTAATCGTGCTTCTGGAACGCAATCTTGGCCAGGCCCACCAGTGCGGGCCCGCGGCTTCGCCCCGCGTGGATCAGCCGCTCGAATGCCGATCTGGCCTCGTCGAAACGCTGGGCCCGCAAGAACTCGCGAGCGTCCTGCAAGATCTTGCTGCTCTCTGCCTGGGACAAGACCACGCCCGGTGAACTGTGCATCGAGCGGAGCCGCGAGTTCGCTTCACGCTTGGGAGTCTCCTCGGCGGGAACCGCCTCGGCGCCACCCTGGGGTTCCTCGGCGACGGGTTCTTCGCCATCCGACGGGCTCTGCGTGTCCGAGGCCACGGCTGCGTCGAGTGAAGTGAGGGCCGGCTCCGGCTGAACCGGTGGCGTCACCACCGGCGCCGGGACGGCCGCTGGGCCGAGCCGACCCGCCCTGGTCCGCTCTGGCACACGGGTATTTCCTCTCGCCACCAGCACCATGGCCAGCGCCCCGAGGATGGCCGCCCCCAGCAACAACCAACGCCAGGACCTGGCGGTAGCCCACAGGCGGCCCGGGATGGCGAAGAAATCCGTGATGGGCAACGATTCCTCATTGCGCGCTTGCTCAGCCGGCGGCAACGCCAGCAGCACCGGCGCCGGCGTCACCGACAGAGTAATCTCGACCTCGCGAATCTGGCGCGCCAGCTCGGCCATGCTCTGCGGCCGATCGTCCGGCTCGCGCGCCATGGCTCTGTCCACCAGGGCCACCACCGGCGCGGGCACATCGGGTCTCAGCTCGACCATCGAGCGCGGCGGCTCATTGGCCTTCTTGTGCAGGATCTCCATGACGTTCTCGCCGTCATAGGGGGGAATGCCGGTCAGCATCTCGTAGAGAATCGAGCCCACCGCATAGATATCCGAACGCGGATCGGCGGGATGACCCGCGGCTTGCTCGGGAGCCATGTATTCGGGCGTGCCCATGGCCACACCGGGACGGGTCAGGCGCTTGCCGATGCGGGGGCTGTCGTCGATCTCGTCGCTCTTGGCGATGCCGAAATCGAGCACCTTGACTAAATCGGGCATCGCCGCTACGGCTTCGCCAGCCGGCTGGCCCCCAGGCCCATTGGGCGTGCGGGTTGTGTTGGCCGGGCCGACCAGCAAGATGTTCTCCGGCTTGAGATCGCGGTGGATGACGCCCGCGTCGTGGGCAGCCTGCAACGCCGCACACATCTGCTCGGTGATGCGCAGGGCGTGGTTGATGGCCAGCGGCCCCTCGCGGTGGATGAGCAACCCCAGCTCGATCCCCTCGATGTACTCCATCACGAAGAACAGCGAGCCCTCGGCCGTTGTGCCGAAGTCGGTCACGTTGACCACGTTGGGGTGCTCGATGCGCGAGGCCGCGCGCGCCTCGCGGCGGAAGCGCTCGACCAGATCGGGCGTGCGCGAGTAAGCCGGGTGCAGGACCTTGACCGCCACGCGCTTGCCGATCTCGATGTGTTCGGCCTCGTACACCCGACCCATGCCCCCTTCGCCACGCAGGCGCTTGATCTGATAGCGTCCGGCCAGAAGCGCGCCCACCATGCGCGACCCCTCGTCGGTCGGGCTTGCCGCGTCTCCTGGCGCCGACGGCTTGCCCCGTCGGCCAAGCGGGGCGGTGTCGGCCCGGTCGGCACGACCCGACGCCGCTTCCGGCGCGTCCGCTGGGCTCTTTGCGCTCTCGCCCGTCGCATCCAGCAAAGCGGTCGCGCTAGCTGTGAGAGCCTGCCGCTCGTCCCGCTCGCGGGCAATGATGTCCCCGAACAGCTCGCGCATGAAGTGCGCGACCTGATGCCCGTCCATGGCAGGGGCAGTTCTGGCCAGGAAGGCGGCCAGATCCGAGCGTAACTCCTCGCCGGTCTGATAGCGGTCCTCGGGCCGCACCGCGAGCGCCTTCATGGCGATTGCATCCAGTTCGGGCGGAACGCGAATGGCGCGCTTCGAAGGGGGCATGATCTCCGGGTGCCGCACCCGTTCCAGCAGATCCTCCTGGTCCTGTCCCGCTGCACCCGCAGGACGCGCGCCGGCGGCGAAGAGCTGCCGGCCGGTGAGCAGCTCCCACAGGATGACGCCCGCGGAATAGATGTCGGTGCGACCGTCGAGCGTCTCTGCGCGCGCCTGTTCCGGCGCCATGTAGCTGACCTTGCCGAAGATCACGCCAGGCGCGGTCTTCTCTAGCTTCAGGGTGGAGGTGGCCAGGCCGAAGTCGGTCAGCTTGACCTCACCCGAGTAGGAAAGCAGTACGTTGGGCGGCGATACATCGCGGTGGACCAGGCGAAGCCCCTCGAATCCGTGCGCATAGGCCAGGCCCCGCATCAACTCCTTGACGATGTGGGCCGCCACCGGCAGCGGAAACGCGATGCCCTTCTGGGCGCAGCGGTTCCACACCGCGCGCAAGTCCTTGCCCTCGACGAACTCCATGGCGAGGTAGATCTCGCCGTGGACCTGGCCGGCATCGAAAACGCCCACCAGGTTTCCGTGACTCAGGCGCACCACCACCTTGGCCTCGTCCTTGAATCGCTGCACGTAGCTCCTGCCCGCCAGGTGCGGCAGCGCCGTCTTGACCACGCACAGTTTCTCCAGACCCCGCTGCCCGTGTACCGCAAGGTACAACGCTCCCATGCCCCCACGGGCCAGGGGCTTGACCAGTACGTACCCGCCGAAGCGTCGCGGAAAACCGTCCATGGACAGCAGCGTGCTCGCGCCGGATGTTATTGGAACCAGGCCGAAATTCCTAGGAGCGTATGCGGAAAACTTCGGGTCACCGCAAGCAGACGGCCATGACCTGCTTCACGTCGGTCTTGCCCGCAATAGCCTTCTCGATGCCGTCCTGGAGCAAAGTTGTCATGCCCCCAGCCACGGCGAGCCGCCGAACCTCCTCGACCGGCGCGCGTTTGGCGATTGCCACCTTGATCGCGTCGTCGTTCACCAGCAGCTCATGCACCGCAATACGCCCCTTGTAGCCAGTCTTGGAGCAGGCCTCGCATCCCACGCCTTGCCAGAGCTTCACCCGGCCGCGGGCAAGGCCACGACGGGCAGCCTCCTCCTCACCAAATGCCTGTATGATCTCATCGACCTCGTTGTCCGGCGCGTCGTACTGCTGGCGGCACTTCTTGCACAGCCCGCGGGTCAAGCGCTGTGCCAGCACGCCCAAGAGAGCGTCGGCAAAGCTGAACGGGTCCAGCCCCATGTCGATGAGGCGGGTTATGGTTTCCGGCGCGCTGTTGGTGTGCAGAGTGGAGAGCACCAGGTGGCCGGTCAGCGACGCCTCGACGCCGGTGCTGGCGGTTTCGGTGTCACGCATTTCGCCGACCATGATGACGTCCGGGTCGGCACGCAGAAAGGCGCGCATGGCCGAGGCGAAATCGAGGCCGATCTTGGCCTGCACCTGCACCTGGCGCAGACCCGCCTGGGTGATTTCCACCGGATCCTCGGCCGTCCAGATCTTCATATCGGTGGTGTTGATGCTGCCGAGCGCCGAGTGCAGAGTCGTGGTCTTGCCGGAACCGGTGGGCCCTACGCACAGGACCAGACCGTAGGGCTTAGCCAGAAGCTTCCTCATCTCGTCGAGGTTGCGCGGACTCATGCCCATCTCGTCCAGCGGCAGCGGCTTGGAGGCGGCCAGGATGCGCATGACGACGTCTTCGTTCCCGTTGACCGTGGGCAGGGTGGCGACGCGCAACTCGATGGTGCGGTCGTGCATGCGGAACTTGATCTTTCCGTCCTGGGGCTTGCGCCGTTCGGAAATGTCCAGCTTGGCCATGATCTTGAATCGTGCCACCAGCGGATTGCGAAAAGCGGGCGGAACTTCCTGATACTTCACGCAATCGCCGTCGATTCGGAAGCGGATGCGGGTGTTGTCCTCCTTGCCATAGGGCTCGATGTGGATATCGGATGCGCCCCGCTGGAAGGCGTCGATGATGACCTGATTGGCCAGCTTGATGATGGCGCTGTCCGACTCCTCACCTTCCACTTCATCGTCGCCGGGCTCGTCGATCGCGCCCGCGCCCTCGTCGTCGGTCAGCTCCTTGAGCAAGACATTGACGTCCGGCCGCAGGCCATACGAGGCCTCGATGCAAGCCGCGATCTCGTCCTTGAGGCCGACGTGAAACACCACTTCACGATCGGTCTCGATGGCGCGCAGGGCATCGCAGCGGGAGAAATCCGCCGGGTCGTCGATGACCACGATGAGCTTCGAGCCGCGACGCTCGATGGGCACGGCGCCCATCTTCTTCAGGTACTCGATGCGCAGGCGGCCGCGCAGATCCTCCGGGATCCGCTGGTTGCCGGTGAACCGGTAAAAGGGCGCGTTGTAGTAGGTCGAGAGCGCCTTCTCGACCTCGGCACGATTCAACCCCGCCTTATCGATGAGATAGCGGGCAGCATCTTGATCGGATTTCTCCGCCGAGGAGAGCGCCTTCTGCAGGGTTTCAAGCGGCACAATGCCGCCCTCGACGAGCGAGTCCCACTTGCCGGCCGGTTTCTTGCGCGCCCGCTCCGGCTCGACTACGCCGGCTTTCGCTTCGGGCGTGGGGGCGCCTTTCTTGGGCTGCCCGGCGGCCGGCGCGACGGGCGTGGTGCGTGCACCCACGGTCGCGCTGCGGGGCACGGGCGTGGTTGCAGCAGGCGGAGGCGCCGGCGGAGGTGCGGCCACTTCGCGCGGCCCGAGCAGCCGGGACAAGGCTTTCGCCATGGCCCGAGATAGGTCGCCGGCGTAGACCAGATCGCGCGGCACGAAGAGCCCGGATTCATCTTGGCGATTGACCACCAGCACGACACCGAAGGGCAGATCGCCGACCAGCAGTGGCGCCACGATGGCGCCCCGGATGGTGAGCCCCAGCCAACGGTCCAGCCGGTCGTCGGGCCGCAAGCGCGGATGCAGGCGCGCTAGTTCGTTGGCATCGTTGAGGTCTTTGAAGCTGAGTGGAGCTTTGGCGGCGTAGGCGAAGCCGATCGCGTTGGTCGGATCGCGCGGCAGTTGCAGCTCGCGCGCGGAGCCTTCGACCCAAGCCACGGCCCGTAGCTGACCTTGGGCATCGGACATGAACAGCGTGGTCCGTTCCGCGTTCAAGAATGCGCTGGTGCGATCGGTGACCTCGAACAAAAGGTCATCCAGGGTGGACACGGAGCCGATGTGGGCGACCAACTCCGCAAGACGGGCGCGCTTGTCAGTCTGGCCAGACTGGTCACCGAGTTGCTTGAGCCATGTAGCAGCATCCATGGTGCGTCCTACACAACATCGTCACCATTACCCATGTACCTGAGTTGATGAGAATCGGTCTCTTGCACACCAACGACCACCTGCGCCTACCTCTCCGACGAGGGGGCCTTCGTTCCGTGCTCCTGGCGTGGTAGCTTGAGATGTTTATTCCGTGAGTGGAAGCAGATAGCGATGCAAGACGAGAATATCCTCGTCGTAGACGACAGCCCCACGATCCTGAAGCTCGTCGAGATGACGCTGGCCAAGGCGGGCTTCCGCGTATCGACTGCGGATTGCGGCGAGTTGGGTATCCTGGCAGCAACCGAAAGGCCGCCGGACCTACTGCTGCTCGACTACCTTCTGCCCGATCTGAATGGCGACGACGTGTGCCGGGCCATCTCGGGAAACGTGGCCCTGTCCACCGTGCCCGTGGTCGTGATGAGCGCCAAGGGCGAGGAGGCGGGCGCCTGTTTCTCCAACCTAGCCAGCGTGGTCGATATATTGCCCAAGCCTTTCTCGCCCGACGCGCTCCTTGCGGTGGTGCACCACGCCCTAGAGAAGCACCGCAAGCAACCGACGCCCGTGTCCGGCGAGTCGCCCGACAGCTTGGATGTGGTCGGGCTGCTGCCAAAAGCACAAGAAGGCAAGCCCGCGGGCTTGCCCATCGGGCCAGACGGCGCCGCATTGCTGGGTGATCTGGCGGTCGTGTCGATCGCCGACGTGCTGCTCTTGCTGCAGGACCGTCAGCATTCCGGTGCGCTCCGTCTCATGGGCAAGGAGGCAAACATCGATATTTGCGTGAACAAAGGCCGCATCGATTTCGCGGGTGCCCAGGGCGTGGCGGATGAGTTCCTGCTGGGGCATTTTCTCGTGCGCGGTGGACAGATCGAACGGGCCCAGTTGGATGATGTCCTGGCCGAAAGACGCGCGGCCCCGGGTGCAGGACTGCTGGGTGCCGATCTGTGCCGGCGTGGCCTGATCACCGAGGCCGGACTGCGCAGAGCCATGGCGCAACAGACCACCGCCCTGGTGTTCGAGGGGTTGCGCTGGGGCGAGGGACACTTCTCCTTCCACCCTGCGGCCGAGCCCTCGCCGGCTGCTCGCGAAGCAAGCCTGGGCCTGCCCATCGACGGGCTCATCATGCAGGGCCTCCGACGCGTCGACGAGTGGCGCGTGATCGGACAAGAGATCGACAACTTCGACATGGTCTTCGTTCGCAACGAGGACAAGATCGCGTCGTTCGACGACCGCCGGCTGCTGCGCGAGGAGGCGGCCATACTTGAGATCGTCAACGGAAAGAACACCGTGCGCGACATCATCCAGCTGTCCAAGATGGGCTCGTACGATGTGACCCAGGTGCTGTTTCGGCTCCTGCGCTGCAAGTTCATTCGCAGACGCGTGGCGCCGATGGTGGGGTGATTGTGGCGACGGCCTCCAGCCTGGACGTGGTCTTCTTCCACCTGCGCGGGTTGCGTTGCGCTCTGGCCGCGAGCGTCGTGCGTGAGATGTTGCCCATGCCCGGCCTCACGCCGGTGCCGCTGGCCCCACCCGTACTGCGCGGGATTGCACCTCTGCGTGGCCAGATCCTGCCGGTTCTGGATCTGGGTGTGTATTTTCCGCAGGCAAGCGAGGCGCATGGCGACGGCATGCCCGATCCCATGACGGCCGAGAAGATCATCCTGATCGAGACTGCACCTGACGCCAACACGCCCGCCATTTCCGCCGCGTTGGCCGTGGAACGTCAGGTACGGGTGGGCCGGGTCGACGAGCAGCACAGCCGGCCGCCGCCCCCGCGGCCTCTCTTTCTCGCCGCCACGGTGCTCGACGCCGACGGCCCTGCCCTGCTGATCAGCGCCCAGCAGGCCATCGATCACGTTCGCCAGGCCATCAGCACGGTGACAAGTCCATGAATAGAAGCAGTGGAATGGAGATGCTCCTGCATGTGGTGAACGCCGCCAAGGGTGGCGATCTGACGGTGCGCACCGAAGTGACCACCCCCACTCTGTTACCCCTGGCCCACGCACTGAACGAGATGCTGGAAGCGCTGGGCCGGCATGCCAGCCAAATCGCGGGCAGCGCCGCCCATACCCTGTCGGCTGCGGAAGGGCTCAAGCGCGCCAACCAGATGATAACCGACGGCGTGTCTCGCCAGCAGACGGCCATCGCCGAAATCGCGCGCAAGTTGAAGGCGCTGGAGGCACGTTCCGACGAGATCGGCCAAATCGTGGACCTGTTCGACGACGTCACCTCGGAAACCAATATCCTCGCGCTCAACGCAGCCATCGAGGCCACGCGGGCGGGCGGGCAAGGCAAGGCTTTCGGCCTGGTGGCCGAGGACGTGCGCAAGCTGGCCGAGCGCTCGGCCGCAGCCACCAAGGACATCGGCGCCTTCATTCAGACCATCGTGAACTCAACCAGCGAAGCCAACCACAGCATCGAGGAGATTAGCCGGGTGGCCGACACGCTGGCGGCATCTGCCGCTCAGGCAGGACGCGACGCCGCATCGCTTGCCAGCGCCGTGCAAGAGTTGACCCACGCGCTGACCCGGCTGCGCTTCGCCGGCCAAGACGAGGCCGATCTCACGCGTGCCCTGCGTGAACGGCGCGCTGAGATCACCGGACTGTTGGCACCGCTAACGCCACTGCTCGACAACGCCAATGCGCCGCTCGGCGATGCGCTCCGCCGGGTACTGGCTGTGCTGGCCGACAGCGCGACGAGCGAAGGTTAGCCGAATTTTGCACCATGGCAGCGCCCGAAAAGGACGGCCCGGACAGCAGCGCGCGCGACCCGCTGGGTGACTGGAACGCGAGCGACGCCGAACTGCTTCGCGGCCTGTTTCTCGACGAGGCGGAAAAGCACCTGCGCCACATCGCCGAGGCGAAGCGGGCGCTGGCGCGCGCTGCCGAGGCCAACTTGCAGGTGGACCCCCAGCTCGTGGATGCCTTGTTTCGCCATCTGCACACGCTCAAGGGTGCGGCGGGCTCGGTGGCCCACGACGCCATCGCACGAGCCGCGCACGAACTGGAAGAGCTGTGCGCCGAGATGCAGACCGGGAAACTCGCGCCCACCTTCGGAATCCTGGAGCGCATCGACGAGGGCATCTCCTCCCTGCGGGCGCTGTTGACCAGCGCCCGCCTGGCGGCCCCAGCCCCGCGTGGCGCCGATCCACTGGAGCCCGTCGCCGTGCCGCCAGGGACGACGGAGCGCCGCCGACAAAACGACCGGCGCGCCGTGGCCGATCGGCGCGCGAGCGGCGAGGGCATGCTACGGGTCGAGGCCGAGCGGCTGGATGTGATGCTCGACGGCGTGGGCGATCTGGTCATCCTGCACACGCGTCTCGATCGGCGCGGGCATGAACTGGAGAGTGTGCTGCGTGACCTGCGCGTCGCCCGCGAACGCATGCGGACCACCTTGGGCGAACTCGGGGCGGGCTTGACAACATCCACATGGGAACCCTCGAAGGGTTCCCGTGCCCTCCCGCGATGGTCCGCCGCCGGCGGAGCCGGCGGGCTCCCCGTGCGATACGGCCAGGACGAGAAGACGCGCCTGCTCGACCGCCTGGGCGAGGTGGAAGTTGCGCTCGCCAACTTCGCGTCCTACCTGGACCGAACCGCTCGTGCGCTGGCGGCCGACGCGGGCTCCATGCGCCACACTGCGGAGCAACTTGAAGAGCAAATCCGTCGCGCGCGTCTCGTGCCCATGGAATGGCTGTACAGCCGGCTCGGATCGGCTATGCGCGAATTGGAGCGCAGCTGCCGCCGTCCGGTGGAGATGGTCGTCACAGGTGGTGAAGTCGAGTTGGACAAAGGACTGGTCGACCAGCTCGCCGACCCCTTGCTTCACCTTCTGCGCAACGCCCTGGCCCACGGAATCGAGTCGCCCGAGGTACGCGCCGGGCGCGGCAAGCCCGCGCGGGGTCGCATCGAGATCAAGACCGTGCAGGAGGCCGACACTGTCGTCATCACCTTCGAGGACGACGGGGGCGGTATCGATCGGGAGGCGGTCCGACAGACCTTGCTGCGCGCCGGCCGCCGGGACGCGGCTGCCACGCTCGATGACGAGGGCTTGGTCATGGCTGTGTTCGAGCCGGGGTTCTCCACCCGACCCCATTCCGACTCGCTGGCCGGTCGAGGCATGGGTCTCAACATCGTCGAGCGCACCGTGGCGCGCATGGGAGGCGAAGTGAAGCTGGAGTCCCAGGCGGGCGCCTTCACGCGCTTTCGCCTCTCGGTGCCGCTCACGGCCACGATCACGCAGGCCCTGCTCTTCAAATTGGGCGGACAGGTATACGTCGTGCCGGCTGCCTACGTCGTCGAGGCGCTGCCAGTAGGCCCCGACATGCTGGCCGGCAATTCCCTGGTGACGTTCATGCCGCCCAACCAGACCGCCGGGAATGCACCGTCCCTGCCTCTGCTGCGCTTGCATGCCTTGCTGGGCGTCGAGTTGCCCCCGGGCCGGCGCGCGGCGGCCTTGCACGTGCGCTATGGCGGCCGCGACTTCGTCTTCACCTGCGACAAGGTCATCGGCCCGCGCACCGTCGTCATCCGACCGGCGGGTCCGCTGCTCGGGCTGATTCCGCTGTATGCCGGGGTGACGGCGTCGGGAGCCGGCAAGGCGCAACTGGTGCTGGACCTGGGCACGCTCGCGGAGGCGGCCTTCGGGCCCCCGCGCGTGGCGCCACCCGGGCCGCGGCGAGGACAACCTCGCGTGCTCATCGTCGACGACTCGCGCATGGCGCGCGAAAGTGCATCACGCTTGCTTTCCGCCGGTGGCTACCAGACCGTCACCACGGAGGATGGCTGGGATGCGTGGGAGATGTTGGGCGAGCGGCGGTTCGACGCGGTGGTGACCGGGTTGGAAATGCCACGCGTGGACGGATTCCAGTTGATCGCGCGGATCCGGCACGAACCGACCTTGCGCGGCCTGCCCATCGTGGTTCTCTCGTCGCGCACCTCGCAGTCGACCCGCCAGCGCGCGTTGGCCGCGGGCGCTAGTATCTTCTTGCCTAAATCGCGCCACAAACGCAGCCTGCTCGAGGCTGTCACCTCGTGCCTGCGCGAACAGGCGTTGCCGCCGGCCGTCGATCGCCGATAGGCGGCAACCGGGACGACCGCAGGTCACCCCTACGTTGTCTGAGGCGGCGGGGTGGTCTCGGCGAGAAAAGGACCCTCGGGGGCCACGATGGTTCCCGCCACGTTTCCATGCGCGGTCGCGCCCGGCCACACCACGCTGCGGACCACCTGCGCGCCGGCCGACACGCGGCCACCGTCGCACACCACCGCCCACGGCCCCACCACCGCGGCAGCCTCGACCACCGCCCCGGCCGCCAGTCGAACCGGCGGCACGATGCGGGCCGAGGCATCGACCTGCGCGCGGGGATCCACTCCCACCAGAGGCCCGGGCGGATGGGACAGCAGGGCGGGGTTGGCAAGCAAGGCCAGGTTGCCGGCGAGATAGCTCTCGGGGGTGGAATGCTCGGCGAAGTAACCGGTCATGGTCATGGAGCCGATGCGATCTCCCGCCCTGAGCGCCGGAAGGTAAGCGTCTCCGATCAGGTCGGACACCCCCGCAGGCAGGCGATCGAGCAACGCCGGTTCGATCACGTGGATGCCGGTGAACATGCGCGGGGCGAGGGCCACGTGGACAGCGCCTCCCTCGTGCTGGCCCCGGATGCTCATCACCTGGCCGTCCGCATCCACGCTGACGGGCGCCCACAGTTCGGGATGAGGATCCGCGCGCAGGACCATGGTGGCCACCGTTCCCCGCGGCGCCTGAACGTGGGCTGCGATGACCGCACGCAGGTCCACATCAGCCGCGACCTTGCCGTTGATGACGAGCACCGGTTCAGAAGAAAACAGCGAACGAGCCTTGCCCACCCCGCCGCCCGTGCCCAGCAACTCGTCCTCGACCGAGTAGCGCAGGTTCACGCCGAACTGCGAGCCATCGCCCAGGGTCTTGCCCAGCTTGTCGCCGTGGTGGTGCAGGTTGATCACGATATCGTGCAGGCCGGCTTGCCGACACAGCGCCAGGGCATAGCTGATCGCGGGATGGCCACACACGGGAAGCAGCGGTTTGGGAAGAGCCAGGCCGAGAGTGCCGAGACGAGTGGAACGGCCAGCCGCAAGAATCATCACCTGCATGGATGGCCATTATTCCACATTGCAGCCCCGCGGCTGAAAGACTGCACTGTGATAGGCTGATTCCACCATGAAGATCTGTGTCATCGGGACCGGCTACGTCGGGCTGGTCGCGGGTGCGGGGTTCGCGGATATGGGCAACGACGTCACCTGTTGCGACATCGACGGGGACAAGATCGCCGCGCTCAAACGGGGCCAGGTGCCCATCTACGAACCGGGCCTGGACAAGCTGATCGCCCACAACGTGCAGCAGGGCCGGCTCGCCTTCGGCACCGACCTCGAAGCCGCAGTGCCGGGCACCGAGGTGGTGGTGCTGGCGGTGGGCACCCCGCCCGCGCCCGACGGCTCGGCCGATCTGCGCTACGTTTTCGAGGCCGCAGAAACCGCCGCGCACGCCTTGTCTGGCTGGGCCGTGTTGGTCACCAAGTCCACCGTGCCGGTCGGCACCGGCGACAAGGTCGAGGCCATCGTGCGCCAGCACACACACCACGAGTTCGCGGTTGCGGCCAACCCCGAGTTTCTCAAGGAGGGCGATGCGGTCAACGACTTCATGAAGCCCGATCGCGTGATCATCGGGACCAGCGACCCGCGCGCGCTCCACACCCTGCAGGCCCTGTACACGCCGTTCACCCGATCGAGCGACCGCATCCTGGTCATGGACCGCCGCTCGGCCGAGTTGACCAAGTACGCCGCCAATTCCATGCTGGCGACGCGTATTTCGTTCATGAACGAGCTGGCCGGTCTCTGCGATGCGGTGGGCGCCGACATCGAGTTGGTGCGCAAAGGACTGGGCTCGGACGCGCGCATCGGCACCAAGTTCCTGTATGCGGGAGCGGGATTCGGCGGGAGCTGCTTTCCCAAGGATCTGCGTGCGGTTATCAACACGGCAAGACAAGCGGACGCGCGCCTGCGCCTCCTGGAGGCGGTCGAAGCCGTCAACCAGCGGCAGAAACACTTGCTGGCCGAACGCTTGCTCGATCACTTCCGCGGCGACCTTCACGGTCGCAAGATCGCGGTGTGGGGGCTTGCCTTCAAGCCTGGAACGGATGACGTGCGCGAGGCGCCGGCGCTGGTCCTCATCGAGGACTTGCTTGCTGCCGGTGCCCGTGTGGCAGCCACCGACCCCGTCGCCATCCCGCCGGCGCGAAAGATTCTGGGCGAGCGTGTGGAATTTTCGGCCTCCAACTACCAGTGTGCCGAGGGCGCCGATGCCCTGGCCCTAGTCACCGAATGGCGCGACTACCGCCGGCCGAACTTCGAGCGCCTGCGCGGCCTCATGCGCACGCCGGTGCTCGTCGACGGGCGCAACGTGTGGGAACCGTCAGAGCTTCGCGCCGCCGGGTTCACGTACTACGGAATTGGGAGAGGGCGCACTTCGTCCTAGAGCACCGAACGGTTTGACGGACCGAGTGAAATCGCGCAGTTGCGAGTGGCCCGAGGCGCGAGGAGGGAGAATACTCGACGTATTTGACCGACGAGCAACGAAGGGACGCGACGCAAATCCGCGATTTCACGACGGGAGGCAAACCGTTCGGTGCTCTAGTTACCGACCGTTCTCGGCGCGCCACCAGGCCACGAAGCGGGGGATGCCTTGCTCGATGCTGACCTTGGGCGCGTAGCCCAGATCGCGCTGTGACAGCTCCAGGTCGGCCAGGGTGTGCGGCATGTCGCCCGGCTGTTCGGGCTGCCAGTCGATGCGTGCCGGCTTGCCCAGGGCGGCGGCGATGCGGTCGACCAGCGTCTTCAGGCTGGTGGGACGCGCGCCGCCCAGATTGTAGGTGCGAAACGCGGGACTGGGATCCCGCGCCTGCTGCTCGATCGCGGCGACCACTCCGTCGAGGATGTCGTCGATCCAGGTGTAGTCACGCGACGTGCTTCCGTCGCCGAACGCCTCGACCGGCTGGTCGTCGGCAATCAGCCCTGTGAATTTGTGGATCGCCAGGTCGGGTCGCTGGCGCGGGCCGTACACGGTGAAAAAACGCAAGCAGGTGACCCACGAGCGATACAGGTGGTGCTCGGTGAAGGCGAGCAGCTCGCCCGCCCGCTTGGTCGCCGCATAGGGTGAGAGCGGCCGGCTGCAAGGATCCGCCTCGCAGAATGGCACAGAACTACCTTTGCCGTAGACAGAGGACGACGATCCGAAGACAAACCGCCTGATACCTCGTCCGCGACAGGCGGAAAGAAGGTGCAGCGTGCCCGTCACGTTCACCGCCCAGTAGCGCTGCGGCGCCTTGATCGACGGCCGCACGCCCGCCAGGGCCGCCAGGTGCACCACCCCGTCCAGCTTGCCCGCAGCATCCATGGCAGCGTCAATGTCGTTCGGGTCGGTCAGATTACCCTCGACCAAGCGAAAGGCCGGTTTTCGGCGCAGCCCCGCGAGATTCCGTTCCTTGACTGCGCGCGGATAGAATTCGTCGAAGTTGTCGAACCCGGTGACCCGATCTCCGCGCGCGATCAGCCGTTCGGCCAAGTGAGAACCGATGAATCCGGCTGCGCCGGTGACGAGAATTTCCATCAAGGATCACAATAGACGGCGGGCCGCCCGAGCACCAGCAGGACCGTGGGCCTTGTCGTTCGGGCGCGTCGTGAAACTGTCCTTGCTAGCAACGGCGAAGGTAAAGGAGAAACTCCACGTTGCCCTTGCCCCCCGTGATGGGAGAGGTCGTCTCGCCCAGAACCTGGTAGCCAAGATCGCGGGCGGCCGTCTTCACCTCGTCGAGCGCATGCTGGCGATTCGCCTCGTCGCGCACGATGCCGCCCTTGCCCACCTTGCCACGACCCACCTCGAACTGCGGCTTGACCAGGGCAACCACGGGAGATCCCGGATGGAGCAAGGCGGGCAACACGGGCAGCACCAGCCGCAAGGAGATGAAGGAGACGTTGACCACGGCGAGCGTGCAGGGCTCGGGAATGCGCGCGGGAGGCATGAGGCGGATATTGGTGCGATCGATGACGACCACGCGCGGATCTGAGGCGATCTTCCAGTCGAGCTGGCCGCGTCCGACATCGATGCAGTACACGCATCGGGCACCGTGCTGGAGCAGGCAATCGGTAAAGCCGCCGGTAGAGGCGCCCACGTCGACAGCGACCATATCCTTCACATCAAGGCCGAAGGCAACAATCGCATGCGCCAACTTGATCCCGCCGCGCGAGACAAAGGGCATGGGTTCGCCGCGCAGGCGCAGAACCGCCTGCGCCCCGACCAGATCGCCGGCCTTGTCCACCGGGCGATCTCCGTCGAGAACCTGGCCCGCCAGGATGAGCGCCCTCGCCTTCTCGCGCGTGGGCGCCAGTCCATGCTCTAGCAGCGCGAGATCGGCGCGCACCCGCCCGGCGCGCGCGCTGACTGCGGCCGGCCTGGGTGTAGTTTCGGCCTCCGGGTAGGTCTTTGCTTTGCGCGCCATGGTCTTGCCAAGAATAGACCCCCCGGACTTCCTGGTTGCAAACCCGATCGCCACAAGTACAATCCCCTCGCCCGTTCACGCGGGTTCCGGGGCTGTAGCTCAGCTGGGAGAGCGCTAGAATCGCACTCTAGAGGCCGTGGGTTCGATCCCCATCAGCTCCACTAAGAAACTCTTGAAGCCCCTAAAATCAGGGGCTTTTTTGTTGCCCTGCTGTGTTGGCTCAGGTCTGAAAAATGGCCGTGGTAACACCGTGGTAACTTTTCATTTCCCCCTAGAAACTCAGAGGAAACTGCGTATTTGGTAACTAATTTTGGTGGCTCGGTACTGTAGGGGCCAATACCGATAGCACCTGTGCGTGCTGCTGCTGATCTACGATTCCACGGTCAGCATAGTGACCGAAGGTCACATCCGTGCTGGTGTGCCCCAGGGCCTGCGAGACTGCCAAGGCTGTCACATGTGCGTGCAGAGATAGGTCTGCATGGGTGCCCCGGAGGCCATGAGCGGAAACCTCTGGAACACCTGCCAGCCGGCAGATTCGTTTCACCTGGTGCAGAAGCCAAGACCTATCGTGATTGAAAATCCGATCTGTGGGCTGCTTGCCCCTGGTGAGGCTCGCCAGGAGTGGCTGGAACCACCCCG